>JBFGZS010000011.1:0-82284 GCA_041586615.1 Motiliproteus sp. | reverse complement strand
CACCCCCCCGGAATAAGGGGACCGGTACTCCTGGGTTAAAGACAATGACGATTGATAGTGACTACTTTGCGCGCGCCCTGAATCAGAGAAATTTTCGCGGTGCTGCAGCAATAACGTCAATGGAAAGCGGCTACCGGGATAAAAAACAACATCGACCATCCCGCCACCGGACAACAGCAACGCGTCATGCTTGTTTTTGGCGTTCTCCGTGCGGGTCGAACTGGTCAAGTAATCGAGACTGGCATCCAGCTGAATATTGACCCGTGAAAACCAAGGTTTCCACAAATACCCCCGCTGCAGGTAGCCAAAATCGAAGGCATGCGCCAGGTCCTGCCCTCGACCGCTAACCCCGCCCAGCACCCCATCGCCGAAATCGAGGCGGGTCGAATAGGTGGTCTCGCCGACAAACCGGGTTAATGGCGACGATAACACCAACACCGACTGCGCCGCCGCGCTGGCGACTACCGCAAACCACAGCAGCACCAACGCAGAAAGCCGACCATATAAGGCTCGCTTGAGAAGCGTCACGAACGTCTACTTATGGATAACGGTTGCTAGCAACGCCTCATCGATCTCGATATCTGCGCCCTGGCGCAGCTTAAACAACAACGCCTGCCATTCCAGCTCACCCCGCTCACGCAGATAAAGCCCCTTCGCGCGCTCGCGGACAACAGTAAAAGCCTGCAGATTGGCCGGTATGCGATCGGTCAAATGAAACAGCGCGACGCCGTCCAACAACATCACCGGCTCTGATATATCACCAATCGCCAGGGCATCCAGGACCAACTGGGCATCGGTGCCTAACATCCCTTGATGGAGATAGCCCATATCGCCACCATTGGCCGCCGATGGGTCATCCGAAAACTCTTCTGCCAGATCACTAAAATTCTCAGCCCCATCCAGGCGCTTGCGCAGCTGCGCAGCTGCTTCGCCGACGCGACGCCAGCCTTCCGCGCCCGCAGAGGGATCCACCTTCATAAGCAACAACGAGACACGCTGACGCGGTGGCTGCGTAAAGGACTCGGGCTTCTGCTGATAGTATGCCAATACCTCCGCATCGGTTGCCCGCACACTGTCTCGCACATATGTTTCTAAACGCGCCAATAACGATTGCCGCTCATAAGAGAGACGTACGCGGGGCAACCACCGCTCCCGCAGCACGGCCCATTGTTCACTGCTCTGGTTTGCCGCATCCAGCTCCGCCACGTTCTTTTCAACCCAGGCCGCATCGAACGCCAGGCCGCGCGAAAGCGCCTCCTGTTCAGCCAACACCAAGTTAACCTGCGTATCCAGCACCTGCTGATTAAACGATTTAAGCTCCCCTTCCGGCACGGAGCCATGATAAAAGCGGTTCTTCATGCCCTGGCGATACGCATTGGCATACTCGACCAGATACACCGGCTCGCCGTTAACCCGCAGCGCCACCGCGCCAAAAACCTCGGCGCCAGATTCCTGGGCCGACACCGCCGCTTGAAACCCCAGGACCAGACCACAGACCCACATACAACGCTTAAGACTCACTCGCACGGAACCTCCCTATATCGCAGCAATAACCAAGCATAAAGCCTACATGCAACCCCCCCCATCACGCGGGATCGATGCGCAGCAAATATTAACCTATCACCCTATAAACCTACAAAGCAAAGTGAATAAGACCTCAATGTCCGATACCCAAAACGCGCCGGCCAACCGTCGCATAAAGATGCGCTTTTCTGTAACAGCCCATAGAGCGACGCGCGCTGGCGCACTAAAAAAAAAGCGAGACAGGCAACGCCCGGCTCGCTTTCATATAAACGGTTAGCTTACTTGGTGTGACAAGCCAGGCAAACCTTACTACCGGTGTTATCGATACGCAGGAAGGTGGTGTTTTCAACGTGCGGATCGTGGCAGCTAGCACACTCGACAAACGGCTCGCTGTTGCGGGTATACAGCTGCATATCTGACTTATCGCGATTAGCGGTCGTTGAAGTAGCCGCGCCAGAGACCAAACTGCCTGACGGTGAATCTACCCACCAGACATCATTATTGTTGATATTCTGATAGCTCGCCGGCTTAAAGTCTTTATCGTTAAATTCGGCCGTGCCACAAGCACTACCGGCTGAACAGCCACCACCGGCATACTGAATCCCCACCGGATGGTCGTTTTGCAGATCGGTTCCCAACGCTGGCAAACCTGTCATAGTCCCGCTACCCGTCCATGTGCCGGTCAATCCAACGTTGCCGCTACCCGGCTTGTTGACCATGTTGTCCATCGCCTGAGAACCATCGTGACAGGATAAACAAGCGATCGACACCGAACCGACGGAAACAACCGCGCCATCGAGGGAACTGGTCCCCAGCTGGTCGTAGGTTTGAAAGCTGCCAGCGCTAGGCAACGCCTTGTTCCACAAGGGCACAACAATCCCAGCTCCCGTGGACGCTCCGTGCGGCGTGTGACAGAACACGCAGATCTCACCAGTACCTGAGTGCGTATTAGGACCCGTTCCGCTCGACCCCAAGTTATGCTTGGTATTGGCGATGCCGGACACTGCAGCACCACTCATCACCATCGCGACACCACCGGTTAGCAAAGCGGCTGCTAAATGCTTTTTCGTATAGGTTTTCATTGGTTATCCCCTTTAATTTCTAAGCGCTGCTGCCGCTTACCGCTGGGCAACTTGCAGGTTAGCCTGATCTAAACAATGCACCTGCTGTGCCAATTATAAAAAACCCTTTTATTTCAACGATAAGAAATAAAAACACACTCAGAAAAGGAAATAACCACATCAAACCGCGCATGTTCTTCCCGAATTTGAGAAGACCAATCCCGCTATCGGGAACCCTGGGTTAATTCTGTGATTCTGGCAATGCCGCCAAAACTGCCGACCCACAGCGTACCATCCGCTTGCGTCGTCATCGAGAACACTGCCTCTGAATACAGTCCATCCGCTGTCGTGTAGACGTCAAAACGATCGGTACCGGGAAGCTTCTTCGCGAGGCCGCCGCTGGTACCGACCCAAAGCACACCATCCCGGTCTTCATGCAGCATAAAGATATGGTTAGCCGGCAAACCATCGGTTACCGTATAGGTTTTCCAGTTTTGTCCATCATAACGACTCAAGCCACCGCCCCAGGTTCCGGCCCAAACCACGCCTTGGCTATCCACGGTGAGCGAGACGATATAGTTGGGGTTGTAGGCCGTCGTGACATTTTGCAACCCCTGCTCGATCTTTTGCCGGGCATGATGGGAAGAATATTGTGCGGGGTCACGGTCAAATTTATTCTGGCCTTTTACCTGCTCGTAGGGCGCACCCAGACCCTCGCCATGGGTCCAATGCTGCCAGGACCCGTCGCTGTAACTGTAGTGCGCAAGACCGCCTTCGGTCGCCAGCCAGATATCGTTGTTTTTGCCTTCAGCCAAGCCATAGACCCAGTCATTGGGCAGGCCTCCCGCGGTATTTTCAACGGTGTAGACTTCCCACGCGTCCGCCGCATCGAGATCGCCCTGGATCACGCGGTTAACGCCCGTCCAGGTCGCGATCCAGACATCACCATTGGCCACTTCAATGGCGTCGTAAACAAAGGCATCACCCAAGCCCTCGGGTACGTTATACGTCTGCCACTGCCCGGTTTTTTCCGACAATAGCGACAACCCACCGCCGTAGGTGCCCACCGCAACCCGGTCACCCAGCTGGCCAACATAAAACACACCGTTGGCCAGCAAGCCATTACGGACACCGTAATGCTCATACCCATCATTCGTCGTGTCGTAGCGCACCACCCCACCCGAGGTCCCCACCCAAACCACGCCGCTCTCGTCGGCAAAGATCGACTTGACGTTACGATTTCCGACCCGGTAATGGGTGAACTTGCTCGTTGCGGGTGCCACGGCAGGCGCCGCCGGTGTCACCAATGTGGTGGCCGACACGCCCGGCAGCGCAACGACGGCCTGCTCGACAGCGCCAATCGGCGTAGACGACACAAAACGTTGATCGGCGCTATTGATCATCAACGCTGCCACCACCATTCCCCCGACAACCACGCCTAGCGTACCAACCGCTTTAATATCCATATTCACTATTCACCTCCGCTTCAACATTGAATAAACCACTGGATCAGTGGAATGCGCCTGTACGCTGGCCGATTCGCACCACACCACCCCGCGCACCCGCCCAGACATCGCCATTGGGCGCTTCTGCCAGGGCATAGACATCATTACCCGGCAAGCCGTGTTGGGCATTGTAATTCTGCCAAGACGTGCCGTCATAACGGGAAACGCCACCGTTGGTGCCAAACCAATACGCCCCGTCACGGCCTTGCAACACACTGTACACAATGTCGCCGGCCAGGCCGTCTGCCGAGGTCAGGTTGCGCCACGCGCTACCGTCAAAAATACTGACGCCCCCGCCCCAGGTTCCAACCACGATCTGCTCAGCCTTATCGACCATCAGGCTAAAGACATAATTGGGGTTATAGGTTGCCTGCCCGCCGTTAAGCACTCCCAGATCATGCCGATCGCGGGTTCCCAAACCGGTGTTGGTGCTGAACGCCAGCGCGTCGTTATTCGGTGCACCGATACCGTCATCGTGGGTCCAGGATACCCAGGTTTTACCGTCGTACATGCTGACACCGCCCTCGGTGCCGAACCAGACGCGCCCCTGTTGGTCGACATCCAGTCCGTAAACCCACTCGTTGATCAGCTCCTTGACGTAGGTCTCCATCTGGTCGGTTTTGCGATCCAGCCGATTCGCACCGGCCCAGGTTCCTACCCACAGCGCCCCATCGGGGTGGTTAGCAAAGGCGTAGATCCAATAGTCCGCCAAACCGTGTAGCGGGAAGTAGGTCTTCCACTCGCCAGCCTTGTAGCGGCTCATTCCGCCGGCATTGGTACCAAACCATTTATAGCCATCGCTATCGATACCAATCGCAAATACATATTCGTTCGCAAGCCCATCGTCGCGCGTAAAGGTATTGACCACCGCATTGTTCGCCAAATCGACTTCGTGCACACCCAGCGATGTCCCCACCCACAGCTTATTGGCGTCATTCTCCACGGCGAGTGAGCGCACATACACGTTTTCTCCAACCTGGAAAGCATCCAAAACCTGGTGACGTCTGACACTCAGGGTGCTGTCTGTGGCGGTATCCTCACTGGCCTGTTTGGCCGCTTTCTCGCCATCCGAGCAGGCGGCGGCTAACAACGCACACAGTGTTACCAATAACACTCGAAATAGGTTTGGCATTATCTCAATGTCCTTATATAACGAATAATAGAGAAGATGTTCTTTCTGGGAATAATGGTCTGATACGACGGACACAAGCCTTTACCGGCTTCGACGTGGGCAACCAGTTTTCGGTCTGTGCTCAGCAACCCTTGCGACCGGGTGAAGTCTGGCATACGGTGCGACACGCCCTTCCCTCCGTCACCATGACAACCCGCACAATACTGCTGGTAAGACTGCTTACCGTCAGCCAGCGCACCCGCAATCGCCATGTTAACGGAGGCTGATACTACCATCAAACCCATAATTAACGTGCAGGAATATCGCCCTGATCGCCGCGTCGGCTTGCGGGTCACTTCTGCTTAGCCTGGGCGATTCGTGCCGACCACTCGGCGGCCTTAGCCGGATCAACGGACAGGCCTAATTCGCCTGCGGTGAAGGCCTGCACCAGACGGCTCATCGAATTCGTATCACCGGACTCAGCGCTCTTCAGGTAGTGCGCCACGGCAGCCGCCAGGTCTTGTGTGACCCCATGGCGCCCCTCTGCATAGATCAAGGCCAAACGGTTCATCGCCACGGCCGAGCCCGAGCCCGCAGCCTGCTGCAACCAACGCAACGCCTCGGCCTTATCGTGTTCTATGCCGAGTTTCTTCTGAAAAATCATAGCCGATAGGGCGACCTGCGAGTCCGCATCCCCCTGCTCGGCGGCCATCGCAAACCATTGATAGGCAGCAGCGTTTTCTTCCCCTCGCTCCATAATATAACCCAACAGATACTGGGCCTTGGGGTAGCCTTTGTGTGCGGCCCGCTCTAACGGCCCCATTGCGCCCATAATATCGGCACGCTCGAAGGCTTGAACCCCCAAACGCAGATCGTCATCAACCGACACTTCAGCATGACCGAGAGGCGCCAAGGCACCCAGACACAGGACAAACCCCAGATTCAACCGTCTCTGTTTATGCATGATTTCTACTCCATAGACCGCGATTAACTTTCTTCCAATTTACGGTACAGGCTGGACAAACCCAGCCCGAGTCGACGCGCCGCTTCGCGGCGGTCACCACCGACCTCCTCCAGCGTCCGAGAGATCACGTCGATCTCAAACAGCCGGACCTGTTCCCGCAAGGTCATGCTTTCGACACCGCTACCCGCCTGTATTTTCAACACCTGCTGCGGCAAATCCGTACTCTGGATGACATTATCCTCGGCCAGAATTAAAGCCCGCGCCACCACATTTTCGAGTTCGCGAATATTGCCCGGATAGCGATATTCACACAGCAGATCACTGGCCTCTTTATCCAGGCGGATCTCTTCAGCCAAGCCCATTTTTTTGGCTTCCCGGCGCACAAAGAAAGCCAGCAATGACGGAATATCCTCTTTCCTATCCCGTAGTGAAGGCAGTTCTATATTAAAAATGTTCAACCGAAAAAACAGATCTTCTCTGAAAGAGCCCTCAGCAACCATCGCGGCAAGGTCGCGATTGGTCGCGGCAACGATCCTGACATCCACCGGTGTCATTTTCTCCGAACCGACCGGACGGACCTGCTTCTGCTCGAGGACATGCAGCAACTTAACCTGCAGAGAAAGCGGCAATTCACCGATTTCATCTAGGAAAATAGTCCCCTGATCGGCTTCTAGAAACAACCCTTTCTTCAGCTTCGTGGCACCGGTAAAGGCGCCTTTTATATGCCCGAAAAATTCGCTTTCAAGCAGGTTTTCAGGGATCGCCCCACAGTTAACCGGTATAAAGGCGGCGTCGGCACGACTACTCAATTGATGTATGGAACGCGCCGTCACGCCCTTACCCGTCCCGCTTTCACCGGTAATCAACACCGTGCTGTCGGTGACTGCGACTTTGGCGATCAGGCGATCAATACGCCGCATCGCCGGTGAAACCATCGGGCATTGTTCGCCCTCAAGCCCCATCACCAAGCGACGTAAGGTTTTATTCTCCGACCTCAGGCCAATCATATCGGCGATTTGATTTAGCCTGTTCAGCACATCGTCGTTGCGCAGCGGCTTGATCATATAATCATACGCGCCACAGCGCATCGCCTCGATCGCTGTATTGACCGAGGCATAGGCGGTCATCACAAGAAACGCGGTTTCAATACCGTTGCCCCGGGCACGGCTAACCACATCAATCCCGGTCATATCCGGCATACGGATATCGCATAACGCCACATCAAACGCACCGCCAGCCAGGAATTCCAAGGCTTGCGTACCATTCTCGGCCAAGGTTACCTCATGCCCCGCTTTCGACACGGCGTTACCCAAAATCTGCCTTAATGCCGGCTCATCATCCACAATCAATACTTTTAGATAACGCATCCAATCGCCTCAAATAGTCGCGTACGACCTGTACGCCGATCCTGATAAATAGCCCTTAACGCCCTCTCAGGATAATATTTCAAAATAGACGCCGACACGTGTCCCCTCGCCGGGAACCGATTCGATCTCAATACAGCCTTGATGCTCTTCAACCAGCTTCTCACAGATGGATAACCCTAAACCGGTACCCTTATCCTTGGGTTTGGTGGTATAAAAAGGATCGAATATATGCACAATATCCTGGGCCAGAATACCCGATCCATTGTCTACAATCTCTACCTGTATCATATCGGTCCCAATCAGCCTGGACCTCACCACAACCTGCGCCGACTCGGAAGTTAACCCGGCAAACGCATCCGAGGCATTCACCAATAGATTCATAAAGACTTGCGTCAATTGATCCGACTCGCCATCGAGTGCCGGCAATTGCGGATCCAGATCCAGTGTTAATGCGATGCCACGCCAACGCTTGTCATAACTCAGCAATCGGGTCGTGTTCACCAATATGGCATTAAGATCCATCAATCCCCGCTCAGGCTGATTCGGCGAAGCAAAGCCCGAGATATCACGACTGATACTTCGAATACGGTCCGTTTGCTGCAGCACAAGCTCAATATTGTTACGGTAGTGCGGGGTCAATAATGGCGCGGTGCGCTCGGCATCATCAGATATAACCTCTTCCAATAACCCCTGGATGGCAGCAAGCGGATTACCAACCTCATGCAGAACGCCGGTAACCAGCAAACCAATCTGGGCCATTTTCTCCTGCTGAAAATACTGCAAGCGTAAACGTTCCAGCTCGCGCTCGGCTACCGATTGCTCGGTAATCTCATGCACAATCAGTAACAAAAGCGGCGCTTTCTGGCTGGCCAACCGACAAAATGTCACCTCGACCTGAAACGCGTCACCGTCACCGCGAACGGCAATCAGCTCATCGCGTTCAAAGCCCTTGGAACGCGTCAGATTTTGGTGGCGCTGGGTATAATCGAGATCATGCAACTGATAATCGGAGGGAAGCAATGACTCAACGGACGCGCCCTCCAGCTCACCAGAGGCATACCCGAACAGCGACTCCGTCCGCGTATTACAGGCAATGATATCGCCATCCAGCGCCACGGTGACCATCGCATCGGGACTGCTATTGATCAGTTCGTCGAGAAAACCCTGCTTCTGCCGCAGGTCATCCAGCATGCGCGCCTGCTCACCAATAATCCCCCTGGAATACTGAAAGAGGGTAAACACCAGGATCAAAAACAACGCGACGATATAACTCATATGCCGGAAGAATACGCGGTAGTCCCGATCCAGGTGTTCCTGGTCAACCAAGGACACCAGCTTCCAGCGCGTAACCAGACTCCCATCCAAGGGGTCACGTACAGCAACGTCCTGGTAACTAAACAATCCTAAGGGGCTAAACACACTACCGCTTTCTCGCATCGCCAACCAGATGCTTTGCGCGGCCTGAGTCGTCAGGCCGGCATCCAGGGCATAACGCAACCAGGCGTCTCCGTCACTGAAAACCATGAGCACTTCATGGTTGTGATGATCGATCCCGGCCTTATCGGCCAGCCCGGTCAACGGATAGACCAACCCCCAGATGCGCGGGTGCCCGCCCGTTGCACCCGCCTCTGGCCAGGTTAAGCGCACCTGAATCCGTTCGGTATCCGGCAAACCAGGCCCTGCCAAGGACAAATCAATGCCCTGGTGCAACGGCGCAATGTAATCGACGGGAAAAACATCCTCACCGTCAATGCCCCCTTCACACTCTAGCTCCCGGCTGTTCCCGGAAGACAGGCTCCAAAAACCCAATTTCGAATAACGCGAGAACCGATTACAGGTGTGGGACGCTAATGACACCCAGTCATGCTTTTCCCCGTGCTCTTCAACCGATGACAGATGCCTGAGGTCGCGTATGGCTGTCTGCAAATGCTGCTCAAGCAGCAGCCGCTGCAATTGCACATGCTGAACCTGGTCATGGACCAGCATCTGTCGACGCATCTGAATATCATTGTGATACAGAAAGTAGGACCCCAACAGCAACAACAGGGTCAACAGAAGACCGACGAGTACCGATAAGGGGTTGGCTCGAAAATGCCGCGACAGGTCGCAAAGCGCTACAATCATGCCGACTCAACTCTTGGATCCACCGGCTTACGGCTATCGTATGGCAAAAACACACGGACACAGGTCCCTTCTCCAGGGGTCGATTCAAGCCGTATATACCCCCCATGATCCGTGACAATCGACGAAGACAGCAGCAATCCTAACCCTGATCCTTTGGCATCTTTGGTGGTGTAAAATGCGTCGAATACGCGCGCCTGCTCCTCGGCAGAAATACCACAACCGTTATCCCGAACCTCCACCTGTACGCCATCATCACAGCGGCGGGTTTTTACGACGACCTGCCCCTGACGCGGCAACAGCGGATCGATCGATTCCAAACTATTGACGACCAGATTCATAATCAGCTGGCTCAACTGATCGCTGGCGCCGCGGATAGCCGACACCCCCTGATCCATATCGGTAACCAGACGAATGCCATACCAGCGTTCATCGTAGCGTAGAATATTTTCAATATTGGCAATCAGTTCATTGATATCCAACAATTCATAGGGTTCCCGGCGCGGGCGATTGAAGGCGGCCAGATCCTCGGAGATCAACCGCAACCGTTCGGCATACTGGGCGATATAGTCGATATTGGCCGCTAGCTGCTCACGGTCGAGCTCATCACGGGTATTACGCACGTCACCGGCCTCGCGCTCATCACCCGCATTTAGCGCATCTTTACACTCTTGCGCTAAACCCAGAATCGCTGCAACGGGATTACCCACCTCATGCACGATACCGGCGGCCAGGTGCCCGATGGCCCCCATCTTATCCAGATGAAACTGCTTGTAGCGCTCAATTTCGAGCTCTTGTTCGCGACCACGCAGCCGGTCGGCCATTTCATTGACACCCGCGATCAATTCGCCGACCTCATCGTTACGCCGTGCCTGCAACGGCGCACCGCGGTAGCCCTGAACAATCTGGTCGACACGCCTATGCAATCGCAGCAGGTCAGAGGTCAGTCGACCAAAAAAGACGGCCACCACGATCCCCAGCGCGACCAAACCGCACACACCGAGTGACAATGACTGCAGCGCCACCCGATTACTCTGGTTTAGGTACTGATTGAGCGCAGACTGACGCCGCGCGCGGTTTTGTGACAAAAGCTGGTCGAGCCGGGCTTTATTGTCTGCAAGCTGGTCACGCAGCGCGACCAAATGCTCGGTATCCGGTCGTACAATCGTTTCCGCCAATAGCCTGAGCATCGCCTTAAAGGCATCCGCACGGTCAGGGTAGAGGGATTCCAAACGTGAATAATTGCGCTGCAGCTGAGTGAAATGCACATGCACCCGGTTTAACACCGCGTCCCGACCTTGCGGGTCAACAATCATGAACAGTTCGGTAATGGCTGAAAAAGCCGCCAGATCAGCTTCGACCAACGCGCTCTCCTGCTCTTGAATTTCAGCCAGGACCGCCAATTGCTCCACCAGCTTCGATTTCTGATAGAGCACATAACCCGCCAGTGCGATGCTATAGGCAAAAAGCAGGAGTAAAAACAGCGTGCTTTTGGTACGCAGCGAACCACCCCCGCGGGCCGTGGTGCTTCGTGACGGAGGAGAGGTGATCTCATTCATTTTCCGACAACCCTAGCGCGTCCTGACCAAGCAAGGCCTGTATATACGATAACTCAGACCAGGCCCGAGCCCCGACAATCCGTTTTTGTATTTTTCCGGAAGGCCCGACGACCAGCGTTTCCGGGAAAAACTCTACCTGTAAGGTATCACCCGCCAGGCGCATATCCGGGTCAACAAACTGATCGAAGCCAATCTGGTATTTCAGAAGAAATTCCCGAACCAAGTTAAGGTCCTTATCCACCGCAACGCCGATCACGGCAAAACGCTTAGCATCCAGCAATTCTGATAAGCGCTGCAGATCAGGCATCTCTTCGCGGCACGGCAAACACCAGGTCGCCCAAAAATTGATGATCAGGGTACGCCCCTGATAAGCAGCGAACCCGCGCTGACCGCCTTGCAGCAACGTCCCATCAACCGCATGCAGATCGACATCAGGCAGCGTCCGAACCGAGGCGGCGTCATCCTCACTACAGCCCACAAGCGTCGCGACGAGAAGAGACAGCAACAATCCGCGTGTAATCGGCCAAAAGCGCATCGCTATTGCTCTGCCACCGGCGTTACTTTTACCGGATGAAACGCCCGGGATATGTAACTGATCAAGGCTTGAATCTGCGCTTCATCCAGCACCGATTTCCAGGCCGGCATCGAAGAGCCCACAATACCATCCCGAATCACCGCCCGCAGACCCTGGCGATCCATCGCGGTCATAAATGTACTGTCGGTGAGGTCGCGAGGATGACGATCCAGGAAACTGCCGATCCAGTTTTTGCCCGTACCGTCAGCCGCATGACAAAACGCACAGTTCGCCTGAAACAGATCAGCGCCCTGTTGCTCCTGCGGGGTCAAACCATCCAGCGCCTGCGGCGTATCATGCTTGGCGTAGACGCTGGCGGAAGTCACCGCATCGATTTCGGAATAGGAAAAGTTATTACGCGGGTAGGAAATAGCGCGCAGACCCCAGATGGCGCCTTCGTCCTCGACCCTGGCTCTATCATGACAACTGATACAGCTGGTCAGGAAAAGCGCCAGGCCCTGACGCTGGTCAGCATCCAAGGCTTCCTGCGCGGTATCGAGTGCCAGTTCCCCGGTAGCAAATGGAAAGGCGACCCGGTATCGCTCGTGATTCGGCCAGCCATTTTCTACCGTGTGGTAGCGGGTGTTTTCCCGCTGGTCAGTCATGAATTCCTGACGGATAAAATCGACAACGATCTCGATTTCGTCCGTATTCAGATAGCGGGTAAAGGAAACCATTCCGGTTCCCGCTACGCCTTCGGTCACTGCACGCCGCATTCGATCACGGCTCAATGATTCCGGGAGTGTGGTGGTAAAGTCACGCGGGGCAGGTAGCATAAACGTTGCCGCCAGCGTGGCGGCGTTCCCGGAGTAACCGTGACAATAGTAGCAACGGTAATTATAAAGTTGACGGCCCTGCTCATGACGCTCGACATCGACGGAGGCATAAACCTGCGTACTTACCGACAGCGTCAGAACACCCCAGACCGCAGCGACACAGCGCCGCAACAACGTTCCCGGACTCATAGTGGCTCCATTTTTGCGCGTTAATCAGGATTCAGGGCGAATAAATGCGTGGAACACATACTCGGACAGATCGGCAATCTCTTGCTTACTCAATACTTTATTCCAGGCCGGCATCTCTGAACCGATAACGCCTTTGGAAATCACGTCGTAAAGGTGAACCCGGCTATATTTTGCCCGCGCTGCCGGATGACGGAAATCACGCGGTTTAGGGAAGATAAAATAGGCTCGTGGTCCCTGACCATCGCCCTTTTCACCATGACAGGCAACACAGCTTTTCTCATAGCGGGCAAGACCTGCTTCGGCATCCCCGATTAAGCCCAATGGCATCGGATCATTCAGATTCTCCAAGCCATGTGCATCGTGATCATGCGCTTCATTCATGGCCGCGCGGGGTGCAGCCTCAGCATGCGGCATAGGCATCGCATCGTCACGCACGCCCATGATGGACTGTCGGATGTAATCAACGACCGATTCGATCTCATCGTCATTGAGGCGCTTCTGCCACGATGCCATGGCGGTTTGCGGACGGCCATAAGTCACAGAGAAGATCATACGTTCTCGGCTTAAGCCTTTCTGAAGCACCGGGTCGGTAAAATTCGCCGGGGGAGGATTCAGCCCGCTCTGCGCCCAGACGGCACCCTGTCCGCGATCACCATGGCAGACCGAGCAGTATTCGGCAAAGATACGCCGACCGTCAGAACTGACTTCCGTGGTACTGGATGGCATAAAGCGCTCTCGAATGTAATCGGCAACGCCCGCAATCTCCTCACCGCTCAAACGCGCCTTCCAACCACTCATCGCGGTACCGGGGCGGCCTTCCGCGATCGATTTGATCATACGCTCGCGGGTCAACTCCACCCCAGCCATCGGTGTGGTAAAGTCCCGCGGTGGCGACACCAAGCCACCACTGGCGCGACTTTTACCGTCACCGGCATCACCATGACAAACCGAACAGAACGCCTGGTAAATTTTCTCCACGGAGGGTTTAGAGGGCGATTGCTCCGCTACCATCGCGCCGTGGCCAGCATGTTCGCTCATCGTTTGATCGACCGACGCAGCAAACACGGGCCCTAGAAACAAAATAGACAGCAGACCGGAAAAATATCTTTTACGTTCCATGAAGATAGCCTTAAATTTCCACTGAAAAGTTAGGTAAACTCGTACCTGGAGATAAAACCGCACAAATCATAGCAAAATGAATCGATCATTAACATTCACCCCGGCGGGGTACTTGCTTCCTATCTTACTTGAATTTAACCTTTCACTGACAGTGAACTGAGGATACGCGATCTCGCACGCCGGGATCCAAACGACAACAGGGAATCCGACACATCATGCCAACGCAAAGTATCGCTCTCATCATCCAGCGACTATCGATTCTGCTCCTTTTGGCCTTGGCGGGTTGCGCCGCGCCGCCTCCGGTAGCCGAACGTCCCACATTAGTCTTTCCAAGCCCGCCTGACGAGGCACGCTTTGTGTTCGAGCATTCCATTCGAAGTAACATCGATATTGAAGGCGAAACAGAAGACGAAATCATGACGCGCTATCTCACCGGCGTTTCCCGTGGTGCCGAAGGGTTCGCCAAGCCGTTCGATGTTACCGTTCACCAAGGGCGTATCTTCGTCAGCGACACGGTGCAAAGCGCGGTTATTATGATCGACCATGCGGATAAAATATTCCGTAAGATCACGTCCGACCTGCCGATCCCTATTGGCAAACCGATGGGCCTGGACTCTGATGACCACGGCAATGTCTATGTTATGGATTCCGTCAGCAAAGAGGCCCTGATGTTTAATCGGGATGGCAAGTTCCTCAAACGCCTCGGTGATCCTGCCCTGCTGTCCCGCCCCTCCGGTATCGCCGTAAACCCGCAAGGCACCCTGCTCTTTATTGTCGATGTCGGTGGCGTCAGCAGTAATTTGCATAACCTGCAGGTGTTTGACATTGCCAGCGGCAAACATATCAAGACCATCGGTACCCGCGGCAGCGAAGAAGGCACCTTTAACCTACCCAAGGATGCCGTCATCGGCAAAGATGGCTTGATCTATGTGGTAGACAGCGGAAACTTCCGCGTCAGCATTTTGGATCAGGACGGCAACCACGTCCGCTCGTTTGGTAAAATCGGCCTCGAATACGGTAAGTTCTCGCGCCCCAAAGGTATCAGCCTCGACCCGGATGGCAACATCTACGTCATCGACGCCGGGTTTGGCAATTACCAGATTTTCAACAAAGAGGGACAGCTGCTGATGTTTATCGGTGAACGCAACTCACGAGGGGATCGTGCCGAATATATGCTGCCCGCCGGAATCGACGTCGATGAGGACGGGCGCGTTTACGTCGTCGACCAGTACCATGCCAAACTCGAGATATACCGTCCCGCAGCACTGGCCGAAACCGATGGTTATCTGGGCAAGGTCAAACGCCTGGAAGCCGAGGCCAAACTAAAGAAGCTGAAACCCGGCGCCAAACCGGCGGCAAAAGCGCCGGAATAACGCCTGGCGCGGGTCGCCAAACAGGTTATAACCAAATAAAAATGACTTTAACCAAAAAAAGGAGCGCTAGGCGCTCCTTTTTTTCTTTTCGCCCTACGCCTGGGCTTCTTCGCGCGCCCATTCAGGGATGCCCCTACAGCGTTCGGTCCGCCGCCTGCCAGACCGATTTACCACCATTTAACCGGCGACCCTTCATGCAATATGCTATGACAGCGCTCACAGTTATGCGGTGAAAATGCGACCTTGCCATGGCATACGCCACAGTGCTCCCCCGTATAGATGGAACCCATACTGATATCCACCTTTCCCCGCTGGGCCGGGAAGATCGCATCATGGCAGTTTTCACACGCCAGCCACATACTGTGCAATTTATGTGGAAAGCGTACATAGGGCATCGCCGCCGTGTCCTTGTATACGATATCCTGATCCCAGACCACCATCTCGTCATCACCAACCCGGCTAGCTCGAGGGGCAATACGTTTATCGACGAGCGACTTTGCCCAATCGATCTGTTCGGATGAATCACGCGGCAGCTTGCCGATGATCTCGGAAGGCAGCTGCAACATGGACAAGTCTGGGTTTGCCGGGTCATGAATGCCATCATTCCACTCCTGCATGCGCTGATCTTCGGCAGAGGTTGTCGAACGCGCCTTGCGGGATGTCGGAATCAGACTGCCTTTCACCAAACGAATATGGTAAGAGATACTGACTTTAAGGTGGGCATTAATCTCGCCATTTTTAAAATCGATCTGCCAGGCGTAATCCGGATTATCCTTGTATTCTGTGGCGCTCCAAAAAAACCAGGCGGGAGCATTCGGAAAAACCTCGGTATTGATAGCCGGGTCCTCGCAGTTCCGTGCGATCAACGTTCTTAGCTCCTGGACGCTCGGCAACCGCCAGCCCTTTCCCGTCTCCGTGGCATTAATACGCTGCACCTCACCGTGAGCATCGCGCCAGCTGAACCAGGATTTCACCTGCTTTTTAGGGCTTTCCAAACAGGTATTCCCCCCCCATACCTGCCCAACGGCACAGCGCTGCCAGGCCAACCCGGTGACGCGATCGATCGCTACGCCGTCATCCTGGAGCAGGAAGCGTTCGGTAGGCATATTGGCAAGCGCGCCCTCCTCACACGACTGAGCCTGTACCCATAGGGGGGACATCCATAACACCGGTATCAACAGGGCGGTAAAGGTATTGGCTTTATTCATGTACTCTCATCCCACTGATGGTTTTTAATGCGTAACAGGCAGACCTGCTGCCGGGGCCGACCCAGGACGCGCATCGCGTATGGGGCCCTCTTCGGCACGCCTTGGGGCTGCTTTATTCCCGTAAAAAGGGCCGGATAACGTACCGGTATGCAGCCGTGCCCGAATCGTCGGCGGTATAATAGAAGGCTGTACGGTTGCCTCAGCCGGCTTCGTCGTGGCGCGGCCTAAACGCGCGTCCCATTCCCAGAGCGCGGCCCGGGCCTTTACGGCAAACAACCGTGAACGCTCATCATCACCGTGCTGTGCACTGAGATGCAGATAGCTTCGCATGGCACCAACAGCCGCAGCCAGCTCCCCGAGCCCCTCATACGCCAACGCCGCAGCATAATACGCATTCGCCTGCATGGGCCTGAGTGCCGTCGCACGATCAAGGTGTAGCAGCGCCTCTTTATAACGGCCCAATTCATAAAGGGCAAACCCGAGATTTACCTGAATTTCCGGCAGCGTGGGGGACAGGGCCTCTGCCAACCTCAGCGCATCCAATGCCGCCTGATACTGCCCCGACTGCAACAAGACTCCGCCATGTTCAAACAAAATTTTCAGCTGCCCCTCCCCTTGCTGTAAAACATGCGCCGCTGGATTTGTGGCCGGATCAGCCGGTGCATCGATGCTGCTCATTCGCCAATCCTTGTCCATCGCAGCCGCCATATTAGCCGCGCCTTTCGGCAGGGGCGCCGACACATCAGGCGACGCAACCGTTGGCGTCGACAGCATATGCGCACGCCCCGTTGAGAGCGTCCATTCGCCAGGCAGCCAGCGAATAACCAGGCCGATGGTTAAAATAACCAACAGCGTCGATAGGGCCGGCAGCAGACGTCGGTCTAATTTGTGCGCTATATCCAACAGCCTAGCCCTTGCATTAGACATTGACATCGGGAATCCTCTCGACCGGTGGGCACCCTGCTAAATGAGCGGTTTGCTGCCGCCAGACCAGTCTTGCAGCCAGAAAAACAAACAGGAAACACCCGGCCAACGCGATGGCACCACCCAGCCCCATCAGCAACATGGCACGACTCTCCCATAGCGTAGAAAAACCTTGCATAACGCCTGCAACTTTTCGTAACTGGCCCAAGTATCCCGACCAGGCAAGCCCCACCACCAGAATGATCACGCCCGCGCTATATAGCCACACCTGCCGTCGCACCCACCTCGCGCCGTTGATCGACAACTGGTGATAAAAGCTCAGGTAGAACACCCCCATCAAAGCCAGATTCACCGCCCCGGTTGTGGCATGATAATGCGCCGGCACCAACAGTGTATCGCCCCGAATCATAACGCCAAGCACAAAACCAATCCCCACCAGCAACGCCGAACACACCACCAAGTGCAACAGCGGCTCACGCCGACCCCACCAGCGCTTGCGGCAATGCCAGCCGAATAACATGGTGACCAGCACAGGCAGCGCGGTCCCATAGCGCATTAGCCCGGTGAAACCCTGCTGTGATTCTAGGGAGCCTGGGGCAAGGAACAGCGCGATAAGGATGGCAACAAGCGCGGCAGGGAGATAGCTCAACAGACTCAACCACACCACGCGCCAGGGCCTAAGCGCAGGGCAGCGCTGGCCAACGATCCGAAACCACATACCCAGCATCATCAAGACATAAACGAACTGCAGGCTATGCCCGCCGCCCCAAAAGAGTTGTTCGGCGTACGCATGGATGTCCTGGATGTTCGCATGGATGTCCTGGATGTCCTGCACGTTCTCCAGGTGCCACGCCGTTATACAGAAAACCGCCACGCTGACAAGAAAAAACCATAACGCCAGGCTGAAACATACCGCCGACAGCTCGAAACAATTCTTCGGACGGAGCAAAATCTGCCGCAACAGCGACCCACTAAAAGCGCGGAATAAAATACCCGCCGCCAGTATGACAAAACCGGCCAGATAAAGCGGCGAGAACAGGATAGGGACATAACTGTTAAGCACGGCGGGCGCTGTCACGAGCACCGGCGTAAGCAACAGCGTCAACACACCGGCCAGCGCCAGGAAAAAACCACCCCGAAGCGGTCTGGTATCGCTATAAACACGCCGCTCCTGCTGCCAGACTAACGCCGCTGAACACAACGCCCAAACAACGATGGAGAAGTCGACATGGTACACCAGTGCCAGGGGAAACAGATTCCAATCCGGTAGCTGGTCCTGGATAAAAGGCGTGCGGCTCAACACCAACACGATCGCCATGAGATTACCCAGAAAGAGCGCCGCCAATGCAAGAGCGCTCCAGGCAAGCGGTATTTGGGCGGAAGTCGACCAGCGATAGGTTTCAACAAGTGAGTCTGCGGAAGTCGGGGGGCGGAAGTCGGGGCACAAAACTAAAAACCTTTGGTAGATTGAACTCGGAATCTCTTTAGGACAGCGACTCAATCACTTCTTCTCAAAATTAATTGGCGCTATAGTCCCTCCTTGAACTAAAAAAGCGACGTATGCGATCTTATGACTCTCGAACTTGAACTCCTGATCCTCTGGGCGGCCCTGATTATATACGTATTAGCCGGCTCGCTGGTGATCGTTGCCGCCATATTCCGCCAGGTCACCGATGATATTTTTCAGGGCCTGCTCTGGCTCGGACTCGGCGTGCACACAGCGGCTATCACATACCGCTGGATACGCCTGGAACACGGCCCGTTTCTGACCATGTTTGAAATTCTTTCCAGCAACATCTGGAGCGTCACCTTATTCTTCGCCCTCACCTACTGGCGCATCCCGTCAATTCGACCGGTGGCAACCATCATGATGCCGATCCTGTTTATGATGATGGGCTGGCTCATGCTCGCGTATCCGGGCGAAAGTGTGTTCCCGCCCACATACAACACCATCTGGCTGTATATCCACATTGGTTTTGGCAAAGTCTTTATGGGCGCGCTAATGATCGCTTCCGCGCTGTCCTGCATCGTTCTGCTCCGGGACCTAAAGCCCATCGGCCAACTTTGCAGCAGCATGCCGGTCAGCAACAGCGTAAGCGAATTATCGTTTCGCTTTCTTGCCCTCGCCTTGGTGTTTGAAAGCCTGATGCTGGTTGCCGGTGCCATCTGGGCCCAGGATGCCTGGGGTCGCTACTGGGCCTGGGACCCTCTGGAAACCTGGTCATTCATCACCTGGCTGGTGCTGGCAATCACCCTGCATGTCCGAATTACCTGGCCTATATCAACAAAAATCGGTGCAATGTTGATTCTTATCGTCTTCGTCATAGCATTTTTAACCTTTTTCGGCGTACCATTTATTTCTACGGCACCGCACAAAGGCGCCGTCTGAGTACGTGAACACCTTCCACTTCAATGGGGGCTAGGATGCTCCCACCAACTTTTAGGTTGAACGCTATGAAACTTCACTCTGCTGTCCTTGTTACTGCGTTAGGCACTTCACTCATGCTGGCCGGGTGCTCCGATAACGACGCCGCAAAGAAGGAAACGGCCGCCGCCAGCGCCGAAAAAGTGGTCGCCCCCGTTGCAGCAGCCAAACTAGGACCCAATGAAGGACGGGTGACCCACACGGTCGATGCCGGCGGTTACACCTACGTAGAGGTTGATCAGAACGGCAAGACACTCTGGCTCGCTGGCCCCCAGAGCAATCTGCCGCAGGGAAGCAAGATCAGCTGGGGCCAAGGTGCCGTGATGAGCAACTTCACCAGCAAGACGCTGAACCGGACATTTAATGAGATCATGTTTGTCAGCGCCTTCACTGGCGGCCAGCCCGCCGCCATGCCCGCCAACCATCCGCCCATGCAACAGGTTGCGGCGCCTTCTGCCGCCAATGTGCAGAACCGGGGCAAAGTGCTATCCGTGCAAAATTCTGCTGGCTACAGCTACCTTGAAGTATCCACGGCAACCGGCAACAAGTGGGTCGCGGCCCCCAGCGCTCCCATCCAAGCGGGACAAACCGTTACCTGGTCTGGCGCGTCGCTGATGCGCAACTTTACCAGCAGCTCTCTCGGTCAGACCTTTGATGAAATTCTGTTTGCCGGATCGGTAAGCGCCGTCAACTAACCGGGCATCAAAATACCGATCCATGCGGTATTTTGATAACGACGTTTAATAACGACCGTTGATAACGACAAGGCCGGCGCATGTCCGTCCTTGTCTCTCGTGGCGTTATGCCTCGGCGGTTCATCCATCCCCCCTATCAAGGCGACATTTTTGCCTCGTTATGCCGTTGCCGCCTGAATAATAGCCCTCTAATATTTATTGAATTAATATTCGATGTCACATAGCATCAATCGCTGATTTCTGAACGTTCCTATACACGCGTCAGACGGACCCATTAGCCAAAGGGCTGAACTCGGCCCGAATAAATCGCTTTCAGGATAACCCCGTGGAAATGAAACAAGGAATACATGGGGCAAGGGATAAATGGAGCACGCGATGAAACTCAAAAATAAAATTTCTCTTCTCACGATCTCCTTTATCGTCGCCATGCTGCTAATTCTTGCCAGCGTCAGCACCTACAGCTTTCGGCAGTTATCCCTGATGACCGCAAAAGATCATGCTCGCAGTGCCGCGGAAGTCGTTAGGGTAAGCCTGACGGAGGCCATGATTAACGGCGTGATCGACAAACGCGCCTCCTTTCTGCAGCGCCTCGCCGAGGTTGAAGGACTCAAGGACGTACGCGTACTCAGAGCACTGGCGGTCGACCGCCAGTTTGGTCATCCCGATGCCATTCAGCCCGATGGTATCGAAGTCCAGGTTATGGCAAGCGCCACCCCGTACTATAGCCTGACCGAGACGGGCGATTTATTCCGAGCCACGATTCCGTATATCGCTTCAAATCAGGGCATGCCTAACTGCCTGGCCTGTCATGCCGTCGATAATGGCAGCGTGCTTGGGGTAATCACGATCACCATCTCCATTGATGCCCTGCGTCACCAGGCACTCACCATCCTGAGTAGCATGTTTGCCGTATTGGCGACCATTGCCCTGATTTTCCTCATGATTTTTCGTCGTCAAATGAACCCCATTATCGAAACCGCGCAAGGTGTCCAGCAGGTCGTTCATCAAGCGCGCCTGGGCGAATTCAGCGGCCGAATCGATGATAACGGCGGCGACGAAGTCGCGCAGATTGCCCGCGATCTGAACCGCCTGATGAACTACCTGCAAGATCGACTCGGCGAAACCTGCAAGGACGTGGCGTCCTTGATGAAGTATGAGCTCCCCAAAGAGATCGATCTCATCCGGGCCACGACAGATATGGTCGCCGGGCTGGTGGATGTCTCAAAGTTCAAGCAGGAGATCGAAGGCGACCAGACACAGTTGGAAATTTACCATCGAATTGCCTTCATCCTCAGCGATCATTTCAAGATTGGCAACTTCAGTATCTATGAAACGCAAACCGGCCAGAACAGGCTAATCCCGATCGTGGTGGATAAACCGGGCTGTACGGAATGCCGTTGGTGTGATCCGCATATCCTGTACCAGGCAGACAGCTGCCGTGCACTACGAACCGGTCATATTATCGACGCTATTGCCCAACCCCGTATCTGCAGCCGCTTTAATGGCCGCATCGATGACCGGATGCAGCATATCTGCCTACCGGTCATCCACAGTGGATCGGTCGGTTGCGTCGTTCAGTTGGTTTTTAACGGCAAGCACAGCCGGGATATCTATCGCATATTACCGCTGATTCTGGTCTATCTGCGCGAATCCTCCTCCGTTGTCGAGGCGAAGCGATTAATGAGTGCGCTACGCGAGACAACCTTGCGCGATGCCATGACCGGTTTGCGTAACCGCCGCTTCTTAGAAGAATACGCCAGCACGCTAATCATCAGGTCGCAACGTAGCCCGCAGAAGTTGTCAGTGATGATGATGGACCTGGATAAATTCAAAAGCGTGAATGATACCTACGGACATGAAGCGGGCGATATTGTCCTGAAAACCCTGGCCGAGGTGCTGAGAAATGCCGTGAGGGATTCCGATCTGGTTATACGCTACGGCGGCGAAGAGTTTCTGGTCATCCTACAAGAGAGCGGCGATGACTATAGCGGCAACGCGCTGGCCGAGAAAATCCGGGACGCTGTCGCCAAGAAAAACATCCGTATACCCTCGGCCGTTCTGCACAAAACACTCTCGATCGGCGTGGCGCATTACCCGCAAGACAGCGAGGATTTCTGGGAAGTGGTCAAACACGCCGACAGCGCGCTGTATCAAGCCAAAAACCAAGGCCGCAACCGGGTGATCCACTGGCAGGCCGATCACGACGCGGCGCCTGAGGAGGCTGCACGTATGGTGGAAACGATGGTCGACTAAAGCCCGCATCAAGAGTACTTAAAAACAGCCGGTTACTGATCGGGCTGTCCAACGCTGGTCTGTGGCTGGCTGTTGATTTTGTTGATTTTGTCGGTGTCGTTTTTATTGGTGTTGGGGGTGGTTTCATGAATGCTGCTGTTCCAGGGGATACGCGTAAAGCGCTGCCAATAAAACCATCCCAGGCTGAATATTGCCAACAGGCTGGCCGCCAGTAACCAGTAACGGGTTTCGTCGTAGTAAATGCTGTAGCCCATCCAGGTTCCCAGCCCCTGATAAACCAACTCGCCTTCCGGTAAACGCATCCGCTGTCCCGGCCGTAGCGTCACGCGGCGATCGCCACTGCGTACAACCAGCTGATGCTCAGTGGGCGTGCGAAAGACCGACGGCGCATGGGTGCTGAGGATTTCTTCATCGAAGTCGAGCTGAATCCACAGGCCAGTATCTGTTCCTGGCACCGTCCATTCAATGGCCTGTCGTGTGCTGTTGCCCGGATAGGAGGGCAGGTGCACATCCCCCAGAGTCATCTCGCCGGTGTTGGCGCGCCAGGCAAACTGCGGTGCAAAGCCTTTATTAAAGCTGGTATAAAATCGGTAGCCGGCGATTCTTAACGGCAACTGATCACCGATAACCACATCATGAGCCGTACCGGCATCATCGAGCCAACGTAGATGATTGTAGGTATTGCCACGCGAGGGGCCCGGGTTGTAATGAATGCGGAAATCTCGATTCTGGAAGCGCAGCTCGCTTATCGCCCAACCGTGCAGCAGCCCCACCTCCTTGATCTCGATATCCCCTTCAAACCAGGCTCCGCTACTAACCTCCACCGTCGCCTTGAGTCGAGTCAGGTGACCAATACCGACCAGGCACACCAGCACCACCAAGCTCAGGTGAAACATCAACAATGGCGGCTGGCGTCGAAAACGGCCATTACTGGATATGGCGGCAACCAGGTTGACCACCAGCCCCGCGAGCACGCTGCCAGTAAACCAATGTGCATAGCCACCGACCACGTCCCGGCCCTGCTCGACATAAAGCCACCAGATCGACGCTAACAACAGTAGCAACAGCAGCGCGGTGAGACGTAATCCCCCTAAACGCCGAACCAGTCCACGGCTCAATAGCACACGCATTCGTTCAAACCAACGCTTAATTGGGGTTGTCGCAGGCGTCATTACGCATCCAGTCCTTGCCTCCAGAACCTCCGCGCACGCCGCAATCAACATCTCGCCACTGTCCGCTCTTCCTGAAGGTTTTCACCTTGAGGAAGCTGTTGTAATAGTAAGGGGCACAGGTAAACCCGCTGTTTTTCGGGTGAGTCACGATCGTTCCGGCAGAATAACCATCGCACTCGGGACCGACATCATTCAGATTCACCAACAACGCCTTATTCTTCCAGCCGTGCGGTAGGGCGACATGACACCAGTTACACTCAAGATTACCAACCTTGTCGACATGATAGCCATGCAACTCACCTTTGCCGGTATCGACATCCCAAAAGCCCGATGCTGAAAGCCCCCCTGTACGATATTGGCTGTCATGACAACGAAAGCAGAGTGCGTTATTACCCATGGTCGGCGCGCCCCAGTTATCCAGCGCCCAATCTCCGCGTAAAATAAACGGGTAATTAGAACCGTGCGGTCCCCAGGGGTTGCCCGCATCCCCGCCGGTCGGTTCGCTGTTGGTGAAAGACGCGGGGGTGTCGGACCCATGGCAGTCGGAGCAATACATGCTCTGGGTGCCCACGGCGTTGTTGAACGGCGGCTTCCAGTTAGCATCAGTACTCCCACGTACTGCAGACGTGCGGCCTGTCGGGCGCATAACCGGATGCCAGGAGCGGTGGTTATATTGGCTGCCGCCCTCGTGCTCATTAAAGGCACCGGTGCCCGTTACGCCCAGGGGTTCTCCTTCATGCCCCAGCGGGGCATAAAACTCCAGCGCTTGATCGGTAACGCGGGTCACGTCATTGCTATTATAGGATCCGCCGATGCTTTTCAAATTGGGCGGCGACGTGCCAAAGGCGTAAGACGAATGACATTTCATGCAGATCTGGTATTCCCGAGACACGAAGTCATAGGTCTGCGGCGGGGTATTGAACGTATAGTTCGTCGTATTTAGCCCCGCATCGATAAGGCCGGTGACAGCGCCAGACAATGCCTTAAAAGTCACATCGATCAGGGATGTCGCCTGCTTCTTGAATTCACTGCCGGCATATCCGGTGGGCTCCACGCCAAATGCCCCGGCCAGTACCCCTGAAATAACATTGTTATGCTGTGTTCCGCTGGCAATGTGTGGATGCGTCCCCACCGTATCGACCTGACCCACCGCGGCATCGGCACGGCGTACCCGTCGTAAACGGTGTGGATTATGGCAATCGGTACATTCAACATGACGACTGGCCAGGTTCGCCTGCGACTCGGCAAAGTCCTTGTCGCGGATATCGTGGATTTCCTGGCTCGTGTCATCCTGGCGCGCAGTAACAATGGGCATGCTGCTGGTTCGATCAAAGTCCGGTTTTATCGCCGGTACATTAGCCGCGCTGGCATCGAGAATACCGCCGTTACTGTCGTGACACTGAAAACAGGTTTGCTCGATCGCCGAATCACCGTCTGCAGGCCCCGTCGAGCCTTCACGCAACAGGCGGCGCGCGCCCTGCTTGGTATGCGTATCGTGACAATTTAGGCAAGCGACTTGCCATACCTGTGCATTATTTGCGGCACCGTCCAGGGTATTCGGAAACGCCCGCTGCTGGGCCGGTAAGGGTTCGTAGCGCTCATCAGCAACGGTCGGATTGGCATGGGCCGAATCCGCCCAGCCGTCCTTATTGTGGCAAGCCAGACAGATAATATCGTTGTCTTCATCGTAGGTGACCAGCGCATGGTTCGCCGTGCTCGGTGTCGATTGCTGAAAACGGTTGCCGCGCAGAAACTTGATATTGATCGCCACATCTTCGCCAACCCCCCGGGTATGAGGGTCATGACAGGTCGTGCATTGCAGCTTACCCGCGGCGGCGTCGGTTCCTTCCAGTGGAAAGCGTGGCTGACCCGGTGTACTGCTACTGCCCCGAACCCCCACCTGCTCACCGCGGCCCGCCGTGGTATTGAGCGGATCAAACAGCTCTCCATCGCTGCTAGCCAGGGCTGAATCATAAACCAGCGAAATCGGATGATCATTCTTCAAATCCGTCCCAAGGTTGCGGGTGAAACCGCTGGCCAGTCCCTCGCCTGCCGGCATGCTTCCGGCATCGGTCCCCGTCAAGCTTATTGTCTGGCTACCCCGCCCGTCGATAACATTCACCGAACCAATGGCCAGCGTGCCATCATGGCAGGAGAGACAGAGCTTAGAGGCGCCACCGGGGTTCGCATCAATGGTCGCCTGAAAAGAGCTGTTGCTCGCATTCGCAGCATCACCGTACATCGTATAAGCGCCGCTATTGACCGCCTTATTCCACAAGGGTGCCAGCTCGGCTTGTGTTGCGCCGTGGGGGGTATGACAGAACACGCAAACTTGCGCGGTTCCGCCGCTGCTTTCAGGGTCTGATGTAACGGTACCGAGACCGGTTGTCGACAGGTTATGCTTTGTAGCGGTGATATTGGACTCCCGACGCGAATCCAGCGGCGAAGCGGCTAGTGACCATTGCGCCAAACAGCAAGCAAGTGCTAGCAGCACGCGAAAAAATGCCCGCATAAACCCCTTCCCCTTAACCATCTTTTTCTGCGCGAACCTGTACGATCGATTCACCGTCGTACGGAGACGTTCTCGCGTTCCGACGCGCATGCGATTGACATAACGCACATTCTACCATCAAATCCCAGAGTAATACGTCACGACGATACAAGCCAACACGCGAACGCCGTGTTATTAACCGGGCATCAACATAGCGATCCATTCGGTCTTTTGCTGCCGACAAGGCCGGCGCATGCCCGTTTCAGAACAAGAACCCGGGGAGGTTCCTTGCGGGGGCCCCTGTACCCCGATGGATACACTGAGCACGAACGAATCAGGGGGTCGGGGTAGCGGCAGGAATAGCTTGCGCAGCAGGGGTAGCTTGCGCAGCAGGGATGGCTTGCGCGGCAGGGGTGGCTTGCGCAGCAGGGATGGCTTGCGCGGCAGGCCCGCTCAGATACTGGAAAATGGAGATCCGTCCATTGAGCATATCGGCAACAAAAATGCGATCGCGACTGTCGCTCCAGATACCGGCCGGAAGAAAAAAGCGCCCTGCACTACTTCCGGTGCCGCCCAACGGCAGGAGAAACTCGCCTTTTTGGTTATAGATCAACAGGTAGTCATAATAGGATTCGACCACATACACATTACCGGACGAATCAAGCGCAACCCCCTTGGGCCGCACCATGTTACCCAGATACATACCACGGCGGCCGATCTCGCGCGTCGCCCTGCCATCCTGGTTAAACACCTGGACCCGCGCGTTCAGGGTATCGGTGACATAGAGCGAATCATCCCGATAGCTTAGGTACACCGGTCCGTTAAGTTCGCCCAAGGCAACCCCCGAACTTCCCCAGGTATCCTGCAGGGAACCATCCAGGCTAAAGACTTTGATATCGTCGGCACTGCTGTCCGCAACGAACAGGCGCTGCCCGAGAGCATCGATCGCCAATCCCGTTGGCCGCGTCAACACATCGGCCCCCAGAGTACGGATAAACGTGCCATCGCGCGTCAGCATTACGACGTACTGTTTATCCGAGTCGGCGACATAAATCGTGCCGTCAGGGCCTTCGACGATACCAATGGGCTGACTGAAATGACGATCGGCCCCATAACGGGTCCACAGGTCCAGCGTGCCATTCACTTCATCGAAGACAAAAACCCCGCCCTGACCGATATCGGTAACCAGGATCCGACCCTGACTATCGACCATTCCGGCCTGAGGCCGCTTTAAGAGAACGCGCTCTTCTTCTTGCAGCAAGCCTGCACCGGTTAATATTTCTACCCAGGAGCGCCCGCGCTCCTGCGAGAGGTCCTCATCGGTAAAGTTACTCTCACCAATCAGGTCGCCCACATAACGCAGCCGGGGCTCCTCAGGCGGCGCGGGCCAGACCCGCCCCTGTGAAAGATCGGGCATCTGGAAACGCAACACCTGTGGGGCGGAGCTACACGCGGTAATGCCCAGAGCCAATAGCATCACTAAAAAAAACCGCCCGATAACGGTGCTTAGTTCATTCTTCCTGCACGCTTTCCTTGCGACCTGAACAGCCATGTGTTTTCTCCTCTCGCCCTACCAGCCACCGGGCCCACCGGTTGAATGACCGCCGTGGATCTTAGTCTTCAGGCCGGGCAGCCCCGAATGACAACGGTCACAAAATTCAACATTCCAGGCAATTTCGCCGTTGTGACACATGCCACAGTACTGGCCGTCGACGATTTTACCCATGGTAATATCATTACTTCCGGCACGCATCTTAAAGCCCAATTCGCCATGGCATACCTTGCAACGAAAGCGTATACGGTGAAACCAGTGGGGATAGATAACCGGCCGCATGCCATTTTTTTCGGCATACTTATTCAAAACAACGTCGCCATACTCAGCCTGCGCCGGTAACGCCATGGCGCCCAGCGTCAAGACAAGACCAAGATGACACCATATGTGGGTGATATTCGCTCTCACAGCCTTCCTTTGACTCACTGATTAATACCCAAATCTTTCATCTCCATCACGGGAGGGAAAATTCTGCCTTTATTTTTCTGGGCTCCGAATTCACCGGTAAAGTTTTTGCGCGGCTCGCTGTGACAACGCCGGCATTCGGTCAGGGGAAACGCCACCGCACCATGGCAGCGACCGCAAAATTCGCCCGAAAGAATGGCAAACATATTGACAGGATTTGCGCCGGCCTTTTTCTTAAACAGCTCATCATGGCAATTCACACAATCGAGCCACTGGGTATGGGCCCGATGCGGAAAACGCACCATCGGCATCTGGGAGGTCTGCTCCATAATAATATCCAGATCGAGCACGTCGATGCTGGTATCCGGAAAAATATTAGTCCTGGGCAATATCACACCCGACTCCAGGGCTCGCACCCAATCAACCTGGTTGCCAATTTTAGGGAAATCATTCGGGAAACCCGCAAATGCTTCACCCGGCTGCTGCAGTTCCGACAAGGCCGGATTTGAGGGATCATGCAATCCATCATTAGCCAACGGTTCCCACGACCAGCGATGCGCACTGACGCCATCAGCCGCCCAAGAGGCCGTCTGCCCCGCGAATAAAAGCGCAATGGCAATATACCAACGCCCGTGATTATTTCTTTTTCCCACGTGGTTATCTCAGCCCCATACCCGCTACTCTCAACCCCGTATTCTGTTCCACCAACCAACCACCGGCAACCCCTGAAGCTCTTATGACCCTGCCTTCGCGTGAAAGATTGCGATTAAATTGCGCCAAGACAAGGTTAAACACGTTAGCAGCTGTGGCATAATGACCTTTATTTCGATCAGGTAAATGTCATGTTACTCAAACTGCCCACCCTACCGGTCCCGGCATTACCGGCAGGGCTTCCGGTTTTGCCTTCCCCCAAGCAGGCCTTGAAGCGTCTTCCTCTGCAGGTTCTGCGCACCGTCAGTAAAGCACCGTTGAACATTCAGCGCAGCGTGCTAACCAAAGTGCTAGAGCGCGCCTTTCAGGAGCCCCTCGAAGATGGCGATTTCGAATTCCTCCAGGGTCACTGGATGAAAGTCGAAATTACGGACCTGGGGCTGAGCTGGTTCTTCAGTTACTCTGAAGAAGAAGGGCTGATCGTTAGCGCCGACGAAGTTTCCAATGCCGCTATCCGCGGCAACCTCAAGGAGTTCATGCTACTGGCGACCCGCGCCGAAGACCCCGACACACTGTTCTTTCAGCGCCGCCTGATGATTGAAGGTGATACAGAGATCGGACTGGAGGTCAAAAACCTGATGGACGGCGTTGACCATGACTCACTGCCCCCACTGGTCAAACTCGTACTGACGCGTGGATCAGGCTTGCTAAACCGGTTGTTCTGAGGGTTTAGCGGTAAACGAGAGAAGCCGTTAGCGATAAATAAGAGAAGCCGTTAGCGGTAAACAAGAGAAACCTTTGCGCCACAAAAAAACCGGTGATTAGCCGGTTTTTTTGTGGCGCAAAGAAAAGCGCGGTTACTGCCGATGGGTATTAACCAGGCCGGCGCTCTGGTACCAATAACCATTCACCGCGTCGCTGGGGATCGCGGGAATCTGCGTGCCATTACCGCTCAACTGGTCACGAAACTGCTGAATAACGCCACGCATACCCGCGTGCTGCGGACTAAGGCGCACGACATCGACACCCATTTTCGCCATTTCAGCGCACTCGGGCAGCAGGTTATAAACTTGTCCCGATAGCGTTTGAACACCATTGATAACAAACACTTCCTGTTCTTCCTGACTCGCCAGGGGCAACCCTTCGGGATAGTCACGGCAAACCAGCTGACAGTTATCCTTCGGCAAGTTGCGTGAACGCGCCGTAAAACAACGCGCCGAATAGGCCAGCGGCAGATAGCCGTAACTGAAGACTTCCGTTTCCAGTCCATCACCGAAGCCCATCGCCTGGGCATCACTCAGGATATCAGCCAAGGTGGCACCGGACAGCTCAACCGGCATCACCCAACGCTGCATGCCGCTCTTATGCAGGGTTTTCAAGGTACGCGCATTGTAAATATTGATCGAGGTACCCGCCACAAAAGGCAGCCCTTTATCGGCCATCAATTGGATGCCCGCCATGTCGTTCGCTTCGATCATCAGGTCGCCGTTATCGCACAGCCGGCGCAAGGTTTTCAATTCCGACTCAGCCTCCAGCAGCGCCAGCGAAGAGAGCACGATCTGTTTACCGCTATCGCGATTCAACTGCTGTGCCAGATCAATCCAGTCCTGCGTTTTCAGTTCACGGCGCTTGGAGCAGACGGTCTCCCCCAGATAAATAATATCCAGCGGCTGTTCGGCCATTTCCTGATAAAAATCGTAAATAGTCTGGCGTGGCCAGAAAAACAGTGTCGCGCCCAGAGATAGTTTCATCATTACCTGTCATTCCTCATAACCTGTTGCTAACGCTGCCACTTACTGCCAAGGGCGTGAATAGGCACCTAGCGTGGTTTGTGAGCCTTCGGAGACGTTATCCAGTGTCGCCATCCATTCGGGCTTGGCGGCATAGTTTTGCGGGTTGGCAGCAAATGCATCCAAGGCCTGCCGCCATACACCCACGACCTGCTCAACGTAGGCCGGACTGCGTTGCCGTCCTTCAATTTTAACCGCCGAGACCCCAACTTCCTGCAACTGCGGCAGCAATTCCAGCGTATTCAAACTGGTAGGCTCTTCCAGAGCGTGGAACGTACTGCCCCCCACCTGAAAGCGTCCTTTGCACAGCGTGGGGTAACCCGCCTTTTCACCCGGTTCATAACGATCAACCAAGACATCATTTAGACGGGTTTCCAGGGAACCGTCGGATTTTTCGTCCCAACGAACAGCATGGGCAGGCGAGCACGCTCCGCAGGTATTCGGCGATTGATCCGTCACATAGGAAGACAGGTAGCAACGGCCTTCAACCATAATGCACAGGCTGCCGAAGGCAAAGACTTCCAGCTCAACCGGACTATACGCGGCCACCTGGCGCACCTGCGCCATAGACAACACCCGCGGCAGAACCGCACGCTTGATACCAAAGTTGTTGTGATAGAAGCTCAAACTTTCATAGTTGGTGGCCGAGCCCTGTACGGACAAATGTAAACCCAGCTGCGGGTGCGTATCAGCCGCATAACCCAGCACACCCATATCTGCGGCGATCAGGGCATCAACCTGCAGGTCGGCAGCCAGATCAATCGCCGCCTGCCAGCGGCTCCACCCGGATGGTTGTGGGTAAGTATTGATCGCGACGAAGACCTTAACCCCTTTATTGCGCGCATAATCTAACGCTTTGTGGGCTTTTTTATCATTGAAATTAAGACCGGCAAAATGGCGTGCATTGGTATCATCCTTGAAACCGATATACACCGCATCCGCGCCGTTATCGACGGCGGCCTTCAACGACGGCAGATTACCCGCCGGACACACTAATTCCATACTGAACACCTGCTGTAACATTCGTACTGTACGCACCCGGGAGGGGGACGACAGCAGAAACTCGATCCAAGATTGCACGCGCCATTTGACGGTGATAACAAACCGACAACCTTAACAGAAACAAGGTTAAGCGTCTTGATCCGGATCAATCCCGAACAAGAGGAAATACGACGCTGGGGAAAGGCTATCGTTATAAAAACGCAGCCAACGATTTCAGCAGCGGCGAGGGGCTTCGCCTGCAGACAGGCTCCTACGGGAGTGGGTTATCCATTGCAGGAGCGTGTCTGTAGGCGATATCGGTGTATCCCTGAACCCAACCGCCCGCAGGCGGACGCCTGCGGCGCTATAGTCCACAACGGCAGAGGGTATCTACGGGAAATGATGTCCGAATATTTAAAGAATACGCAGCACTAACGCAGCCCTTGGCAAGCAAAACTGACATTAGCGAAAACGGAGTGGTGACTGGCTACAGGCACTGTTGCCCGTATCCCGGGCATTCGCGTAGGCGTTGCTATCCGCATAGTGGTACCAGCTCAACCGAAACCGGTCGAAACGCCCCCGCTTACTCCGTAGATTAAACGGTGCCAGGGCGGCCAGCACGGTAGAAATATGCAACTGACTGGCATCGTATTCCAGGCGCAATGTCGTACCGTTGAATTCACAGCGATTAAAGCCCAACAAGGCCTGCAATGCGCCCCCAAAACCCCCTTGTTCGGCCCCCTCGTGGTGCACAAGCCGCAGCTTGCGCACCACGAGATAATTAGCGCGTACGCCAGGACGAAGAATACGATGCGCCATAATAAGGCCCCTCGAACAGGTCTCTAACCGGTGACTACGGTTACAGTATTCAGTTGCATGATGCGGTTACGGTATAAATATGTAACAGCTAACCCGGCCGATTGTCAGCCAGCCTGTCTAGCCGTATCGCCATGTGGCGATTATTGCTGGCTGTAGCGCTGAAGAAACTGCTTGCCCATAGCCAGGCCTTCCCGGCGCTGCTCGGCACCCATTTTACCGTAAACATGATCCATGATCGGCCCCGCCTCGCTAACGCCCTGACCAAAGGCAACGTACAGCCAGGCATAAGACTTGACCAGATCCTGTTCGATCCCTCGCCCCTCAAAATAAATTTCCGCAATCGTCAACTGCGCATAAGGTTCACCATGCTCCGCCAGCGGTAAATAATACCCCAGCGCCATCTCCGCATCGGAAATGGTATCTTGTTCCTGTGCCTGTACCCCTCCACAGAGAGCACACATCAAGGCAAACAGCCCAATCAGTTGTTTCAATAGCATAATCCCTTTCCACTCAAACCCAGATCGTCAGCGTTCAAGCGCTAGAATAAGATGTGTTTTATTCTAACGCCTTTGTATGGTCAAACACCTAAAGACTAGTCAACGCAGCCCGCCTTCAGCCTAATGCACTGAATGCGATAAAACGGACCAAATCGCCGGGGGCAACCGTGCAGCCTGCGGGAATAACGGCATAGCCTTCCGCCCAGCATGCGGAGGTCAGCACGCCGGAACTTTGATTGCCAAACGTCTCCACCCATGTCTGGCCATCACGCTCAACCAACCTGGCGCGCATAAACTCCTGGCGCTGCTGTGGTTTGGACAGTGTGTAATCGATCGGCGCCGTCACGCTGCGAGGCAGCACATCGTTCATCCCCTGCAGGCGCAGCAAAAAGGGCCGTGCCAATACCTGAAACCCCATCAGCGTGGAGACAGGATTACCCGGCAAGCCAATAAAGGGCGTCGTAGCGATAGAGCCAAACGCCACGGGTTTGCCCGGCTTGAGTGCCAGCTTCCACATGGTCAGCGTACCGAGTGCTTCGACCGCATGCTTGACATGGTCTTCCTCACCGACGGATACCCCGCCACTGGAAATAATGCAGTCCGCTTCCTTGGCCGCGTGCAGCAGTGCCGCCTCGGTGGCCTGGCGGGTATCGGCAACGACCCCCAAATCGACCAGCTCAAACCCCAGTCGGGCTACTAATCCTGCGAGGGTATAGCGATTGGAATTGTAAATCTGCCCATCCCTTAGCACGGTTCCCGGATCAGCCAGTTCATCGCCCGTCGATAAGACAGCCACCTTCAAGCGTCGATAACAAGGCACATTCGCAACGCCAATACTGGCCAACACCCCCATATGCTGAGGTTGCAACCGTGTTCCTGCCGCCACGACCACGTCACCCTGCTGGATATCCTGGCCCCGCATGCGCAGATGCTGGCCCTGATTTACCGTCCCGGAGATGACGACGCGGTCATCGTCGACAACACAGTTTTCCTGCATAATCACCGTGTCCGCCCCTGGTGGAATCGGTGCGCCGGTAAAAATACGCGCCAGTGTTCCGGGCACCAAAGGCTGAGCCACACTGCCCGCCGGTATCCGCTGACTCACCACAAAACGCTGCTGCGGATCCTTTTGCCAATCGGCCCAGCACAACGCGTACCCGTCCATCGCACTGTTATCCGACGGCGGCACATCAAGCTCAGAACGCTGATCTTGCGCCAGCACCCGGTTAAACGTCTCCGCGACCGGAACAAGCTCGATGGGCGCAGACACGCATGCGCTATCCAGCATACGCTGCAACGCCTGCTCAAAAGGGATCAGTCCGGGCTGTCCACAACAGTCAGTCATGCGCAGTGCTCCTCGTCGGCATCACTCTTCAAAGAAACCATCTCAACAAAATTACACGGCTTGTGGCGCGCATCCAGCTGTTCTTTGAGGATCCCGTCCCACGCGGTGCGGCAGGCGCCGGTGGAGCCGGGCATACAAAAAATCACGGTCCGGTTGGCGACCCCTGCCAGCGCTCTGGACTGAACCGTCGAGGAACCGATCTGCTCACGAGAAATTTGGCGAAACAACTCACCGAAGCCAAGAATCTGCTTATCCAGCAGCGGCGCCACCGCTTCCGGCGTGCTGTCTCTGGCGGTAAAACCGGTGCCGCCGGTGATTAATACCGCATGAATGGCCGGGTTGGCGATCCAGGCGGACAATTGCGCGCGCAGCTGATAGATATCATCAATCACAATCGCACGATCACCCAACCGGTGCCCTTCAGCCTGCAGGCGGTCGATTAGCGTCTGCCCGGAGGTATCATTGTCGAGCGTGCGCGTATCGGAAACGGTAAGAACCGCAATTGAGAGGGGTTTAAATTCAACGTTAGCGTGATGCGCCATTAAGGAATCCTCTGAAATAGCCTGTGTTACAGAACGAGAACCGCCGCAATAGACAGCAGACCAGTTTACCGGCTGATTCATGCCGCGGCTCGTATTAATTTCTGAGGCGATTGTCTCAGTCCATCGGATCGCTGACAATAGTGCTTTTCCCCTTAACGGAGCGCGCTATTAACGAACACGGGAACTTCCCGCTCGATTCGCATTCCCCGGGTATCCATCGCCACTTGCCAGGCATAGACCTCAACGCCGGCGGCCACCGCCGCGCGCAGGGTTTGGGCATAAAGCGGATCGATATCGCCGGCAGCCTGCACCGTCTCTATCCCCGTGTGCGCAACGCAAAATAGCAGTACAGCCCGATCCCCCGCCGCCACGACCGCCATCAGCTCGCGTAAATGCTTCGTGCCTCGGGCACTGACCGCATCCGGAAACGCCCCCGCAGTGCCCGCGCGCTGCAGCGTGACATTTTTGACTTCGATATAGCAGCGCCCCTGATCACCTTCCAGCAGCAGATCGATCCGGCTCCGCTCGGCACCGTAGGCAACTTCCCGGCGAATCTGAGCATAGCCCTGGAGCGCAGGAATGACCCCCTCGCGAACCGCTTCCTCAACCAAGGCGTTGGCCCGCCCGGTATTGACACAGGCCAGGTAAGAACCGGCTATCTCCACCAGCTCCCAGGTGCCGGGATACTTGCGCTTTGGGTTGTCCGATTCTGAATACCAGATGCGCCAGCCAGGCTCGCTGCAATTGCGCATAGAGCCGGTATTCGGGCAATGTAGTGTCATTTCTCGGCCATCCTCCAGCACGACGTCCGCCAGAAAACGTTTATAGCGCCGAACCAACGTAGCGGGCAGCAAGGGCTTATCAAAGTGCATAAAAACAACCTATTACTTAATAAATCCAGAGGACCAGATCGATCATTGTGGCGCGTTTCGTCGGCCAAACCTACACCTGGAATATCCCCACAGAGAGACCCCTAACGCAAACCAGGCAAAATGTTCACAAGTTTATTACACTACAAGCTGGCGCAGCGCCCCCTTATCTGGTAGTTTCTTGCGCCTGTTTTCTTTGGGGATTTTTCTGCTTGCAGTACGCCCTCAAAGCAGTAACAAATGATGGATTAGATACGGTATCCGCCGTGTGGGCTCTTGACAGAACTGGGGCAGCATTATGCCAAATACAAAAGAATCACTCCTGAAACATTACACGCCGTACCAGGCGGCTCAGGATGAAGAGTACATGAACGATGCTCAGAAAGTTCACTTTCGGGCCATTCTGAACGCGTGGAAACGGGAGCTCATGGAAGAGGTCGATATGACCATCAACCATATGCAGGAAGAAGCCGCTAACTTTGCCGACCCCAGCGACCGTGCCAGCCAGGAAGAGGAGTTCAGCCTGGAATTGCGCACCCGCGATCGCGAGCGCAAGCTGACCAAAAAAATCAACGAAGCACTGGAGCGTCTCGATCACGACGACTACGGATTCTGCGATTCTTGCGGTGTGGACATCGGCATTCGACGCCTGGAAGCGCGGCCGACCGCGACACTCTGCATCGACTGTAAAACACTGGCAGAGATCAAAGAGAAGCAGATCGGCGGCTGATCGCCATGACCCGGGCATTGCCCGGGTCAGACGCCCCCTCCCCATGCCTTCGAATTATGTCGGCCGCTTTGCCCCATCCCCGACGGGTCCGCTTCATTTCGGCTCGCTGCTGGCTGCCCTCGCCAGTTTTCTCGATGCCCGCGCCAATAACGGCACATGGCGGGTGCGCATTGAAGACCTCGACCCGCCCCGGGAAATAGCCGGCGCCGCAGAGGCTATCTTGCACACATTGCGCTGTTATGGCCTGCAATGGGATGGTCCCCTGGTGTACCAAAGCCAGCGCCATGACGCGTACCACGCGGTCATTGAGCGACTATTAGCCGATCGGCAGGCCTATCGATGCACCTGTTCCAGGCAGCAGATCGCGCAACGCGCCCAGAGTGCCTACGATGGCTACTGCCGGCAGCGCCAGTCGTCAATCCAGGGGGCCGCCGCCATACGCGTGCTGGTGCACAATACCCCCATCGCCTTCACCGACAGCATCCAGGGCCGCATCGAACAGGACCTCAGCCGCGCGGGGGGGGATTTTGTCGTACAGCGTAAAGACGGACTCTTTGCCTATCAACTGGCCGTGGTTTTAGACGACCAGGCGCAGGGAATCAGCCACATTGTCAGAGGCAGCGACCTGCTGGATTCCACCCCCCGCCAGATTCACCTGCAACAGCGTTTAGGCTATGCAACACCGCATTACCGCCATATTCCCGTCATCGTGAACGCCGAAGGGCAAAAACTCAGCAAGCAAACCTATGCCACTGCGCTGGATGACCAGAACCCGCTACCGGCGCTCCAAGCAGCCCTGCGCGTTCTCGGGCAGGGCCCTGTGCCGCAGCCCTTCCGGTCCGATCGGCAGGCGTTGCTTGATTGGGCCATTCGGCACTGGAACCCGATGGCCATTCCAAGGGCGCTTGCCGTGCCTCAAACCAGCCCGCACAATTAGCGCCATGCCTATCTATCGCCTGGTCACCGCCATCCTTATCGGTATCTACCTTATTTCCCCTTCCCTGGCATTCAATTGGGAGGTGGGTGAGGATATCTGGTACAGCCCCTACCTGATCTGGCTCGCGTTGATTGCCCTGTCTGCCTTCTTAGAGCAGCGAGGCCCACACGATGAGCATTGATCTTTCGACACTGTTTTTGCTTGGTGTCACCTACCTACTGCTACTGTTTGGCGCCGCCTACATCACCGACCGCGGCTGGCTACCGGAACGCCTCGTGCGCCACCCGGTCATATTCGTGCTGTCGCTGGGGGTTTACGCCAGTGTCTGGACCTTCTATGGCGCGATCGGCATGGCGCATAAATACGGCTACAGTTTTCTCACCACCTATTTCGGCGCATCCATGCTGTTTATGCTCGCGCCGGTTCTGCTGCTGCCGCTGGCCCGCATTGCCCGTACCTATCAGTTGAGCAGCATCGCAGACCTGTTCGCCTTCCGCTATCGAAGCCAAGCGGTCGGCACGCTGGTCACGCTGCTAATGCTACTGGCAACCCTGCCCCTGATCAGCATCCAGATCCAAGCCGTGTCCAATAGCATCCACCTGCTGAATTCGCATATTTCAGCAGACCGCGTTGCCCTGCTGTTCTGTTTAATTATGGCCATCTTCGCCATCCTGTTTGGTGCTCGCCATCCCTCCATCCGGATCAAGCATCAGGGGCTGGTGGTCGCCATGGCACTCGAATCGCTGATCAAGCTCGTGGCTCTGATCGTATTGGCGCTGTATGCGTTGTTTGTTATCTTTGATGGCAACAGCGGACTGGAACAGTGGCTTGCCGACAACAAAGCCCCGCTGGCCGCGCTCAAGACGCCTATGGAGCCCGACGCCTGGCGAACCATGCTGCTGGCGTTTTTTACCTCGGCCCTGGTCATGCCGCATATGTTTCACATGCTCTTCACCGAAAACCTCAATCCGCGTGCCCTGTCGCGCGCGATCTGGGGGTTTCCGCTCTATCTCGGCCTGATCGCCCTGACTATCCCTGTCCTGCTCTGGGCCGGCATAAAGCTGGGCCTACCGGGCAGCCCGGAGTATTACTTGCTGACGATGGGCACACAGATCGGCGTACCCTGGCTAACGCTACTGGCCTTTGTGGGCGGGCTATCAGCGGCCAGCGGCGTCGTTATCGTGACAGCAATTGCGCTCTCCGGCATGCTAATCAACCATGTTGTGCTGCCGTCGGCCCCCACCCACGGCAGGGACCAACTCTACCAACGGCTCATCTGGGTGCGACGCCTGGTAATCATCGCCCTGGTTATTTTCAGCTATTTATTCTATCTGGCTCTCGGCCGCGATCGCGATCTGCACTATATTGGCCTGATCGCGTTTATCGCTTTTATGCAATTTCTGCCTGGCTTGCTGGCGACCCTGTTCTGGCCTGACGGCAGTCGCCACGGGGTTGTGGCGGGCCTGATCGCCGGCACAGGCACCTGGCTGATCACCAGCCTACTACCGATTATGACCACCGGCGGGGTCTTTGAATTCAGCCTGGGCGAGCAAGGCTGGCACTTATCGGCCATCTATGCGCTGGCGGCCAATATCGGCGCCTTTATCGTCGCCTCCCTGCTCTGGCCGCCCGATCAAGAGGAACAGCACGCCGCTAACTCCTGCGCCCTGAACGCGGTCCACCGCCCCCAGGGCAAGCGCGTTACCATCGACAGCGTTGCCGCGTTAAAAGCGCTGCTTGCCGCACGTCTGGGGATAAAAATTGCCGACCGAGAGGTCAATCAGGCTTGCACGGAACTGGGCATTGCCAAGGATGAGCACCGCAGCCAAGCGCTGAATCGTCTGCGCGACCAACTTGAAATCAACCTGAGCGCCCTGCTCGGGCCGATGCAAGCCGTCACCCTGCTGCAGGAAAACAACCCGACGGTCGGGCCAGGCTATCTGCGCCAGGATGTGCATCTGCTTGAGCAGCACCTGGAAAATTACCGTAGCCAGCTCACCGGGCTTGCCGCGGAGCTGGACAGCCTTCGCCGCCAACACCGCAACACACTGCAACGCATGCCAATCGGCGTCTGCTCACTCGGCCCCCAGCGCGACATTCAGCTCTGGAACACCGAAATGGAAAGACTGACCGGCATTACGCAGAAGTCGATCCTGGGCCAAGACCTCAGCCAACTGCCCCGCCCGTGGCAAGCCGTGCTGGAATCCTTTGCCGACAGCCGCCATGCCCACCATCACGACCAATGCTACGAGATCGATGATCGCCCCCTGTGGCTCAATCTGCACAAAGCCGCGCTGGACGAAACCACGCCTATGCCGACGGCTCCTAACGATACCAATACTGCCTACAGCAACGCCGAAGGCACCCAGGTCATCCTCGTCGAGGACCAGACCGAGATTCATCTGCTGCGCCAAGAGCTCGAACACAGCGAACGTCTCGCGTCGGTTGGACGGCTGGCGGCCGGGGTCGCCCATGAGATCGGCAACCCCATTACCGGCATCGCCTGCCTGGCGCAGAACCTCAAATATGAGACCGAGCAACCGGCCATCACCGACTGCGCGGCACAGATCCTCCAGCAAACGCAGCGTATCGACCGCATACTCAAATCGATGATGCGCTTCTCCCACGCGGGCTCCAGCCAACCTCAGCCGCACCACAGTGTTGACCTGTTTGCCTGTGCGACCGAGGCCATTGACCTGCTGCAGCTGGACGAACGGCACAAGCACAGCCTCTTTCGTAACCTCATCGACCCGAGCCACCGCATTCAGGGCGATGAGCAGCAGATACTCCAGTTATTTATCAACCTGCTGAGCAATGCCGCCGACGCCTCACCCGCCGACGAACCCATTGAAATACTCAGCGATATGCGAGATGCTCAGATAGAGCTACGGGTCGAAGATCATGGCCACGGCGTCCCTCAGGCTATTCGCGACAAACTGTTCGAGCCCTTCTTTACCACAAAAGAACCGGGACAGGGCACCGGGCTCGGACTGGCGCTGGTGTATACCATTGTCGAGCAGCACTTTGGCAGCCTGCAGATTGAAAGCCCGACCGATCCATCACACAATAGGGGCACGCGCGTTCGCCTGCTGCTCCCTGAAGCCGGTGGTAACTGATTCACAACTCGAGACCCGCATGCATTCAATTTTGATCGTCGAAGATGAACCGATCATCCGCAGCGCCCTGCGCCGCCTACTCGAACGTCACGCGTTTCACGTCTGCGACGCGGGGTCCGTAGACCTCGCGCTGCAGCAAGGCGACCTGAATCAATACGACCTGATCATCAGCGACCTGCGACTCCCCGGCCGCCCTGGCACCGACCTGATCGAACTCGCTCAGGGCACCCCGGTCCTGATCATGACCAGCTACGCCAGCATGCGCTCCGCGGTCGACGCCATGAAGCAAGGCGCCGTCGACTACATCGCCAAGCCCTTTGACCACGACGAACTACTGGCATCGGTGCGCGAATTCATCAAGAAACACCGCGCTCAGCAAACGGCAGCCGCCGCCACGCCCGCGGCCCCGGCCCCAGACCCTATAACGCAAGTGCAAGCGCCAACGGCGGTACAGGCAGGCCAGGAACCGGATGATGTGCCCAGCGTGGCCTATATCATTGGTAATAGCCCGTCCATGCGCGAACTCCTGCGCCGCATCGGCAAAGTCGCGCGCACCCACGCCACGGTCTTGATCCAAGGCGAGTCCGGCACCGGCAAGGAGCTGGCCGCAAGAGCCATCCACCAGCTCAGCCCGCGCGCACAGGCCCCGATGATTTCGGTCAACTGCGCGGCCATTCCCGACACGCTGATCGAATCAGAGTTGTTCGGGCATGAAAAAGGTGCCTTTACCGGCGCCGTCAACAGCCATAATGGCCTGATCGAAGCCGCCGATGGCGGTACGCTGTTCCTCGACGAAATTGGTGAGCTGCCACTGGACGCCCAGGCTCGCCTGCTGCGTGTACTTCAGGAAGGGGAAATTCGCCGCGTCGGATCCGTGACCCCGCGCCAGGTCGACATCCGCTTGATCGCCGCCACCCATCGCGAACTTAAACTGCTGACCCGCAACGGTAAGTTTCGCGAGGATCTGTTCTACCGCCTGTATATCATGGAGATCCGCATGCCTCCGTTACGGGAGCGCGAGGATGATATTCTCGAACTGGCCCATAAATTTCTATTGCGAACCTGCGACCGGATGGGTTGCCAGACGCCGGCGTTCAGCCCGGCGTCCCTGCAGGCGATGCGTCACTATCAATGGCCGGGCAATGTCCGCGAACTGGAAAACGCCATCGAAAGAGCCGTGATCATGAGCGAGGGCGACCTGATCACCCCGGAATTACTGAGTCTGGATATGCCTCACAGCGACGCACACCGCAGCACAAGCGCCTTATCCGCGCCCCCTGCGCCAGCCCCCCAGCCCAAAACAACACCCCGCCAATCCCTTGAGGCGTATTTCCAGCAGTTTGTTGAGGACCATCAACATCAGATGACCGAAACCGAACTCGCCAAACAGCTGGGCATTAGCCGCAAAACCCTGTGGGAACGTCGCCAGCGCCTGGGAATCCCCCGCAGCAACCGCTAACAACGACGCGTAACCCCGCTCAGCACCCGACCCTGGCATTTCGCGGGCGAACGTTGCCTTCGCCATAGCATGTTACCTCGGGGGGCATTATGTTACCTCAGGGACAATGTATTACCTCAAGGGCATTATGTTACCTCGGGGAAATGTGTTACCTCGGGGGCAAGTGTTACCCTTGTGTTACATATCGACACACTCGCGTTACAATCGACTGGGTATATAGGTAACACATCATGCTCGGCGCCCTACAGAAAAAAACACCAACTCGCTGTTTTTAAAGAAAAAAACAAAAATTGGCACGGGTGGTGCAATGTATTACGTCAATAATAAGAAAACACACGACAGGCTAGCGGTAATAACAATAACAACCCTAAGGCCCGTCGCCACCGCCTCATAAAAATGAAAATAACAGAGGCAACGCTGGTTGTTCGAACTTAGTCACAGACCACGACACGTGTGTCAGCGGGAATAAAAATAACACATCGCTGACACAACGCGACGTATTCGCACTAAGCACGGGCAATCAGCCATCCTTCTTTTACGCTCTCTTATACTCCCTGACTACCCAACCCGCATTTGCTAACCATCGCCACGGTGGTATGATCCGCCCTCGCCGAAACAAACCAGACCCCAAGCTATGTATCCAAACCTTACAGGCATTATCATTGCCTTACTGCCTTTTGCCGCCATTTTGGTCATCCTTATGATGAATAGTCGCCGGCCCAGTGTCCTTAACCCGGTTGAGTCGCCGAAAAGTGACCTGCCGCGCGTCATACCCCGGGATCAGCACCCGGTTTCACGCCGCGAACTGAGCGATAACGCCCTCAAGGTGTTGTACCGTCTCAAAGACGCCGGCTACGATTCTTATCTGGTTGGCGGTTGCGTCCGTGACATCCTGCTCGACAAGCACCCGAAAGACTTTGATGTGGCCACCGAGGCGCACCCGGAGCAGGTGCATGAACTGTTCCGCAATTCCCGCTTGATCGGCCGCCGCTTCAAGTTGGTGCATGTCCGCTTTGGCCGCGAGATCATCGAAGTCGCGACCTTCCGCGCCAGCCATGACAGCAACGATAAGAGTGGCCAGCAATCCGAAGGCGGCATGCTGTTACGCGATAACGTCTACGGTACGGTCATCGACGACGCCTTGCGCCGCGATTTCACCGTGAACGCCCTTTATTACTCGGTCAAGGACTTCGCCATCCATGACTATGCCAACGGCCTGGAAGACCTCAACAACCGCACACTGCGTATGATCGGCGATCCGGAAGCGCGCTACCGTGAAGACCCGGTACGGATGCTGCGCGCCGTGCGCTTTGCCGCCAAACTGCAGTTCAGCATCGAACCCGGCACCGAAGAGCCCATCAAACGACTGGCCGATCTACTGGGAAATATCCCGGCCGCCCGACTGTTCGAAGAAGTGCTAAAGCTGTTTCTGTCCGGCGACGCCGAAACGACCTTCGAACTACTGCGCGAATTTGAGCTGTTCGGCATCCTGTTTCCCGCCACCGAACATGCGCTACAACTGTTTGAGCTGAACCCCAAACAACAGCCGGACTGCGAAGCCCTGCTGCGTGCCGCTTTCCGCAGCACCGACAGCCGGGTTCGCCAAGGCAAGAGCGTCACACCGGCATTCATCTATGCCGCGCTGCTCTGGCACCCGATGCAGCGCCGTATGGGCGCGTTGCAGGCCAAAGGACTACCTGCCGTCCCTGCCCTGCACCAGGCGTCACAAGAGATCATTCTGGAGCAGATTCAGTCGACGACGATACCACGCCGCTTTTCGCAGCCCATGCGCGAAATTTGGGAGCTGCAGTTACGCCTGCCACGCCGTACCGGCCGCCGCCCTGAACAGACCTTTGAACACCCACGCTTCCGGGCCGCCTATGACTTCTTGCTGATGCGCGAGATCGCCGGTGAAGATCTGGACGGACTCGGCGAGTGGTGGACGCAATACCAGCTGGACCATGCCCCCGCCACAACCAACTACCCGCAACACGCCGAGCGTGAGCACGGTAACGATAACGACGAGAGCCGGACACCCAAGCGTCGCCGTCGACGCCGCCGCAGCAAGCCGGCAACAGGCAACAATGACTAGCCCAGTGGCTCCTGCAGGCCAGACAATGCAGGTTGAAGGTCGCGACAAGGTCTGCTACATCGGCCTGGGAAGCAACCTGGACGAGCCCCGCAGGCAGGTCGAGCACGCCTTGCAAGCCCTGCGGGCACTACCCGAATGCCAGCTGCTGCACCACTCCAGCCTCTATCGCAGCGATCCGGTCGGGCCACCCAATCAGCCGGATTACATCAATGCGGTCGCTATGCTCGGCACCACACTGGCGCCCGAGGCGCTGCTGGACCGTCTACAGCAGCTCGAACAGGACCAGCGCCGCGTCCGACTCGAGCACTGGGGGCCTCGCACGCTGGACCTTGATCTGCTGCTGTACGCGGACCAGGTGATCGACACCCCCCGCCTGCAGGTTCCGCACCCCTGGATGCACACCCGCAGCTTCGTCCTCTATCCGCTCGCGGAGCTGACACCCACACTGCAGCTTCCCGATGGCACACCGCTGATCCAACTGCTCAAAAACTGCCCACTGGGCACATTGGAACAGCTCGGGGTATAATTGCCCTTTCTGCATAACCTTATGCGGTTTCCAGTAACCAGACAGCACAGATGCCTATGAAAACAACAACGCTTCATACCCTCGCGGCGCTCAAGCAAGAGGGCAAGAAATTTGGCTGCCTGACCGCCTATGACGCCTGCTTTTCTCAGCTTGTCAGTGAGGCAGGCGTGGAAGTGATCCTGGTCGGCGACTCCCTGGGCATGGTACTGCAGGGACATGACAGCACGTTGCCGGTCACGCTTGAAGAGATGACCTACCACACCACCTGTGTGGCGCGGGGCAACCGTGGCTCGCTGATCATGGCCGATCTGCCCTTCATGAGCTATGCCACCCCCGAGCAGGCGATGCAATCCTCAGCCAAACTGATGCAGGCCGGCGCACACCTGGTGAAGCTGGAAGGCGCCGCCTGGCTGGCCGAGACCATCACGTTGCTCGCACAGCGTGGCATACCGGTCTGCGCGCATCTGGGCCTGACCCCCCAAGCCGTCAATATACTGGGCGGTTACAAAGTCCAGGGCAGAGACGAAACCGCCGCCGAGCAACTGCTGGCAGATGCCAAAGCACTGGAAGCCGCCGGCGCCAGCATTCTGTTACTGGAATGCGTACCCTCGCCGCTGGCCAGTGCGGTCACCGACGCGGTAACGATCCCGGTGATCGGTATTGGCGCAGGCGCGGACACCGACGGTCAAGTCCTGGTACTGCACGATATGCTCGGCCTGAGCTCGGGACGCCAGCCGCGCTTTGTTAAAAACTTCATGACCGAATGCCGCACCCCGCAGGAAGCACTGAAAGCCTATATCGATGCAGTGCACAATAAGACCTTCCCCGCCGCCGAGCACGGATTCGCCTGATGCAGACTGTTCATACTATCGCCGAACTACGCCAGATCATCCGGGCGCATAAATTGAAGGGACAGCGCATTGGCTTTGTCCCGACCATGGGCAACCTGCACCGCGGACATATCTGTCTGGCTGAGACCGCTAAGCAGCACAGCGACTTCGTGGTGGCGAGTATTTTTGTCAACCCCCTGCAGTTCGGCGCCAACGAAGACCTCGACAGCTACCCGCGTACGCTCGAGGCCGACCAGGCGCAACTTGCCGCAGCGGGCTGCGATTTGCTGTTCGCACCCAACGCTCAGGAGATGTACCCGGATGGCACCGGCCTTCAAACCCAGGTTGAAGTGCCCGGCTTCTCGGATATTCACTGCGGCGCGAGTCGTCCCGGTCACTTTCGCGGTGTTGCCACCGTGGTCACCAAGCTGTTTGGTATCGTGCAGCCTGACAGCGCCTTCTTCGGCGAAAAGGACTATCAGCAACTGACCGTGATTCGCCAGCTAACCCGTGACCTGTCGCTGCCCGTCGAGATTATCGGCGTAGCGACCATTCGTGATGAACAGGGCCTGGCCCTGAGCTCGCGCAACGGCTACCTGAGCGCGCAAGAGCGTATTATCGCCCCCACCCTGCACGCCGAACTGCAGAAACTTGCGGCACAGATCGGCGCCGGCGAACAGGACTACCCGGCACTGGAGGCAACAACCAAGGCTAACCTCGAGGCAGTGGGTTTCAGACCCGACTTCATCAAAGTGTGCCGCCAACACGATCTGCAATCCGCCCGGCCGGATGATCGACAGCTGGTTATTCTGGCTGCCGCCTATCTCGGCCGTGCGCGCCTGATCGACAACCTGGCCTTCAACCGCTGATCCTAACCACGCCCTGCATCAGGACGACGGGCAATCGTCTATTCGGCAATTGCATTACGCAATTGCAGTATGACGCGTATTTCACTATTCTTGGTCTTCTGACCCCCTCATTTAAGGATGATAAGTACTATGCGTGATGCAGTAATTGTAGCCGCCGGCCGTACCGCAATCGGTGCATTCAACGGCGCTCTGGCCGGTCTGACCGCCGCTGAACTCGGCACCATTGTAATCAAGGGTCTGCTGGAAAAGAGCGGCATCGCTCCCGAGCAGATTGACGAAGTAATCCTGGGACAAGTCCTGACCGCGGGCTGTGGTCAAAACCCCGCCCGTCAGGCGGCTATCAATGCCGGTCTACCTCACTCGACCCCTGCGCTCACCATCAACAAAGTCTGCGGCTCCGGCCTGAAAACCGTGCAAATGGCTGTGCAGGCGATTCGCCTGGGCGATGCCGACATGATCATCGCCGGTGGTCAGGAAAGCATGAGCCAGTCGGGTCACTACCTGCCTAAATCACGTAACGGCATGAAGATGGGCAACTGGAACATGGTCGACACCATGGTCAACGATGGCCTGTGGGATGCGTTCAATAACTACCACATGGGTATCACGACCGAGAATATCGTCGATAAATACGGCTTCTCCCGTGAAGCACAGGATGAATTTGCCGCCGCGTCGCAGAACAAAGCCTCCGCGGCCTTGGAAGCAGGCCGTTTTAACGACGAGATCATCCCGGTTGTTATCCCGCAGCGTAAGGGTGATCCGGTTGTATTTGAACGTGACGAACAGCCACGTGCCGGCGTAACCGCCGCCGCACTGGGTAAACTGCGCCCCGCCTTCAAAAAAGATGGATCCGTTACCGCCGGTAACTCTTCGACCATCAATGACGGCGCAGCCGCAGTTATCGTCTGCAGCGCGGAGAAAGCCAAAGAACTGGGCCTGACACCGCTGGCAACCGTCAAGGCGTACGCCAGTGCCGGGGTTGATCCAGCCATCATGGGTACCGGCCCAATCTGTGCCACCCAGAACGCCCTGAAGAAGGCCGGCTGGAATGTTGACGATCTGGATCTGATCGAAGCAAACGAAGCTTTCGCCGCCCAAGCCATGTCGGTAAACCAGGATCTGGAGTGGGATACCACGAAAGTCAACGTCAACGGCGGCGCCATCGCGCTGGGCCACCCCATCGGTGCATCCGGCTGTCGTATCCTGGTTTCATTGCTGCATGAAATGGGCCGTCGCGACGCCAAGAAAGGCCTGGCGACATTGTGCATCGGTGGTGGCATGGGTACTGCCCTGGTTGTCGAGCGCTAACACCCGACGCGGCCCGCGGTGGCGGGCCCTGTCCATGAAAAAGGAGCCTCAGGCTCCTTTTTTATTTCTATGCCTAACCTGAACCTCAACGTCCATGGCAGCGACCACGCCCCCTCCCTTCAGCGATAACTGTAAAACCTGTCTATGCGGCTGATCCGTACCGGTAGCTGCGCCCACCCCGTGCCAATCTGCTGCGAGACTTCGGCGACATCACCGCGCACCCAACGCAATTCGCCTTCGATGGTTCGACCATTAGTGGTTATAAATCTGACCGGCTCACCGACGTGCTGAATTAAACGCCCCACGGGCGTACGCCGATAACGGGATACCGGTTCTGCGGGAGGTTTCTCCGCCACATAAGGTGATGACAGCCGCGACGGTTCGCGGCTCTCTGCTGGTTTTGCCGTTGCCTTGCCGGCAAATTCCGACGCCGGTAACGGCGCTGGCATGGTTGCCTGCGGTAATGCACCACGAGGCACTGCGACCGATGTTTGCACCGGCTCCGTTTCCACGCGTGCTTTTTCATCCGTCGCTTTTTCCACAACCGTCATGTTTTCCATAACCGTGCTTCCCACCATCGTTTTTTCCACAACGGCTCCCACAACCTTTTCCACAGCCGCCCCCACGGCGACAGACGTTGCCGTAGCCGCCAGAGCCACATACTCCTGCGGGGTCAACGGCTGCTCTTTAGCCTCCCGCACCACCGTTTCCAGTGATGCGATCGCCTTGGGTAAATGGTCGCCCGGCTGCGAAAGCCGCCAGGAAAGATCCAGTGGTCCCAGGTCCCGTTCGCCGGAAAGCAATTGTGTTGTATGGCCTGCCAGCAGGGCCGGGGCATCCTGCGCTGCCAGACGCGCCAGCGGGACGATGACCTGCGGATCGATCACGATAGACAGCCCTCTGGCGCCTATATAAAAGCGCTGCAGCGCCGACGCTGAGCGAGGTCCTAACACCCAGCCCTGGCGCGTAGAAAAACGCTCAATTCCCGTCATATGGACCTTCATGTAGTCCCGAACCGACATGCCCACGTTCGCCGCACAACGCTGCGCAAACAGCGGCGCAACAGGCGTAAGCGCCAGACGGCCTCCTGCCCAACCATTATCGGGATTGATCAAATCCTGCCAACCCGGCTGGCGATGATTAACCGCCAGCACAAACGCCACGCTCAGCTCGCTGAGGTTTTCAGACGTCAGCGTTGCAGTAACGCGTGTATAACCGGAATCCGCATCAAACTGATACGTCCCCCGAAGATCGACCTCAAGCCCTCGAGCGTCACCCTGCCAACCGGGTATTTCTGTCGCGCATTGCATCAAGGCCAACGCATCACCAAACCCCGTCAGGCGCGCCGGCGAAAGCTGCAAGCGAGCGGCGGTCAATGTAAGTTGCTCAGGCAACGCATCTTGCGGCGACAGCATCGTCAAGAGCGGCTGCCAATTGCCGCCGTCCAACGCCAGCCCGCGAACCGCCAACAGCGCTTCGTCAGAGTCAGAGTCAGAAAACAGTCGCAGCGAAGCAATTCGGAGTCGTCCATCAAACGTCGGATTAAACCCCTCCATTTCAACCCGTAGTGTCGGATTTAAGGCCTCAATTAACGCCAGAAATCCCTGCTGTGCGCGCCAGTGATAAAGCCCCTGTGCGCCGAGATAAAGAATCAATGGCATCAGCAACGGCCAGTAGGATCGAGAAGACAACGTAACAGGCAGCACCGGTAACCGGCGAAGCAGAGATTTGATGGCCTTGATGGCCGCTGGCATTTGAAAAACGGGCATTATTTGAAAAGCATCCTAGCTACGAAAATCCAATGTAAAAACCGTCTAACAGCCCACATCCGGGCCCCGATCATGGCCTTGCCTGATTTATTAAGGCAGCTAACCTATTAGCGCGCAAAAAATGTCGCCTTAATAGGCGGTCCATGGATGAACCGCCGTGAGACAAGGGCGGACATGCGCCGGTCTTGCCGTTAGCAAAAGACCGAACGGATCGGTATGTTGAGGCCCGGTTAATCGCCTTGTCGATTCAGTCAGCACTGCTGACGTAGACCGCTCAGCCCCCGGATTTTTTAACCGTGAAGCCGCGCTTGGTCAGCTCAACCAACAGCAGCTCACGCTGGTCGCCTTGTATCTCAATGACCCCATCTTTCACCGCACCGCCGGTGCTGCAACGCTGCTTTAGCTCCTTAGCCAGCGTTTTTAACGCATCGTTCGGCAAGGCAACGCCGCTAATCAAGGTTACACCTTTGCCCTTACGTCCCTTCGTCTCACGGCTAAGGCGCACCACACCATCACCGGCGGGTATCGCCTGATCCGAGCAGCAACACGCCGCCACCGGCTGATCGCAACCCGGGCACAGGCGACCGAATTCCGTTGAGTAGACTAATCCGCCGTCATTTTTACTACGTTTTGACATTGTTCATCTCTAATACTGTGCGGTTGTTACCCTGCGCCGGGTCGCTAGAAACAGACTCTAAACCACCTTAGTCAGGATTCACAGGTGGCCGAAGCGATCACACCTTTGAGCGTCTGGCGCAACTCCTCGGTCAGATGCAGCTGCCCTTCGGCTTTTGCCAGCCGCTGAGCCATCTCGTCCCGCGTGGTTCGCATCTGCGCCAACGTTAATTCGGTACTCTCATCGCGGTTCTGCAAATCCTGCAATCGGTTACTCAGGCTTAAAACCTCCCGGTCCCGCGCATAAACCTCTGCTTGCAACGCACCCTTTTCGGTCAGCGCCGTCTGCAACCGTTCATTCAGTCGCTGGTGCGCTCGCTCAACTTCATTCAGCTGCTGCTGAAGCGCGTCCACTTGCGCACTGAGTCCGGTTTTCTCGGTACGCAAATCAAAATTAAGCACTTCCAGGGGGTCGATGCGATCGCGCAGTTTGATGGATTTTTCGCGTAATTCATCGAAGTCCCGCTTGGACTGGAGCAGAAAGCCGTTTAACTGCTCGAGCTCACCGCGGGCCAGCTTCGCGTCCTGCTGACTCTGCCGGTACTGGTCTTGCAGCGACTCCATCCGGTTGCGGTAAGCCTCGTAAGACTGGTTGCGCTCCTCCAGCTGCGCCAGATAATGCGCGGTATCGCTCTCCAGCTTTCCCTTGAACGCCCCCAACGTCATGCTGGTCTGTACTCGCCCCGCCAAATACCCGGCAGCCAAGGCTAAAACAACACCGATTAAGACCATTTCCACACTGCACTCCTTCTATTAATTCGACGGTGATCACCCCACCGACCCGGTAACCATTTCATCAAAACTGCACTACTGCGATAAGACAAATTCCAGCCGTTCACTGTCGGCTATGCGAATCTGCACCCCCTCAACGGTGGTAAAACTGCGCCCTTGAATAGCATCATCGAAGGCTTGGTAATGGGTCGATTCACCGGTGATGGCATTAACCACCCGTACATCCATCAAACTACGGGACTGTTTATCGGTGTTATTCAGTTGAAAAATAAACCCGCCGATCATCAGTAGCACAATCGCCAGTGCCAACGCGCCCCAGAGACGCCGTTGCCCTCTGCCTGGGCCATCAGACACCAGAAGCGGTCCGGCCTGACGCAGGCGCAGATAGACCAGGCAACCGATAATAACCAAGGCCGTAATTAGCAGTTTACCTAGCATGAAAAATCCAACTTATCGGTGATTATCGGCAACGGTTCGCCACCATTACGCTTCATTTAACAGCCGCCCAAGCAGTTCACGGACCGTTTCCAGCTCGAACGGCTTATCGCAGATCGCCGAAACACCGGCCTGTTGCACCGCCGACAAGCGGCCTTCATTCTCTTCGCTGGTGACCATCATAATCGGTACCGATTGCTGGACACTCCGGGTGCGGATCTGCTGAGTCAGTTCATAGCCGTTCACATTGGGCATATTGTAATCGGTCACGACCAGATCAAAGTAACTTTCTGCAATAATCGCCAGCGCCTCGGCACCATCATGGGCTTCGGTGAAGTGTCGAATCCCCAGCCCCTGCAGCACCTTGATGATAAAACGCCGCGCCATATTGCTGTCGTCCACCACCAGAACCCGCAGCAGCTCCGGATCAAACTCCGTCGCCACACCACTCTCTTCAGTCAGACTATGTACCGTGGTATTCAACGCTGTTTTTAGCTGAGAACGGCTAAAAGGCTTCGGCAAAATCGCCGTTGCGCCGTATTGTTTAACCGGATCGAGATAGCGGAACTGGGTCTCACTGGATACCAGCATAAACGCCAGTTCCTGCAAAACGGGATTGTCACGCATCGCTTTGACTAGATCGGCGCCGGTCATGTCGGGAAGATAAAACGCGGAGATAACAATATCAGGCTGTCCCTCGACCATCCGAGTCAAGGCGTCCCCGGCGGTGCTACAGTATTGCACGGCGTCAATGCCGACCTTGGCCAGCAGCTTGCCGATAACACGCTGCTGCATACGAGAAGGCTCGACCACCATCACAAATAATTCATTGAACTGCATCTGTCCGTCTCATTCTGGCTTAGTTGCCGATAACGCTGTCACGCCCCGCCTGGCAGACAGCGGCTAAGCATACAAAAAGGTTAACACAGGATACCTGTTATCCACGGCGGTTAGGGAAGATCCAGATCAATAGAGGCCCGGTTAATACGGTGCCGTAGAGCTCTTTATATCGTCTGCCCCGCATATTTACAAATGCCAACCATAGCGGCCTCCTGTGGTGTGACGGTTAACGAGGGGCTCTTATAGACGCTGAAGCACCGGCACGGGGATGGTTCAGAGGAAGCGGGCACGCTTGGCAATTTCGCCCGCTGCGTTTAGGATGCCCCAAACCTGCGAAATAAAACGATGCTCACTGCCGGGTCTACATGACGTCGGGCAAATCATTTTCCCATCAAGGAACCCCAAGACCAAGCCATGCTGACACCTCTGAAAGAAGCGTACTATTTTGCCCGTTGTCATGCGCAGCCACTGCTGTTGATTGCTCTGGTTTACAACCTGCCTGAATTCATTCTAGAACTTTCCCATCGCTATGGCAGTGAACCCGAAGGCACGTCCGGTATGATCCAGGGCGGTATTCTGATGACGTTGGGAGTGATTCAGTTCGCCGCCGCACTGTTATTTATCCACCAGGCCGCCATTGCGCAGCCGATCAGCGTGGCAGAGGCTCTGGGACGGGCCATACAGCGGCTCGTACCGCTGGTGATCGCCAATCTCATCATGACGCTGGCGGTTGCGGGGGGATTCATGCTGTTGATCCTGCCTGGGCTCTATCTGGGCTACAAATTGCTTTTTAGCGAATTTTTTATTCTGCTGCATAACCAACCACCACTGCATGCCCTCAAGACCAGCTATCGACTGACCCATGGCATGGCAACAAAAATACTCCCTTCATTATCGATCTGGTTAACCTTGACCCTCGGCAGCGCGCAGTTAATTCCCTACCTGCTAGGGGGGGGAGACCGGCCGGACTGGGACGCCATTGTACTGAAGCATGCGCTGCTCATCCCACTAAGTATCTGGGGTTGGGCCCTGATCTACCGGCTTTATCAACAAAACTTCCCGGTCCAGCCTTTGCAGCAGAACGCATGAGCCTTATGAGCGAAGCCCTGCGACATATTGGCCACAAGCGGTGTTAACCGCCAAGGGGCTTGTTCTTGATCATCATCAAGGACAACCTCCGGCAACGGGGATATTCTAGCGGCCTATTCCATACCAGAAGAGGGTTATCCCATGAGTTGTTGCGGTTCTTGCGGCGGTGAAGAGAAAGATAACGAACAGGAAAAGGCTAGCCCGCAAGAGCAGGAAAAAGCCTAACGCTCTGGCTAGCTTCCGGTAACAACCGGCCCCCCTAAACCGCTCTGTCTACACAGCAGCGGTTTTGTTGTTTCTGGGCAATCCGAACGCAACATCAGCGCTAGAACAGGGCTAGAACAGGGCTAGAACAGGGCTAGAACAGGGCTAGACAGCCTATCCCGTCGTCACTATCGGCAGCCTAAAGAAAAACGTGGTTTTCTCATGCGGGATCGATTCACAGTCGATCGTGCCGTGTTGCAGTTCGATCATACTCTTACAGATATTCAGACCAAGACCCGTGCCGGGGGCCTTGTTGTGTTCCTGGGTGCTTAACTGCTTAAATTTCTTAAATAACAAGTGCTGCTTATCGTAAGGGATCCCGGCGCCGTGATCGGTGACACGCACCTCGGCAAGCCCATGCACAACAGCCAGTTCCATCTGAATCACATCACCATCCAGACCAAACTTGGCGGCGTTAGAGATCAAATTACTCATCACCTGCAAGAGTCGCTGCTCATCGGCATTCACCAGCACCCGAGCATGCCCGCCACAGTCCAGCGTTACGCGCGCATTGAGACGCTGACAATAGGGCTCATTCAACGCCAGTGCTTTGGGCAGCAGTTCAACCAGGTCGACGTCGTGCAGCTCGAGATCAAACGTACCCGACTCCAGTTTGGCGCTGTCGAGAATGTCGTTGACCAATCGGATCAGACGCTCGGCGTTGCGGTGCGATATCTCCACCAAATTACGCGGCAGCGCGCCTAAATCACCGGCCTTATCATTGACCAGCAAGGACAGCGAACCAAAAATCGCCGTCAAGGGGGTGCGCAACTCGTGGCTGACCATGGAGATAAACTCATCTTTGCTGTGGTCAAGTACCTCGAGTTCTTTCAATTTCAGGCGCAGCTCGAGCTGACTGACCACCTGCCTCGCCAGCGCTTGTAACGATTCTCTCTGGGCGGCGGTGATCGTTCCCGGGCTGTCACCAATGACGCAAAGCGTCCCCAGCCGATGGTTATCGCTCATGATCAGCGGTGCGCCGGCATAAAAAACCACATGCGGTTTATCGGTCGCCAGGGGGTTATCAAAAAAACGTTCATCTTTGCTGGAGTCTTCGACCACGAACACCTCGGTGCCGAGGATCGCATGGGCACAAAAGGCAAACTCCCGAGGCGTTTCGCGGGCATCCAGGCCGTGATGGGATTTAAACCACTGTCGATGTCGATCAACCAGACTGACCAGGGAGATGGGCGTGCCGCAAATTTCTGCCGCCAATCGGGTCAGGTCATCATAGGCCTGCTCTTCCAGCGTATCCAAAATACCCAACTCATGCAGTTTACGCAGACGACTCTCTTCATGGTCGGGAAGGGGGGCTTGAATCATTTCGCTAATACTCTCGTTCCGTGAACGTGCCGCCAGTGAACGATACAACCTCGGGCAAGACAACGTATTCCGTGGTTAATCTTGTGCGACATCGATGTCTGTACCCGGACTTGCCTGGCGTTCCTGACTGCGCCACTAATTACGCCTGTACCGGCGATACTCCCAGCAATACCCGATCGACAAACTTCTCCAATAATCGATTAGATTCCGGCGTTTCCACGGCGTTATCCAGCACTTTTTGCAGATGATCGTCACCGTCGGTGTACTTTTCCTTAAAAACGGTCAGTCGTTCTATCAAAATGGACTTTGACACCTCCGGGTGGAACTGGGTGGTCCAGAAAGGGGCGCCATCGACCCGAAACGCGTGGGTGCAGGCCGCGGTGTAGGCCAGTAACGTACAGCCGGGGGGGAGTGCCGTCGCCCGTTCGCGGTGCACCGATACCGCTTGAAAAGGATCCGGGGTATCCTGAAATAGAATATCCTCGCGCCCCGCCTTCGTGACGCGGACCCCGATAGTCCCCATCTCAAAGTCGCGCTGATCATGAATGATCCGCCCACCCAGCGCCATAATGGCCAGTTGATGGCCGAAGCAAGACGCAAAAACCGGCCGTTTAAGCCGAATGCAATCACGCAACAGGCGTTGGCAGGCGGCTAGAAAAGGGTAACGCTCCGGTTCCAAGACGCTGGCTTCACTGGACCCACCCACGAACAAAGCATCAAAACCCGTCACAACCGAGACGTCAAAGACGGGGGTATCAAACACGTTCAGAACCGTAAACTGATCGGGTTCGAGCCGGCAAAAGCGGGCAAAACTTTCAACCTCCTCACGCCGGGTCTGGCTTTCATCCCGAATCTGCAACAACAATACCTTCAGCTGCGCCCGTCTTTTATCCATGTGTCAGGTCCCAATATCGCGTACTCAAGGCCTATGGGGGTCATAGGCACCCCGCCAGTCCGTGGTCTCAATTGCGCGGGCCTTTTGCCCGGTAGCGACCGGCGCCAAAGTCGGTAAAATAATGCTCAACGTCGGGATGCTTGATGGGCTCGCCGCTGTCATCGTCACCCAGGTTTCTCTCGGCAACGTAGGTCTCGTGTACGGCGTTATGAACCAGGACCCGATACCAGGGCCGATCCTTGGGCGGACGGCTTTTTGCCATTTCTTGGTACCATTGCTCGCTCAGCATAAAACAGGGGTCGACATCGACGACCACACCGCGGTAATCAAACAGCTGGTGCCGTACCAACTGGCCAATCGAAAAACGCGCATGCTTCACCCCACTGCCCTCCACGCAATATTGTCGGTTGACGGCCTGCTTATCAACAGCCGCCACCAAAGCATAGCCGGCGAAAACACGCATCGCACAAAACCTTTTGCCGATGCCAGGGTCCAATCCGGCAACCCGATAATTATAAGGAGACAGTGTTACCATGCCGGTCAATCGTTTCGTGCTGAGTACCCTTATTCTGTTATCGAGCATCGGTTCGGCTACCTCCGCAACCCTGCAGACAGCGACCTTTGCCGGGGGCGGATTCTGGTGCATGGAACAGTTATTCGACGCACTGGACGGGGTAAAAAGTACCACCAATGGCTTTATCGGCGGCGATCTGGCGCGCCCTAATTACTATTTGGTATCACAGGGGAAAAGCGGTCACCGCGAGGCGGTCGAGGTGGTGTACGATGCCGAGGTTATTTCTTACGCAGGCTTACTGGCACATTTCTGGCGCAACATTGACCCGACCGATGATGGCGGCCAGTTCTGCGACCGAGGCCCGCAGTACCGTTCAGGCATCTTCACCCACAGCCCCGAACAGCGAAAAATGGCGTTAACCAGCAAAGAACATCTTATAAAGAGCCGTCGGCTAGCGGTAACCACCGAGATTCTCGACGCCACGCGGTTCACCGCTGCCGAGTCCTATCATCAGGACTACCACCGCCGTAATCCGCTCCAGCATCGTTTTTATCATGACAGCTGTGGACGGGACACACGCCTGCAGCAGCTGTGGGGAAGGCCGTAATGTCTTAGCGGGGCATAACGGTCAACGCCGGGGACGCGGCCCTCCCCCAACACGAGCAGAAACGCGAGTGAGCACCCGGCCTTTGCGCTGCGATGACCCATCCGCCGCCTGCGTCACTCGTTATTCGTAACAAGCAACGCCTTATTCCTAGCCCCAGCGTCTTATTCGTAGCCCCAGCGCCTTATTTGCTATTCGTAACCCGCCAATTCAACATAGCCATAGCCCTGGTGCGAGCCACTGACAGCAACGGCGCCTTCCCAGTAGCGAACCGACAGATCCATCTCCTGATCCGCCAGCAGCGGTTTGACCTGAATATCAACGCCCAATGTGTCGATCTGCAACCGCCAGCGTGCCGGGTAGGTCACCCCGGAGGGGCTGCGCCACTCGCCAAGCGTTTCAAACTGTAATGCCTGGCGAGCAACCGGCCGGGGTAGCCCCTGCGGGTCAATCAGCACCACGTGACTGAGACCTTCGCGCCCATCTCGATTACGAAAGCGATAAAACATCAACTCTTCACCGCTGTCCAACTGCAGGCTGAACCAGTCCCAACCCGCCTGCTCGGCACTCAGGCTGTTACTGCTCCATTCATGGTCGAACCAGGCCAGCCCGGCCACCTCTATCGCTTCGCCGTCCCAATTCAGGCGACCACGGGCGCTCAGGCGCGGGTACGAATAATAATAGGAGGCGTCCCCCCGGCTATTTTTGACACTCAGACCCGCGTCCCCTTGCAATACCCGCGGCTTGAGGGCGCGTAATTGCAAGCGTGCACCGATCCCCGTGCCGGCATCGTCGGCCTGTAAGCGCAGTGGCACGAGGGACCCGGGCGATTCGGCCTCCAGCGTCCAGTTTTCCAACCAGATACGCAGCGGCGAGCCGCCAACACCCGCCAGTCCGGCACCGGGACGACTGAAACGCTCTGCTCGCCGGTGCTCGCCGGCACGTACGTGGGTGATGGCCAGGTGCCCCATATAGACCTGGGGACGTAGCCAGTGATTATTTGTAGGAGCGCCGTCCGCCTGCGACAGCGGCGCCAGGGCAAAACGGAACTGGGTTAACTGTAAGCCAAAGCGGCGAAACGGGGGGCGGATCTCCTGCACGTTTGCGCTCAGGTACCACCATTCATGGTGAAACCCCGGGTGCTCGCCGTGATCCCTGGGGAAAACCAGTGGCTGGCCTGGCTTTGCCTGTTCAAAGTCCGCCTGTTCAAAGCCCGCCTGTTGCGGCGCGTTACCCAGTAACTGTCCGAGCGAAAAGCGCGCACCCTCTTCGCTAGGCCCGACACCGGACAGCGCTGACGGCGGGGTCGGTAGGCAATACACCCAGGCCCCAGCCCCAACGAGCAGGACAAGCAGCGCGGCACCCAACCGCCCTGGGCGCATACGTCGCCACCGTGATGCGCCACCGACGTTCCTTGAGCTTTTTTTCATCGAGTCTCTTTTCATTGCCCTCCTTTTCATAAACAGGCCTTCATAGGCACGCGCTGATAGGCGCATGTTCATAGACACTAGGCCACAGGCAGGCTCTCAGCGTTTTTTAGCGGCAGCGGCCGAGGCGCTCGACACCGAGAGCCGGCCAGAGCCGCGGCGGGGAACCCCTTGCCACTGCCGCCACGCGGGGTAGAGCGTGGCCAAGAAGGCCGTCAGCATGGCCAAAAATGGCGCTTGGACCAGTTGCAGCGGGTCTATTCGGTAAAACAGCGTCCAACCGAAGGCGCGCAGCTGGATCAGGTCGATCAGCCCCCAGGCCAGCAGCAATCCCATCGGGATAGCGGCCAACCCGCACACGCCACCGAGTATCACCCCCTGATATAACAGCAAGCGCGTGCGTTCCCAGGCACTGAAGCCCAACGCTCGGTACAGCGCCATCTCCGGCTGCCGTTCCATCTGTACCGACAACAGCGCCGATAACATCGCGACAAACGCCACCAACAGCGCTAACACACGCAGTACTTCAGTCACCAAGAAGGTGCGCTCAAAGATCGCCAGCGAACGCGCCAGCAACCCTTCGGCGTCCACAACCCGTACGTTCTCGGCACCGGGCTGCCGGTTCAGCCAATCGATCAGCGCCACCACGCTGGCACCATCATGCAGATAAAGTCCGGCGCGACGCGGCCCGGTCGCCTCGGGGTCCGACGGCGGCACGGCCGGCACGATGGCGCGTCCCTGTTCGTAACCGTAGTCGTAATAGATGCCGGCGACCTGGAAAGGATCCGCAAAGCCATCGATGCGCAGGACATCGGCACGCTGCAGACCCAAGCGACGGGCGAGCGGCTCGGAAACCAGTATGCCACCGGGCTGATCAAACCGCGCCCAGACAGCCGCCGCGTCCGCACCGATAAACCGATACCCTTGGCGCGCCGCAGCTGGTAACGCACGGCTCAGCAACATAAACCGGTGGCCGGCCATCTGCGCCTCACGGCGGCGAGCGGTCGAGATAGCCTGCACCTCCGGCTGCGCAGCCGCCGCCTGCAACAACGTAGTTGGTAATGCCTGCGGGGCATCGGGGACCACCGAGCGCACCGTCAGATAAATATCGGCGCTCAGTCGTTGCTGCAGCCAGTCGGTGAGCGTCAGGCGAAAACTGCCGATCAACAACGCGATACCGACGGTCGCCGCCATCGCCAGTGTCAGGGCCTGCACGGCAATGGCGGTCCGGCTCAGTCCCCGGCTGCACTCACGCAGCGCCATTAACAGCAGCCCCGTACGCCCTCGCCGTTTGCTGCCCGCCAGGAATCCGGCTGCGCCTGATACGAACAACCGCAGCAGCCCAGGCACCACGAGCAAACCGGCCAGCAGCAACAGGGTCAGCGCAGCAAAGCCCGCTTCCAGCCCGGAACCGGGCCAAACCAAGATCAACCACGCGCTCAGCACCAAACCCGGAACCCACCACAATGCGTGCCGTAACCGCTGCCGGGCATGCCACTCCTGGGTGATGCGCAAGCGGCTGGGATGCGCGGCGCCTTGCACCACGCGCCGGGCCGGCAGCAACCCGGCAAGGATCACACCGCCAACACCGGCCAAACACCCCAGCAGCAGACTTTTCGGCGTCAGGACCAGGCTCTGCAGGGGACTAACAGCGTAGAGATCATTCACGGTGCGGGTCACCAGCACCAACAGCTGATCCGCCAGTAGGACGCCAACCCAAAGCCCGCCAAGACAACCAACGACGCTTAACAGCAATAATTCCAGCATGATATATCGATAGAGCTGCCCTGCCGTCACGCCTAAACAACGCAGTTGTCCGAACAATGGCTGACGCTGCAACAGCGAAAATGTCAGGGTGTTATACACCAGTAACAGACCCACCAGCAGCGCTAACAGGCTTAACGCTGACAGGTTAAACAACAGCGCATCGGCTATGCCCTCCCCGCTGGCCCGCATCGCCTGGCTATCGACCAGATAGTGGCCGGCCGGCAGCAGCGCCCGAACGCGATCAACCTGTGCAGGCTGCAGGACCAGGTCGAGTGCATCGAGCTGTCCGGCTTGACCAAACAACCGCTGGGCCCAGCCAATATCCATGATCAACAGCTGGCTGAAACGCCGGTCATCGTCAGCCCCCAGAACGCCGATGACCTGCAACACGACCTCGCCTTCACCGCGCTGAACCGACAGCGATGCCCCGCGTTCGATTCCTAGTCGCCGGGCACTGATGGCGCCGATCAGCACACTGTTCGGCGTGGTGATCAGAGACGCCGGATCGCTGACGACCTCGCTACGACCTTGCCCCGCGCGCGACGGGCGCAGGCTATCGGCCGCGATCAACTGGAACAACGGTCCGTCGGCAGCGCCGACACGCAGGTAACGCTGCAGTACTGGCTCCGCCTCGATGCCCGCGTCGGTACGTAGCTGTCGCAGCAATGCCTCATCGATCGGCTTATCCGCCAGGATTCGGTGGGTCGAACGCCCTAATAACTGTGCATTGGCCTGCGCCAGGTTGGCACGCACACTGTGATTGGTCAGTTCGACGGCCGTGACCACGGTTACACCCAGCACGACACCGCACAACAGGGTACCCAGCATCCAGGGGTGACGCAGATAGTGGCGAACAAAGGCCAGCAGAATCAAGTTCATGTCGCACCGTTATCGTCAGCGGCCAACCTCCCTTGCTGCACCAACCTCCCTTGCTGCACCAACCGCCCTTGATGTAACTGCAGGACCCGGTCGGCACGCCGCGCCAGGGCCGGGTTATGTGTCACCAGCAGCAAGGTACTGCCCTGTTGACGCGCCTGGTCGAACAGGAGTTCGTTCACCACCTCGGCACTGGCTTCGTCCAGACTGCCAGTCGGCTCATCGGCCAGCACAATCGCAGGCTGGTGAATCAACGCCCGGGCGATGGCGACCCGCTGCTGCTCGCCGCCAGATAACTGCTCGGGAAAATGCTCGCGGGTATGCAAGACACCCAAGGATTGCAGCAGCCGATCGATGTGGCGCGCATTAAAGGCCAGGCCATTCAACTGCTGCGGTAAGTGCAGATTCTCGGCCACCGTCAGCGTTGGCACCAGATTGAAAAACTGAAAGATAATGCCCAGAGAGCGACGCCGAATACGCGTCTGCTGGGCATCGCTGAGCGTGCTGAAGGGTTCACCGAGGAGTTCGACCGTGCCGCTGTCGGGCCATTCCAGTCCGGCGATAAGGCTTAGCAGCGTGCTTTTACCGCAGCCACTCGGGCCTAGCAGCACGGTCACTTCCCCAGGGTGAAGTTGCAGATCGATCGTCTGCAATACCGGTTGCACCTGCCCGCCGCTCAGAAAGCCCTTGCTAACGGCCGACAGTCGAATCAGCGCGGGGGCAGACATGACGACGGTCGATGACATGCAGCGGCGCGGAACCGGTCGCGAGGCATGCTCTCCACGGGGCAAGCGTCCACGGGGCCAGCCCCCCGCATCCCCACGGACCTAGCGTACGCCTTTTGCACGCAAGCTATCCGCCATCTCACGGTCGAACACATCGATATGGTTACGCAGCCAGTTGGTCATAAAGCGCAGAAACTTTTCGGCAGAATCCGGCTCATTAGAGAGTAGCGTCAGATCGAAACTGAACAGTTCGGCGGTGATGGCATTATGCCGGGCCCGATGCGCGTCATAGTCCGGATAGCCCGCCTGTTTCATCAAAGCTTCTTCATCGCAGAAATGCTGCAGGGCATAATCCATCAACTGGTTCAGCAGATAGAAAAAATCCTTGCCTTGCTCGCCCCGTTCCAGGCCATCCCAGGCATCGTTCAGATACCCCACCCAACGCCGATGCTGATCATCGATCAGCATGACACCCAGCTCCAGGCTCTTATCAAATACAAACTTGGCCATATGATTTCCCTATGCTAATTGTCTGTAGATTCGTGGGCGAGCCGAGCTTATGACCTATTGCGCTCCAGCTGTTTGCGCAGGGTGGGTGGCAATCCCCGAATAGTGATCGTATCAGAGGACGGATCGTAAATAACCTGATCGCCTAATAGCATTTCGGAAAAGCTCAGGCTCAACCCTTTCATGGAACCACTATAACGGACAAAACGGGTCAGACCACGCTTATCGGGTGCGATCTCCTGCTGCAGTGGCGTCTCCTGTTCGCTGACATAATTGAAAAATTTGTCCGGATCATTACTATCCATGACTCCAGACAGCTCCCGTATCCGCACCCGTTCACCGGACTCCACCTGGTCACTGCAATACTCATAGGCACGCTGCTTGACCTCCGAGACCTGCTTCTGCGGCAATTGCGCCTGATGACAGTAATCCTGGAAGACCTGTAGTAGCGCCGTGGTTTGCTCCTTGGAATCCGCCTCTTCGGTACAGCCGAGCGCACTACGGAACGCTTCGCTGACCTCGCGAGCACTGCGGGCACGGATAAAGGAAAGATACTGCGTGTCGTCACCGTCGCGCCACTGATCCATCTCGATACGTGCCCCGAGTTGCACTTTGCCGGGTTCGAGCTGACGGGAATCACTCAGCTCCAGCCGCTCATCGATCGTTAGCGCAGAAGAGGTGCTGAGGAGCAGAATAAGAAACTGGTCGCGCTCACCAGCGATATGCACACAGAGCAGGTAACCGGATAGCGGATCCGCCACCTCCCGCAACTGCTGCGCAAAGCGATTCAGCAACGCACTGGTCACCGAGACGAAGTCGCGTTTTTCCTGACGGTACTCATCTAACCAGCTGCTGAAGGGATAGGTCTGACGGTCGCCTTCAAACCAGCCATGAATCTTACCGGAACGACCATTGTAGGTGGCGTTGACCTGACTGATCAGCGTTTCCAGCCGGTCATCAAGCGGCAGTTCCGTGCCGCGGGGCGACAAGGTGGCGGGACCATCCTGGGGCTTATCCAGGTAGTGAACGATGGCGTGGCGGGTAGCCATATAACAAACACCTCAGCAGAATTTACCGCGTATTATGCCAGAATCAGCACAAGGCGAAGCGGGCATACATCACTATCCTCGACGATTCATGCATCTTGTTCATACGTCTTGTTCAAGTGTAGTGCGCCCGAGATATGTGGTTAAACTAAAATCGCACGCTGTGTTGATATTGTGACGAAGGGGCGGCAGCCTTGCTTGGGCGATGGGGAGGGTTTATGGGGTAGATTAGGCGCGAAAAAAACCGAAACGTATCACGGCGGGGGGAGGAATATCGACGTGGTACGAAATAGTCGGTTAAGGACCGATGTGACCAGCATACCTCTTTGAACAGTTGCACTCTGGGTCGACGTCACTCATCCAATGATGCGCTGTTGCCGGTTCAATACAAAAACGGGGAGCAAAGCCCCCGTAATCGCACGACCCTATTAACCTGTCACGTGGCTTTATGTCACGGCGGTTCATCCATGAACCGCCTATCAAGGCGACATTTTTTGCTCGTATGACGCTGTCGCCTTAATAAAAGCCGCCAATCAGAACAGCTCTTCGTCCAATGTCATCAGCGTGGCACAAGGCGCAACGGCCATTTCCGCGTACGACGTATAGCGCGGCAGGATCTGCTCCATATAGAACTGCGCCGTAACCAGCTTGGCACGCAGGAACGGCAGGTCGTTCTCCGCCAGCTTCTGTTCTGCCACTAAGGCCGACTTCAGCATCTGCCAGCCGCCGCAGACCGTTCCGGTCAGCATCAGGTAATTGAACGCCAGGCTGCCGGGCAAGCTAGGATCGCTATCGGCATGCTCCAACAGGTAGGTTTTCACCGCCTGCAGCGCCTTGACCGCTTGTTGCATCGACGCGGCCATCGCCTGCAGCGTGGCGCTGCCCTTGCCTGCCTGAGTGATACAGTCCTGCATCTCGGCAATCAGGCTGTCCATCGCCGCGCCTTTATCGAACAGGGTCTTGCGACCGGTCAGGTCCAACGCCTGGATGCCGTTGGTGCCTTCGTAGATGGGCAGAATCCGTGCATCACGCATAAACTGCGCCGCGCCGGTCTCTTCGATAAAGCCCATACCACCGTGCACCTGCACGCCCAGCGAGGTGACTTCCTGCGACAATTCGGTGCCCCAGCCTTTAACCACCGGCGTCAGCAGGGCAACCCGCGCGGTCTGCGCCTGCACCTCCGCGGGATCTGCGCTGGCACGCTGCATATCCAGACCGGCGTAGGCGGTATAGGTGAGGGCGCGGCCCGCTTCGGTCAGCGCGCGCATGGTCAACAGCATACGGCGTACATCGGGATGACGGATAATCGGTCCTGCCGTTTTGTGGCCCGGCGCAACGCTCTGCACCCGGTCACGGGCATAGTCCACCGCATGCTGATAAGCACGCTCAGCCAGGGAGATCCCCTGCATTCCCACGCCCAGACGCGCGCTGTTCATCATGGTAAACATGCACGCCAGGCCCTTGTTCTCTTCGCCGATCAGGTAGCCGATAGCACCGCCGTTATCGCCGAAACTCATCACACAGGTCGGGCTGGCATGAATGCCCATCTTGTGCTCCAGCGATACGGCGCAACAGTCATTACGCTCGCCCAGAGAACCATCGGCGTTCACCAGAAATTTGGGCACCAGGAACAGCGAAATGCCCCGGACACCGGCCGGGGCATCGGGCAGACGCGCCAGCACCAGGTGGATGATATTGTCGGTCATATCATGCTCACCCCAGGTGATAAAAATCTTCTGACCCGAAATCCGGTAATGATCCCCTTCCCGTTCGGCCTTGGAGCGTAACACCGCCAGGTCGGAACCGGCCTGCGGCTCGGTCAGGTTCATGGTACCGGTCCACTCACCGCTGATCATCTTCTCCAGATAGATCGCTTTCAGTGCATCGCTACCGTTCGCTTCCAGCGCTTCGACGGCACCCTGGGTCAGCAACGGACACAATCCCCAGCTGAGGTTGGCCGACTGCACCATCTCGGACACGGCGGCAGAAAGTACCTGGGGCATACCCTGCCCACCATGGTCGGGAGAAAACTGCAGTGTTCCCCAGCCTCCTTCGACATATTGACGGTAGGCATCGGCAAAGCCCGCCGGGGTCGGCACATCGCCGGCCTCGGTCAACGTTACGCCGGTTTCATCGCCGACCCGATTCAGCGGGGACAACACGCCGCCGGTCAGTTTGCCCGCTTCTTCCAAAATTGCCGCAACCATATCGGGGGTGGCATCTTCATAACCCGGCAGAGCGGCAATCCGCTCCATTGCAACCAGTTCATTCAGAACGAAGTTCATTTCGTCCAGCGGGGCTTTGTACTCGGCCATGACCAAATCCTTGCTTAATGCACCTATGCAGCACCCGGCGTTTATCGGCGCGTGCTGACGACATTCTAGTGAAAGACGGGCCTGACCATGTGGTCAGACCCGAACATACCTCCGCGAGCGTTACGCGCCAGAGGCCTGCGTGCGCAGAATAAATTTTTGTACCTTACCGGTAGAGGTCTTTGGCAACTCGCAAAAGATCACCTTACGCGGCACCTTAAAGCGCGCCATATGCGCACGGCAATATTCAATCACCGCCTCTTCGGTCAGCTCGGCACCCGCCACCAGCGAGACAAAGGCGCAGGGGGTCTCGCCCCACTTTTCATCGGGACAGGCAACCACGGCTGCTTCCATAATCTCTGGATGGCTGAACAACACATCTTCGATTTCGATACTGGAGATGTTTTCACCGCCAGAGATGATGATGTCCTTGGAGCGGTCCTTGATTTCGATATAACCATCTTCGTGCCACACCGCCAGATCACCGGAGTGCAGCCAGCCACCGGCAAAGGCTTCCTCGGTGGTTGCCGGATTCTTCAGATAGCCCTTCATCACCAGGTTACCGCGCATAAAGATCTCACCGATGGTCTTACCATCGCGGGCCACCGGCTCCATCGTCTCGGGGTTGGCGACCATCAGCGCTTCCAGCATGGGTGCACGTACGCCCTGACGGGATTTGAGTTTGGCTTTCTCTTCGGCGCTTTTCTCATCCCAGGCATCATGCCAGGCGCACACCACGGAAGGCCCGTATGTTTCGGTCAGTCCGTAAACATGGGTCACCTTGAAGCCCATATCTTCCATGCCCTGAATCACCGATGCCGGAGGCGCTGCACCCGCCGTCATCACTTTCACCTGATGGGTGATACCCTGCTTCAGCTCAGCCGGGGCGCTGTTGAGCATGTTCAGTACGATAGGCGCCCCGCAGAAATGGTTAACGTTCTCTTCGCGGATCGACTGGTAGATGGGTTCGGCCCGCACATGGCGCAGACTGACACTGGTGCCGGCATTGGCGGCTATTGTCCAGGGGAAACACCAGCCGTTGCAGTGGAACATCGGCAGGGTCCAGAGATAGACCGGATGCTCCCCCATATTCCAGGAAAGCGCATTACTGACGGCATTCAGGTAAGCACCCCGGTGATGGTAAACCACCCCTTTGGGGTTTCCGGTGGTACCGGAGGTATAATTGAGGGTGATCGCTTCCCATTCGTCACGTGGTCCCTGCCAGACATAATCGGCATCGCCCTCGGCCAGAAGTTCCTCGAACGTCATGTCGCCGATCAGCTCCCCGCCGTCAAAGCTCGGGTCGTCGATATCGATCACCAACGGCTTATTATCAAGCAGCGCCAAGGCGCCCTTGACCACATCGGTAAATTCACGCTCGGTAATCAGGATTTTCGCTTCGGCATGCTGCAGAATAAACGCAACCGCTTCGGAATCGAGCCGGGTATTGATCGAGTTAAGGACAGCGCCGGACATAGGCACACCGAAGTGGGCCTCGAAGTGCTCCGGCAGGTTTGGCGCGATAATCGATACGGTATCGCCCTTGTTGATCCCACGCTTAGTGAGCGCACTCGCCAGCTGGCAGCAACGGGTGTAGGTCTGCTCCCAGTTACGACGTACATCACCATGCACCACGGCGGTACGTTCGGGATATACCGAAGCGGCCCTCGCCAGGAACGACAGGGGAGACAGAGGCTCATAATTCGCAGCGTTCTGGCCTAGATTCTGCTCATAAGGATTGGCTGTGGTCAGTGACATACGGGTTTACCCTTCCATGTGCATTTATTGTTAAACTGTGTGAATAACCGCTAACTGAAACGCCGGGCTGATCGGATCTGTATTAAAACGATGAATCAGTATCGAACCTCGGGGTCAGACTGGCGACCAATCCGCCCATAATAAGGGTTTTCCCTAGCTAAGAGCAAGCGTATTAGACCAAGGGACTAGAACGGGCGACGACCGTTTACAACGTATAGGCTACTGCGCCTGCTGATTTTCAACCCGGCCAAAAGGGCTAGCGATCATGGATTCACCGGATACTTATCAACCCCTGGACCGTTACCGGCAGCTGGCCGAAAAATCTCCGGATTTGATAGCCCGCCATACCGCCGATAGCTGGCGTTTTATCGACGTCAACCCCGCTGTTGAGAAAATACTCGGCTACACCCGCGACGAGATTATAGGGACCTCTGCCCAGGACCTGTTCCACCCTGACGATGCCGATACCTGGAAGCAACGCGCCAGCACGGTCATCTACCGGGAAGGGGTCTACACCAACACCTACCGCTTTAAGCACAAAGACGGCTCCTACATCTGGCTCGAAACCACCAGCCGCAGTATCCGCGATCCCGTCAACGGTGAACTGGAAGAGGTGATCAGTGTTTCACGGGACGTCACCAAACGCGTGTTTGCCGAACGCACCTTGAGCCGGCTGGCTCGCGTCGTCGAGGCCTCCTCCGATCTGGTGTTGTTCTGCAATTCACGCGGCCAGGTGGAATACCTGAACGAAGCCGCCATCCACACCATGAACATCGACAAGTCACGCTTTCCAACCCTGGATCTGAATGAATTACTGCAAAAAGAGGTTCGCCACCAGCTGCACGCCAGCGTGTTTCCGGTCGCCCGCCGCCAAGGCTCATGGCGCGGCGAATTACCCCTCAAACCCTTATCCATGACCGACCGCATCGCCGTGATTCACCAGGTCATCGCTCATAAGACCGAGGAAGGCATTCTGGAGTATTACTCGGTGATCGGCCGCGATATCACCGATCAAAAAAAAGCCGAAGAAGAGGTCATGCAGCATCAGTTGGAGATGGCGCATATCGCCCGCCTGATGTCCGTCGGCGAGATGGCGACCGGTCTCGCCCACGAGATTAATCAACCCCTGGCCGCTATCCTCAATTACAGCCGTGGCTGCCTGCGCCGTATCGAAGAGGGCAGCATGACCCGTGCCGACCAGGTCAGCAACGCCTTGCAACTCATCGCCCGACAGGCCGTGCGCGCCGCCGATATCATCAAGCGCCTACGCAGCTTTGTGAAGAAAACCGAATACCAGCGCATGGATTTTCATATTAATGCGACCTGCGAAGAGATCGTCCACTTTCTCAAACAGGAAGGCATTACCGCCGACATCCGCTTTATCTTTCGCCTCGATGATCGCGACCCACAGATCCACGCCGACAAGGTTCAAATAGAGCAGGTGCTACTCAACCTGTTGCGAAATGCCATTGAAGCCCACCAGAACTGCAACAACGCGAAGAAAACCATTACAATACGCACCATTAAAAAACCGCGCGAACTGTTGGTGCAGGTGATCGATAACGCCATCGGCATTACTGCAGAACAACTGGATAGCCTGTTCGAACCCTTTTTCACCTCAAAAGAGAACGGATTGGGCATGGGGTTATCCATTTCACGGACGATCATCGAAGCTCACGGAGGTCATCTGCTGGCCGAATCAGACGGTGCGGAAAGCACGACCTTTACCATTACGCTGCCTCTGGATCATTAACCACTATGCCTAAGCCTGTTGTAGCCTTACAGACCCTGTTTATTGTCGACGATGACGATGACTTTCGCGATTCCCTGACCTGGCTCCTGGATGCGCTGGATTACCCCATTCGCAGCTACGCTTCCGGCGAAGCCTTTCTCGAGGCCTATGATGGCACCGACGGTTGTTTGCTATTGGATGTCCGTATGCCCGGCATCAGTGGCCTGGCACTGCAGCAGGAACTAAAAAAGCGCGCCATACGCCTGCCGATTATCATCATCACCGGCCACGGTGATATTCCGATGGCCGTCAACGCGATTAAAAACGGCGCCTTGGACTTTATCGAAAAACCCTTCGACGATCAGCTGCTGCTGGACCATGTGCACAACGCCATGCGGGTGAGCAAGCAGTGGGCCAGCGAAGCCCTGGCCGCCGACCAGGTAATCCGTAACTGGGAAACACTGAGTCGGCGCGAAAAGCAGGTGATGGACCTGGTGGTCACCGGTAAAGCCAACAAAGTCATCGCCGAAGAACTGGGCATCAGCCCCAAGACCGTCGAAGTGCACCGGGCGCGGGTTATGTCGAAAATGCGCGCCGACAGCCTGCCCGCCCTCGTAACCCAGGCCGGGCTGATACCGAGTCCGTAAAAGCCGATTCTTCGACGCCGCTTGGTGCGGCAAACCTGAAACATCGGGTCTCGGCGCCGCCTGACTCGGTGCGTCATTATCTCTACAGCGGGGCGTTAGCGAGGGGCCCTGAGGCTACATTCACAGCAGGATAGTAAAACGGTATTCTTACGCCAAAGCCCCAACACGTTGCGAAATTGATGCCTGACGAAAAAAGTTACTCCATTACCGAACTGTCCAATGAGTTTGAAGTTTCGCCGCGGGCGATTCGTCTGTATGAGTCCGAAGGGCTACTCAACCCCGATCGTAGCAAATATCGACGCGCTTACAGTAAGCGCGATCGCGTGCGTTTAATGCTGATCCTGCGTGGTAAGCGCGTCGGATTTTCATTGGCTGAAACCCGTGAATTGTTCGATATTTACGACTCCGGTACCGGGGAAGAACCCCAGCTGCAACACTGGTTTACATTACTGGGGCAGCACGAAGCGCGTCTGTTGCAGAATCGGCGCGATATTGACGAGCTGCTCAACGAAGTCCGACGCGCCAAGGCCCAATGCCTGACCTACCTGCAGGATCCGACCACGCGAGCAACCCGCCCGCAAGCGATGGATCGCCCAGGCGTCGATCGCGCAAAGAAGGAATAACCATGGATACGTTTACACTGCCGGATTCTTTCTATGTCGACCTGGGGAATCAGACCTACCAACCCTCGGAGGCTACCATTGGCCCCTGGTCTTCAGCCGCTCAACATGGTGGTCCACCTATCGCCTTGATCGCCCACGCACTGCGTACCTTTCCCTCCCCGCACAACTTGACCATCAGCAGGATCAGTGCCGAAATCCTCGGCCCCATCCCCGTCGAAACCTGCGAGATCGAGATGGCGGTGATTCGTCCCGGCAAACGTATCGAACTCCTGCAGGCACAGATGACCTGCCAGGGCAAACCAGTATTGATCGCAACCGCATGGCGACTGGCGCAACAACCGGGCTGTGTCGAGCCGGTCCCCGATGACTTTAACGTTCCGGAACTACCCGCCCCTCAAGAACAGGTTTTCTTCCCGGGTATCGACTATTTCCCCTACGCCCACGCCCTCGAATGGCGCTTCGCCCAGGGGCATTTTTCCCAACACGGCCCCGCAACGGTGTGGACCCGTCCCAGAATCGAATTAATCAAAGGCCAGGCCAACCACGGCCTCGACGCGCTGTTACTGATGCTCGACTCGGCCAACGGCATCAGCGCCGAACTGGACCTGAAACACTGGAGCTTTGTACCCGTCGACCTGACACTGAACATGCACCGACACCCGCAGGGGGAATGGGTCGGTATGGCGGCGAAAACCATCATCGATTCCAGCGGCATCGGCAGCGCCAACACCCGCATGTTTGACGCCCAAGGCGCATTCGGGCGCAGCCTGCATACGTTGTTTGTGCGCCCGCATCGGTAAGACGCGCAGGCGATCATCCAAAAGCACCGAATAGCTGCGCTCTACTCTAAATAGCTGCGCTCTACTCTAAATAGCTGCGCATCGCTCTAACTATTAAGCATGAGATAAGGATGGACAGGCGCCGGCCTTGTCGTTATCCCTGAGTGCGTCGCTTAACCTGCCGGGTTAATATTACGCGGATCATTTCTGGTCATCCGTGCCAGCACCGCCACCAACAATTGCCAAAACCGATCCACACTCCCGATATGCACCTGCTCATCGGGGGAGTGGGGAAAGCGAATGGTCGGGCCAAACGACACCATATCCCAGTGCGGATAAGCACTTTTGAACAGGCCGCATTCAAGGCCTGCGTGGATGACCATCACCTCGGGACGCCGGTCGAACAGATCCTGATAGGCTTGCTGCACCACCGCCAGCGCCGCAGAATCATTATCCGGCTGCCAGCCGGGGTAGGCGCCGTCAAAGTTGACCTCGGCGCCGGCCAGACCAAACAGCGCCGTGAGCATCTGCTCGACGTGCTCACGACCGGCATCGCGTAGGCTGCGAATCAGGCATTGCACGGTCACAGCCGACCCCCTGGTGCTGACCACACCCAGATTTATCGAGGTTTCCACGACGCCGGCAATGTTGTCACTCATACGGATCACGCCATCCGGGCAGGCGGTCAGGGCCTCTAACAGGCCTTTTTGCGCGGCCCGATCCATCATCGCTGCCGGCGCAGTAATCGGCGTCAACACCAAATTCAACGCCTGCTCCACCGCCGCCAGTTCTTGGCTGCACCGCATGCCCGTGGCTTGTACCACCGCTCGCAGCTGATCGATGTGCGTAACAGGAACCAATAATACGGCGGCGGCCTCACGGGGTATCGCATTGCGCAGGCTTCCGCCGTCAAAAGATACCAGCCGTAGATCACAGGACGTTTCGATGGCCCGCAGCAAGCGGGTCAATAATTGGTTGGCATTACCGCGGCCTCGGTGAATATCACAGCCGGAGTGGCCACCCCGTAGACCGTTCAACTCGAGCCGGAAGGCCTGATAATTGTCTGGAACGGGCTCGTGAACGAAAGACAAACGGATATTTGCATCCACCCCGCCGGCGCAGCCCATATAGACCTCGCCTTCCTGCTCGGAGTCGGTGTTAAGTAAAATGGCGCCTTGCAGCAGGCCGGGTTCCAGGCCGAAGGCACCGGTCATACCGGCTTCTTCATCGGTGGTCAGCAGTACTTCCAACGGACCATGGTCGAGATTGTCGCTGGCCAGCACCGCGAGACAGGCGGCCATGCCGATGCCATTGTCGGCACCGAGGGTGGTCCCGCGTGCCGTCACCCAGTCGCCGTCGATATAGGCCTCGATCGGATCGCTCAGAAAATCGTGTTCGATATCGGCATTTTTCTGCGGCACCATATCCAGATGTGCCTGTAAGATAATACCCGGGCAGTCTTCACGCCCTACGGTTGCCGGTTTACGGATGATCAGATTGCCGATTCGATCCTGCTGTACCATCAGTCTCTCGGTGTCGGCCCAGTGGATAATCCAATCCCGCAAGGCGGTTTCGTGCGTTGAAGGATGCGGAATAGCGCAAATCTGCTGGAAAAAACGCCATAATAAGGCAGGACGAAGCGAGCTGAGCGAATTCACAAAACCTCCGGTAATCGGTTAAAGCAAGGCGCGCCAGTGTAGCAACTGGCTCACCTGAACACATGTCTTGTCGGCTATTAACCTGGCAGGGCGTTATGCCGCGACGGGGGCGAGGGGTGGCGCCTTGCGCAAAAATAAACGACCGTACAGCAACCACTTACGTTGCAAACCTATTGACTTCGTCGTGCCTTATTCACACAACATAAACCGACCTACCGATACGCTAGCATTCGTGATAACAAACAGTCGATGGTCAATACAGCCAAACAGATTATTGATTTTATTACGATTATTATACGAGGCGATTTTTTGACCGAATACTTTAAACCGCGCAATAACGGGAGGTTACGGCTGTTGCTAAGAATGTACGCACAGAGTTATGCACAGATTCTGTGGATCGCGCCAGCCTGAATTTTACTAACCAAACCACGCTGGATTGCAAGCCTTAAATCGATGATCTGTGTATAAAAAATGCAGGTATACTTGCAGCTTCACCAACGATGAGATCCCAGCATGAAACTGTTGAGCATACTAGGCGTTGCGGTAATCGGAAGTCTGATCGCCGTGGTGATTCTGTTTATTGTCAAAGCGATGGGCTCCAAACACGGCGTCGCCCCCGGTCTGGTCGATGCGCACCTCGCCGCCTGTTCGCCGAAACCCAACTGTGTGAACAGCGAAGCATTTAGCCCGCCCGACAAGCGCGTCGCCCCCTTCCCGATCACAGCAGAGCAACCGCAACAAGACTGGCAAAAGTTGCAAGTCGGCATCAAGGCCCAGGGCGGAACGCTGGTCACGGTTACTGACAACTACCTCGCAGCAACCTTCACCAGTTCGTTATTCGGTTTTGTCGATGATCTGGAAGCCCGCCTGGATGCCGCTGAAGGGGTTATCCATATTCGCTCCGCCTCCCGGGTTGGACAAAGCGACTTCAGCGCCAACCGTACCCGCGTGGAACAGTTACGTGGCCGCTATAACACCACGGCCCCCTAACAGGCCCAAGAAGCAAACACGGGGCGCCAACAAGGGGCCGCGCCTTGCTTTTTCGTACCAACGAATGAAGCCGTCCGGGAGGACAGAATAAACGACTGCTGAGCGCACCGATAATAAGCGTCTCCACCGACGCAGAGGCCGCTGCCGGCAACGGGACAAGCCTGAGCGGCGAGGTTTTTACCATATAGAGGTACGCGACCAAAGAGAACGCGACGTCGCGCCTCAGGCAATCTGTTGCGCCAACGCGGACCGCTCGGCGAAGGTGGCTGCAGCCTCCTGGTGATGATCGACTCGCTGGCGCGCAAAGCTGACACACTTTCCACACTCGGTACCCAAGCCGGTACAGCGGCTAAGCTTGCGCACTGAATCCACACCACTGGCCACACATTGTTCCAGTTTGGCGTCGGTGACCGCCTTACATACGCATACGTACATCGTCTGATCCTCTGTACAATTTCTCGACAACTCCATGCTAACGATATCGGGAATGATTATCAACACCATTATCATTGCGGGCGCGAATGATTATCGATTATGATGACTCTCGCGCTTGGCATGGGGTCGGCGGCAAGGTGTTGTAGCAGAGGGAATCTATGTGCGATTTGTGTGAAGACGCAACCGGCCAGAAGACTCAACCGGGGTCGAGCCGCGTGAAAATATGGGATATGCCGCGCCACTATCATTGTCCGATCATCGGTACCTGCCTGAGTATGAAGGAGCTGAAAAAGATCCAGCGCAACAGCACCCTGACCCTACCGCCGAAACCCAGCGATCATCACTTGCACACCGGCATCGTCGGTCAGGCCGAACACAATGGTGCCATTTCACACCGTGTACACAAACTACTGGATAAAAAATACCAACGCTGGATACGAAGCTATAGCACGCTCACGGCGCCCGAGGCACAACAGGCATTCTGGTGCGACGCGTTACAGCGTGGCGACATATCAGGCCCATTCTGGGCGCTGCTTAGCCACCAACATAGCTGTCCCAAACTAACGGGCCAGGCCCTGGGAGATGTGCATATGCTGTCACATCTGCAGGGAGCCTCCAACCGGGCCGACCTGCAACGTACCGCCGCCCTGGCGGAACAGGTCGAAGAACAGGAAAACCTGCTCGATAAACAGCGCCGGCATTTCGAGCAAAAAATGGCCCGTCGGGAGGCGCTGATCACCGCGCAAAAAGACGCCCTGCAATCGATGCAACAACGCTTAACGCTCGCCACGCCCTCGGAACAGCAACGCAATCACGACCTGGCCGAAACGCGCCAGGACAATCAAAACCTGCGCCGCAAACAAGACTGGCTGGTGACGCAGTTAGCACAGCGCGAGCAACGCCTGAACGAACTGGAATACGGCAATCAGGGGCTACTCGAACAGCTGCAAGAAGTACAGCAGGAACGCGACGCCATGGAACGCGGCTTAAACCAGCTGCTGGCCAGCCAGTCCCGTGAGGCGACACCCCGCAGGGGCGAGGCGATCGATCTCGAAGGCAAGCGGCTCGCCTATATCGGCGGACGCACGACGCTCTACCCGCACCTGAGAAGCTATGTCGAAACGCTCAATGGCGAGCTGGTCATTCACGACGGCGGACAAGAGGACAACCGTGCTGACCTGTGCAGCAGCCTCTGGGCTGCCGATCTGGTGTTCTGCCCCGTCGATTGCGTTAGCCACGATGCCTGCTTACGGGTGAAAAAATTCTGCAAACAGAACCAGAAAACCTTCGTGCTGCTGCGCAGCGCCAGTCTTTCTGCATTTTCAGCGGGATTGCGCACGCTCAAGGACCCTGGCAGCAGCCGAGCATCAGATCCGGCCCTGCTGGCGACCCGGCAATAATTGGCAGCCTTGCCGAGCGCCGTCTACACTGATGTCTGCACCAATGAGCGGATTGACAGGAGATCACATGCAAGGGCAAAGCGAGGTTATCAAACAACTGAATAGCATCTTGTGCTGGGAGCTGACATCCATTAATCAGTATTTTCTGCATGCACGGATGTTCCGCAACTGGGGGCTATCGGCACTCAACGATCAGGCCTATAAGAAATCAATCAAAGATATGAAACAGGCCGACGTGCTGATCGAACGTATTCTGTTTCTGAACGGACTGCCCAATTTGCAGAATCTCGACCGTCTGCGTATCGGCGAACACTGCGCTGAAATGCTCGACTGTGACTTGTCCCTGGAGCTGGAGCAACTGGCCGCGTTGCGCCAGGCCATTGCCGAGTGTGAGTCGCGTCAGGACTATGTCAGCCGCGACATGCTGGAAGAAATCCTCGAAGAAGAGGAGGAGCATGTCGATTGGATCGAGACCCAGCACTACCTGATCGCCAACACCGGCATTGAAAACTACCTGCAAGCGCAGACGCGCTAAGGAGGCGGGCATGAAAGGCAATAAGAAAATTATTTCAGCACTCAACCGACTACTGGCCAATGAATTAACCGCCATGGACCAGTATTTTATTCATGCCGAGATGTACCGCGACTGGGGGTTGTCCGAACTGCATGAGCGAATTGCGCATGAATTTGAGGATGAGAAAGGCCATGCCGCCAAGCTGATCGAACGTATCTTGTTTCTTGAAGGTCGACCAGACATGGTGACACGGGACCCCCTGCGGGTCGGTAAAGACGTTCCTGCGATGCTGAAAAACGATCTGGCGGTGGAATACGCCGTGGGGACTGAGCTCAAGAACGCGATCGCGCTCTGTGAGAAAGAGGCCGATTATCAGAGCCGTGCCATACTCCAGGGACTACTCACCGATACCGAAGAGGACCATACCTTCTGGCTCGAGCAACAACTCGGACTGATCGATAAAATCGGCTTAGCCAATTATCTGCAAGCCAAGATGTAAGCCCACGGCGCCCCCCGCATACCGCTATCACGCGAGACGGCCACGCGGGGCGGCCAGCCGCCCCAAGAGGGACACTCTTGTTTACGGCAGCACTTCTTTACGAAAAAAGCACGCAACCCTGAACCCACACAGGCTAAAAGACTACAGGTTTGTATCTTGTCGTTCGAATTAGCGCAGAAACGACGAAGGGCTTCGCCTGCAGGCAGGCTCCCACAGGATTGGGTTGCCCATGGTAGGAGCGTGCCTGCACGCGATGTCGTGAATCCAACGGCCGTAATCCGACGGGACATAATATCCGAATAGTTAAAGGATACGCGGCACTAGCCTCTTATGCGGTTAACTCTTATACGGTTAGCCCTGACAGCAGCCACTCTCTTCCTCGCACCCCAAAAAAAACAGCAGCGCCAGACCAGGTCTGGCCACTGCCCGGCTCTCGTGCATAAAAACCCCCGCCAACACCTTCTGCGTCACCAGAAAACAGATTGGTAAGACCAAAGAGCAAAAGTATTTAAAAACCACTGCGTTAAGCCTAAAAAAACCCAAAAGAAAGCTAAACCAACCAGGTGATTGGTATGACCAATTGACATTATTATCAAGCCCATCTTCCATATTGACCTCAATGCGCGTAATCTTTTCGCCGTCTGTATACCCAGACAACACCGAGGACAAAGAAGCCTTGCGTGGTAATAACAAATGATGGAGATGAAATGAGCATAGAACTACAAGCATTGCTGGCCGCCACGCCAATAGTCCTGGCCGCCATTCTATTACTCGGTTTTCGCTGGCCTGCAAAGCTGGCGATGCCGGCGGTCTTTTTTACAACCGCCTTGATCGCCATTTTCGGGTGGGAGATGTCGCTGAATCGCGTGATGGCTTCGACCCTACAAGGTCTTGTTATCACGGTTTCGGTACTGTGGATTATTTTCGGCGCCATCCTGCTGCTGAACACGCTGAAATATTCCGGCGCAATCGGCACGATCCGCGCCGCCTTCGCTAATATCAGCCCCGACCGGCGGGTACAGGTGGTCATCATTGCCTGGTTATTCGGCTCCTTTATCGAAGGCGCATCCGGCTTCGGCACCCCTGCCGCCATCGCGGCGCCTCTGTTGGTCGCAATCGGCTTCCCGGCGCTGGGGGCGGTCATGATCGGCATGATGATTCAGAGCACCCCAGTATCCTTCGGTGCGGTTGGCACCCCCATTATTATCGGTATTCAAAACGGCATGGACCGGACGGCGTTGACACAGCAGCTGATCGCCAATGGCAGTGACTGGGAAGCGTTTATCCGCCTGATTACCGCCGAAGTCGCGCTGACTCACGGTATTATCGGCACCCTGATCCCGCTGTTAATGGTGGTTATGCTGACACGCTTTTTTGGTCGCAATCGCTCCTGGAGTGAAGGACTTTCTATCGCGCCGTTTGCACTGTTTGCAGGTGCCGCCTTCACCATCCCCTATATGCTGACCGGCGTCTTTCTGGGGCCGGAATTTCCCTCTCTGATCGGAGGCCTGATCGGCCTGGCCGTGGTGATGTTTGCGGCGCGTAAAGGTTTTCTTATTCCCAAGGATCAATGGGATTTCGCCGAACCGGCCGAATGGCCCGCGGAGTGGATGGGACGTTTTCAGATCACGATGGACGCACTGGCAGAAAAACGCCCGCTGTCCGCAACTATGGCCTGGTTACCCTATGTACTGGTCGCCGTCGTACTGGTGCTATCCCGCGTTAGCCCGGATTTTAAGGGCCTGCTGAAATCGGTGGCGCTAGGGTTCAAGGATCTGATGGGCGAGACCGGCATCGCCGCAAGTTTTGCACCGCTTTACCTGCCGGGCGGAATACTGGTGTTTGTGGTACTGGTCACGTTCTTCCTGCACCGCATGCATCTTGCTGACTTGCGCAAAGCGGTCGGGGACTCCAGCCGTACCTTGATCGGTGCAGGTTTTGTACTGGTCTTTACCATTCCGATGGTGCGCATCCTGATCAACTCGGGCGTTAACGCACAGGCACTGCCCAGCATGCCCATTGCCATGGCCGATTATGTCGCGCAGAGCTTCGGCGCTACCTACCCGCTGTTTGCGGCGGCAATCGGCGCCCTGGGCGCGTTTATCGCCGGTAGTAACACCGTGAGCAATATGATGCTAAGCCAGTTCCAATACGGTATTGCGGTCAATCTTGGGCTCTCCGGCGCCATGCTGGTAGCACTGCAAGCTGTCGGTGCGGCGGCGGGCAACATGGTCGCCATTCATAATGTGGTGGCCGCTTCTGCCACGGTAGGCCTGCTCGGACGCGAGGGCGCCACCCTGCGGATGACCATTATCCCGACCCTCTATTATGTCCTGGCCGCCGGCCTGATCGGCATGGCAGCGCTATACCTGTTTGGCATCAGCGACCCGCTGATGCGGGGGTAACACTAAAGAGGCTGTGTCTATTAACCTAGTGTCTATTAACCTGACATGGCTTTATGCCACGGCGGTTCATACATAAACCACCTAGTAACCTGGCCTCACAATACCGAGCCATTCGGTATTGTGAGGCCAGCCCTCTTCCCGTCTACGCTGCTACGGCAGATTTATCCGCCGAAATACAGCGCACTACGCTAACGGCAACGCGGTCTTATTCACCACCTGCCGCATCACAAAACTGGAGTGCACCCCGGTCACCCCCTCAATACGGGTGATCTTTTCCAGCAGCAAGGTTTGGTAGGCATCCATATCCTTCACTACCACTTTTAGCTGGTAATCGGCATCCTGTCCGGTAACCAACAGACACTCCAGCACTTCAGGCAGCGCACGAATTGCCGCATCAAACGCCGAGAACCGATCCGGCGTATGCCGGTCCATCGAGATATGGATCAGCGCCATCAGCGTCAGCCCCAGCTGCCGGGCATCCAGGATGGCCCGATAGCCCGCAATCAACCCGCTTTCTTCCAATGCCCGCACTCGCCGCAGACAAGGCGATGAGGACAAACCGATACGCTCGGCAAGGTCCTGATTGCTGATACGCCCCGCCTGCTGCAGCACATCGAGAATGCGCCGATCATACCGATCAAGCTTCATATATATCTCACTCTATCCATACAAAGACAATATATTGCTCAAAATAATGAAGAAGCACAATTATTTGTCATTATATATCCTGCGGCGCATCAATTAGCAATAATCTAGCCCACGATTTTGCATAGACTATGTCTGTCCGCTACCCGCAGGCAACGGCAGCGAAAACCTATCCGGTAACCGCTCTATTATCCGGGCCCACAAGGCCCGGAAAAACACCCCGCTATCAGGAAAAACCTATCTCGGGGACAATGACTCACCGCCCAACTTAGACGTTCGAGGACTTCAACGTGACCATGTTTAACCACCGCAAATACCGTCCGGCCCCGGTTGTACCAATGCACAATCGCCAATGGCCGAATCGCATTCTGGACAAGGCCCCGCGCTGGGCCAGCGTCGACCTGCGTGATGGTAACCAGGCGTTGCTGGAGCCGATGAATCCGGCGCAAAAACAGCGACTCTGGGCATTGCTGGTTAAACTCGGCTGCAAGGAAATCGAGATTGGCTTCCCTTCCGCCAGCCAACCCGATTACGACTTTATTCGCTGGTTGATCGAAGAAGATCAGATTCCCGACGACGTCACCGTGCAGGTGCTGGTTCAGGCGCGTGAGGCCTTGATCGTGCGCACCTTTGAAGCCTTACGCGGCGTCAAACGCGCCGTGGTACACGTGTACAACTCCACCTCAAAAGTTCAACGCGAGCGCGTATTCGGCCAGGGCACCGAAGGAATTACCGCCATCGCGAAACAGGGCGCCGAGCTGCTCAAGCGTGAAGCGGATAAATACCCGGACGTCGACTGGACCTTCCAGTACAGCCCCGAAAGTTTCAGCAATACCGAAATGAACTACGCGGTCGAGATCTGCGATGCCGTGATCGACATCTGGCAGCCCACCCCCGAGCACCCCTGCATCATCAACCTGCCCGCTACGGTTGAGAGCACCACCCCGAACATCTTTGCCGACCAGGTCGAGTATTTTTCAACCCATATCCGTCAACGCGACAGCATTATTCTGTCGGTGCATACCCACAACGACCGCGGCAGTGCCGTCGCTGCCGCCGAACTGGCCCTGCTGGCCGGTGCCGATCGCGTCGAGGGCACCCTGCTCGGTAATGGTGAGCGTACCGGTAATATGGATATCGTCACCCTGGCCATGAACCTCTACAGCCAGGGCATCGATCCGGAGCTGGACCTGTCCAACCCCGATGAGATTATTGCCGTGTATACCGAATGCACCGGCCTGCCGGTACACCCGCGCCACCCCTGGATCGGCGAACTGGTGTACACCGCCTTCTCCGGCAGTCATCAGGACGCGATTCGCAAATGCCTGCACCAACAGCAACCCGACGAGCATTGGCAAGTGGCTTACCTGCCCATCGATCCGCAGGATATCGGTCGCGACTACCAGGCGGTGATCCGGGTTAACAGCCAGTCCGGTAAAGGCGGCGTCGCTTTCGTTCTGGAACGCGATTACGGCCTGAGCCTGCCGCGCTGGATGCAGGTAGAGATGGCACAACGGGTACAGCAGCAAAGTGAGACCAGCGGTAAAGAGATCGACGGCGAAGGGATTTACCGGTTATTCCGCCAGCACTTTGTTGCCGACTCGTCACCGGTCAAGATCACGGGCTACCGGCTGACACGCGAGGGTCACGACCAGATCGAAGCCGATCTGCTGATCGGTGACACAGTCCACAAGATCACAGGCGAAGGAGAAGGCGCCCTATCCGCGTTTATCGACGCCTGGGGCCGGCACAGCGGCCAGCAACTCAGCGTGGTCGATTACAGCGAGCATGCCATTGGCGCCGGCACCGATGCCGAAGCCGTCACCTACGTACAGGTCAATGTGGATGGAACCCGAGTCAGCGGCGTGGCCTTCGACCATGACACGGTCAGCGCATCACTAAAAGCGGTGCTCTCGACCATCAACCGGCTACAGCAGGCGCAGCATCAGGCGGCCTGAATGTATTTACCACGTAAACAAAACTACGGGGCGCTTGGTTAATCAATCAATTATACCGTTGGCCTAAAAATAAAGATTTAGACCGGCCGACAACATACTATCCAGCGCCTTACGGTATGTGAGGCGCAAGTCCCAGTTTGGCGACTGGCCAAAGCGCTGTTCAAGAAGCAATTGGTCAACGGTTATCCCACCATGTTCAGGGTAATAATTCTGAGTATAGCGCGCTAAAGCACGGTACGCGTCGCCCATTGAAAATAGCAACTCTGTACTGAAAACGCCGGCCACATGGCCATAATCCGCCACGCCCTCAGCCGCCCTCCCTCCGAGTGCAAGATTCCACGCAACCCCCATTCCAAAAGCGTGGGACCAGCCGTAACTGCCTTCTATACTAGCAACAATACAATTCGAACAGCGTAAGTCAGGCTTATCCCACCCGGCGCGAATACTCCAGGCATTACGACTATCACCAGGCAACCCTGTGTGCGGCAACCCATAAGTACGGAGTAAGCGCCGTTAAATCGACCCACTTGACCTAACCGTACTGAGCCACTTTTTTGGGAGTCGGCTCTAGGGTCGTATTCCAAGGCAGCAGTGCTTCTAGTTTTTCCAGCGTATCCGCCTCACCGATCCGGTCCAGCACATAGTGGATATAGGCCGACGGTTCCAGTTGATTGGCCTTGGCGGTTTCGATTAGCGAGTAGCAGGTTGCGCT
>JBFGZS010000010.1:0-83658 GCA_041586615.1 Motiliproteus sp. | reverse complement strand
GGTTGACACAAATTCTGGATTCGCTATCATGCACGGCCTCTGCGGTGGGGTGGCTGAGTGGCTGAAAGCACCGGTCTTGAAAACCGGCGTAGGTTAATAGCCTACCCAGGGTTCGAATCCCTGCCCCACCGCCACATTTTCGGCAGATCCTCGATAGCTCAGTTGGTAGAGCAGTAGACTGTTAATCTATTGGTCACAGGTTCGAGTCCTGTTCGAGGAGCCACCGAAAATTAGAGAATGTTCGATCGGGTCGTTAGCTCAGCTGGTAGAGCAGTTGGCTTTTAACCAATTGGTCACAGGTTCGAATCCTGTACGACCCACCATCGAACACCCTTTGCTCTGACTGATTTTTCAGCAGAGTGTGAGCGGGTCGTTAGCTCAGCTGGTAGAGCAGTTGGCTTTTAACCAATTGGTCACAGGTTCGAATCCTGTACGACCCACCACTCACGTTTCTGGTTTGACCTCTTTGCTCATCCGAGCGTAAACAGCCCTTCTTTTGTTTGTCTCTGCATATCGCTTGGCGCATACTTTTTCCCTGTCGCCTGTCGCCTGCGTTATTCGTAGCGAATCGCCGCGATTAAATAGCGTTGGATGCCGTTGGGGGTTGTGACGTCGATCTCGTCATCCAGGTTCTTTTTCAGCAGTGCGCGTCCCAGCGGGGAGTCCATGCTGATATGGCCTCTTGCCAGGTCGATTTCGTCGGGCCCTACGATACGGTAGTGGTGCATGTCGCCGGCATCGTCCTCGATGTCTACCCAGGCACCAAAGAAGACGCGGTCGTGCTTGTCCGGAATCCGATCGACAACGGTCAGGGCTTCGAGGCGTTTGCTTAAGTAGCGCACCCGCCGGTCGATCTCCCGTAGTTGTTTTTTGCCGTAGATATATTCCGCATTTTCGGAGCGGTCGCCCATGGCGGCGGCTTCGCTGACCGCTTGCGTTACCTCGGGGCGTTTAACCTTCCAAAGATAGCGTAGTTCGTCGTCAAGCCGTTTTGCGCCCTCGGCGGTTATATACAGCGAGCGCGGTGCGGCGGGTGGTCTGTAGCGACTCATGGGATGATGTTCCTGTGATGTGGCGTTTGGGGCGAAGCGTATTCTAGCATTGGCTGCAGCGGTGCCGGTATTGTTTGGTCTATTTGTCAGTTTGGGCTAAAGAAATTACAGATATTGCCGATTCTGAAGGGGAGTTTTACAGGGTTCTCTTGGGTTGGGTAATGAAAGCCATAGATGTCATTGATGCGCGGATAGATTCCCTCACAGCCGGGCTTACGCCGGCGGTGCAGCGTGTCGGTGGGGCTCAGTTTGCCTTAATGCTGAGTATGATCTCGGAGTCTCAGCAGTTGCGTCAGCGGCTCGATTACGTTGAGCCCGATGGCGACCTGCAGGCGGTCAGGCAGCGTGAAGATCTCTACACGCCGGCGATGGTGGGGCAGATGAATGAAGCGTTGCGCGATAAGCGTCTGGGTGATCTGCATATGTGGGTCAGCTGGGCCGATACGGTGCCGCTGACCGGGCGCCTGCGGCCGCGTATCGATGCCGATGTCCCAGAGGTTGGCGTGGTGTCTGCGGCCCAGGCTGCGGTGTTAGCGGGGCGTTACGGCATGCTCGATGAAATCACCGAATCTCGGCGTCTAGCCCGGGTCTGATTCTGCGCTTGGTGCGTTTTGCTTATTGCGTTTCACGTATGCCAGGTGATGAGTTTTTCGCCCTCGGGTCCTACGGACCACCATTCATCGGGGTCGTCGCCTTCCTGCCAGCCACTGGCGATGCAGCGTATCTCCTGGTTAAAAAAAGCCAGCGCTTCCCGCGCACATTCGATGTCCTGCGACCAGGGTGTGGCGGCAGAATCGAACCAGAGGCTGGTGAACGCGCCAGCGGCTTTTTCCTGTACCAGGATGGCGATCTGCTGCCCTTCGTGGGTCGTTGTGTAGTGGTGTGATAGCTTGCCTTGGCGTGTGCGCGTCAGTGTGCCGAAGCGTTGTTTCAGCCAGGTTTCCACCGGCTCGACGCCGGGTGACTTTATATAAATCTCGATATCAGGGTGTTGCTCGGTCGTATTAGTCATGGTCGTCTTTGTCGGTGATGAATTTATACAGGCGCAGCACGCTTAGGCCGATATATCCGGCGGCAGCAATCAGGCCTCCCAGTACCATCAGTCCGATGCCCGCTAGGGCCAGCATCTCTTGTTGGAGCGATGCGCGCAGGGCGTGCTCTGCATAGTAGATGCTGCCGGTGCCGAGAAAAAACAGGCTGGCCCCTGCAAGTAGCAGTGTCAAGTTGTTACGCTGTTTTTCTGCTTGCTCGAGCAGAAATCGGCGTAAATTGATGCGTTTCACGGCCTGACCTGGAACAGTTGCAAGGTGACCTGCAGGGATGTCTTCAGTGTGGACAGTGCGGCGAGCCTTTCTCGGCCTTGGGCGTCTACGCGCCAGTAGTGCGGTGTCATGGCCAGGAGGTCGAGAATCTCGTCGTTGCTGTCGAGTGCAAGGGTGTATGTCACGACATCTTCTTCTATCAGTTCAAAGTGAGGCTCAAGGCGCTGTGCGGGGTTGAACTCCTTGCGGCGGACATCCGAGTAGATCTGTTGCCGAAGCTCCAGTAGGTGGTCGGGGCCGGCCGCCGCGATCAATAGTTGGCCGTTTGGCTTTAAGGCTTGTAGGAAGCCGTCGCTGCTGATAGGGGTGAACAGGCAGAGTATGGCGTCCAGTGACTGCGGGCAGACCGGTAGGCGAGAGCTGGATGCAACCAGCCAGGTAATGTCTTTGCTGCGCCGGCAGGCCTGTCGAATGGCGTCTTTGGAGATGTCGACACCGATCACGTCGCTACCTGCAGGCAGGCGTTCGAGCAGGCGTGCGGTGTAGTAACCTTCACCGCACCCGCAATCGGCGATGCGGGCCGGGTTTTCTTGGGGTGGATTATCTTGGGTTAGATTATCTTGGTTCGGATGGTCTTGGATCAGGTGGCGGACCAGCAGGCTGTTGATGCGATCGGAGAGCGGTGCGTAATGGTTCTTCTCCAGGAAGCGGCGCCGGCTGGCGACCATGGCGCTGTCGTCACCGGGATTCTTTGAGCGTTTGTTTTGTACCGGCAGGAGGTTGAAGTAGCCCTGCCGGGCCTGGTCAAAGCTGTGCCGATTCTCACAGGCTAGCCCGGAGCTGGTTTGAGTGAGTGGCAGTTGGCACAGCGGGCAGCACAGCAGTGGTGAGTGGGTCATGTCAGTAGTCGGGCCAGTATGTTTTCGTAGATGTCGGATAGTGTCTCGAGGTCTTTGGCGCGGACCTGTTCATTGACTTTGTGGATGGTGGCGTTGCTGGGACCTAGTTCGACAACCTGGGCCCCGGTTGGGGCGATGAAGCGGCCGTCGGAGGTTCCGCCGGATGTCGAGAGGCTGCTTTCCAGACCGGTAATTGCATGGATGCTTTTGACGCATGCGTCGACCAGGGGGCCTTCTTCGGTCAGAAAGGGGTTGCCGCTCAGGCTCCAGTCGAGTGCAAAATTTAACTGGTGTTTGTTTAGGATGGCCTGGGTGCGGTCGCGCAACTGTTGTTCGGTCACTTCGGTCGAGAAGCGGAAGTTGAACAGGATTTCCAATTCGCCGGGGACCATGTTGTTCGCGCCGGTTCCTGCGTGGATATTGGATATCTGGAAGCTGGTTGGCGGGAAAAAGTCGTTGCCGTTGTCCCATACTTCCTGCGCCAATTCGGCCAGTGCGGGTGCGCCCGAGTGAATGGGGTTGCTAACGAGGTGTGGATAGGCAACGTGTCCTTGTATGCCGTGGATGGTCAAGTTGCCGCTGAGCGAGCCTCTGCGTCCGTTTTTGATGGTGTCGCCGACGGCGTCGGTACTGGACGGTTCACCGACAATGCACCAGTCGATTTTCTCGTTGCGCGCTTCCAGAACGTCGATGACACGGGTGGTGCCGTTAATAAAGTCGCCCTCTTCATCGGAGGTGATAAGCAGGGCTATGGAACCCGCGTGGTCCGGGTGGTTGGCGATAAAGCGCTCCAGCGCAGTGACGAACGACGCGAGGCTGCCTTTCATGTCTGCGGCGCCTCGCCCGTGAAGTTTTCCTTCTTTGATGCAGGGCTCAAAAGGCGGGTATTGCCATTTATCCTCGGGGCCGCTGGGGACGACGTCGGTATGGCCAGCAAAGCAGAATAGTGGCCCAGCGTTGCCGCGGCGAGCCCAGAGGTTGCTGACATCGCCGAAAGGGAGTTGTTCTATATTAAAGCCCAGTTTTTCCAGGCGGGCGATCAAGAGGGCCTGGCAGCCAGCATCATCCGGAGTAACGGATGGTCGGGCGATCAGGTCCATGGCCAGTTCAAGCGTTGGTGACAGGGCAGTCATGGCGAATTGGATTCCAGATTGTTGGGGATCGCCGATTATATCGCTTATTGTCGTGGAGTTCCTGAGCAATCCTGTGCGTTATTTTAGCTTGTAGCAGACAGGTTGGTTTTCAGGCGTTGTACCAGCCGGTCAAGCTCCTGGGTTGCACGGGGTTGCAGGAGTTGATCGGTGATGTGATCGACTTCACCGTCGCTCAGGTGTTGCAGGGGCAGCGCTGATAAGGCACGGTGGTAGTCGCGCAAGCTGGGTGCGCGATTGCTTGTTAGGGAGGTATGTGTGTTGTGGAGTCTGTGCATGGATTTTTATTCTCAGTGAAAGTCTGCTGCGCGCCAAGGGCCTGTTCGACGGTTTCAAAGGCGGCTGGGCGGTTGAGGGTCGCTGTTACGAGTGCCGGTGACTCAGCCGAGTGCCGATAGCGGCGTCGATTAGCGGTCAGTATGGCGGTTGTCAGGCAGAAGCTCTCTGACTTAAATCAATAAGTGGCTATGATGACGTGTTTTGTGTGAAGAGGTTGATCTAGGACGATAAGTTGATCTGGGTCGATAAGTTGATCTAGGTCGATAATATGCTGGGAGCGGATCTGAGGGGATTCAGATCCGCCGATGATGTTTTAGTTTGCAGGGTTAGCGCAGCAGGTTGGACAGCTTGGGGTCGGGCTTGATTGCTGCGCGATAAATAAGCGCAATGTGGCCGATCTCCTGCACCAGTTCGGCCTGGAGTTGGGCGCATAGCTCGATGATCAGGGCTTTTTTAATATCCCTGTCGCCAACCGATACTTTAACTTTGATCAGCTCGTGGTCTTCCAGAGCGCGATCGATTTCCAGCTGAACCCCTTCAGTAAGCCCGTTGCCGGCGACGGTGACCACCGGATTGAGATTATGGCCAATTGTCCGGTACTGCTTTTTTTGCGTGGCTGTTAAGCTCATAATAAAATGTTTAACCTTTCAGGGTGCCGGGTGTCCGGGCGCTATTGTCTAAAACAGCCAATTCTAACCCAGCCCGCAGGTTCAGAGTAGGGGTTGGCAGGCTTCATTGGGTTTTCCGACGTGTCGAGATCAAAGAGTAGTGGCCAATGGTTGAAGGAACATTTCGATGACCATTATGTCCAACAGGCGAAGCAGCAGGGGTACCGATCCCGCGCCAGTTTTAAGCTGCTGGAGCTCAATGCAAAAGATAAGTTGATTCGCCCGGGAATGACGGTAGTTGATTTGGGTGCGGCCCCGGGGGGGTGGACGCAAGTCGCTGCGGAGTTGGTGGGAGATAAGGGTTTAGTGATAGCATCGGATATATTGCCGATGGATCCTTGGCCGGGTGTGACCTTTATCCAGGGTGATTTTACTGAGGATCTTGTTTACGCGTCGATCTTGGCGGCAATCGGAGAACGGCAGGTAGACCTTGTAATTTCCGATATGGCACCCAATATGAGTGGTATGGCCGCGGTTGACCAGCCACGGGGGATCTATCTGGTTGAATTGGCATTGGAAATGGCGCGGCAGGTGTTGAAACCTGATGGCGTTTTCCTTGCGAAGGTGTTCCAGGGAGAGGGTTTTGATCAGTTATTGCAGGCAATGCGCGCGAGTTTTGTTAAAGTGCAGTCGCGCAAGCCGGATTCTTCCCGTGCGCGTTCGCGTGAGATTTATCAGCTATGCCGAGGCTTTAAAGGGTAAACTCGGGTTAGCTGAATATTTGAATTAGCGTTATTGAGGATCGTCTTTTGAACGACATGGCAAAAAATTTGGTGTTGTGGCTGATCATAGCGGCGGTGCTGTTAACCGTCTTCAACAACTTCAACACCGAGGTCGAATCCAATCGGCTGAGCTACTCGCAGTTTATCGAGAAGGTGCGGGCCGACGAGGTTACCCGGGTCTTGGTGGAGGGGTATACCATCAAGGGCGAGCTGCAAAGCGGTGACCGCTTTGAGACCGTGCGTCCGGCGTTGCAGGACCCTAAACTGGTCGATGATCTCTATAACCATAACGTGGTGATAGAAGGTAAGCAGCCCGAGCAACAGAGCATCTGGAGCCAGTTGCTGGTGGCGAGCTTCCCGATACTGGTGATTATTGCCGTGTTTATGTTCTTTATGCGCCAGATGCAGGGCGGCGGCGGCGGCAAGGGGCCGATGTCCTTTGGTAAAAGTAAGGCACGCTTGCTGAGCGAGGATCAGATCAAAACGACCTTTGCCGATGTGGCCGGGGTCGAAGAGGCGAAGGAAGAAGTTAAAGAGCTGGTGGAATTCTTGATGGATCCCGGCAAGTTTAATCGTCTCGGTGGTCATATCCCCAAGGGGGTGCTGATGTCGGGCTCGCCGGGAACGGGTAAGACCTTGCTGGCAAAAGCGATTGCCGGTGAGGCGAAGGTGCCTTTCTTCAGTATTTCCGGTTCTGACTTCGTTGAGATGTTTGTCGGTGTCGGTGCGTCCCGGGTGCGGGACATGTTCGAGCAAGCCAAGAAGCAGGCCCCCTGTATTATTTTCATCGATGAGATCGATGCGGTCGGTCGGCATCGTGGTGCCGGCATGGGCGGAGGTAACGACGAGCGCGAGCAGACGCTGAACCAGCTGCTGGTCGAAATGGATGGTTTTGAAGGCAACGAAGGTATCATCGTGATCGCGGCGACTAACCGTCCTGATGTGCTGGATAAGGCGCTGTTACGTCCGGGTCGTTTTGACCGTCAGGTGGTTGTCAGTCTGCCGGATATTCGTGGCCGCGAGCAGATCGTTAAGGTGCATATGCGCAAGGTGCCGCTCGGCGATGATGTTAAGCCCGAGGTGTTGGCGCGCGGGACGCCGGGTTTTTCCGGTGCCGACCTGGCCAATCTGGTGAATGAGGCCGCGCTGTTCGCTGCGCGCGAGAATAAGCGGACGGTGAGCATGGAGCAGTTCGAGAAAGCCAAAGACAAAGTCATGATGGGGGCCGAGCGTCGCTCGATGGTCATGTCCCATGCCGAGCGCATGAATACGGCCTATCATGAGTCAGGGCATGCCATTGTCGGACGAATGGTGCCCGATCACGACCCGGTTTATAAGGTCAGTATTATTCCGCGTGGCCGTGCGCTGGGTGTCACCATGTTTCTACCCGAGGAAGACCGTTACAGCCATAGCAAGCAGGCGATTCTGAGCCAGATTTGCAGTTTGTATGGCGGTCGCATCGCTGAGCAGTTGACGCTGGGGGATAATGGTGTGACGACCGGGGCTTCGAATGATATTCAACGTGCCACGCATTTGGCGCGCTCCATGGTAACCAAGTGGGGCTTGTCCGAGAAGTTGGGGCCGCTACTCTATGATGATGAAGATGCCGATCCGTTCGGGCGTGGCCCGGGTGCGCCAGCTCGTGCTGTGTCGGGTGATACGTCGCGCATCATTGATGAAGAAGTGCGCGCTATTATCGATGAGTGTTACGCACGCGCGCGCAAGATCCTCGAGGATAACCGGGATATTCTCGAGTCTATGACCGCCGCGTTGATGAAGTATGAAACAATCGATGCCGTGCAGATCAATGATCTACTAGAGCGGCGCGAAGTGCGTGCCCCTGAAGGCTGGTCAGACGACAGTGATCAGGGCGCGGGTGGTCAGACGGTCGCCGAAGATGATGATGCGTCGACAGGCGTTGATTCAGAGCAAGGCGATGAAAGCCTCGATGGGGAGCCCACATCCGATAAGCCGCTGCACTGAGCCTGCTGTTAGGGGTGCTTGCGGCGCGTTGATTTAATAAAAAGCCGGCCTTTGGGGCGGCTTTTCTGTTTCTGGAGGTTTGTCGTGTCTGAGCTGGAGATGCGCTGTGGTGCAAAAACGTTGTCTTTTGCGCGCCCGCACGTGATGGGGATACTGAATGTTACGCCGGACTCGTTTTCGGATGGTGGGCAGCTGTATTGCCGTGGTTCGTTAGATCAGCGCAATCTATTAGCGAGGGCGCAGGCGATGATAGATGCCGGTGCTACCGTGCTGGATATTGGTGGTGAGTCGACGCGGCCTGGCGCCGAACCGGTTTCGGTTGATGAAGAGCTGGCACGCGTGATACCGGCGGTACGGGCGATCAGTGCGGCGTTGGATGTCGTGGTGTCGGTGGATACCAGTACGCCGGAGGTCATGATGGCTGCCGCGGACGCCGGTGCCGGGATGTTGAATGATGTGCGGGCGTTGGAGCGGCCTGGGGCGCTGACAGCTGCGGCGGGTACGGGGTTGCCGGTGTGTTTGATGCATATGCGGGGAACGCCTGAAACCATGCAGGATGCACCGGGCTATCAGGATGTGCTGGACGACGTGGCGGGGTATTTGCGACAGCGCGTTGCGGCGTGCGAGGCCGCAGGTATCACCAGGGAGCGGTTGCTTATTGATCCTGGGTTTGGCTTCGGCAAGACCATGGCGCATAATCTGCGACTGCTTAACCACCTGGAGCAGCTGCAAAGCCTCGGTTTGCCGTTGCTGGTGGGGATGTCCCGAAAGTCAATGATCGGCGATGTGTTGAATCGCTCGGTAGAAGGGCGCTTGAGTGGTAGCCTTGCGGTCGCCGCCTTAGCAGTCAGCAAAGGCGCATGGGTTGTGCGGGTTCACGACGTGGCGCCAACCAGTGATGTAGTACGGATGTGTGCTGCGGTTATGAACGAAGGAGTAAGGGTGTGAGCAGGAAGTATTTCGGAACAGACGGTATTCGTGGTCAGGTAGGGACCTTTCCGATAACACCGGATTTTGTGCTTAAGCTCGGCTGGGCGGCAGGCAAGGTGTTTTCTCGCCAAGGTCATAGCAAGATTCTGATCGGTAAGGATACGCGGATCTCCGGGTATATGTTCGAGGCTGCGCTGGAGGCGGGGTTGTCCGCGGCAGGGGTCGATTCGTTGCTGCTCGGGCCGATGCCGACGCCGGCTATCGCGTATCTGACGCGAACCTTTCGGGCCGACGCCGGTATCGTCATCAGCGCCTCGCATAATGCGTATCAAGATAACGGTATTAAATTCTTTTCGGCCAATGGAACGAAGCTGCCCGATGAGATCGAGCTGGCGATCGAGGCGCAGATGGATCTGGCTATGACGACGGTAGATTCGGCGCAACTGGGTCGGGCGCGCCGTGTTGAAGATGCCGCCGGGCGTTATATCGAGTTTTGCAAGGCCACCTTGCCGCGCGACTTATCCTTCAAGGGCTTAAAGGTCGTGATCGATACGGCCAATGGCGCCACGTACCATATCGCCCCGAAGGTATTTAGAGAGCTGGGGTTTGAGGTGTGTGAGATACACTCGGCACCCGACGGATTGAATATCAACAAAGGTTGCGGCTCGACCAGTCCTGAAGCGTTGCAGAAAATAGTCACGGCGGAGTCCGCCGACCTGGGGGTCGCGTTTGATGGTGACGGTGACCGTTTGATTATGGTCGATCATACCGGTGAGTTGGTGGATGGCGACGAGCTGCTAATGATTATCGCCATGGGCTTGCGTCGGGATGACCGTTTGCAGGGGGGGGTTGTGGGTACGCAAATGACTAACTTTGGCATGGAAGTGGCCCTAAAAGAGCAGGGTATTCCTTTTGTCAGGGCGCGAGTCGGTGATCGGTATGTGATGGAAGAGCTGGTCAAGAATAATTGGAATTTGGGTGGCGAATCCTCCGGGCATATTATCTGTCGCAATCTTACGACAACGGGGGACGGAATCGTGGCGGCGTTGCAGGTGATGCAGTCGATCGTCCAGGATGGGCGGTCCTTGGCAGAGCTAAAGCAACAGATGAAAAAAATGCCGCAGCATATGATTAATGTGCGGTTGAAAGAAAAAGGCGATCCAACCCGGTTGCCGAGTATTCAGGATGCGGTAAGGCAGGTTGAGTCCGAGCTTGATGGGCGTGGTCGCGTATTGCTGCGGCCTTCGGGAACCGAGCCCGTTGTCAGGGTGATGATTGAAGGTGAAAATCAGGCGCGCGTTGTGTCGCTGACCCAGCAGTTAGCCAAGGCGGTAGAAGAAGCGCTGTGACCCTGCGTGAGTTATGTTGTGGGTGCTGCGCGCGATTATCGCTGTCGTGCGTATTTTTATAGGAGCGGGGGTTCCCGCTTGCAACTTGTGGATAAGTCGTTTAGTATTGCGCACCGCCTGACAGACGGAGAGTATCGATGCGTCGTGCATTAGTAGCCGGCAACTGGAAAATGAACGGATCAAGGCTTAGCGTTGAGGCGCTGGCGCTGGGTTTGCGTGAAAGGCTTTCAGGTTGTGATGGCGTGGATGTGGTTGTATGTCCGCCCACGGTTTATTTGGATCGGCTGCAGTGCTTGCTGGAAGGCAGCATTATTGGTTTGGGCGCTCAGAACGCCAGTCAGCATGCCAGTGGTGCCTATACGGGCGAACATTCTTTGGCCATGCTGAAAGAGTTTGGTTGTGCCTATGTGGTGTTAGGGCACTCCGAGCGGCGCGCATTGTTCGGTGAAACCGATGAGCAGGTTTGTGCAAAATTTGCAGCGGCTAAATCCGCAGGGTTGATTCCGATCCTCTGTGTCGGTGAGACGTTGGCTGAGAGAGAGGCGGGTTTGGCCTTCGAGGTCGTTGCTCGTCAGTTGGACGTCGTATTAAAAGCGCAGGGTGTTGGCGCGCTCGAGGGTGCTGTCGTGGCGTATGAGCCGGTGTGGGCGATTGGTACGGGGCAGACGGCTTCGCCGGAGCAGGCGCAAGAGATTCATGCGTTTATTCGCGATCGGGTGTTGGTTGAAAGCGAGCAGATAGGCAGCGCGTTGCGGATCGTTTACGGTGGCAGCGTTAATGCAGCCAATGCGCCTACCTTGTTCTCGATGGCGGATATCGACGGTGGGTTGGTCGGCGGTGCGTCGCTGAAAGTAGATGAATTTATAGCGGTCTGCCAAGCGGCAGGCTGATAAAAAGCGGAGAGATAATGGAATCGCTGATTTTGATTGCCCATGTGTTGCTGGCTATTGCGTTGGTTGCATTGGTTCTTTTGCAGCAAGGCAAGGGTGCGGAAGCCGGTGCGGCATTCGGCAGTGGCGCCTCGCAGACGATGTTTGGCAGCCAAGGTACAACAAATTTTCTGAGTAAGGTGACAGCGCTTGCGGCGACTGGTATATTCGTCACCAGTTTCACGCTGGCTGTCTATTCCAAGCAGAAAGCAGAGGCGGTTGCCGATCAGGGCGTGCCTGATCCTATGCTGATCGAAGCGCAGAATGGTGGGGATGTTGCGCCTATTCTGGATGTGGCACCCGTACGTGGCGACTCAGAAATACCTCCGGCGAAGTAAGTCGGAAATGATCGGTCTGCCCCGGCAGGCACTAAGAAAAGTTTTGCAGATGTGGTGGAATTGGTAGACACGCTACCTTGAGGGGGTAGTGCTCTATGAGCGTGGGAGTTCGAGTCTCCCTATCTGCACCAATATCGGGTGAGCGCGGTTACGTTAGGCGTCGCCCATAGTCTCGGCAAGCGTGTTAAATAAGCGCTGCGGAGAGTATTTAAAGCCCCTTTTTAGGGGCTTTTTATTAGGTTTTAGCGCCCTGTTCCATGCAGGGCTATAGGAATGGGTCTTTGACCCATTTTTTGTTTGTAAAAAGAGGCTTTTGGTGGCTACAAAACTGGAACGACTCACTGATCTTGCTGCCCCCGTGGTTGCCGGGCTCGGCTACGAGCTGTGGGGTATTGAGTTTATTGCGCAGGGTCGGCATACCGTGCTGCGCGTTTTTATAGAGGCTGAGAGCGGCATCGACGTGGATGACTGTGCCAAGGTCAGTCGTCAGTTTGGTGGCGTGCTGGATGTTGAAGACCCGATTAGTGGCGAATTTACGCTTGAAGTCTCGTCGCCGGGTATGGATCGGCCTCTTTTTACCCTGAAGCATTATGAGCGTTTTACAGGCCATCGCGTGGAATTGCGTTTGCGGGCTCCGTTTGAGGGACGCCGTAAATTCCGTGGTTTGATCAAAGGAATAGAGGAAGATGACGTGATCATCGAGGTCGATGATCAAGAATACCTGTTCCAGATCGATTCAATTGATAAAGCAAATATTGTTCCCCAGTTCTGAGGACGGAACGGGTATACAGGCGAGGCGGTGGAATGAATAAAGAGATTCTTCTGGTAGTTGAAGCGGTATCCAACGAAAAGGATGTACCGAAGCAGGTAATCTTTGAGGCGATTGAGCTGGCTCTGGCTACCGCAACGAAGAAACGGTACGACGAGGAGGCCGACATTCGTGTCGTCATCGATCGAATGACCGGTGATTACGAGACCTTTAGGCGTTGGTTGGTCGTTGCTGATGATCAGTTGGCGCAGCTGGGTACCGAATTGACCCTGGAAGAAGGGGCCGAGAAGGCTGAAGGTCTGGTTGCCGGCGATGTCTTTGAAGAGCAGGTCGAATCGATCGGCTTCGGTCGCATCGCAGCGCAAACCGCTAAGCAGGTTATTGTTCAGAAAGTCCGTGAGGCTGAACGCGCCAAGGTGGTTGAAGAGTATAAAGGCCGCGTCGGTGAGCTGGTTAGCGGCAGTGTTAAGAAGGTGACTCGCGATAATATTATTGCTGATCTGGGTAATAACGCAGAAGCGCTGCTGAGTCGTGATCAGTTGGTGGGTCGTGAAACCTTCCGCATGGGTGACCGTATCCGAGCCATCTTGCAGGACGTGCGTAGTGAAGCGCGTGGCCCTCAGTTGTTCTTGAGCCGGACTTGTCCGGAAATGCTCATTGAGCTGTTCAAAATTGAAGTGCCTGAAATTTCAGAAGAATTGATTGAAATTCGTGGTGCAGCGCGTGATCCGGGCTTGCGGGCCAAGATTGCCGTGAAGACCAATGATCGTAGAATCGATCCCGTCGGTGCGTGTGTGGGTATGCGCGGTGCGCGCGTGCAAGCGGTATCCGGGGAGCTGGATAATGAGCGGGTCGATATTATCCTCTGGGATGACAACCCTGCGCAGTTGGTGATCAATGCGATGGCGCCGGCTGATGTTGCGTCCATTATCATTGACGAAGAAACGCATACGATGGATGTGGCCGTAGCGAACGAGAATCTGGCGATGGCGATCGGTCGTGGCGGGCAGAATGTGCGCCTTGCTAGTGAATTGACCGGCTGGACGCTCAATGTTATGAGCGAAGAGGACGTTTCTGTTAAGCAGGAGCAGGAAGAAAAGTCGATAATTGAGCGCTTTGTAACCCATCTGGATATCGACGAAGAGTTCGCGTCCATCTTGGCAGGCGAAGGATTTACCACGCTGGAAGAGGTAGCTTACGTCCCCATAGAAGAGATGCTCGAGATCGATGGTCTCGATGAAGAAACGGTCAGTGAGCTACGTCAGCGCGCTAAAGATGCGCTGCTGAACTTGGCTATCGCCTCCGAAGAGGAGCTGGACGAGGCTGAGCCCGCCGATGATCTATTAAATATGGATGGTATGGATCGGCATCTGGCTTTCGTCTTGGCCAGCAAGGGTATTGTAACCATGGAAGATCTCGCAGAGCAGTCGATTGACGAAATGCTTGAGATCGATGGAATGGATGAACAGAAGGCGGGTCAGCTTATTATGACCGCCCGTGCGCCCTGGTTTGCGGAATAGCCAGAGGTCTGAACACAGGAGAACCGAAATGGCAGAAGTTACCGTTCAAGAGCTTGCCGAGGTAGTAGGGGTCCCCGCCGATCGTTTGCTTAAGCAGATGAAAGATGCCGGTTTGTCCCATGATAGCGCGAGTGCGCCTGTTACTGAGCAGGAGCGTCAGACGCTGCTTGCTTCGCTAAAGCGTAGTCATGGTGAATCAGAAGATACTGCCCCAAAGCGTATTACATTAAAACGTAAAACAACCAGTCAGCTAAAGGTTGAACGCAGCGGTGCTAAGAAGACCGTCAGCGTTGAAGTTAGAAAAAAGCGTGTCTACGTGAAGCGTGACGGCTTGCCCGCCGCTGCCGAAGAAGAGGTGAGTCAGCGAGCTGGTGCGCTGGATGCTGTCTCTGCCGATGCCTTGGCCAATAAAGCGGCTGAAGAGGCCGCTCGCAAAGCGGCTGAAGAAGCGGCGGCTGCGAAGGCGGCTGAAGAAGCGAACGCACGTAAAGCGTCCGAAGCGGCAGCGGCACGAACGGCTGCTGAATTGGCCGCAGCACGTAAGGATGCCGAAGCCGCAGGTGGGGCGCGCAAATCATCCGACACGGGCAAGAAAGGTTCCGGTGACGGCGATTCTAATCGGGATAGCGGTAAGCGCAAAGCCGGTAAGAAAAGCAGTGATGATGATGCACCGCGTGGCGAGAAAAAGGCACCCAAACTGGCGCGCCGCAGCCAAGGTATGGGTACCGGTGGTGACGAACGCTACCGTGGTAAGCCGAAGCGCAACAAGCTAAAGGCCCCTGCTCAGTCCAAGCAGCATGGATTTGCCCGGCCAACCGCCGCCGTGATCCATGAAGTCGAAGTGCCCGAAGCGATTTCCGTTGCCGACCTGGCAAAGAAGATGTCCGTCAAGGCGGCGGAAGTGATCAAGGCAATGTTTAAGATGGGGGCAGCGGCCACCATTAACCAGATCATCGATCAGGAAACGGCCAGCATCATCGTCGAAGAGATGGGTCATAAGCCGGTATTGGCCAGCGCCAACACCGTTGAAGACCGCTTGATGGATACCATCAGCTACGAGGGTAAAGAAGAATCTCGTGCGCCGGTTGTCACGGTGATGGGTCACGTTGACCACGGTAAAACGTCCCTGCTCGATTATATCCGTGCGACCAAGGTTGCCGCGGGCGAGTCAGGCGGAATTACCCAGCATATCGGTGCCTACCATGTAGAAACCGGACATGGCATGATCAGCTTCCTGGATACACCGGGCCACGCCGCGTTTACCGCGATGCGGGCACGGGGTGCCAAGGCGACCGATATTGTTATTCTGGTCGTTGCTGCGGATGACGGCGTGATGCCGCAGACCGAAGAAGCGGTTCAGCATGCGCTGGCGGGTGACGTGCCGATTGTTGTCGCCGTTAACAAGATCGATAAAGAGGGTGCAGACCCCGAGCGCGTCAAGAGTGAATTGGCCGCTAAGGGTGTTGTGCCTGAAGATTGGGGCGGAGACGTCCAGTTTATCGAGGTCTCTGCTAAGACAGGCCAGGGTATCGATGAATTGCTGGATGCGGTCTTGCTGCAATCTGAAGTCCTTGAGCTGAAAGCGGTCCCTTCTGCCCCGGGTATGGGTGTCGTGGTTGAATCGCGTCTGGATAAGGGGCGTGGCGCGGTCTCGACGCTGCTGGTTCAGAACGGTACGCTGCGTCAGGGTGATATGGTCTTGGCGGGTCTCAACTATGGCCGCGTGCGGGCCATGTTGGATGAAAACGGCAAAGTGGTTAAAGAAGCCGGACCCTCCATCCCGGTAGAAATACTGGGTCTTGATGGCACACCGGACGCGGGTGATGAATTCACCGTGGTGGCCGATGAGAAGAAGGCGCGAGAAGTTGCCTTGTTCCGTCAGGGCAAGTACCGTGAAGTGAAGCTGGCGCGTCAGCGCGCAGCGAAGCTGGACAATATCTTCGAGAATATGGGGGCTAACGAGGTCTCGGTACTGAACGTGGTCTTGAAGACCGATGTACGCGGCTCTCTGGAAGCGCTAACGTCATCCTTGGCTGACCTGGCGACCGATGAAGTGAAAGTCAACGTGGTTTCCAGCGGTGTGGGTGGTATCACCGAAACGGACGTTAACCTGGCGTTGGCATCCAGTGCTGTGATCTTTGGCTTCAATGTGCGGGCCGATGCATCGGCGCGGGCTTTGGTTGAGAAAGAAGGGACGGACCTGCGTTACTACAGTGTGATCTATGACATCATTGATGATGTTAAGCAGGCGCTGTCGGGCATGTTGGCACCAGAGCTTCGCGAAGATATTCTGGGTATTGCTGACGTGCGTGAAGTGTTCCGTTCGCCCAAGTTCGGTCAGGTTGCTGGCTGTCTGGTGATCGAAGGTACGGTGCATAGCAGCAAGAAGATCCGGGTTCTGCGCGATAACGTGGTTATCCACGAAGGCGAGCTGGATTCGCTGCGTCGCTTCAAGGACAACGTCAGCGAAGTGCGCTCCGGTATGGAGTGCGGTATCGGTGTGAAGAACTACGACGTGAAGGTCGGAGACCAGATCGAAGTGTTTGAAGTCACTGAAGTGGCGCGGAAGCTATAATTACCCATGGCTAGAGAATTCAGTCGCACCCAGCGTATCGCCGAGCAAATGCAGCGAGACCTGGCAAAGTTGATCCAGCAGGAGGTCAGAGACCCCCGGCTGGGTCTGGTTACGGTCAGCGGCGTTAAGGTGTCTCGGGACCTTAACTATGCCGACATTTATGTCACCGTACTCGATGATCAGGACTCGCCAGAGACGATCAGTGAATCGCTGAAGATCCTCAATCGTGCCTCAGGCTTTCTGCGTGGGCGCATTGCGCAGAGTATTAAGTTGCGGGTCGTGCCTGCACTGCGGTTCCATTATGACGCCAGTGTCTCGCGCGGTAACTTTCTGTCTTCTTTGATCGAGAAAGCGGTCAGCGAAGATCGTCAGCGCCAGTCCGATGATGCGCCAGACGCACCCGCGGCGGCTGAAGGCGGCAAGGACTCCGACGCGGGAGACCGCTAAGGTGGGGCGTCGTCATAAAGGCCGTTCGGTGGATGGCATCGTATTGCTGGATAAAGCCGGCGGTGCCAGTTCTAACCGCGTGTTGCAGCAGGTCAAGCGATTGTACGGAGCCGCCAAGGCGGGGCATACCGGCGCGCTAGACCCGCTTGCGACGGGTTTATTGCCCATCTGCCTGGGCGAGGCGACCAAGTTCTCCCAGTTTCTACTCGACTCCGATAAACGCTATCTGACAACGGCCAAGCTGGGTATCCGTACCGATTCCAGCGATGCCGACGGTGCGGTTATTGAGGAGCGAGCGGTAGAAAACGTCAGTGCTGAACGTATCAATGCCCTGCTCGAGGCGCACTTTCGCGGTGAGATCACCCAGGTGCCCTCGATGTATTCCGCCCTTAAGCATCAGGGGCAGCCGCTGTATAAGCTGGCGCGCAAGGGCATAAAGGTTGAAGTAAAACCCCGTCAAGTGATGATCTATTCCATCGAGTTGCTGGCTTTTCGCGGCGATGAGCTGGATCTGGATATTCGCGCCAGCAAGGGAACCTATGTGCGCTCGATTGTCGAAGACCTGGGTTTGTTGCTGGGGTGCGGGGCCCACGTCAAGGTTCTGCGTCGTGTGGAATGCGGCCCTTACCGGGCTGATCAGATGCTAACGTTGGCGCAACTTGAGGCGATTGCCGATCACGGGGCCGAAAATGCGACTGAGGAGCATGAACAGGCCTCCCAAGCAGCGCTGGATGATGTATTATTAGCCCCCTGGAGCGCCGTCGATCAGTTACCTAAGGTAACGTTGAGCGACGAGCAGGCAGCCGGCATGATGAATGGCCGGGCCGTGCCCGGTTTTACGGGTGCGGCCTCAACCGTTTTAATGTTCCGGGCCGATGGGCATTTTATCGGTCTTGGCGAGATACAGGACGATGCGACCCTCGTGGCGCGGCGTCTGATAAGAACGTCTCAATAAATCATCGGGTTTGTTGAGACTACGTCGTACTGTAAATATGCACGGTGCGTACGTTTATTTAACCGGTGCGGCACACGGCCGTATGCATATTCATAAAGGAAGCAATACCATGGCTCTATCCGCCGAACACAAAGCAGAGATCGTAGCAAAGTACCAGCGCGCCGAAGGCGACACGGGTTCCCCTGAAGTGCAGGTCGCTCTGCTGACTGGCAACATCCTGGGTTTGCAGGATCACTTTAAAGCCAACAAGAAGGATCACCACTCACGTCGTGGTCTGATCCGCATGGTAAACCAGCGTCGTAAGTTGCTGGATTACCTGAAGTCCAAGAACGTTGAGCGTTATTCAGCGCTGATCAGCAGCCTGGGTCTGCGTCGCTAAATTGTTCTACCAAAGGCCAGGGTGTTGCACCCTGGCCTTTGTTTTTTCCTTCGGGAAATAAGCCCGCCTTGTGCGGGATTTTTGTCAGTTGTACCTGAAACATCTGTTTATAAGCCCATGCTCTTTGTAAGCCCGTACTCTGATGGGCGTTGGCCAGCGCAAACTGGCTACTGAGGCGGTCACCCCGTTGCGGTGTGCAGCGTCCAGCAGAGTACGAGCTAGTCAGGCAAAGCAGATGCGATCCAGCGCGGCGTCGTCTGGACAGGTGCGGTGAGCTAGTTATTTATAAAGGAATTCACTGTGGATTTGACTCCTAAGACCAAAACATTTCAGTTTGGTGACCAGACGGTCACACTCGAAACGGGCCGTATCGCTCGCCAGGCATCCGGTGCCGTACTGGTGACCATGGGTGAGAACCAGGTCCTGGCTACCGTCGTGGGCGCCAAGACCGCTCGCCCTGATCAAGGCTTTTTCCCGCTGTCGGTTCATTACCAGCAGAAGACGTACGCTGTAGGTAAGATCCCAGGGGGATTCTTCAAGCGTGAAGCGCGTCCGAGCGAATTTGAAACCCTGACCTCGCGCCTGATCGACCGTCCGATCCGCCCGCTGTTTCCGAAAGGTTTCATGAACGAAGTACAGGTTATCTGTACGGTTGTTTCTGCCGACAAGAAAAACTGTCCTGATATCGCCGCCATGTTGGGTACTTCCGCGGCACTGGCCATTTCCGGTATTCCATTCAAAGGCCCGATCGGTTGTGCACGGGTCGGCTTTGACGAAGAGAACGGGTATACACTGAACCCAAGCTTCGAGCAGATGGAAGGTTCGCTGCTGGACATGGTTGTCGCTGGCACGAAAGACGCCGTTCTGATGGTTGAGTCCGAAGCGCAGGAGCTGAGCGAAGATGAAATGCTGGGTGGCGTATTGTTTGCCCACACCGAGATGCAGGTCGCTATCGACGCAATCAGCGAGTTCGCCGCTGAAAATGCTAAGCCGCAGTGGGACTGGCAGCCCGCCGCTGTCAATGCCGAGCTGAAAGACCAGATCAAGGCGACCTTTGGTGACGCGATCACCGAGGCTTACCAGATCAGCGACAAGATGGCGCGTTACACCCGTCTGGGCGACGTGCGTAAGCAGGCTGTTGCCCAGTTTGCCGAAGGCGATGCGCCGCTGGCTGACGCCAAAGAAGTTGAGGGCCTGTTTGCCTCGACAGAAAAGAATATTGTACGTAGCCGGGTGGTAAACGGTGAGCCACGTATCGATGGTCGTGATACCAAGACGGTACGCCCGATCGAAGTCGAAGTGGGCGTGTTGGGCAAGACCCACGGTTCATCGCTGTTTACCCGTGGTGAAACCCAGGCGATTGTCACGGCAACACTGGGCACGACCCGTGATGCACAGATCATCGATGCGCTGGAAGGCGAGCGTAAAGACCCCTTCCTGTTTCACTATAACTTCCCCGGTTACTCCGTGGGTGAGTGCAGCCGCATGATGGGTGCCGGTCGTCGTGAGATCGGTCATGGCCGTCTGGCGCGTCGTGGTATTCAGGCGATGATGCCGAGTCAGGACGAATTTCCTTATACCATTCGTGTTGTTTCCGAAATCACCGAGTCCAACGGTTCCAGCTCCATGGCGTCGGTCTGTGGTGCATCGTTGGCGCTGATGGATGCCGGTGTTCCGGTTAAGCGTCCGGTAGCGGGCATCGCGATGGGTCTGGTTAAAGAAGGCGACAAGTTTGCCGTACTGACCGATATTCTTGGTGATGAAGATCACCTGGGCGACATGGACTTTAAGGTGGCCGGTTCCGAGCGTGGTATCACTGCCCTGCAGATGGATATCAAGATCGAAGGCATCACCGAAGAGATCATGGATACCGCACTGGAGCAGGCGTTGGAAGCACGCCTGCATATCCTGCGCGAGATGGCCAAGGTTATCGGTTATGCCCGCCCAGAGCTGAATGACAATGCTCCGGCCATGACCATGCTGAAGATCAATCCTGACAAGATCCGCGATGTCATCGGTAAGGGCGGCGCGACCATCCGTTCCATCACCGAAGAGACCGGCGCGTCAATCGATATCGAAGACGACGGTACCATCAAGATCTTTGCGGCCGATAAGGCCAGCGCCAAGGCGGCGATCGATACCGTAATGGCCATTACTGCGGAAGCCGAAGTGGGCAAGATCTACGAAGGTAAGGTTGAGCGGATCGTCGATTTCGGCGCGTTCGTCAACATCCTGCCGGGTAAAGATGGCCTGGTGCATATCTCTCAGATTTCGGACGAGCGCGTTAACGCCGTCAGCGATCACCTGAAAGAAGGCCAGATGGTCAAGGTCAAGGTTCTGGATGTCGATGCCCGTGGCCGCATCAAGCTGAGCATGAAGGATATGCGCGAAGACGAAGGTCTATCCTGATCTCAGCGCTTAGGCGCTAGCGTGTAAAAAAACTCCGGCTTGCCGGAGTTTTTTTTGTCTGCTTTTTATCTGCTTTTTGTCGGATATTCGTCGGGTATTTGTCGGGTATTTGTCGGGTATTTGTCGGATAGAAGCGAGCTATACGTTGCCTAATGGGAGATATCTCCGTGCCAGCATTGGTCCTGTTGCCCAATAATGCGATTATAGGCTATTCAAATAGCGCCATGCTGCGCCCAGGTTGCGGTTACGACGAGTCACAGAGATGGATGCCCCCAACAGTCCTTTGTTAACCCCTGAGTTATTTCGCCAGGCAGTGCGTCGCGATGGCTCGGCGGATGCTTGGGTCGTGGCGCTTAGCGGCGGTGTCGATTCGGTGGTGTTGCTGCATCTGGCGGTTGCGGCGGGTCTCGGTCAGCACGGGTTGCGCGCCCTGCATATCCATCATGGGCTGCATTGCGAGGCGGATCGCTGGGCCGAACATTGCCGTCAGCTGTGCGCACAGTGGCACATTGAACTGGAGGTGGTGCGGGTCCGTGTCGGTGCGCGGGGCGGGGTTGAAGCCGCCGCCCGCGAAGCCCGCTATGCGGTGTTTTCTCAGCAGTTGGCACTGGGCGAGGTGTTGTTGATGGCGCACCATGGCGATGATCAGGCCGAGACCCTGTTGCTGCGTCTTATGCGTGGTGCGGGGCCGCGGGGGTTGGGGGCCATGCCTGTGAGCCGCGCGCTGGGCGCTGGGCGTCTGTTGCGGCCACTGCTCGCTTATAGCCGCGCCCAAATTCTGCGCTATGCCGACCTTCAGCAGCTGAGCTGGGTGGAGGATCCTTCCAATCAGAGTGATCGGTATGATCGCAATTATCTGCGTCATCAGGTGTTGCCCCTGCTGCGCCAACGCTGGCAGGGGGCAGACCAGGTGCTGCAGCGCACGGCGCACCTGTGTTCGGAGGCCGATGAGTTGAATCAGGCGCTTGCGGCGCAGGATCTTGCCTGTGATGAGGAGGCCGGGCCGGGTTTGTCTTGTCGGTTGTTGCAAGGATTATCACTGGCGCGGCAGTGCAACCTGTTGCGTTATTGGCTGGCGAACAGCGCCATTGCCATGCCGGCGCGGTCGCAGTTACTGCGGATTATCGATGAGGTGGTTGGCGCGCGAGGCGATGCGCAGCCTGTGCTGGTCCTGGGAGACAGACAGGTCGTGCGGTATCGGGAGCGGCTTTATGTGCGGCGCTCCGATCTGTCTGCCGCACCGCAAGAAAACCTGTTGTTGCCCTGGGACCTCAAGGCCGCACTGACGTTGCCGCGAGGGGTGCTGTTAGCGGAGCACGGGCGCGAGCACGAGACAGATCGAGGCCAAGGTCAAGGTCAAGGTCAGCTGCAGTTGCCGGCCGATGCCCGCGTGGACGTTCGTTATCGGCGAGGGGGGGAGCGTTGTCGTCCCGTAGGCCGATCGGGCTCGCAAGCATTGAAAAAACTGTTGCAGGAAGCGGGTGTACCGCCTTGGGAGCGCCCCTGGCTACCCTTGATTTACTGTAATGGTGAGCTGGCGGCCGTGGCCGATCTTTGGGTGTGTGAGGGGTTTCAGGCGGCGGGAGATGGCGCGGGGGTCGGGCTAACCTGGATCCGCGAAGATCGCGATGCGTAAAAAGCGGGCGATTCGTGTTCTGGCCGGTGGATGTCGATTGTCGTTTCCGGTCGCTTCTGTTACTCTGTGCTCCCATCCCGAGGTGCTCGCGCCTCCCCTATTTTTACAGTTATCACTCTTGCCCACAGGTTCCTAATGACGCATTACATTTTCGTCACGGGTGGTGTTGTGTCTTCGCTTGGCAAAGGCATAGCCTCCGCTTCTCTGGCTGCTATTCTCGAAGCGCGTGGTCTTAACGTCACCATGCTGAAGCTCGATCCCTATATTAACGTCGATCCCGGGACGATGAGTCCGTTTCAGCATGGCGAAGTGTTCGTGACCGAGGACGGGGCTGAAACTGACCTGGATCTGGGTCACTACGAGCGCTTTATCCGTACCACCATGACCCGTCGTAACAACTTCACCACCGGTCGTGTCTACGAAGAAGTGCTCCGCAAAGAGCGGCGGGGTGATTACCTGGGCGGTACCGTTCAGGTCATTCCGCATATCACCGATGAGATCAAACGCCGTGTGGTTGAAGGCGCCGGTGATGCGGATGTTGCACTGGTCGAGATCGGTGGAACCGTCGGCGATATCGAATCGCTGCCGTTTATGGAAGCCGTCCGGCAGATGAAGGTTGAGCTGGGTAGCACCCGTGCGCTGTTTATGCACCTGGTTCTGGTACCGTATATCGCCACGGCTGGCGAGACCAAGACCAAGCCGGCACAGCATTCGGTGAAGGAGCTGCGCTCGATCGGTATTCAGCCTGATATTCTGGTCTGTCGCTCCGATCATGAGATCCCCGCTTCGGCGCGCCGCAAACTGTCGTTGTTTACCAACGTCGAAGAGCGTGCCGTGGTTGCCCTGCAGGACGCCAATACCATCTACCGTATCCCGCGCATGCTGCATGAGCAGGGGCTGGATGAGATCGTCGTGGATAAGTTCCGCCTGGAGTGCAAACCTGCTGATCTGGGCGAGTGGGACCATGTGGTTGATGCCAAGCTTAATCCACACAAAGAAGTCACCATTGCGATGGTGGGTAAATACATGGACCTGTTGGATGCCTACAAGTCGCTGATCGAAGCGATGACGCACGCGGGTATCCAGAACCGTACCAAAGTGAACTTCCGTTATATTGATTCTGAAGATATCGAGCGCAATGGTACCGAGGTTCTGGACGAAGTCGATGCGATTCTGGTACCGGGCGGTTTTGGCGAGCGTGGTGTCGAAGGCAAGATCGAAACGGTCCGCTTTGCCCGTGAAAATAAGGTGCCTTATCTGGGCATCTGTCTGGGTATGCAGGTTGCGGTTATCGAATTTGCGCGTAACGTCGCCGGTCTGGCCGAGGCCAACAGTACCGAGTTTAAACTGGATGCAGAGCATCCAGTTATCGGCCTGATTACCGAGTGGACGACGGCCGAAGGGGATGTGGAAACCCGTACGGAAGGTACCGATCTGGGGGGCACAATGCGCCTGGGCGGTCAGGAGTGCCGCTTGGCCACCGATTCCAACGCCTATGCCTGTTACGGGCAGGAGGTGATCGTTGAGCGCCATCGCCACCGCTATGAGGTCAACAACAATTACCTTGATAAGCTGGAAGCCGCCGGGTTACGTATCGCCGGCCGCTCGATCGATGGTGCATTGGTTGAAGTGGTTGAAGTGCCGGATCATCCCTGGTTCATCGCCTGCCAGTTCCACCCGGAATTTACCTCGACGCCCCGCGACGGTCACGGCCTGTTTGCCGGGTTCGTTAAAGCCGCGCTGGATAAAAGCGTTAAATAATTTTATTCCCACAACAGTCGGCTTGCCGGCTGTTGTTGTATCTGGTGTTGTATCTGTTGTTGTATCTGGTGTTGTATCAGGTGCTGTATCGGGTGCTGTATCAGGTGCTGTATCGGGTGCTGTATCTGGTGTTGTATCAGGTGCTGTATCAGGTGCTGTATCGGGTGCTGTATCTGGTGTTGTATCAGGTGCTGTATCGGGTGCTGTATCAGGTGTTGTATTTGACGCTGTATCTGGGGCGGGACGGCTGCAGAATTTTTTTGAATAGATAGCTTTATAATCTTGGAGTGAAAAGGCGAGATGGCTGAAATTATCGATATCAAGGCACGGGAAGTGCTGGATTCACGCGGCAACCCTACAGTGGAAGCCGATGTCACACTGTCTTCTGGTGCGTTTGGTACCGCGTGCGCGCCATCCGGTGCGTCTACCGGTTCTCGGGAAGCGCTCGAACTGCGTGATCAGGATGCCAGCCGTTATTTGGGTAAAGGGGTATTGAAGGCCGTTGCTGCCATCAATAACGATATCCGTGCCGCATTGCTGGGTAAGGATGCGCTGGATCAGCGTAACATCGACCAGATCATGATCGACCTGGACGGCACCGAAAATAAGGGCACGCTGGGCGCGAATGCGATTCTGGCTGTGTCGCTGGCTGTCGCTAAAGCGGCTGCGGTAGACAAGAAGATCCCTCTGTACGCCCACATTGCCGAGCTAAATGGCAATCCCGGTGATTTCAGTATGCCGGTACCGATGATGAACATTATCAACGGTGGTGAGCACGCCGATAACAACGTCGACATTCAGGAATTCATGGTTCAGCCCGTTTCAGCGCCAAACTTTGCTGAAGCGCTGCGCATGGGTGCTGAAATTTTCCATAGCCTGAAAAAAGTACTGTCCGGTCGCGGCTTGAACACCGCGGTTGGTGATGAAGGTGGTTTTGCACCGAACCTGGCTTCCAATGAAGAAGCATTGGTCGTGATCAAAGAAGCGATCGACAAGGCGGGTTACGTCCTGGGTAAAGATATCACCCTGGCACTGGACTGCGCGGCATCCGAATTTTATAAAGATGGCCATTACGATCTGGCTGGCGAAGGCAAGATTTTCAATTCCGAAGGATTTGCCGATTATCTGGCGGACCTGGCCAGCAAGTATCCTATCGTGTCCATCGAAGACGGCATGGATGAAAGCGACTGGGACGGCTGGGCGGTTCTGACGCGCAAGATCGGCGACAAGGTTCAGCTGGTAGGTGACGACCTGTTTGTTACCAATACCAAGATCCTGTCCCGTGGTATTGAGCAGAGCATCGGTAACTCTATCCTGATCAAGTTTAACCAGATCGGATCGCTGTCTGAAACTCTGGATGCGATCAAGATGGCTCAAGATGCCGGCTTTACCGCCGTCATCTCGCACCGTTCCGGTGAGACTGAAGATACGACCATCGCCGACCTGGCGGTAGCGACCAAGGCCGGACAGATCAAGACGGGTTCCCTGTGTCGTTCAGACCGTGTTGCCAAGTATAACCGTTTGCTGCGCATCGAAGAGGAGCTGGCGGGTAAGGCACCTTACAACGGCTTGTCTGAAATCAAAGGCCAGTAATAGACCTCTGCTGAGCGGCCTGAGTGTCGCTCAGCAGGTTGTCCGGAGCGTCCGTGTGAGGGTGCGTCAACGCCTGAAAGGGAAGGGTTGCCGTGAACTGCGACGGACGCTCCTTGTTTGCGTGCAGAGATCGTTGCGCTGTCCGGTCTGCCGGATGGAGGCTGTTTGATGAGATGGTTAATGTTGCTACTGGTTTTTATGCTGGGCGGGCTGCAATATCGCTTGTGGTTGGCCGAAGGGAGCCTTGTCGCTGCTTGGGCGATGCAGGCCGAGATAAAACAGCAAAAAGCCGATAATGCCCGTCTACAGGCTCGAAATCAGGCGTTGATCGCCGAAGTAGCAGATCTGAAACAAGGGTTATTGGCGTTGGAAGAGCGCGCGCGCAGCGAGCTGGGAATGATCCGTCGTGGCGAAACCTTTTTTCTGTTGCCCGAGACGCGCTAGTACTAACAGGTAATGATTAAGGCAGGTTCGTATCCGATCCGTGTAGGATCAGGTCTTAGCCCGCTATAGACCTCTTTTGTTTTATTCGAAGGGCCAGATTTTTTGGTCAGCGAAGAATCGTTTATTCTATGTTTCGGGACGCAACTCTACGCGAGTAGAGCGTGATTCCCGCTGTTGTCTGATGAGCATCTGGGCCCTATGACCTATTCGCTAGATTTTCCCCGTCGCTACCCGCAGCTACCTGGCACGGGTGAATTACGCCGTCGTCCCGAAGACTTTAGGGTCGATGAAGAGCTGGGATTTGAGCTTTCCGGCAGCGGTGAGCATGTCTACCTGCAGTTACAAAAGCAGGGAGAAAACACCGCGTGGATTGCCAAGCAGCTAGCCCGACTGGCCGGCGTCCGCCCGATGGATGTTGCTTATGCCGGCTTAAAGGACCGGCATGCGATCACTCGGCAGTGGTTTAGCGTCTGGTTACCCGGTGCCCAGGAGCCGGACTGGTCGACATTGAACAGCGCGACCGTTCAGGTGTTAACGGTCTGCCGGCATAACCGGAAACTGAAGAAAGGCATCCATCGCGGCAATCGTTTCTGTTTGATCCTGCGACAGTTGACGCCCAGTCCGGAACGGGATGAGCGCTTGCAGGCCGTTGCAGAACGGGGTGTGCCGAACTATTACGGCGAGCAGCGCTTTGGTATCGAGGCGGGCAATCTGACCCAGGCCGAGGCTCTCCTGACAGGGAGTCTTCGGGTTAAAGACCGGCTCAAGCGCGGGTTGTACTTATCGGCGGCCCGTTCCTACCTGTTTAATCTCGTGGTGGCGGAGCGGGTAAGGCGGGGGATCCTCGAGCAGTATATCGCCGGCGATCGCCTGATGATTGCCGGTGGCACCGAGCTGGTTCGCGAAGGTGAGCCGCTGCAGTGGCAGAACGCGCTTGATCAGTGTGCGCTGCATACGAGCGCACCGCTCCCCGGGCGCGGCAGGGTGTTGGTCGAGGCAGATAGCCTGGCCCTGGAGGAGGAGGTCTTGGCGCCGTTTTCGCGTTGGATTCAGGGGTTGGAGCGCCTGGACCTGGTTAGAGAGCGGCGCGCCGCCAGGCTGCTTCCCACCGATATGCGCTGGCAGTGGCTTGACGAGGGCTTGCAGCTGGAATTCAGCTTGCCTCCCGGGGCCTTTGCCACCAGCATAGTACGCGAACTCTGTGTTTACCGTGATGTACAGCGCGATGCGGTGTTGGCCAACGCGGCGTCGAATTCGGCTGAAGCGTCCTAGGAGGTCTAAACATGAAGCTGTTGCTATCCAACGATGATGGCGTACACGCCCCCGGGCTGGCGGCGCTGGCTGCCATGATGGGGCAGATTGCTGATATTGTCGTCGTCGCGCCGGATCGTGATCGCAGTGGGGCGAGTAATTCGCTAACACTGGATCGTCCGCTAGAACCGAGCCGATTAAGCAACGGTTTTATCAGTGTCAACGGAACCCCGACTGACTGTGTGCACCTGGGTATTTCCGGTCTGTTTGAGCACAGCCCGGACATGGTTATTGCCGGCATTAATACCGGGGCCAATCTGGGTGATGATGTACTCTATTCGGGCACCGTGGCCGCGGCGATGGAGGGGCGCTATCTACAGCGTCCGGCGATGGCGGTTTCGTTGGCCGGCGGTATCGGCGGTCATTTCGATACGGCAGCGCAAGTGATTCGCCAGCTGGTGCAACAGATTGATCGGCTGCAGCTGTCTCCGCGCACGGTATTGAACGTGAATATCCCCGATCTGCCGCTGAATAAGTTGCGGGGTATCCATATTACCCGCCTCGGCCATCGTGAGCTGGCGGCGAACCCGGTCCGTAGCGTCGATCCGCGGGGTAAAGAGCGTTATTGGATTGCGGCGGCAGGCAGTGCCCGAGATGACGGTCCCGGCACCGATTTTTATGCGGTTGCAGAAGGGTTTGTTTCTGTAACCCCCATACAGGCTGATATGACGCAATACTCCGGCTTTGACTGCCTGGGGGCTTGGCTTGAGGATTTGGATTGAATACTAACGATGTTCGCGGAATCGGGATGACGTCGCAGCGCACCCGTGATCGCTTGATTAGTCGGCTGCTCGATGCCGGTATCCAGGACCAGCGTGTGCTTGAGGCGATGCGCGCGGTGCCTCGGCATCTCTTTATTGATGAAGCCTTATCGCACCGTGCCTATGAAGATACGGCGCTGCCGATCGGCTATAACCAGACTATTTCACAGCCTTATATTGTGGCACGGATGACCGAAGCGTTGCTGGCTGGAGGCACCCTGAAGCGGGTGTTGGAGATTGGCACCGGTTCGGGTTACCAGACGGCGTTGCTCTGCTGCCTGGTTGACTACACCTACAGTGTTGAGCGTATTCAGCCATTGCAAGAGAAGGCCCGCCAGCGACTGAAAAATCTGGGCTTGCTGAATGTGCAGTTTAAACATGCTGACGGTGGTTTTGGCTGGCCGCAAAAAGGGCCGTTTGATGGCATTATCTGTGCGGCGGCCCCGGAAGAGATCCCCGCTGAACTCTACGATCAACTCGCCCCTGGCGGACGCTTGATTATACCGGTCGGCGGCAATACCCAACAGCTGCGTCTGGTGCAGCGCCACAACGACGGCCGCCGCAGCGATACGGTGCTCGAAGCCGTAAAATTTGTACCGATGCTCAGTGGGTCTATCCGCTAGCGAATCAGGGAAGAAAAGCATGCAGAGTAAGCGTCGTTGGTCGATGTTATTTTTGAAAGGGATCGCCATGGGGGCGGCGGATGCGGTTCCGGGCGTTTCCGGTGGCACGATCGCCTTTATTTCCGGTATCTATGAAGAGTTGCTGCAGTCGATTCGCCGTGTCACGCCGGCAAACCTGATGCTGTTGCTGCGTGGTGGACCTAAGGCATTCTGGGAAAAAATCAACGGCACGTTTCTGTTGGTGTTGTTCAGTGGCGTTCTGGTCAGCCTGATCACCCTGTCACGGGCGGCTGTTTATTTGCTGCAGAACCACCCGTCGCTGCTGTGGGCCTTCTTTTTTGGATTAATTGTCAGTTCCACGCTGTGGATGCTGAAGCAGATTGGCGAATGGAATCAGAGAAACCTGCTTATGCTTGTGGTGGGCTGTGTGTCGGCGGCCGCCATTAGTGTGATGAGCCCGGTTGAGGCCCCCATGACGCCGCTGGTGATTGTTCTTTCTGGCAGTATTGCGATCTGCGCGATGATTTTGCCGGGGATATCCGGTAGTTTTATCCTGCTGTTGTTGGGGATGTATGGCCCGATCATGGGCGCGATCAAGAACTTCGATATTGGGGTGCTGGGTCTGTTTCTGGGTGGCTGTGTTGCCGGGCTACTGAGTTTCTCCCATCTGCTTGGCTGGCTGTTTCGGCATTATCGCGCCATGACGCTGTCGCTGCTGACGGGATTTATGATGGGGTCGCTGGTCAAGGTATGGCCGTGGAAATTCACCACGCAATATCGGGTTAACAGTCATGGCGATCAGATACCGCTGGTGCAGGGCAACGTGTTGCCTTTCGACTACCAGGCATTGACCGGCCATGATCCCATGTTGCTGTTCGCACTTGCACTAATGGTGCTGGGCGGATTGCTTGTGTATATTCTGGAAGCGAAAATGAATTCCGATAGATAACGCGGGGCGGCTGACTATGATAGCTGTCCGGGCAGAGTGGGACCGGATGGAACGTATCAGGATCAAATTCCGGGCTAGAGCAGTCATTTGCTTATGGGTAGCGTTTTACGGGGTTTTGTTGGCAGGATGTAGTGGGAATGGTTACGCGCCGGTCAGTGAACGTTCACTTGGTGCGCGTGCTTACGATTCCCGTGCCTTGGCCGTGTCCACGGTGGTCGAATCTGACGCCAAGGAGCATCGGGTGGTGGGTGGCGACACGCTATATGCGATCGCTTGGCGCTATGGCAAAGACTTCCGGGAACTGGCACGTTTTAACAATATCGGTGCCGATTATATTATTTATCCGGGGCAGCGCCTTACGCTTTTCCCGCCGCAAGCGTCGCCTACGGCATCTGCAGCCGTCATGCGCGCACCTTCTGCATCGAGTGCTATTGATCCGCAAGCCCAGAATGCGCGCTCTTCTTCTGCACAGGTTGCTTCTGGATTGCCGAATGCCAGCGGCGCTGGCGTAGTTGCGTCAACAGCAGTATCAACAGCGAGAACAGCGACAGCATCGATAACAGCGACAACACCGTCAACCGCAACAACATCAACGACGGCGTTAACGTCCACAACCACGCGAGGTAGCACGCAGACGGTTGCCGTTGAACCGGCGACGCAGTCGCGCACGGGGGGGCGCGCGTCGGCCCCGGCAACCTCCATAGCGACGTCACGCCCATCTCCCACCCCCAGGCCACAGTCCGTTAACGCCGAATCGGTGTCTAAGGCGCCGCTGGTCTGGAACTGGCCCGCCAAGGGCGAAATTTTAAAGCGCTTTAGCCCTCGGGGTCGATTGGCCAACGGTTTGGACATCGCGGGTCGCCGTGGTGAACCGGTGCTTGCCGCAGCGGATGGTAAGGTCGTTTATGTGGGTAGCGGGATTTTGGGTTATGGGCAGCTGATCATTATTAACCACAACGAAGCCTATCTGAGTGCCTACGCGCATAATAGCCGCTTGCTGGTCAAAGAGCAGGATGCCGTGACCCTCGGCGATAAGATTGCTGAAATTGGTCATAGCGGTACAACGCGTAGCATGTTACATTTTGAGATTCGCAAGGACGGAAAACCGGTGGATCCTCTGAGGTATCTACCAAAAAGATAATAATAACAATCGTTTAGATTGGTCTTATGCAATTTAATGGATATTGAAGGCCGGTCAGCGTGCCAGGTGTCGGCCATATGGAAACACTCGAATTACAGGAAACGAAGTCGAGAATTATGAGTGGCAAAAAAGACGATCTTGACGCAGACAATGCGTATAACAGTGATGATGGAAAGGCTGACAGCGAAGGATCAATCATGGACAAAGCGCGTAGCGATGTTCATGAAGACCTTCTAAAAGCCCGTCATCTGGATGCAACCCAGATCTATCTGAACGAGATAGGCTTCTCGCCGCTACTGAGCGCCGAAGAGGAGGTGTATTTCTCTCGCCGTGCGTTGAAGGGCGACGAAGCATCCCGTAAGCGGATGATCGAAAGCAACCTGCGACTGGTGGTGAAGATCGCTCGCCGCTATATCAATCGCGGACTGACACTGCTCGATCTGATTGAAGAGGGTAACCTCGGTCTGATTCGTGCGGTCGAGAAGTTTGACCCGGAACGCGGTTTCCGCTTTTCAACCTATGCGACCTGGTGGATCCGCCAGACGATCGAACGGGCGATCATGAACCAGACCCGGACTATCCGTTTACCGATTCATGTGGTCAAAGAACTGAATGTTTATTTGCGCGCTGCGCGTCAACTCGCTCACCGTCTGGATCACGAACCGACCTGCGAAGAGATCGCAGAGATGCTCGACAAGCCGGTAGAGAACGTCAAGCGTATGCTGGGTCTGAACGAGCGAGTTAGCTCGGTCGATACCCCCGTGGGGCAGGATTCAGAAAAATCGCTTCTGGAAACGATTCCCGATACCGAAGCGACCGACCCTGAAACCTGGTTGCAAAACACCAATTTGGTCGGGCGTCTGGATGAGTGGCTGTCATCCCTGCCGGAAAAACACAGCGAGGTGCTGGCGCGTCGCTTCGGCTTGCGCGGGCATGAGATGAGCACCCTGGAAGAAGTTGGCAGCGAGATTGGCTTAACCCGCGAACGTGTGCGCCAGATTCAGGTCGAAGCCCTGCGGCGCTTACGTGAAATTGTTGAAAATAACGGCTTGAGCGGTTCGGATCTGCTGGAATAGGTGCGCGGGCGGCTTTAACCGTGTATGAGGCCCGGACCTATTCAGGCCTTATGACTGCGTGGTCGTCATGCTTTCTTGCCTTAACGCGACGAGCAACCTGTGTCGGATTGCGGCCGTTGGGTTCGCGATATCGCGTGCAGGCACGCTGCTGCAATGGGCGACCCACTCCCGTGGGCGCCTGTCTGCAGGCGAAGCCCTTCGCCGTTTCGGCGCTAATTTGAGCGACGAAACACGAATATCTAGCCTTTATCGTGTGCTAGCGCTCCAATAACTTTATCTTGTCCGGCTTCCCTTTCCAGTCATCCGCATCGGCGGGGGCATCGATCTTTTCACTGATATTCGGCCAGTGTTCGGCCAACTCCGCATTCAGTTGCATAAAGTGCTGCTGATCGGGCGCTAGATCCTCCTCGGCGAAAATGGCATCGACCGGGCACTCGGGCTCGCACAGGGCGCAATCGATACATTCGTCGGGATGAATGACCAGAAAGTTTGGCCCCTCGTAGAAGCAGTCCACCGGGCAGACTTCAACACAGTCGGTGTATTTGCACTTGATGCAGTTTTCCGTGACCACGAATGTCATACGCCATGCTCCTCTTTATCGGTGTCGGCGAGCGTCCCGTCAGTATAGACATTGTTTACAACATTGCAGGGACGCTGATCACGCGGTCGCGTTTGGTTTCGGGTTGCCCGGCTAATGGCTTCCCCACTTGGTTTTCAGTGTATAGAGCAGGGCTTGGGCCTGGCGAGGTGTCATGTCGTCGATATCCAGTTCACCCAGTTGGGTCTCTAGCGGGTGAGGCGGCTGACCAAACAGGTCCGACTGGATGGGGTGCGTCGGCGCTTTTTCCCGCGGAGTGGCACAGACGGGATTGGGCTCGGGCAAGGTTTCTAACTGGGACAGTTTCTGGCGAGCCTCCTGAATAACGCTTTGCGGTACGCCGGCGAGCTGGGCGACCTGCAAGCCATAGCTCTGGCTGGCGGGACCCTCGTGCACGCTGTGCAGGAAAATAATATGGTCGTTATGTTCCGTCGCGGTCAGGTGGATATTGGAGACACCGGCGGTGCTGTCGGGCAGCGCGGTCAGTTCGAAGTAGTGGGTGGCAAAAAGGGTGAAGGCGCGGTTATGGCTGGCCAGATGATGCGCGCAGGACCAGGCCAGCGAGAGTCCGTCGAACGTACTGGTGCCGCGGCCAACTTCATCCATCAAGACCAAGCTGCGCTCGGTAGCGTTGTGCAGGATATTGGCGGTTTCGGTCATTTCGACCATAAAGGTGGAGCGGCCACCGGCCAGATCGTCGGAAGAGCCCATGCGGGTAAACAGCCGATCAACCAGGCCGATTTTAGCCACCTTGGCGGGCACGTAACTGCCGATATGCGCGAGGAGCACGATGAGGGCCGTTTGGCGCATATAGGTCGATTTACCCCCCATATTCGGACCGGTAATGATCAGCATATGCCGATCATCGTTCAGGCGCAGGTCGTTGGCGACAAAGGGATCGTCGAGTAATTGCTCGACAACCGGATGGCGCCCCCCTTCGATTTCGATGCCGGGTTCGTCGCTAAGCTCCGGTGCATAAAAATCCAGCTGGTCTGCCCGTTCGGCCAGGTTGTGCAGCACATCCAGTTCGGCGATGGCGGCGGCACTGTCTTGCAATGCTGCCAGTTCTGCAGCGACAATCTCTACAAGCGCATCGTACAGCTGCTTTTCGCGGGCAAGTGCGCGGCTTTTGGCGCTAAGGGCCTTGTCTTCGAAGGTCTTTAGCTCTGGCGTGATAAAACGTTCGGCGTTTTTCAGGGTCTGGCGGCGAATATACTCCGTCGGCGCTTTGTCCGACTGACTGCGGCTTATCTCGATAAAATAGCCGTGTACGCGGTTGTAGCCGACCTTGAGTGTCGGGATGCCACTGCGTTCGCGCTCTCGCTTTTCCAGGTCGATCAGGTAGTCACCGGCGTTTTCGCTCAGCGCGCGCAGCTCATCCAGTTCGTCGTCATAACCTTCTGCAATGACGCCGCCGTCGCGAATGACAACCGGTGGGTTGTCGATGATGGCCGCTTGCAGGCGGGTCTCTAAGCTCGGAAACTCGGCAATACTGGTCGCCAGTTGCAACAGCAGCGGTGACTCCATGTTTTGCAGTTGATGTTGCAGATCGGGGAGTGCGCTGAGGCTGCGCTTCAGGCGCTCCATATCCCTTGGCCGCGCCGAGCGCAGCGCGATGCGTGACAGGATGCGTTCGACATCACCGATCTGTTTAAGGGTGGGCGTCAGCGCCTCGTAGCGGTAATCATCGATCAGGCAGCGGATGCTGAACTGCCGTTGGCGCAGGGTGGCTATCTGTCTCAACGGTCGATTCAGCCAACGGCGCAGCAGACGCCCTCCCATGGGGGTGGCGGTCTTGTTCAATACCGAAAACAGCGTGTTGTCGCTGCCGCCCAATAAATTTTGGTCGATTTCGAGGTTGCGACGCGTGGCGGAATCCATGGCCACGCTGTCATTTTTTTCTTCGACCTGCAGCGCGCGAATATGCGGCAGACTGGTGCGTTGAGTTTCTCGTGCGTAGCTCAGCAGGCAGCCTGCGGCGCGCAGTGCTGTTTCCAGTTCCTCGCAACCGAACCCGCTGAGGTCGCGGGTCTGGAATTGCTGGGTCAGCAGGCGCCGAGCCGTTTCCAGTTCGAAATTCCAGGGGGGCTGGCGGCGAGCGCCGCACGAGGAGGACAGCGCGGCATCGAGGCCATCTTCCTCGTTATAGAGGATCTCCGCAGGGCGTAACCGGGCCAGTTCACCCTGTAAGGCTTCGAGGCCTTCGACTTCAGCAATATGGAACCGGCCGCAGCTCAGATCCAGGTGCGCGATACCAAAGCGGTCGCCACTGCGCGTCAGCGCCAGCAACAGGTTGTCCTGGCTTTCATCCAACAGGGACTCTTCGGTAAGTGTGCCGGGCGTGACGACCCGCACGACCTTACGCTCAACCGGTCCTTTCGATGTGGCCGGATCGCCAATTTGTTCGGCGATAGCCACCGACTGACCGGCGCGGACAATCTTGGCAATATAATTATCGGCGGCATGGAAGGGGATGCCCGCCATCGGGATCGGATCGCCTCCCGAGTGACCACGGCTGGTGAGTGAGATCCCCAGCAGTTCTGATGCACGACGGGCATCATCGAAGAACAGCTCGTAAAAATCGCCCATCCGATAGAACACCAGTTCATGGTTGTGTTCTGCTTTGATGCGAAAATACTGCTGCATCATTGGTGTGTGGGGTTTGCTGTCGGAGGCTGCCTTTGCCATGTTCTGCCCTGTGGATGCTGAGTACTGAAAAAGGTAGGGATTGTAAGGTAGGGATTGTAAGGTAGGTATTGTACTGGAAATGGCGGCCGCATCGAAGAGAGGCCGCACGGCCTGAGCCATTCGCTGGCTCATCAGTGGAGGGATTGGATGATAATCGCTAGAATTGAGTCTTGCGTTTCAGCAAGAGTGTGATTTAATACTGAGCATATATACAGTATTTGTGTCGGCATGGGCGTAAGCGCCATACGCCACAGGCATTGTTCGCAAGGTTTCGATGCCACAACGCCGATCAACCGTAGATGAGTTAAAGGTAACCGCAATGGACGAAAACAAAAAGAAAGCGCTGGCCGCAGCGCTTACCCAGATTGAGCGTCAATTTGGTAAGGGTGCCATCATGAAGATGGACGACCCTGCTAACTTTGCTGTTGATAAAGTCAGTACGGGCTCAATTGGGTTGGACGTTGCGTTGGGCATTGGCGGATTGCCATTCGGACGTATCTGTGAAATCTATGGACCGGAGTCGTCCGGTAAGACGACGTTGACGTTGAGCGTGATCGCCGAAGCACAAAAGATGGGTAAAACCTGTGCTTTTGTCGATGCCGAGCATGCCCTTGATCCCACCTATGCCGAAAAGCTGGGTGTGAATATTGATGGTCTGCTGGTCTCGCAGCCCGATAACGGTGAGCAGGCGCTGGAAATCACCGATATGCTGGTGCGTTCCAGTGCGGTCGATGTCATCGTTGTCGACTCGGTCGCCGCGCTGGTGCCACGATCGGAGATTGAAGGTGAGATGGGCGATTCATCGCTGGGTGTGCAGGCGCGCTTGTTAAGCCAGGCGATGCGAAAGCTCACCGGTTCGATCAAGAACGCCAACTGCCTGGTGATTTTCATCAACCAGATCCGGATGAAGATCGGCGTGATGTTCGGGAGCCCCGAAACCACGACCGGCGGTAACGCCTTGAAGTTCTACTCCTCCGTGCGCCTGGATATCCGCCGCACCGGTGCGGTGAAAGATAAGGACGAAGTCATCGGTAATGAGACGCGCGTCAAGGTCGTCAAGAACAAGATGGCACCCCCCTTTAAACAGGCCGAATTCCAGATCATGTACGGCCAGGGTATCTACAAGATGGGTGAGCTGATCGACCTGGGTGTGAAGGAAGATATTGTCGATAAATCGGGTGCCTGGTACGCCTATAATGGCAACAAAATTGGTCAGGGCAAGGCAAATTCGGCCAAGTATCTAGAGGAAAATCCTGAGGTCGCCGATGAAATCGAAGGCTTGATTCGTGAGGCATTAATGCCGAAGCCGAAAAAGAAAATAGAAGAAGTTGACCCGCAGACGGGTGAAATTATTTTTTAATCGGTAGCCATCACCTCCCAAAAAAGGCAGCTTCGGCTGCCTTTTTTGGGAGTGCTCGAAGACGCCCTGCCTGCTGTGAAAGACCGGCCTCGACGTCCCCGTTCGGTTCTCGACTCACATGACCCACGTATCCGTCTCGCGTGATTAGCAGCGCTGACTGGTCATATCCAAGATACCTTCAACCGGATGGGTCTCAAGTGCGAGGAAGGTGTCATTGTTCAGGCAGTGGGTCGCCGCCATGCCAGTCTGCGGTGAGCTGTCAGTCATGTAGCCTTCGACAGGATGGCTGCTTAATACATTAGCAAATTCGCTGAAGCTGCTCGTGTCTGTCGCTGCTGCGCTCATAATGCCCTGGACAGGATGGCTGAAAATGTCACTGTCATAAGCAGGTGCGGCCATGACGCTGGCGGCAAAAAAGGTGCTGGCAATAATGGTGGATTTGATTAGCGTTTTCATGTCCTGTCCCTCGAGTTTAGTGTGGCTTCGGGGATACAATAGCGAGCCAAACTGAAAACAACCTGAAAGGGACGGGTAACGTTAAGACCAATAGAAAATAAGCATATATCATTTTTCTGGTTGTTGGCTTTGCAGGTCAAATCCTTAGGCTGTCATCATAGGGCTATCATCATAGGGATAAATGCGTGCTAGGTGTGAAAGACGGTAGCTAATGCCGGTGATGCGTTATGAACCAGAATAATGTCCTTGTGATGAGTGCCTATACCAGCCGGGCGCCGTTAGACGAGGGTTATGCACAAGACGTTATCCACAAGGCCCCAGCCATATAAAATGACCGGCAAGACGCCGTTAAGCGCGACAACCGTGCGCGGTTTTACCGTCTGCGCGGGCCTTACGACCGCCGCTGATGTCAGGATTATGCCAACGCCAGATCGGCGCTTGGTGCGGCCTTGCGTACGCAGTTACGCCCGGCCGCTTTGGCCTCGTAGAGGGCTTTGTCAGCCGCCTCGATAAGCTTGTCGTAGCTTGCCACCGGAGCGTCGGGGAAACAGGCGACACCGATACTGATCGTCACCTGTAAGCCATCGACGCGGGTGTTTTCCACGTTTTCCCGCAGCCGCTCGGCCAGAATCATCGCCCCTTCTGTTGCCGTGCCAGGCAGAATCACCAGAAACTCCTCACCGCCATACCGGCAGGGGATATCCACGGTGCGTACGCTGTCTTTCATGGTCTGACCCAGCGACTGCAGCACGCGATCGCCTTGATCATGGCCGTGGGTATCGTTGAATTTCTTAAAATGATCGACATCGAACATCAGGATGGCCAACGTCTGTCCGTAGCGCTGCGCGCGCTCCAGCTCCTGGGCCAGGGTCAGGTCGAGATGACGGCGGTTGAACAGGTCGGTCAGGGCATCGGTGGTGGATATCTTGATCAATTGCTGTTCGAAGCGCTTCTCTTCGGTGATATCGCGCAGTAACGCGGCGGAACCACTGATATTGCCTTCCTCGGTATGGATCTGCGATACCGCCACACTGAGAATGCGTCCCTTGTAGTCGATCTGGACCGGGCTGGTGTTGTTGTTGGCACTCAGGTAGCCCAGCATGGCGGCTTCATCGTCGAAGATGCTCAGAAATCCTGCCTCACGAATTTCCTGATTACTCTTTTGCAGATATTGCGCCGCGGCAGGGTTGGTGAGAACGATCTCGCCTTCCCGGTTGGTGATGATGATCCCTTCCCGGGCACTAAGAATGATGGTGTTGAGTTTGTCCTGCTCACTCTCGAGACCCTTGTAGGTCGTGAGCAATTGCGAGGTCATGCTGTTAAAGCTGGTGGCCATGCTGCTGATCTCGTCGCGACCATAGATGGGTACCGACTGATTCAGGTTGCCCTGGGACGCGTTGACCATCGCGTCGGTGACATTCTTGATCGGCCTGACAACCGCATGGCGAACGAAGTAGCTGGTGGCCAGCAAAATGATCAGCAGCATAATGAAACAAACGAGGAGGGCCCGATGCTGGGTCTTGAGGATGGCGTGTTCGACCGGACTTAACGAGGTAGTGACTTTGACGATACCCCGGATGGGGTTGTCGTTACCGTGGCAGCGCTGGCAGTCCTTTGCGTTTAGAATCGGTGCCAGATAGACCAATTGTCGCTCCCCGGTGGGGGAGGTTTCATAAATCGGGACCATCTCTCTGGTTTGCATGGCCTGGAGCAGGTGGGGATTATCCCGAGGCAGTACCGACTCCTGGCGAACCCCGTCGCGGGGCACGAACTCTTCATCCCCGATACGCGCGTTAACCTGATCAATTGTGCGGTTGTCAAGGAAGGCCGCGTTGCCGTCGGTACGGATAATACGAAAATCGATAATATCCGGCACTTCTTGCTGTTTGGCCGCATAGTCCTGGGCAATATCGGCGTAACCGGCCAGCATCACGGCCTGTAATCCGGCACTGATACTCTGGGCCATCTTGCCCATCGTGAGCTCATTTTGCGCCAGAATGCTTTTTTCCTGCTGGGTGGCGTAAAACCACATCAGGCCGATCATGGCGGTAATGGTGATCGCTCCATAAACCACAATGATCTTGCTGCCGATACGCTTGAACATGCCGGTACAACCTCGACGATTCTTGTAAGGACGTTTTGAAATAAAGCGACTGTGAATCATGCACCATTTTTTTCGCGGATGCGTAGCGTGGCGGCCTCTTTGCTGACGCTTTATTGATCCAGATCCATCTTTAACGCGCAATAGCGTTGCGCGTTCTGACGATCAGGCCGTGAATGCGCGAGCGCCGTGGCAGGGGACACCGGCAATCGGAATCCCCATACAGGCTGATTCCCGCCCGGCAGAAGGTCATGAATGCTGGAACATTGCGGAAAGAATCTCTTAAAACCAACTTTTTCTTTTAAATATCCAGACCTGAAATCCGACGAGTGTCACCAGCATGGCACAAAAGACCCAGAACGACAGGGGATTTTCGGCGCCCGGAATGCCGCCGACATTGATGCCGAGCAGACCGGTGAGAAAGCCCAGCGGCAGAAACACCGCGGCGACCAGCGATAGGACATACATCCGGTTGTTCATATCTTCGGCGAGCCGGTTGGCCAGCTCCTCCTGCGCCACGGCAGCACGATCGCGGACCGAATCCAGGTCTTCGACATAGCGGATCAGGTGGTCGGTAACTTCACGCAGGCTCTGGCGCTCGTCGGCGGTGAGCCAGGACATCTTGACCGTTTGTAACTGCAGCATCGCTTCGCGCTGTGGCGACAGGTAACGTCGTAGCGAAATAACTTCGCGCCGCAGCGAGGCGATCTGGCTGCGCAGGTTATAGTCACCGGCACTGAGGATTTCTTCCTCGATCGAGGCAACCTTATCTTCGGTATCGTCGATGGTGGTCTGCATACGACTCATCAGCCGGTCCGATAACATAATCAGAAACTCCCCGGCGGTGCAGGGACCATCGCCTTTGTGTAACTGCTCAACCAGGTCGCTGGCCGACAGCAGGCGACGTTTACGGCTACTGATAATTCGCGTGCCGTCGGTCCAGATACGGATGCCGACCATGTCCTCGGGGTTGGATCCCGGGCTCAGGTTGACGCCGCGTAAGGCGACGAGCAGGCCATCGCCCATGGGGGTGGCTCTGGGACGACTCTCGCCGGTCAGCAAGGCCTCGACGACCAGGTTATCGAGATGCCCCTCGTTTTCTATCCATTGCCGGGCATTGTCATGGGTGTAGTCAAAGTGCAGCCAGGCGATGCCGTCTTCGGGCTTCCAGTTGACCGCATCGCGCAAGGCGAGTGTTTTAGCCCCGCCCTTCCCATCTAGCAGGAAGCCGTACACCAGACCATTATCGCTCATAGGAGATTCCTTTCGGTCGCTAACTAGTTGATATTAGTGTAGTGCAACCTGCCTATTTCGAAAGTAAAGCGGGCCGCTACTGTATATGCCAATAGGTTTGTGGTCTAGACTCCCGACAGTGCTGACGGCGTTGATTGATCGTATCCAGGTGATACTTGCAACAGTAGAGGTAACGTACGGATGACAGCGGCTTGTGGTTTTTTGCGCGGAGCCTGCGGATGGTTTTTTCTGTCTCTTGCACTGTATGTGGCCTGTTTTTCGGCACCGGTGGCGCAGGCCGCCGAGCCTAACGGCAGTGCCGAACCGTTGTTGGTCGAATGGACGTTGGATAACCTGCCGGCGGGTTGGTGGGTTGGGTTTGAAAAGCTGGATCCGGAGAACAAGCAAAAAACCTTGGATATGATCCGAGCCCGGGTCGAGCGAGAGCTGGCGCGCACCCCGGCACAACTGGTCATCGAGGATGAAGTCCGGCTTATCCGTAAAACGCTTGAACGGCTCGGCGCGTTGCTGAAGGATGATGCGCGCGCCGAGGATCCTCCGGCATTGCAGACCCAATATAGCCTGGATGGCTGGCTGAAAGCCTACGCCGATTGGCGGGTTCTGCAGGCGAAGGTCACCACGAAACAGCGCGAGCATGACCAGCTTAGTGTATCGCTGAAAGTGTTGAAGCAGGAGTTGTCTACGCTGTTTGTCAGCTATCGCAAGACAGCCGACCCCGCGGAGCGTTGGATGCAGGCCGTCTATATCCTGCGTCAACAACTGGCCTTCCTTGTGAACCAAGAGCTGCTGGGCAAGCTGCGCCAGAGCAGCAAGCTGCTGGGCAGCCACCTGAGTACCTTGACCGCGACATTGGCTTCTGCGGCCGAAAGCATCAAACCCACTGAGGAGGAGCGGGAGCGGATACGTAAGGAATGGGAAAAAACCGTTAAAAGCCAGGAGGTACTGACCACCCAGATAAAGCGACTGGAGTTGAAGCAGATATCCGAAGACGCGACGTCTCCCGCGCAGGTGTTGGCACTGCTGCAAAAAGAGACGGAGTTGCGGTTGTCGCAGTTAGTGCAGTTAAGACTCGAGTTGCTGCTGGCCTACGCCGATATACTGGAAAACAAACCGCCGCGTGTTGAGACCGATTGGGAGGGACAGATCACTGGCTTGCGCACGCAGCAGGCCTTCGAGCGCGAAAAATTGCGCGGGGTTCTAGACCAGCTGTCCCAGGGGATTGCCGGCGCAGGCGATCTGGGTGCCGTCAGCCCGGGAATCGCCGAAAAACTGTGGATTCAGGCCCAGAAGGCGCGTATCGAACTGAACAAGGCCGACCTGCTGTTACAGGATGTCGATTATCTCTACGGCTACTACCGCAAAAAATCCCAGTCCCAAGCCTCCGGCTGGGCGCTGATGCAGGGCCTGTTCGATAGCTCCTTCCGCAGTAGTATCGATGCCACGCTTACCGTGATCTATTATCCGCTGTTTACCGTGAATGAAACGCCGGTGACGGCGATTGATATTACCCGTGTCTGTCTGATCCTGTTTGTGGCGATGTTTATCTCCCGGATGGTTCGCAAGGCATTGGCGCATATGGGGCAGAATTTCGGCAGCTTCTCCGAGGCGTCGCTGTTCGCCATCTCGAAGATGCTGCATTACCTGATTTTGCTGATGGCACTGATCTTCGGCTTATCCTCTATCGGTCTGGACTTTACGAATCTGGCGCTGGTGGCGGGGGCCCTGAGTGTCGGTATCGGTTTCGGCCTGCAATCGATCTTTAATAACTTTATTTCCGGACTGATTCTGCTGATCGAGCGGCCGTTAAAGGTTGGGGATGTGGTCGAGCTGGAGTCAGGGGTGCGGGGGCGGATCAAAGCGATCAATGTGCGCAGTACGCAGCTGACGACCCGGGATAATATCGATATTCTGGTGCCCAATTCGGAATTTATCAGTGGCAGGGTGATTAACTATACTCTGGATGATGTTACCCGGCGCCTGCACATCCCCTTCGGCGTTGCCTATGGCAGCGATAAGGATCTGGTGAAGAAGGCGGTTCAAGAGGCGGCGTTAACTATTCCTTATACCCTGTCAGGGGGAAACCGCGAGGTTGAGGTGCGCCTGGTGGCTTTCGGTGCCAGTAGTCTGGATTTTGAACTGGTGGTCTGGATCGATAACAACCGCCTACCCAAACAACTGTCGATCCATGCCATTTATTTGTGGGAGATAGAGACCCAGTTCCGCCGCTATCACATCGAGATCCCCTTTCCCCAGCAGGATCTCTACATTCGCTCGGTACCGGAGGGCTTCATGGCTGCGCCGAAAGGCGGGCCGGCTTGAGCTAAAACTAATCGGTGACCCGGCTGCGCAGGGCTTTGACTTTTCCGCGCAGGTTTTTGCTGTCCATGCGTTTGCGCTGCGAGTTGCGGGTGGGCTTGGTCGCCACACGTTTCTTTTCGACATGGGCCACACTTTTTATCAGCGCTTTCAACCGTTCCAGTGCATCGTCGCGATTCTTTTCCTGGGTGCGGTGCTGCTGGGCTTTAATCACAATGACGCCTTCTTTTGTGATGCGCTGATCGCGCAGTGCCAGTAGACGCGCTTGGTAGTATTCGGGTAGCGAGGACGCGCGGATATCGAAGCGCAGATGAATCGCGCTGGAGACTTTATTCACGTTCTGGCCGCCGGCGCCCTGAGCGCGGATGGCGGACAATTCGATTTCGTGGTCAGGGATACTGACCTGGTTGGAGATCTGTAGCATCCTCTCAGCATAACCGAGTGGAGGGGAGGCCGCCTAGTACGGGCATCATTTATTTGGTGTAAAGCCCTGCACTGTTCTATTCTGCACGGCATCCGGTTGCGATAGAGAGGCGGCAATAGCGGCCTGCAGGCAGCCTTCGAATCGATTATTAACTTGGCAGCAACATACCGATCCATTCGGTAGTTAGTCTATTAACCCGCCGGATTAATAGCCAACAGGTCTTATCGTTTTATTGAGGTGTGGTATGTCAGCGGAAGAGCTTCATCTGAATCTAAGAAATCTGACCCCCGAGGATTATCCGGGGATCAAGCGCTTGATGGATCGGGTTTATGACGATATCGGCGGCGCCTGGCCTGAGGATACTCTGGCGAAACTGGGGCGTGATTTTCGGGAAGGCCAGATCTGTATCGAAGACGGCGACGAGATTGTTGGCCTCGCGTTGACGGTGCGGGTTGAATACAGCCGTTTTAGCAACCCGCACACCTACGATGATCTGATTGGTAAGCGTAAACAGATCCTGAATGACAGCAAAGGCGATGCCCTCTATGGCCTTGATGTCTTGCTGCACCCGGAGTACCGGGGCTTCCGTCTGGGACGGCGCTTGTATGAAGCGCGTAAGGACCTGTGCCGGCAGTTGAATTTGCGTGCGATTCTGGCCGGTGGCCGTATCCCGGGTTATTACCAGCATGTCGATGAGATGCCTCCCCAGGAATATATCGAGCGGGTGGATAAGCGTGAATTCTACGACCCCATCCTGTCTTTCCAGCTGTCGAACGATTTCCAGGTCAAACGGGTGCTGCGTCAGTACAACCCGGAAGATGAAAAGTCCCAGGGTTATGCCACCTTGCTCGAGTGGAGCAATATTTTTTATCAGCCCGATACCTCCTCTATCAGCCAAACCAAGACGGTGGTGCGGGTGGGGGTGGTGCAATGGCAGATGCGTCAGTTTCATAGCGTGGAAGAGGTCTTGCAGCAGGTCGAATACTTCGTCGATGCGGTGTCCGACTACAAGAGTGACTTTGCGTTGTTTCCCGAATTTTTCAACGCGCCGTTGATGGGGCTGACCGACTCCAAACAGCAGATGCAGGCGATACGATTTCTGGCTACATTCACCGAGCGCTTTCGGGATGAAATGCAGCGTATGGCGGTGGAATACAACATCAATATCATCACCGGTTCGATGCCACTGATGAAAGCTGAGCAGCTGCTTAACGTCTCCTACCTGTGTCGCCGTGACGGCTCGGTAGAGGAGCAATGTAAACTGCACATTACACCCCACGAGCGGCGCGATTGGGTTATCGAGGGCGGGGATAAACTGCAGGTGTTTGATACCGACGCCGGACGCGTCGGTATTCTGATCTGCTACGACGTCGAGTTTCCCGAGTTGGCCCGGTTGATGGCGGCCCAAGGGCTGGAAATCCTCTTTGTACCGTTCTGGACCGACACCAAGAACGGTTTTCTACGGGTGCGGCATTGTGCCCAGGCGCGGGCTATCGAGAACGAATGCTATGCAGTGATCTGTGGCTCGGTCGGTAACCTGCCGTCGGTGGAAAGCTTGGATGTGCAGTACGCCCAGTCGGCAGTCTTTACCCCGTCGGACTTCTACTTTCCCCACGATGCCGTGCTGTCGGAGGCGACGCCCAACACCGAGATGATCCTGTTTTCGGACCTGGATCTGGATCGCTTGAAGTTGATTCGTAACGAAGGCTCCGTGACCAATATGAAAGATCGACGCGAAGATCTCTATAACCTTCACTGGCATAAACCCTCACTGACATAAACCTTAACGGGCATCAATGCGAACTGTCGGGTATAAAAACGCCGCGTACGACGGTCGGCACGGTTGCAGGTTAAGGGGCGCGCGGCTTGATGCGGGTCACAGGCCGGGTGTTATCAGGTTTAATCGATACGCCCAAAGGCGTTAAAGGCCTGGCTGGGTAGGTCGCCGTACCAGTGCGTGTTATCGGGCTGGCCGCTAGCCGGACTACGGTAGATCAGCCGGAACATGGCCGGCTGTTCCAGCGCGCCAATCTCGACCGGCTGCCCGGCTTCCCGCACATGCCAACGAGGCTCGCCCAGCTCTAACTCCAGCGCAATCGCTTCCTGCGGCGCCAATTGAATCTGTTGAGACGGGCCAGGCAGTAAGTCGGGTGCCGAGCAGGTTGTATCGGCCAGGGGGTAGTCCTCCACGCCCGTGTTGGCGCTGACCAGAGTCAAGCCGCAGGGGCCTGCAGGGTCCGCCAAGGTCAGCGCCTGCGCCGAGACATTCTGCAGCGTCAGGCGCAGGCGTGGACTTAAGGGCTGGCTGGGCTCGTCGGCGGGGGGGCGCGCGTTGTCATTGGCGCGCGCGCGCGGCGATTAACGCGTAATATTTCAACTTGGATGCCCAGGGGGCTCCAGCGGAAATCCTTGATGACGGCGGTGCCGTCGTTGCCCAGAGCCACCCTGACTTCCATCGGGACCTGCAGGCCGCCGCGTAGGCCGCGACGTGTCTCGATGGCGCGGCCTTCTCCCTGCTGTACAAACAGCTGTTCGATGCCATAACGCACGGCCAGATTGCCGCCGCGGGGTGATCGCCAGTCGTATTCAACCCGTCCCCGGATAAATGTCCCGTGGGTAGGGGGGGCGGTCGTAAGATAGTCGAACGCATACAGGCCTTGTGCGCCGGGTGTGAGTAGCGCGAAAACGGGCTGGTCTTTCGGCAAGGTTTTCGTGTCGATGCTCGTGCGGATCTGTTGTGTCGCAACGGTCGAGAAGGGATAACTCAGGCGGACAAAATCGCCACGAAACGGGTCGCGTGGGTCGATAGGCGCGGTGCGCAGAAAGACCTCCTGGCCAAACGCACGGATATATTCGCGTTTACCGGCCATTGCGGCCAATACCACCAGTTGCAGCAGCACCAGCAGGATCACCAGTCGCGAACGATTCAGCAACTTAGGCATGGGGATTCTCCGGCTGACTGGGTTGGTGTTGGCGTTTTTGACGTGAGTAGCGTGCGCCTATGATAAATAGGCCGCCGCCAAGCACCAGGAAGGCCAGCGAGCGCATCAGCAAGCTGTCGAAGAGGTCGAGGAAGCGGGCAAAGATCAGTGCGGCCAACATCAGCCCGCCTAGCGAAACCCACTGCCAGCGTAACTGGCGGATCCCCTGCGCGATCAGAATAGCGCCGTGGGCCAAAAATAGCAGGTTGAAGACCAGCCAGTTCCCCTGCGGTATGCCCGCTAGCGGCAGGGATGAACCGATCGCGACCATCAGTGCGGTGATGATCAGCGCTGCGTCGACCTGCTCGAGTCGGCGGCTAAAGGTATCCAGGGAATGCGTCGCGGCGGGCCTTTTCAAGAGAACGCGTGCCCAGGCCAGAAGGGCTATTAGCAGGGGTAAGCCCCAGTAAAACCCGGCCATGCCCCCGGTGGGTAGCCGTTCAAACGGGGCGAATTCCTGGCTGCCAAAACTGGCCACAAACAGCAGTAGCAGATACACCGTCGCCCCGACGCTGTGGAAAACGCCTGCGCTGTCGGCGAAGGTGCTGTCCGCCGCCAGTCGAGCCAGGCCCAGACAGGCGCAGGCGGTTATAAACAGGGCGGAAAACACCAGGTCATCGTCGACGCGCAGTAGAGTAAAGGCATAGAGGGCCATAAACAGGCTCAGGCTGAAGAACAGTAATGGCCGGGATCGCTGCTGCCAGGCGAGCGGCATGACGCCGAAGGCGACCAGCCAGGCGCCCCAGTGGTGCGTCTGATTGAAATCGAACACCTCGAACCAGCTCCACATAAACACCAAGGCCAGTGCCAGCAGCCCCTGAAGCACGGAGGGGATCGCCCAGGCCAGGCCGAGTGCCGCCAAGCTCCATATCAGGTACGCATTGGGGTAGTGCTCATCCAGATGGTAGATTTGCGCCACCAGCCAGATGCCGGCACCAAACAGCAATGTGCCCAGGAGATGCAGGCTCTCGCCGACGCGTGCGTGCGTGCCGGCGGGACGGCGGAGCCACCAAGCGCTGCCGTGCACCAGCAGCAGGGTTACGCCGATAAGGGCCAGTTTGACGAAACGGTGCATACCCTGCCAGTTGTAGGCAATGAGCAGACAGATGCCAAGCCCGAAAATCAGCGCACCCAGGCTCGTGAAGATCAGCTTGCCCCACGCGTTGTCCGGGGCTGGCGGGTAGCGATCCTGGAGTTGGCGCGCCTGCTCGGCGTTGATAATCCCTTCCGTTTGCCAGATACCGATCTCGTGACGTAACCACGGGTGGTGCTTGTCCATCATCCTTCCTTGTATGCACGGCTAACAGACCAAGACTAGCAGGTTGTGGATAAACTATTAACCTGGCATCAATATACCGATCCCTTCGCCCTGTTGATGACGACATTTTTGCGCGGTATTACATTGCCGCCTGAATAACCTGCCATTCCGGGCTTCGTGGTGCGATTCTGAACTTTTTGATCATTTGCATCGTCTGAACAGGTCCACCTTTCGTCTGTCTTCCTATAATCTAGTCCGTTTACAATGCGTCCGTTGCTAACCCGTCCGTTCAATACCAGCCCGTTTACAGCAGAGTCGACCCACTATGCCTATCGCCTTGTCGATTATGATTACGCTCGTCAGTTTATCTATCCTGGGCTGCAGTGAAGCGCCTGCGCCGCAACCGCGTACGCCGAAGCCGCATCTGGTGGAAGTGGTCAGTGCGCAGCGCGCCGTACTGGCGGTCGAACGCGAACGCACCGGTACGCTGCGGGCGCAGCAGGAGATCCAGATCTTTAACCAGGAGGAGGGGCGCATCACGTCGTTGCCTTTCTATGCCGGTGATCCGGTGCGTGCCGGTGACGTGGTAGCGCGACTGGATGCCGCGCTGCTGCAGGCGCAACTGGCCCGCACCCAAGCGCTGCGGCGCAAGGCCGAGAAAGACTTGGCGCGCATCGGGGAACTGATCGATAAGCGCCTTACGGCACAGACCGAACTGACCCGGGCCGAGACCGAGCTGGCGGTCGCCAAGGCCGACGAGCAGATGCTCGTGACCCGGCTGGCCTACACCACCCTGCGTGCGCCCATCAGCGGTGTTGTCAGCCAACGCTTGAGTGAACCCGGCAATATTGCCGAGCGCTATACCCATTTGATGACGATATCCGATCAGCGCACGCTGATTACCGAGGTGGCCGTTTCGGAGCTACTGATCAACAAGTTGCATAAAGGGGACCCGGTGGCGGTCACTATTGATGCCCTGGGCAGTGCGACGGTTTTGCCGGGAGTTATTACCCGTATCTACCCCAACCTGGACCCGGTAACCCGCACCGGTACCGTCGAGATCGGTCTCGACTCGCCGCCCCCGGGTGCCCGGCCCGGTCAACTGGTGCGGGTGCGGCTGCGAACCCAGGCCTCGGAGCGGTTGTTGATACCCTTCAGCGCCCTGCGACGCGCGGTGGAAGGCGAGTACCTGTTTACCCTGGATGCGGCGCAACAGGTGCGGCAAACGTTCGTAGTCACGGGCCTGCGGATCGGCGAGCAGGTGGAAGTCTTGTCGGGACTGCAGCCGGGCAGCCAGGTCGTCACCCGTGGTTTTACCAATCTACGCACCGGTATGAGCGTGAAACAGGTTGCTGCCGCCGCGCAAACAACAGCCACACACGCGGCCGGCGCAGCGGGTAAGCCCAGCAAGCAGGACACACAGCCATGAATCTGCGCGGCGGGTTAGCGGGTTGGTCGATACGCCATCCGGTCGGGGTGTCCATGATTGCGCTGGCCGTGATCGTACTGGGCCTGTTCACCCTCAGTCGTTTGGCCATCGACCTGCTGCCGCATATTATCTACCCGGAGATTCGGGTGCGAATCAGTGACGCCGGCGTTCCCGCGTCGGTGATGGAGGACAAGATCACCCGGCAGCTGGAGGAGCAGTTGGCGATCACCGAGGACGCCATCAGCGTGCAATCGAGCAGTACGCGGGGAAGCGCCAGTGTCGATCTGGCATTTGATTACGGCAAAGATATCGATGTCGCCCTGCGCGATGCCAGTACCCGACTCGATCGTGCCAAGCGTTTTTTGCCGGACAGTATCGATCCGCCGGTGATCTTTAAGCTGGATCCGTCGCAAATCCCGGTGCAGGAATTTGTGATCAGTTCACCGCTGCGTGACAGTGCGGCGCTACAGCAATGGGTTGATGCTTCGTTCAGCAAATGGTTTTTGAACCTTCCCGGTGTAGCGGCGGCGGAGGTCGGTGGCGGTGTGCTGCGCGAGATCCAGATCATCCCGGATCAAGGACGGTTGGCGGGTATCGGCTTAAGCTATCGGGACCTGATCAGCGCCCTGCAGGGGGGCAACAGTGACCAGCCGATCGGTCGTCTGCAGATGCCCGGCTATGAAATCACCGGGCGGATCAGTGGCCGCTTTACCTCCCTCGACGAGATTCGCCAGCTGCCGATAACGCGAAATGGCGGTCAGACGGTGTACCTGAACGACGTGGCCGAGGTGCTGGACAGCAGCGAGGATGAGCGTATCAAAGTGCGCGCCGATGGTGTTAGCGGCATCAAACTGTCGATTCAGAAACAACCGACGGCCAATACCACCGCGGTGGCGGCGGTCGTCAATGAGCGGTTGGCCTGGCTGCATGCGCAACGCATTATCCCGCAAGACGTGCGCGTAACCCTGGTCGCCGACCAGTCTATCTATATCTTACAGGCCCTGAAAAATGCTTCCTTGGCCGCGATCAGCGGTGCGTTGCTGGCCATGTCGGTGGTCTACCTGTTTCTGGGTAATCTGCGCCGCACGCTGATTATCGGTAGCGCAATCCCGATCGCCATTATGTTTACCTGCGTGCTGATGGGAATCGGCGGCCTGACGCTAAACGTCATGACGCTGGGGGGGCTGGCACTGGGCATCGGCATGCTGGTGGATAACACCATCGTGATGCTGGAGAACATCTACCGGCACCAGTGCCATCGGGAGCGGCCGGAGGATGCCGCCACGCAGGCGGCTAGTGAAGTGAATGGGGCGATTGTGGCGGCGACCTCGACCAACCTGTCGGCGGTACTGCCGTTTCTGTTTGTTGGCGGCCTGACCGGTCTGCTGTTTCGGGAATTGATCTTCACCATCTCGGCGGCGATTTTTGCGTCGATGATTATTGCGCTGACGCTGGTGCCGGCGTACGCGGCCAAGGTCACGGCCACCAGCAGTAGTGCGCTGCGACGCGGGGTCGACGCGGTTATCGCTCTGCTGCAGCGTGGCTACGCCGTCGTGATCGCTGTCTTGCTGCGTTGGCGCGTGCTGACCTTGCTGGCATTTATGCTGGCCTTGGGCTTCAGCGTGCCGGTGTTTATGTCCGGCAAACAGATCTTTTTACCCAAACTCGACGACGGGCGGATCAGCATCTCGATATCGGCCGATGTCGGCACATCCCTCGAGGAGATGGATCAGCGGGTCCGTTTGTTAGAAGGGCTGTTTGCGGTACAGCCCGAAACGGCCTCGGTGTATACCCTGGTGGGGGGATCGGTGTTTGGCCGTTCCCAGCGTGAGCGTCCCAGCCGTGCCTCGGTGATTGTCCAGCTGGTGCCGTTGGCGCAACGGCGTGTCAGCAGTGGTGAATGGATGCAGCGCATGAACACAGTTGTCGGGCAGCAACAACTGGCCGGTTTTCAGGTACGCATGACGCAGCGGGGCATCCGGGGTATTCGTACCAGTCGCGGTGACGACGATATCAGCCTGCGCTTACAGGGTACTGATCTGGCGCAACTCAAGGTGCTGGCCGATGGCCTAGCCGATAACATGCGTGCGATTCCCGGTCTGAGCAATGTCGCGCATTCTGCCGAGGACGAGCAGTTCGAAATCGCGATTAAGCTGGACCGTAACCGTGCGGCCCAGCTGGGACTGACCCTGCAGGATCTGACGGAGGCGGCCCAGATCGCGTTGCAGGGCCGGGTCGTGAGTGATTACCTGGACAGCGACCGCGCCTACGATATCCGTCTGCGTCTGGCACCGTCGGCATTTCGCAGCCCGCAGGACCTGGAATCGATCATCCTATTCCCCGCCCGGGCCGGTGCGCCGGCGCTGTATCTGGGCAGCGTGGCGCAGATTCAGTTGCTGGAAACTCCCGCGACCATCATGCGCGACAACCAGATGCGCATCGTCGAACTGTCTGCCTCGCTACGCGACGGCACCACCCTCGGCGAGGCGCTGCAGTCGCTGCAGCAGCTCCGTGACCGGGCGCAATTGCCGCAAGGCTACAGTTTGTACGATGGCGGCGGCCAGAAAGCCTTGCAGGCCCAGCAACAACAGACCGATATCCTGCTGTTATTGGCGCTGTTTCTGGTGTTTGTGGTGATGGCGATCCAATACGAATCGCTGCTCAATCCGCTGATTATTATCCTTAGCGTGCCCTTTGCGGCTTCCGGGGTGGCCCTGGGTATTGATCTGCTCGCGATACCGCTGTCGATGCCGGTCTGGCTCGGCATGGTCATGCTGGTGGGGATCGTGGTGAACAATGCGATCCTGCTGGTGGAGTACATCGAGCTCGAACGCAGAGAGCACGCGGAGCGCAACGCTGGGCCGCAATCCGCTAGCGCCGGTGAGTTGCGCCATATGATTGTTGCCGCCGCACGTTTGCGTTTACGCCCTATCCTGATGACGACCCTGAGTACGGTCGTCGGCATGCTGCCCTTGGCGCTGGGCTGGGGCGATGGCGCCGAGATGCTGCAACCCCTGGCGATCACGGTGGTGTGGGGGCTGAGCTACTCGATGCTGGTCAGCCTGTTACTGGTTCCGGTGATTTATCACATGCTGCATACGCTGCGTCGTTCTGTGTAGGTGTTGATACGAAGGGCGGTTGGCAGAGCTATCCCGTTTATGATTCGATTTACAATATTGCCAAAAGCTGCGCAAAATCAAATGTTCGCTAATTAGCGCTGCCTCGTATGCACTCCTGTCGTGCCGGATTGCAACAATAGCGGTATAGTCAGTCCTTCATTCAGCTGGTGTATCGTGTTGATATGGACTTTAATTCCCCCGATTTTTTGGCCAATACTCTCCGCAACTTGAAAGACTTAATCATCTGGATCGGGGCTGACGGCCGTCTGCTGAATGCGAACCCTTCGGCACTGCATTTCTACGGCTACGACCTCGACACGTTCTGTGGGATGAGCATCCACGACCTGGATACCCACTTTCGGCCATCGGTCTGGCCACAACACTGGATGGCGCTGAAGCGTCGCCGCGTGCTGACCGTGACTGTACAGCACCGCACCGCCTTGGGTGTCTACCGGCCGGTAGAGATCGTCGACAGCTACCAATTCCAGGGCGATATTGAATATTCCGTGGCGGTGATTCGGCCTATCGATCATCGGGCTGAACGCAGCCAGCGCATGCAGTTAATGGAGTTTTCCGTCGACCAGATGGTGGACTCGGCGCTGTGGATCGACAAAGACGCGCGGATCATCTACGCCAATGATGCGACGTGCCGGAATCTGGGGTACGCCCATGATGAGCTGGTCAAGCTGGCGATCTACGATATTGATCCGAACTTCCCCAAGTGGCCGGGTCTGTGCCAAGTTACAGGAGGCACTGGCCGACCCCGTCTGGTTTGGTAAACATGAACTGGAGCCCGGTGCCAGTATCGGCGTGGCGGTCTGGCCCCAGGATGGTGACGATGTCGATACGCTGATGAAAAATGCCGATATTGCGATGTACCATGCTAAAGCGGCTGGGCACGGCCAGTTTCAATTTTATGAACACGCCATGGGGCAGCGGGTTATCGATCATCTGGATATCGTGTCAGGGCTGCAGCGGGCTATACAGCACGATCAATTGGTACTGCATTATCAGCCGGTGTTTGATCTGCAGACCGAGCAGTTGTTGGGCGCGGAGGCATTGCTGCGCTGGCAGGACCCGGTAAAGGGCCTGATAGCGCCAAACAGGTCCAGGGATTCTTGTTTGGCAGGCCGGTACCGGCCGATCAGTTCGATCGCTTTTTTGCCGCGTCAACCTGACGTTACCGGCGGGCGTCGTTCGCTTGCCGGCGCGTCGCGCTGGTGTGGACTGTCCAGGTCCTGGAGAGGGCCAACAGGCACGACGCCGGTGGGGTTGATCATATCGTGACTGGCATAATAATGGGTCTTGATATGGGCCATATCGACGGTGGCGCGCACCCCCGGCCACTGGTACAGCTCCTTGAGATAACCCCATAAATGGGGGTAACTGCGGATGGGGCGCAGGTTGCACTTGAAGTGTCCGACGTACACCGGGTCGAAGCGGATCAGGGTGGTAAACAGGCGCCAGTCCGCTTCGGTTATACGTTCACCGAGCAGGTAGCGTTGCTGGCTTAGCCGGTGCTCCAGCTGGTCGAGGCTGGCAAATAGCGGATACAGGGCGTCTTCATACGCGGCCTGGGTGGTGGCAAAACCGGCCTTGTAGACGCCGTTATTGACCGAGTCATAAATGTGCTGGTTGAGGCTGTCGATCTCACGACGTAGCGCTACCGGATAGTAATCGCCGGGTGTTGCACCGGCCTGGTCGAAGGCGCTGTTCAGCATACGGATAATATCCGCCGATTCGTTACTGACGATAGTGTCCCGGTGTTTATCCCACAGGATAGGTACCGTCACGCGTCCCGAGTAATCGGCTGCCGCCTGGGTGTAGAGCTGGTGCAGATATTGGCTTTGATGCAACGGGTCGGCAACGACGCCGGGCGCCGGATCGAAGGTCCAGCCATGCTCTTTCATCAGAGGATTGACCACCGACACACTGATGCTCGACGCCAAGCCTTTCAATACCCGGAATATTAAGGTGCGATGCGCCCAGGGGCAGGCCAGGGAGACGTAAAGGTGATAGCGTCCGGTTTCGGCTTTAAAGCCCGCGGCGCCGGTGGGGCCTGCGCTGCCATCGGTGGTGATCCAGTGACGAAACTGGGATTGGCTGCGTGCAAAATGGCCGTCGGTCGCCTTCGTATCGTACCAGCGGTCCTGCCATTCACCGTTTACCAGAAGCCCCATGATCTTATCCTATCCCGGTTGTTTTCTTTAGATCAGTAGCCGTTAGACGTATTAACAACGCCTTATTGCTAGTGATCTTATTTATGGGGCTCTAGCTTGCTGTTATCGGTGCCACTTGTAAAGTTTTGCCCGGCTTCGTCACGCGGGCGCGAGGTCGATAGCGGTGATTGCGCTTTGACAGCTGCAGGGGTTGAAACCGATAATATCCCGTCTCTTATATTTTGCAGTTTCGACGCTGACGGCCCTCTCTTTCGGTGCCTTGCTGGCGCGTGACTGCCGCTACGGAATTCCCCATGTTGCGACTGACCAATCTTAAGCTTCCTCTTGACCACAGCGAACAGGATCTACGCAACGCCATCGTGCAGCGGCTCGGCATTGACGCTAGCCAGTTACAGGGCTTCAACATCGTCAAGCGCAGCCACGATGCCCGTAAGCGCAACCATATTGCCCTGATCTACGCGCTGGATATTGACTGCGCGCTAGAGTCGCGGCTGTTGGTCGATTTCGCCGCTGACGGGCAGATCAAACCGAGCCCCGATACCCAGTATCATTTTGTTACGCAGGCCCCGGCAACGCTATCGCAACGGCCGATCATCATCGGTATGGGTCCTTGCGGCATGATGGCGGGGCTGATCCTGGCGCAAATGGGCTTTAAACCGATTATTCTGGAACGGGGCAAGGCGGTTCGTGAGCGTACCGTCGATACCTTTGGTCTGTGGCGCAAGCGCGAGCTGAACCCCGAATCGAATGTGCAGTTTGGCGAGGGCGGCGCGGGCACGTTCTCCGACGGCAAACTCTATAGTCAGATCAAAGATCCGCGCCATCTGGGGCGCAAGGTGCTGGAAGAGTTTGTCAAAGCCGGTGCACCGGAGGATATCCTGATCAACAGCAAGCCGCATATAGGCACGTTCCGTCTGGTGAAAATGGTGGAAAGTATTCGCCACAGTATCGAGGAATTGGGCGGCGAGATCCGTTTTGGTCAACGCGTCGATGAATTGCAGATTAACGACGGTCAGATTCAGGGCGTGGTGCTGGCCGATGGGCAGGTGATTCGCAGCCAGCACATCATGCTGGCGGTTGGCCACAGTGCCCGTGATACCTTTGCCATGCTGGAACGCCAGGGCGTGCATATCGAAGCCAAGCCCTTCTCGATCGGCTTTCGGATCGAGCACCCGCAATCGCTGATCGACCAGAGCCGGTTTGGCGAGCAGGCCGGGCATGAGCTGCTGGGGGCGGCGGACTATAAACTGGTCCATCACTGCGCCAACGGTCGCTCGGTGTACAGCTTCTGTATGTGCCCCGGCGGCCAGGTGGTTGCCGCGACCTCGGAACCCAATGCCGTCGTTACCAACGGTATGAGTCAGTATTCGCGCGCCGAGCGTAACGCCAACAGCGCCATCGTGGTCAGTATTACCCCCGACGATTATCCCGGTGGACCGCTGGCGGGTATCGAACTGCAGCGGCATTGGGAACGTAAAGCCTTCGAGCTGGGCGGCGGCGACTACAGCGCACCGGGCCAGCGGGTCGGCGATTTTCTGGCGGGCAAGCCGTCCACGGACTTGGGCAAGGTGGAGCCCTCCTACACACCGGGCATTCACCTGACCGACCTCAGCCCCAGCCTGCCGGACTACGCCATTGCGGCGATCAAAGAAGCGCTTCCGGCCTTCGAGCGTAAAATTAAGGGCTTCTCGATGGCCGATGCCTTGCTGACCGGCGTTGAAACACGCACCTCCTCGCCGGTACGGGTCAATCGCGGTGCCGACTGCCAGAGTATCAATACCCAGGGCCTCTACCCCGCGGGTGAAGGCGCCGGGTATGCCGGCGGTATCCTGTCGGCGGCTATCGACGGTATCAAGGTCGCCGAGGCTCTGGCGCTGGCAATGGCGGCAAAGTAAGCACCCCGTAAGGATGGCTGTGGGGCCGTCAGGCGATACGATTAACCAGGCATAAAAATACCGATCCCTTCGCTCTTTTGATGACGACAAGGCCGGCGCCTGTCCGTCCTTGTCTCGCGTGGCCTTATGCCACGGCGGTTTATTCATGAACCGCTTATAAGGCGATACTTTTTGCTCGGTATTACGTTGCCGCCGGTTTAGCGTTTGGGTAGTACCCAGTTCGGGCGCGGAAAGTGGCAGCTGTAGCCGTTGGGTATCCGCTGCAGATAATCTTGGTGTTCTGCTTCGGCTTCCCAGAAATCCCCTGCAGGTTCCAGCGCCGTCACCACTTTACCGGGCCAGAGGCCCGACGCATCCACATCGGCAATGGTTGCCAGTGCCGTCTGCTGCTGCGCCTCATCCAGATAGAAGATCGCCGAACGGTAGGAAAGACCGCGGTCATTACCTTGCCGGTCGCGGGTGCAGGGATCATGGATCTGGAAGAACAACGCCAGCAGGTCGCGGTAGCTGATCAGAGCCGGGTCAAAAATGATCTCGATAGCCTCGGCATGGGTACCATGGTTGGGGTAGGTGGCGTTCGGCACATCGCCACCGGTATAGCCGACACGGGTACTGATCACACCGGGGCGTTTGCGAATTAAATCCTGCATGCCCCAGAAACAGCCACCGGCCAGAATCGCGCGTTCAGTCATAAGATATTCTCCAATTGATGGGGTATGGACCCGTTATAGCCGTTAAAGTGCCGCTAAACAGAAATGGCCACGGGGTCTGGCCACGAGGTCAGACTCGATTGTAGTTAAAAGAGAGAGTCAAAACAGAGAGTCAAAACAGAGTCTGTTGTATGACCTGTTGGAGGGTGGCAGCCCCTCTGAAGTCGGTGGCGTGTTGCGTTGAGCGTGCAGCATCGGCTCAGTCCCGAAACGACAAAGGCCTGCATATGATTGCAAGCCTTGAGGCCCGGAGACGGGACTGAACTGCCGCCTTAAAAAATCTTCAACAGGTCGTGGCCGAGGAAGATCACGATCTCTACGGCGATCAGCCAGATGATGATCCATTCCAGCAGCGACGAGTGTTTATGTTTCTGCTCGTCGGCCAGCATATCGAACAGCTTGTGAATCATCTGCAGTTTTTTATCCAGCACCGCCACCCTTGCCTGGACATCCAGATAACGGGTGGCTTCCCGATAGCGGGATTCCAGCTCCGGGTACTCCCAGAAAAATTCCGGCGTATCCAGTAACGCGTAGTGGTGGTTGATATCACTCTCCACCAATAGCAGGCGCCCGCGCATACGGGCGATGTCGCGCCGGCTGAGGCGGGTGCTGCCGGTTTCGGCCATGTTGCGCGGTATGTGTGCGGTTTCTTCCACGGCTCGGCTGGCAATGGCCTCCAGCTCTACCAGTTTGATCGACTGGGCAATGCCGTGCGAGAGGGCTAGCTTGTCCAGCACGGTGTCGTTGATCAGCGCGATGCGGTCTTCCTGGATGCGCTGCCGATTACTGTCGACGACATATTCAAAATGATCCTCGAAGGGCGTGCGTAGTAGCTCGTCGGCGAAGGGGGTTATTTCGCTGATCAGGCGCTGCTGTTCATCGGCGGGTACCCCCCAGAACAGCATGACGCCAAAGGGGAAAATAAAGGTATCGCCACCGTTTTCGAGGTGCAGGACTTCACGGTAAAGCGTGCCGCGGCGGCTTTCTTGTAACCGCTGGCGCAATGCGTCAAAGCGGAACGATTTGGCTAGGCCGATGGCGATGCAAGGTTTCATCCGGTTACCTGTAGACATAAAAAGGTGCTTGGTTGTCCGCCCGTGACGTTGCCGAATGACGCGGGTGGTGTGGGGTCATCATGCTATGACGATATACGCCCCGTGGCGGTATCGGTCAAGAAAATGCCGCACGTGAACGCGATTATTTTTTGTCCGCGCCGGCGCGGGGCAGGGAGACGATGAATCGCGCACCCCCCAGGCTATTTGCCTGCTGGCTGGCGATATTCAGGCTGCCTTGGTAGCCGCTGAGAATATCCCGTACCACCGACAAGCCGATACCCTGGCCGGGCGACAGTGAGTCGGCGCGGGTGCCGCGCTGCAAGATCGCGCCGTGCAGGTCCGGCGCGATGCCGGGGCCGTTATCGTCGACGATGATCTCGATACGATCAGGTAGGACCCCGGTGCTGACCCGGATATGGTTGCCGCCGTATTTAAAGGCGTTATCGATCAGATTACCCAAAATCTCCATCAAATCGCGTTCGTCGCCGCGAAATCCAGGTTCGTTGCCGCTGACCTCAAAACGCACTGTCTTATCCCGATACACTTTCTGCAGCGCCTGGCCGATACGACGAACCGCGGGCAAAATAGCCACGGCTTGTTGTAGCGGGTGGGCGGGGGTGGTGACAGAGCGGCCCAGTTGGTGGCTGATGATCTGGTCCATGCGCGCGATCTGTTCGTCGATCGCCTCGGCTTCCGAACCGCCCGGCAGGTTGCGCAGCACCGCCAGCGGTGTTTTCAGGCTATGAGCCAGATCCGCCAGGGTGTTGCGATAGCGTTCGCGCTGACGGCGCTCCGCCTGCAGCAGCAAGTTGAGGTTGCGGGTGACCGGGGTAATCTCGTGGGGATAGTGGCCCGGTAGATCGTCGCGCTGGCCGCTTTCAATCTGCTGCAGGTCCGTCGCTAACTGGGTCAGCGGCCGGAGTCCCCAGCGCAGTACCATGCCCTGGGCGAGCAGCAGCAGGGCGGCGAGCAGGCCCAGCCCGCCCCATAGATGCAGGCGAAAGGCGCTCAGCTCAGCGCGGTAACTGTCGTTGACCTCCTGGGTACTGAACAGAAACTCGCTGCGGTTGCCATCTTCCGTTTCCCACAAAACCCGGTAGCTGTAGATAAATCGGTCAGGACGGTCATGGGCGAAGATGTTTTCCCCGGCTCGGGGCGGCAGCGGTGGCGATTCCGGACTTTCACCCAGGGCGGAGGTTGAGCGCCACAACAGCGTGCCATTGCGGTTATGGATCGCGCCGATCAGTCCGGATCCTGGCTGGTTAAAGCGCGGTTCCTGCAGTGTTGCGGGCATCCAGAGTTGACCTCCACCGGCCTCGGCGGCACCCATTAAGACGTAGGTAGAGAGGCGCAGGCGCTCCTGCACGGCGGCATCCAGGCTGCGTTTGAAGGCCTGATCCAGAATGAGCGCCGTCAGACCAATGATCAGTGGTAATACCACGCAGGAGGCCAGACGAAGCCGGCCTGCAAGAGAGCGCGGATGCAACCAGTCAGGCATGGTGGTCGGCTCTTTTCGCCAGGCAGTGGTAGTGGCTTTGTCTGCTATCCCTGCAGAGCGCGATGCACATGATCAGGTATCATCCTGGCTGAGGACGAAGCGATAACCCCGCCCCCGTTCGGTGCTAATGGGTTTCAGCGAGCCGTCGGGGTCCAGCTTACGCCGCAGGCGAGTAATAAAGACTTCGATCACGTTGCTGTCACGGTCGAAGTCCTGGTCATACAGATGCTCGGTCAATTCGGTCTTGGACACGACCTTGCCCGACTTGAGCGCCAGGTATTCAAAGGTCGCGTACTCATAGGCGGTCAGCTCTAGCGGTTGGCCGTTCAGCCGCACCTGCTTGGCGGTACAGTCCAGCAGGAGCGGGCCGAAGCTGATTTGTGGGCTGGCATGCCCCGAGCTGCGTCGCAGCAAGGCGCTGACCCGGGCAAGTAGTTCTTCCTGGTGAAAGGGTTTGCTCAGGTAATCGTCCGCCCCGGCTTCGAGCCCCTCGACTTTATCCTGCCAGTCGCCCCGGGCCGTCAGTATCAGCACCGGATAGCGGATAGCGGACTGGCGCAGTTGGCGGATCAGGTCGATGCCGCCCAGTTTGGGCAGTCCTAAGTCGACAATGGCCAGGTCGTAGGGGTTTTCCGTCGCCAGGTATAACCCCTCTTCACCGTCGGCGGCCAGATCGGTGGCGTATTGGCGTGCGCGCAAGGCGCTGCCCAGTTGTTCGCGTAGCTGCGGTTCATCTTCGACGACCAGTACTCGCATGTTAACTCCCCGGGTATCCTTGCGGGCTGGTGCGTTATCTGCCCTCAGCGCGTGCTTTTTACGGTTTGTTTTTTCGTTCGTAGGGTAGCGGCGAACCATCCTTGGCATCGATCAGAATCAGTCGCACAACGCCGGAAGACTGCAGCAGTTTGACCCGAAATGCGTCTTTGCCATCGCTGCGCGCCGGTTGAATAGCCAGAACCTGTCCGCCGTGGCGCGCCTGCACGACCTCAGCAGCCTCAGAAAGTGATAGCGGTGCCGCTTGCGCTTCGCCGGTTAGACTCAGCGCCAACCCAAGGCAAAGAACGCCCAAGCTACGCCGTAATACCGGCGGCAATCTTCTTTGGGTTGACATGTTTAGAGTCGACAAAGCCTTTAACCTCGATCGGTGGCGACCGGATTAAAGTACCGGCCGCACGTTGACGCGTACTTGGATCTTATTACCCGGATCATAATCCATCCGCGTATGGTATGTCTTGCCTCGGTAACGATAGGTCACATTGTAGCCGTCGATCCGTTCTTCCTGCTCCATTTGGTAAGACACTTCGCAGCGATGCTCGCTACGGTAGCTGGTGCGCCGCACGCGCTCATTGTAAGGATTGACCGCGGGGCGGGTGCGGGACAGATCATGGCCAATGGCCGCGCCCAGTAGTCCGCCGGCCAGGGCCGTCATCTTGCGATTGCTCTTGTTGCCACCGAATCGTTCGCCAATCGCAACACCGATCAGTCCACCGATAACCGTAGGCACGGCACTCTCGGGACGCGAGCGGCTCGGGTGTTGATACGGCTCCTGGTAAGGCACCGATTCTTCCCAGCAGGTTTCACGGGGAATACGATGATTGAGGGTGCGAATAATCGGCTCGACCTGCGTCACTTTGGCATAGTCGACATTATGATGCGGCCGCTTGTCGTAAGGGGGGGGCTGCCTGGATCGCTGCGCTAAAGGGCAGGCTCGCCAGTACCGTTATCAGTGTTGTTGCGAGTATTGAGGGAGACTTTTTCATGGCGGCGACCTCTTTCCTTAGCGACTGCCCACAGGATAGAGGGTGAAGGCTTAACCTTGACTGAACAGTATCAGGGATTTTGGCCGTGAGAATTAGCTTAGAGGCATCAAACGCAAAAGCCCGTGTGAGCGGGCTTTGGATTCTTTAACCGAAGTCTGTGCTGATCAATCAGGCTTCAGTTTTGCACTGCTTGCAGGTGCTCAGGCCCAGAATCTTGTAAAGCGGGCACATGCCGACCAGAGCGATCAGGATAACCGGTACGCCGATCCAGCCCCAGAGTGTTTGTGGGCCGACGAAGACCAGGGAAATCAGGATCAGTCCGACGATAACCCGGCTGGCTTTATCAATGTTGCCGATATTTTGTTGCATGGTAGGGCTCCTTATCTAGCGATGTCTGTCTCCGGCGGACTTTAGGTCGATGCCAAGGAGAATACCCACAGCATAGTTCTGCACATCGAATCTCTCAGTGATAAGGTCACACAAGTCGCTAATTTAGCTGTGTCGCCAGGGGAATCAGTGCCGTCTGCGAGTAAAAAGGAATTGCTTGAACGTAAATACTAGAAGGCGTGAGCGGAGGCAAACTCGCGCAGAGGGGTCAGATCGTCAATCTGGATGCTGCCTCGACCCAGATGCAGCCAGCCGCGACGCTCAAACTCTTTGAGCTGACGGCTGATCACTTCGCGAGCCGAGCCCAGTTCGGTCGCCAGATCCTGGTGTGTCAGGAGCAATTCGACACGGTCCGCCGCTTTTTCAACGAGGTAGCGTGCCAAGCGCAGATCGATTCGCTCGAAGGCGATCTCCTGTACAAGCGTAATCAAGCTGCTCAGACGTTGGCCATAGGTGTTAAAGACAAAGTTACGAAAATCCGGGGATTGATCCAGCCCTTGGCGAAACAAGGCTTGCGGCAGGGCATAAGCGCTGACGGCGGTTTCGGTGATCCCCTCGGCGGGGTAGCGTTTTTGTCCTAACAGACAGGAGGTGGTGAGGACGCAAGTGCCGCAGCCATCGATCCGGTATAGCAACAATTCGCGACCATTCAGGGCACGGCCCACGACTTTGACTTTACCTTCGGTGACCAGCAGGTAATGGGCGCAGGTGTCCCCCAGCCTGAAGACGACCTGTCCGGCGGGCAGGGATAGGGGTTGTGCGTGGCGTAAAATATCGAGACCGACAGGGTCCTGAATAGAAGCCAGTGCCGGAAAACCATTGATCAGGTCGCCGGGAAGCGCCATGTTTTCAGCGCTCCAGCTGTTTTTTCAGGCGCAGGGCCAGCATCAGATAGCGGATGTTGTATACAAAGCCGATCAACAGTACCAGGGGCATCGTGACAATGAAGACTTTGCCCAGGGCGTCTGATGGCAGCGTATTGCCCAGCCATAAACAGGCGACGCTGACGATGGCGAGGGGGATGCCGGTATTCTTTAAGATACGCAGGTAGCGGTCTTTACGGATTTCCTGGCGATCGATTTGAACAGAATTCATGGGCTCTCCTTTCGGGACAAGACGGATCGGGACAAGACTAGGCAATCAGCGTGCTGGACGCAAGATGAGGTGCTATCGATCAGATGCGATAAAAGCCCGGATTAACGACCTCACTATGGCATAATGGCGTCCTGCTGTTGCCTTGGTACTCGGGTCTATTGTCCTGTCTATCGGTACGCGTTGTCGCGCAAGGCGGTGACAATGCGATAAAAATCATAGTGAAGTCTGCGGATAATCCTTGCTAATATGAGCTAGGTCATATCTGCGGTTACACCGATGATTGAAACACGGACGGGCTTTTATACAATAGGGTCCTGTTTTGGAGGGAGCTGTTAGGAATGTCAATTCCGCTGTTAATTTGTGATGATTCTAATATGGCACGTAAGCAGGTTCGACGTGCCTTACCGGAAGACTGGGATATTGATGTCACGCTGGCCACTAATGGTGAAGAGGCGATGGAAGCGATCCGGGCCGGTAAGGCCGAAATGCTGTTCCTCGACCTGACCATGCCGGTGATGGATGGTTATCAGGTACTGGAAGCGATCCAGCGCGAAGGCCATAAGACCATGACCATTGTTATTTCGGCTGATATTCAGCCCGAAGCGCAAGCACGGGTTATGAAGTTGAAAGCACTCGACTTTATTAAAAAGCCGGTCGATAAGTCTAAACTCACCGAAGTTCTCACCAAATACGGTCTGATATGAGCGATTCTCTGATATTGAGTGAAGATCAGCGCGATTGCTTACAGGAGGTCTGTAATGTCGCCATGGGGCAGGCCGGTGATTCACTGGCACGCCTGTTTAATGTCTTTATCACCCTGACGGTACCGAATATCCGACTGGTCGAAGCCAAGGCTATTCACGGTGAGTTGTCGACCATGATTGACGCACCGACCGTCTCTGCTGTCCGGCAGGCGTTTTATACGACCAAAGGTAATCAAGGACTGTGTGGCGAATCGATCGTGATCTTTAGCGAAGCCAGTTTTCACGAAATTGCCGAAATGATGGCGTATGACAGAGCCGATCTGGGGTCGACTGCCGAACAGGAGTTGTTGCTGGATATCTCCAATGTGCTGAATGGGGCTTGCTTGAATGGCATCGCCGTGCAGCTGGAGGAGGCGTTAAGCTACAGCCCGCCTGCGCTGATCGGTCAGCATATACCGGTAGAGCGCATTTTGGACCGCGAACAACTGGTTTGGGATCAGGCCTTGTCGATAAAAATAGGCTATAGTATTGAAAATAAAGCATTTCAGTGCGATATGTTGCTGTTTATGCCCGGTGTCTCATTGAGTCATTTGCTGGGGATACTCGACATGCTGCTGGATGATTTTTAAGTGCCGATCTGGTCTCAATTTCCTTTTATCGATGTGGTAATGGATCGGATTGATACGGGGGTTTTGATCCTGAATCCGCAGATGGAGATTCAGGTCTGGAACCAGTTTATGGTGACGCACAGCCATCGCTCGGCAGAAGACGTGGTCGGACGTAATCTGTTTGATATTTTCCCGGAGCTGCCGCGCGCCTGGTTTGAACGGAAGTTGAAAGGGGTTTTTGTCCTCAAAAACCAGGCCTTCACTTCTTGGGAGCAGCGTCCTTATTTGTTTCGTTTCCAGCATAACCGTCAGGTCACCGGCGGTAGCGAATTTATGTATCAGAACTGCGCCTTTCAGCCGCTGCTGGATACCGGCGGTGAAGTGGCATACGTGTGTATCACGATTCGCGATATGACCGATGTGGCCGTGTATGAAAATCGGCTGAAGGATGCGATGGCTCAGTTGGAAGTGGTCAGTCATACCGATGGGTTGACCCAGCTGTTCAATCGAGCCCATTGGGAAGCGCGCTTCTGCGAAGAAGTGACCCGCCTGCGACGCTACGACGGCCAACTTGCCTTGCTGATGTTCGACCTGGATCATTTCAAGCGGGTTAACGACACCTATGGGCATCAGGCGGGCGATGAAGTGCTCCGCGATGTGTCGGCACGCCTGCGTCGATTGTTACGCTCGGTGGATGTCGCGGGGCGCTACGGTGGCGAGGAATTTTGCATCTACCTGCCTCATACCGACCTGTGCGGAGGCGAGTATGTCGCCGAGCGGATTCGTAAGGTCATGTGCCGTAAACCCGTCGTGCATGAAGGCATCGAGATTCCCATCTCGGCCAGTCTCGGTGTCACGCACTACCGCTGTAAAGATCATTCTCATGAACAGCTGATCAAAGAAGCGGATACAGCGCTCTATTTTTCCAAGGAAAATGGTCGTAACTGCTGGAGTTGTTTCGACGAACAGAGCGTAAACCCCAAGTAAGCACGGGGCCACTGGCGAGTGTCCCCCGAACATTGCCTCGCCCACGGCAGTAACCCAACATTTAGTTGGGTCGTATAGGCTTTGGCACACCGCCCCAGGCTTGGTAGAATAGGCCTCCGATCCCCCGCACTGCACCCGCATACCGTCGGATTTTACCCCCATATTGAATTGATACATTGTTTAATAAATACATTGTTTAATAAATATATTGTTTAATAACTACATTGTTTAATTAACACACAGTTTAAGGGAGTTCCCGCATCATGCCCGATTATCGTTCCAAGACCTCTACCCATGGCCGGAATATGGCTGGCGCCCGGTCGCTGTGGCGTGCCACCGGCATGAAGGACGACGATTTTAGCAAGCCGATCATCGCGGTCGCTAACTCCTTTACCCAGTTTGTCCCCGGTCATGTGCACCTCAAAGACATGGGGCAGCTGGTGGCCCGCGAGATCGAAAAGGCCGGCGGTGTGGCGAAAGAGTTCAATACCATCGCCATCGACGACGGCATCGCCATGGGGCACGACGGCATGCTCTACTCGCTGCCGTCACGGGACCTGATCGCCGATTCGGTCGAATATATGGTCAATGCCCACTGCGCCGATGCGCTGGTCTGCATCTCCAACTGCGACAAGATCACCCCCGGCATGCTGATGGCCGCGATGCGCCTGAACATTCCCGTGGTGTTTGTCTCCGGCGGTCCGATGGAAGCGGGTAAGACCAAACTGATCGATCACGGCCTGGATCTGGTTGATGCGATGGTGCTGGCCGCCGACGATACCGCCTCCGACGAACTGGTTAATGAAGTCGAGCGTTCCGCCTGCCCGACCTGCGGTTCCTGCTCGGGCATGTTCACCGCCAACTCGATGAACTGCCTGACCGAAGCGCTGGGGCTCTCACTGCCCGGCAACGGCACGGTAGTCGCCACCCACGCCGACCGCGAGGAGCTCTTCCTCGAAGCCGGGCGGATCATCGTCGATATTACCAAACGTCACTACGAGCAGGACGATTTCAGCGTATTGCCACGCGCGATCGCCAGCAAGGCTGCATTTGAAAACGCCATGACCCTGGATATCGCCATGGGCGGTTCGACCAACACTATCCTCCATCTGCTGGCGCTGGCGCAGGAAGCCGAGGTCGATTTCGACATGGCGGATATGGACCGGCTGTCACGCAAAGTGCCTTACCTGTGCAAGGTGGCGCCCAACGACCAGAAATACCATGTCGAAGATGTGCATCGTGCCGGCGGCATCATGGCGATTCTTGCCGAACTCGACCGTGGCGGTCTGCTCGATACCTCGGTATCGACCATTCACACCCCGACGATGGCCGATGCGCTAGCGAAGTGGGACATCATGACCTGCAACAATGATGCGGTGAAAAAATTCTACCGCGCCGGACCTGGCGGCGTACCGACACAGGTCGCCTTCTCTCAGGCGGCGCGCTGGGGTTCACTGGATGCCGATCGCGCCAACGGTTGCATCCGCTCGGTCGAGCACGCCTTCAGCAAAGAGGGCGGCCTGGCTGTTTTGACCGGCAACATTGCGCTGAACGGCTGTGTGGTCAAGACCTCCGGCGTCGACGAGAGTATCTGGACCTTCGAAGGCAACGCCTATATCTGTGAAAGTCAGGATCAGGCCGTCGCTGATATCCTGGCCGATAAAGTCAAGGCCGGCGATGTCGTGGTGATCCGCTATGAAGGCCCACGCGGGGGACCGGGCATGCAAGAGATGCTCTATCCCACGAGCTACCTGAAGTCCAAGGGGCTGGGTAAAGACTGCGCGCTGTTGACCGACGGGCGTTTCTCCGGCGGCACCTCCGGCCTGTCTATTGGCCATGTGTCTCCCGAAGCGGCGTCCGGTGGCGCCATCGGTCTGGTCGAGCAGGGCGATCGCATTCGTATCGATATCCCTAACCGCAGCATCGATGTCTTAGTCTCAGACGACGAACTGGAGCGTCGTCGTGCCGTGCAGGACAGTAAAGGCTGGAAGCCGGTAGAGCCGCGTCCACGCAAGGTATCCGCGGCACTTAAAGTCTACGCCAAGATGGCAACCAGTGCCGACAAAGGTGCGGTACGCGACCTGAGTCTGCTGGACGACTAAGCGCTCAAGGTTGCGTGATAAGGGGCTGGACTCGGAAGAGCCGGCCCTTTTGTTTTTTTAATTTATCCACAAGTGATTGCACACCCTCATGACTGAAGAGAACACTTCCACCCCCGACGGGCGTCTGCGCTCCATCCGTACCTTTGTCTTGCGTGCCGGTCGCATGACCCCCGGGCAGCAAAAAGCGCTGGAGGAGCAGTGGCCCGCGCTGGGGCTGAACCGCGAAGACGGGTTTATCGACTACGAGCAGGTGTTTGGCCGCCGTGCCGCGACGATCCTAGAGATCGGTTTTGGGATGGGCGACTCCTTGCTGGCCATGTCAGCTGCTGCACCCGAGACCAACTTTATTGGTATCGAAGTGCATAAACCCGGCGTTGGCCGATTACTGAATAACGCGTCGAAAGCCGAGTTGAGCAATCTGCGTATCTATGAAGACGATGCTTTGCTGGTCCTGAAAGACTGCATTCCCGACGGCTCGCTGGATGGGATTCAGCTGTTTTTCCCGGACCCCTGGCACAAGAAGAAGCACCACAAGCGGCGCATGGTCCAGGCTGAGATCGCTCAGACCTTCCGTGCTAAGCTTAAGATCGGTGGCATTTTCCATATGGCCACCGACTGGGAACCCTACGCCGAACATATGATGGAGGTCATGAGCGCCGCCGAGGGTTACCGCAACCACGCCGGTGAAGGGCAGTATTCTCCGCAGCCCGACGCGCGCCCGGTAACCAAGTTTCAGCGTCGTGGTGAAAAGCTGGGTCATGGCGTCTGGGATCTGATGTTCGAAAGGACGGCATAAAGCAGGGCTGGGGTTCATGGAAATTACTTGATGACAGTTGGAGAGCGAAACCGGCGAACAAGACTGGTGCAGGCAGGCGTTCGCCCTGGCACCCGGTGATGATGAGTTTATTCCACTAGCTAAATAACGGAGTATCCCATGGACAGATCAGCCCGTACCGACGTAGAGATTCACTCGCTGTTGCAACAGCGTCATAGCCCCTATGCATTTGATCCCGATCGCGTGGTTGCCGAGGCGGATGTCAGGGCGCTCTTTGAGGCGGCACGCTGGACAATGTCGTCCTACAATGCCCAGCCTTGGCGCTACATCGTTGGGGTCAAAGCCCGCGATCCGCAGACGTGGGAGAAGATCCACGCCGTGCTTCTGGAAGGCAACCAGCCCTGGGCGGCTAATGCACCGGTACTCGTGCTGGGTGTGGTGGTGCATCACTTCGAGCATAACGGAAAGCGCAACAAGGCCGCCAGTCATGACTTGGGGGCTGCATCGGCATTCCTTACGTTGGAAGCAACCGCTAGGGGACTTACCGTGCACCAAATGATTGGAATCGATCCCGACCGTGCGCGAGCGCAGTTCGGTATCGACGCCTCACAGGAGCCGTTAACGGCCTTGGCTATCGGTTATGAGGGTAAACCCCATCATATCGATGAAGACTTCGCCAAACGTGATGCCAAGCCGAGGGAGCGCAAACCGGTTGCTGCGTTGGTTATCGAGGGGAGGTTCTGATCCGGCTTATCGGTGTCGATCGAGGGCCGCATGCGGTTCAGGTCATCAGTGATGGCCTGAACCGCCATGGGTATAAAGCCCCCTTGCCGCTGGGAGGGAAGGGGGGGGCGAACTCAGCAGGGAAAATCAAATACGCTGTGCCAGCATCACACCGGTTTAGTGATCAACGGCAGCATAGGCCACCATCTCAACCAGCATTTCATCCCGCGCCAGCCCCGCAATAACCATCGCCGCGCGATTCGGATACGGCGCTAGAAAATATTCGGCGTAGACTTTATTGACCGTGGGCAAGTACGTTTTGTCAGTGACATAAATCAGCACCTGGGTCACCTCAGACAGGCTGGCGTTGGCCTTTTCCAGGGTATGCTTGAGGTTCTCCAGGGTTTGACGGGCTTGAGCTTCAATTCCGCCCTCGACCACCTGCCCCTGAGCATCAATCGGAATCTGTGCGGTAAACAAAATACCGTTACCGATGGTGGCCCATTCCAGTGGTGAAGGAGAATTGTACAGATCTGTTTTGACTGTCTTAATCATAGCGTTGACGTCCGTTTGTTAATAGATGAATTGAATGACCAGAAACGGCCTTGCGTTATTTTTCGCCACCGGCAAGTTGCTTTTCGAGGGTGCTCACCGCCATAAATCCAAGCTGGCGCAGTGGCTCTGGCGGCATCCAGGAGGGTCGCCCAAATAATGTCGGTACATCGAGCGTCGAGTGTCCGAGCGCCAGATCCGCCAATGCTCCCCCCAGCAACCAGCCCTTGACGATACCCACCCCATTACAACCCACAGAGGCGAATAATCCGGGTTTGAGTTCACCCCATAGCGGTGCGCCGTTAGCCGTCAGTGACGTTGTGCCCCCCCACCACTGTTCTAGCTGCTGGGCGCCCTCCAAGGTGGGAAAGCGCGTGCTAAGACTGTGTTGCAAAATATTCTTAACTTCGGCCCCTCCTTCCTGTTCGTAGCCATACATTCCGCGTACCAGTAGGCGACCATCCTCGGTGCTTCGGAACGTTGTGCCCAGCCGGTGAGCAGGCAAAACGCCCCACTGCCCCTCCGAGGAGGTTTTACTGCGTTCCTCCGCACTCAGGGGTGCGGTGATGCCTGCATAGGTAAAAATGGTCACGCTACGCGACTGCCCGACCCCCAGCCCTTTGGCAAAAGCATTGTTGGCCAGAAAGACCCGCGGAGCGCTGAGCGCGCCGGCTGATGTCCTTACTTTCCAGCTACTGTGATATTGCTCGAGTTCCAGTGCCGGGCTCTGCTCATAAATAGTGACTGAATCCGGTAGGTGTCGAGCTATTTCGTTAACCAGCTGAGCCGGATTGACGAGTCGGTTGCCGGGCAGGCTGATACCGCTGCGATAATAGTCAGAGCCTGTAATCTGCTTCAGACGTGCGGCATCCAGTTTGCTCCACGATTGCCCTGTGGCCTGGAGAAAATGACCGAGCTGCTTGAGCGCCTTTTCACCCCGTGGGGTAGCCGCCGCCTTGAATACAGCCTCCGGCTTCCCTGTCAGCGGGAGGCGAGAGTGCTGCATGAGCTCTTGATGTGCTTGTTGATAGAGCGGATAGATTTTCGCGGCGTTGGCTTCACTCGGCGCGCTCAATACCGTCTCCAGCACGAAGCCCGAGTTGCGGCCTGGTGACCCCGCCCCAACGACGTCAGCCTCCAGGACGGCAATGACGTAATCGGGACGCTGTTGCGCTAATCGCCTAGCGATCGCCAGGCCGGTATAACCTGCGCCAATGACAATCGCATCGCAGTGCTGTTCACCGTGTAGCGGTTTACGAGGTAAAGAAGCACCGGGCCCAGTCGCCCAGCCGCAACGTTGCAGGTAGGAGGGGTAAGGTGATGATGACATAAACATAATCCTTGATTAGGTAGCACCAGGCTCGCCACAGAGCTGTGGCTGAAGCAATAAATATTGTTGGCGAAGGCCAGCACAACGCGCCCTGTAATGACTTTCGCTCATTTTGGAGCGCCCAAACGACAACTAATGGCCGCGACAGGGTTGCCCTCGGGGTCGAGGATCGGGCTGGCAATGCCTGTGAATTCAGGCGGCTGGGTACCTTCCACACCGCTGTTAGGGGGTGGCGGTTGATCAATGGTGTTCATAGCTGGCCGCTCCAGATTCCGCTTCGCTATAAAATAAGCACTCGTCACGTCTCTTGTGCATGATGATAACGTGCATGCCCAACGGATGGAATATTCATATATGAATATCGTGTTGGTATTTGCATTGTTTGATCGTGCAGCGGTTTCTTTATACGCCTAAATGTGGTTATATGCCAACTGATTGCAAACGAGGTGATGTTATGAACACTGTCAGAACGCCTGCTCCATGGCAGGGTCGGGACGATCAAGATGACCCTCTCCGTACACAGCGCTGGCATCACCACGTGGTTGTCTCGCACGCTAGCACGGAGCAAAACCCATCCCGGAACTATGGGTTGATTGGTTTTTGCTGCGATACCGGCGTCAAACGTAACGGCGGCCGTATTGGCGCAGCAGAAGGCCCCACGGCGCTTCGGCAACAGCTCAGAAATGTCGCCTGGCACGGCGGGGATATGCAGCTGGTTGACTTTGGCGATATCGTTGACAGCAACGGTGCACTGGAAGACAGGCAGCAAGAGCTAGCCGAGCAGGTGGCTCTTGCGTTGCCAACCGTATCGCGTCTTTTGGTGGTTGGCGGGGGGCATGAGACGGCCTTCGGCAGCTTCAGTGGCTTGTATAAGGTTCTCGGCGCGGATGCCAAGATTGGTATTATCAACCTGGATGCGCATTTCGACCTGCGTTGCCCCGGCGCTGCAGGTTCATCATCCGGCACGCCGTTCTTTCAGATTCAAGCACTAACCGGCGCCGACAATTTTCACTACTGTTGTTTGGGTGTTGCCAAAGAAAGCAACACCGAAGCGTTATTCCGTCGTGCCGATGAATGGGGGGTGCGCTACCGCACCGACACGGAGATGACAGCGGCTGATCTGGGGCAGATCAAGGCTGAGCTAGAGGCCTTCACCGGACAACTGGATGCGCTCTATCTGAGCATCGATCTCGACGTACTGCCTCATTATCAATCGCCTGGTGTTAGCGCGCCGGCTGTTCGCGGAGTCAGCCTTGAGGTGATTGAGGCCGTGATCGACCTGGTACTCGACTGCGCGAAACAGTGTCGTTTCGGGCTGCCATTGGTGGAGTTGACCGAGTTGAACCCTAGCTACGACCCGCAGGGCGTTACGGCCCGTACCGCCGCAGTGCTGGCGAGCAGAATGCTAAAAAAGATCGAGCTGTGAGTTAGATCGTCGAAGCAAAAATCATGAAAAGCCTAAGCAATAAAATCAAGTCCAAAAATAAGGAAATGAAAATGAAGAAAACCCTAAAAACCCTCCTTGTCTCCGCGGCTCTGACAGCCGGTCTTACAGCCGGCGTTGTTCAGGCGCAGGAACGTGTGTTTTTCGGCATCGCAACGGGTGGAACCGGTGGTACCTATTACCCCCTGGGTGGCATGCTGGCGCAGGTGATCTCTAATAACAGTGACCTGAAAGGGAAAAAACTCTCTGCAACCGCCGAAACGGGTAATGCCTCCGTGTCCAACGCCGGGCTGCTGGGTCGCGGCTCGATCGAATCCGCTTTCGTCGCCGCAGACGTGTTGGACGCCGCCTACAACGGTAAGAATCAATTCCAAGGCAAGGCGATTACCAACCTGCGTGCGCTGGGCGCGCTGTACCCCGAAACGGTACAGCTGGTGGCGCAGCCAGGGTTGAATCGATTTGAAGACCTAAAAGGTCAGAGTGTGAGTTCCGGCTCACCCGGTTCGGGCCAGTGGCAGTTGCTGGGAGACCTGCTGGCGGCTCACGGCATGAGCCGTGACGATATCAAAGAGGACTACTCCTCCTTCTCCCAGTCTGCCGAGAAACTGAAAGACGGTAACCTGGGTGCGTCACTGATCACGGCGGGCTCTCCGACCGCATCGATTGTTGAGCTGTCCAACGGGCACGATGTCAGCATGATACCGCTGAACGGTGCGGCGATTAAGAAACTGCAGATTACTCAGCCCTACTACGCCTCGACCTTACTGCCGGCCGGTACCTATAAGGGAATCGATAAAGACGTTGAGACCCTGGCGGTACGTGCCATTTGGGCTACCCATGCCGATCTGCCTGACGATATCGCGTACGCCGTTACCAAGGCGCTGTATGAAAATACCGACACGCTGGCGAAAGTACATGTCAAAGGAAAGGAGATTAGCCGGGAAACTGCATTGGAATCCGTTTCCATCCCGCTACATCCAGGTGCCGAGCGTTATTATCGTGAAAAAGGCATCATTCAGTAAGTGGCGTATGCCGCTGGGGGCCGTCGCCGTGGTGGCGATAGCTTCCAGTGTGCAGGCCTCCTCACTCCGTATAGAGGATTACCGGTCTGACACAGTGCTAGGCTGTGTCACGCTGGTTGATCAGACATTTTCGCTGTCTTTTATCCATTCGGTTTCTCTGACGCCGGTACATGATCAGTATCGGTTGTTGAACGACGGCAGCGGTGGCCAGCGAATATTGCAGACCGAAGAGCGCTTTATCGCCCACGGTCAGGGGCTCCCTTCGATGGCCAACGAACCGAATATGCTCGCGTTTGAGCATCGCAATGGCCAGTTTATCGTACGACTTAAACGGCCGATTAACGACCTGATCGTACGTACGGACAGCCGTTTTAACAACCGGCTGCATACCGGCCAGACAACTATTAATCTAAATCAGTGGCCCGATTCCGGACTCCGGATCCAACCGGTGGACCACTGCCAATAAGTACAGAGCTGAAAGCCATGAACACAGAACGCAAACAGGGTGACAAGCAGCCTCCCGCAGCAGAGCTGGAGATGCATCAGGAAGATCTGGACAACCTGATCAAGGAGTACGATAACGAGAGCAATTTCCGTGATTTGAGAGGCGGACTGAAGCTATTTGTCACGCTGGTTTGTGTTGCGCTCAGCCTGTTCCATATCTACACTGCCGGCTTTGGACTGCTTAACGAAATCTCTCACCGCACGGTACACATGACCTTCATCATGGGTCTGCTTTTTCTGGTGTTTCCTCGTCGTGCTGCCAAGCGGCCAGCCGTCGGTATCACGTTAGGCCTGCTCTATGGGGCATTCTATCTGCTGATTGCTCATCAACTGGTGAGTGCGCTCGGTAGTCAGCTGCCGATGCTGGTGATCGTGGGGGTTTACGCCTTTGCGGGTATGATGGGGCTGTCAGCACTGCCGTTGTCTGCTCTGGGCGGTCGCGGTAATAAGCCGGGTTGGTTGGACTGGCCGCTGGCGGTGCTGGGAACGGCGTTTTCTGGCTACCTGGTCTACTTTTTCGATGACATTTTCATCACCAATATTGGCTTTCCACAGTCGCTAGACTACCTGATGGGAGGCGTAGCGGTCATGCTCGTCATCGAGGGCGCACGCCGAACCATGGGCGAGTCGCTGTCAATTATTGGTGTGCTGGCATTGCTCTATGCCATGTTTGGGCCGCATCTGCCGGGCGTGCTGGCTCATCGTGGCTACGATATTATCCGTTTGGTCGAGCATCTTTATCTGGGCACCGAAGGGATTTACGGCATCGCGATCGGCGTGGTCGCAACCTACGTGTTCCACTTTGTACTGTTTGGCGTACTGGCGCAAGCCTCGGGCCTGGGACAGCTATTTATCGAACTGGCGACACTGATGGCCGGACGGTATGCCGGCGGTCCCGCTAAGGTTTCGGTAGTTTCATCCGGCTTCTTCGGTATGATCTCCGGCTCACCGGTTGCCAACACCGTGACCACCGGCGCGTTCACGATTCCGATGATGAAGCGCTACGGCTTCAGCGGTCGTTTTTCTGCGGCGACCGAAGCCGCAGCCTCCTGTGGCGGTCAAATTACGCCCCCGATCATGGGCGCCTCCGCCTTCGTCATGTCAGAGATGCTGGGCGTACCCTATAACGAGCTGATCCTTATCGCCGTGGTGCCCGCACTCTTCCACTATCTGGCGACTCTGTGCATGGTGCATTTCGAAGCGCGTCGTTTAAACCTGAAAGGGATGCCTGCAGAACAGATTCCGCGTTTCGGTGATGTGATGAGGCGTCACTGGCATCAGACGATTCCGTTGATCGTGATGGTTACGCTGCTGTTAATGCAATTTACGCCCTTTTTGGCTGCGTTTTGGGGCATCATTTTGACCGTGCTTTGCTCTTACATTCCTGTGCTGTTAAAGCCCTTAGGTTTCGACAAGCTTGATCATGAAAGTGTGCTGACGCCTCGGCGCCTGATTTTCAGTCTGGAAGAGGGCGCTAAACAATCGATCGCCATTACCGCGGCATGTGCCTGTGTCGGTTTCTTGCTGGGTGTGACGACCTTGACCGGGCTGGGCTTCAAATTCTCCGGTGCCATCGTCGGGTTGGCAACCGATTTCGGAACCTGGATTACCCCGCTAGTCCCCTTTGAATTGCTGACGCAAGATAGCATCACCCTGTTTATGGCCCTACTGCTGGTTGCCCTCGCCTGCATTCTGATGGGCGCCGGTATTCCCACGACCCCGACCTATATCATTCTGGCCTCTATTGTTGCACCGGCGCTGGATGATTTCGGTATCGCACTACTGGCATCGCATTTCTTCATCTTTTACTATGGCGTACTGGCCGATGTTACCCCTCCGGTGGCGCTGGCCGCCTATGCCGGCGCGGGGATTTCAGGATCAGATCCGATGAAAACCGGCGTGACGGCGTTCCGCCTGTCTATGGGTAAAGCACTGGTACCCTTTATGTTTATCTATGCGCCCAGCTTATTGTTCCTGGACTTTAGCTGGACCGAGTTTTTGTTGGCGATAACCAGCGGTATTCTCTGCATTGTTGCGCTGTCAGCGGCCTATATCGGGTACTTCAGTGCACCGTTGCAGAAAGCAGAAAAGCTGGTGCTGACGGTGGCGGGTCTTGCCCTGGTGGGTAATCTGCCTTGGTTGATCGCATTGGCGGGTTCCAGCGTGCTGGCCATCCTGATGCGTAACTACCGGCAAGGCCAGGCGAGCTTGGCACTTCATGCGCAGCAGGCATAAAGGCGATGCGAGCACTGCGTAGCAGTGCTCTTTCTCGATAACCGCCAAGAATACGAGCACCTTAATGAGCGAGAAAGAAAAGGACTATACCGTTCCAGCCCTGCAGAAGGGGCTACAAATTCTGGCGATGTTCGACAGCCAGCGCCGCCGGCTATCCCAGTCCGAAATGGCAGAGACTCTTGGCGTCAGTTCAAGCTCGCTGTACCGTATTGTTCAGACACTAACCAATATGGGTTACTTGAACAAAGTCGGCACAAACACCTACGCGCTGGGTTCACAAGTTATCACGCGAGGATTTAGCTACCTGGCCAGCCGCGAGATTGTTGAGATCGCCACGCCTTTTATCACGCATTTACGCGACAGCACCTCGCTATCCAGCCATTTGGCAATCCGTGAAGGTAACGAGGCTCTCTATGTGTTTCGCGCATTAGCGTTGCAGCGTATTTCCGTGAACGTTCCGGTTGGGACTCGTTTCCCCTGTCACACCACGGCAATGGGGCGCGCACTATTAATCGGTATGTCACCTGATGAGCTTGGAAGGCTGTATCAAAATCAGCGCTTGGATGGATATCCGAATCCGGCCCCTCAAACCTTACCCGATTTAATTGCCCTGTGTGAAAAGGAGAGGGGGCAGGGGTGGAGTCTTCATTACTCTGATTACTCTACGGCAATAGCCGTACCCGTGCGCAACTTCACAGGAGAGGTGGTCGCCGCTATCAATGTCTCAGGCCCCGACGTCATTATGCAAAAAGAGGGGGTTCAGGATCGGCTCATAACCGCACTGAAGAGTGCCGCCAATTCGATCATGCAGGAAATCGGTGGGGACTATTCCAAGTCAGCCATAAGATAACCCCTCCAGTGTTATCGTGCCGGCTGTTCATGAACCAGGATCTTGCCCTCATCGACGCGCTAGCATACGCGTTACGGTAAGTTAACCGGGGTGGTAAAGACATAATCTCTGTGCTTAACCGGTGTATGGCACCCAAAGCACTGTTGAACAAAATCGGCATCCTTTCCGAATGGCTTTTGCTCCTGTCCCAGCCAGCGAGCAAAGCCCCAACCACCGGTTGCCTCATACTGGCGGGCATCCTTAACCATAAACTCGGCATGTACAAACGTGCCTGGAACGGTCGCTGAGCTCCAATGCTCATCGGTTCGATCCTTCCAGACTAATTTGGCAAGGATGGCACCGTCGGGCCAAGGGTTTGTTTGCCCGGATCGCGCCGCTTCTACAGCAATATCATTACCAAGAATAGATCGCAGCGAGTTATTGTCTGTGCGGTGTGAAACGGCAATGGTTTTCCAGTTCTTGTACCCTTCAGGGATGGTCATCCCATTGGCTGCTGGCTCGACAGCGCTGGCCGTCTGCGTGAGTAAACACGCGCACAACGTGATGGCTCCTAACGTGATTGTGCCTACGGGGGGCTTAAGGCGTTTTTTCATGTTGTATTTCCTTGATAGGCGGCGCATGAATGAACCGCCGTGGCATAAAACCATGCCTGATTAATCGGGGGATAACCTGGACTTCAGGTTGAAGTGCCTGTCCCCTGGTTTGGCCATGGATCCTGCCGCTTGCATGCAGGGGCGGCAGAGCACGGTTAAACGCTGATGCTGTGGCGGCTCTCCCAGATACCATGCAGATTGCAGAACGCTTGAGCGACCAGTGTTGTGGAAGCGTCAATCGACAGGTTGACGGTCACAACAGGCGCGACACCCGTGCGCGCAAAGCTGACATCGGCAACGGGTGCGCCTCTATCGGTGAATATGCGCACTCTTTCTATCCAGTGAGCATCGGTCATAGGATGAGGGATAGCCCCGACAGTCACGGTGACTGCTACGGTTTCTCCCTTGTGGGCTTTGGTGGCGGCCTTGATGACAGGGGCATGTTTCTTTTCGAGTCCGGTCATATTGGCGGTGTCTTTAACGCGGTTGATCGTGCCAAAGAGCCCAAGGTCAGCTGCATTATAATCAGCAGCAACCGCACTACCTGTGGTTACCAGGCTCGCCGCGACGGCAGCCACAGCGGTCGCTCCACCAACCATCAGTTTGCGCCGTGTTATATCCGTTTTATCATTCATAGCGTCACTCCATTTTTTTCTGTGTGTAGGGTGAAATAATGTTACTTAGGGCTGTTTACAGACCCATTAAACGCGACAATACGCCAAATATTTTGTCATAACCTCACAGAAGTGTAGCCAGATGTCACCAGGTCTGCCTTTGGCGACACTTTGATACAATTGCATCGCCCACGGACTCGTAGGTGAACGTATAGTGCTAACGATTCTTTAATTTGATAGGTGTTATGAGAATGACTATGGACGCGTCAGACCATATTCTTGTCGTCGACGATCATGCTGATATTCGCGATCTTCTGAGCCAATACCTGAAAAAGCATGGTGTACAGGTGACGACAGCCTCTGGCGGCGAAGAGATGAAAAAAATCGTGCAACGTCAGCCTATAGATCTGGTCGTACTCGATATCATGATGCCCGGGGAAGACGGCTTAACCCTGTGTCAGTATCTGCGCGCAACCACGCAGATCCCCGTTATTATGTTGACCGCCGTCGCCGATGAGACAGACCGCATTATTGGACTAGAAATGGGGGCTGATGATTACCTCACCAAACCGTTCTCTCCTCGGGAGCTGCTGGCGCGCATCAAAGCGGTGCTTCGCCGCAGCCAAAGTCTTCCTCCGCAAAAGCAGCAAGAAGGTGTAAAGCAGTTTATTTTTGATCGCTGGACGCTGGATGTTACCCGCCGAGTACTTCTCTCTGATGACGGTATCGGGGTTTCTCTGAGCACATCGGAGTTCGACCTTTTATCCGCGTTTGTTAACCACGCCCAAGTGGTGCTTAGCCGAGATGAATTACTGACCTTAACCCGTGGCAAGTCGGCAGTGGCTTTTGATCGCAGCATTGATAACCAGGTTAGTCGGCTGCGAAGAAAGGTCGAGGTCAACCCTGCGGAACCCTGCCTGATCCAGACTATTTGGGGGGGAGGGTATAAGTTGGCCGCAGAGGTCGCACGCATATGAACACACGATTTATCCGCCGCCGGTTGATTCCCCAGAGTCTCGTTGGACGTGTGATAGGCCTGCTGCTGTTGGTGGTTTTCCTCGTTCAAGGAACCAGTGCGTTGCTCTTTTTCGAGGAGAGAGATGACGAGGTCCGAACTGCAAAAGTAGCAAACCTGGTATCCCGAACGGCATCTATTATCCGCCTGTTAAATAACACCCCGCCCCAGCTTCACACCAGCATATTGCAGGCCATTACCACACCTCGCATGCATTTTTGGATTTCAGATAGTAGTAGTATTTCCGGGCAGGTAATACACGATGGGCTGGTTCGATCTGACCCAAGGTTTTCTGAGCTTGTCACCCCAGATCTTCCTGCAATTCGCGTGGCCATCGAACACGACCTGCCAAGCGATGGTCGCTTCAGCGATTTGATTGTGGCCGATAACGCCGAGCTTTCCAACCGTGCGCAAGCGATCGCCATCATCGCCATTAAACGCCCAAATGGTGAATGGCTGAACAGTGCGCAGTTAGGCCTGGAACCGATGCACGGTTGGGCCTGGACCATCATGATGCTGATGAGTTTCATTGTCGGTACGGTGGCCATCGTGTTTTTTTTGCTCAGACGGATTACCCGTCCACTTGCCCGGCTAACTGCGGCCTCCGATCAGCTAGGGCGAGGAGAAAAAATAACCTTAGTCGTTGAAGAAGGCCCCGAGGATATGAAACGCACAATTAGGGCATTCAATTTAATGCAAGAGCGGCTGTCAAAGTTTGTTCAGAACCGAACGACCATGCTGGCGGCGATCTCTCATGATCTGCGAACACCGCTGACGTCGTTACGGCTACGCGCCGAACTCATTGATGACCCTGATACCAAGCAAAAAATTGTCGCGACCGTAGCCGAAATGCAGCAAATGACAGAAGCCGTGCTCGAATTTGCCCGCGATGATTCAACGGATGAAGACACCCATGTGATGGATCTCGTGACCTTGGTAGACAGCCTTTGCCAGGACATGCAAGACCTAGGCTTTAATGTCTGCTTCACGCCAACCGGAAAAATTGCCTACTCCTGCCGGCCGGTATCGTTAAAGCGGGCACTGCGTAACCTGATCGAGAATGCGGTTGCTTACGGTGATAACGCACAGGTCGCCATTGAGAACCGCTCTGACAATGCCATCCTCGTCATTGAGGATAACGGGCCTGGGATACCGATAGAAGAAACCGAAAGGTTATTTGAGCCCTTTGTGCGCCTGGATGCCTCTCGCAGCAATGAGACGGGTGGTATAGGCCTTGGGCTGTCTATCGCCCGCTCTATCATCCACGCCCATGGGGGGGATATCGCCTTGAGCAATAAAAAAGCCGGGGGGCTGCGTGTGGCTATTGTCCTCCCTTTGAGCAAACCACAGGTTTAAGCACGCCCTAGCTGTTCGGTTTCTCACCGTGGCTACTGGCGGAGCTATTCGGCATCAACATGCTGAATGGATTGGTATGGTGATGCCAGGTTTATAGTCAACGTCGAAGGACGTACATCATGGCGGTGTGATGTACGGATGCAGGGTTACGGCTGCGCACGCCTTGTGGCCAGCGCGGCGTATCAAGATACCGGCTTGGAGCGTTTCGCAAGGCGGGCGTAGAGATCGGATGTGCGCAGGAGTTCGCTGTGCGTGCCTGTGGCGACCACGCGCCCTTGGTCCAGCACGACGATCTGGTCGGCATGCACGATGGTCGACAGCCGGTGTGCGATGATGACCGTCGTACGTCCGGCCATCAGATGCTGCAGCGCCTGTTGGACATGCTGTTCGCTTTCGCTATCCAGCGCGCTGGTTGCTTCATCCAGCAGCAGGATGCGTGGATCGTTCAGAATGGCCCGTGCGATGGCGATACGCTGTTTTTGTCCGCCGGACAGTCGCACCCCTTGCTCGCCCAGGTCGCTGTGGTAGCCGTCGGGAAGCTGTTGGATAAATTCATGGGCGTAAGCCGATTTTGCGGCGGCGATAATGTCCGCTTCGCGGGCATCCGGCTTTCCGTAGCGGATATTCTCCATCACGTTGGTGCTGAACAGGGCGGGTTGTTGCGCGACCAGGGCCATTTGCTGGCGCAGATCCTGAGGATCCAGGTTACGAAGATCTTCCTGGCCGAGGCTGACACGGCCGGCTTCGGGGTCGTAGAAACGCAGCAACAGCTCAAATACCGTGGACTTACCGGCACCGGATGGCCCGACCAGCGCGGTGATTTTACCGGCCGGCAGGGTCAGTGAAAAATCGACCAGAGCCGCTTGGTTCGGGCGCGATGGGTAGTGAAAATCGACGTTCTCAAGGCGTAGTTCGGGTCTTAGTTGGCCGGCTTCACGGCGTACTTGTGGCGCGAGATGGACCGGTGCGAGGATATTGCTTGGGACTTCAAGCAGCTCCATCAACCGTTCGGTTGCCCCGACCGCCCGCTGCATTTCACCGTACACTTCCGACAGGGTGGCGACGCCCATGGCAACCAGCAGTGCATAAAAGACGAAGGCACCCAGTTCGCCGCCGGTCATGACGCCGCGGATGACGTCGTAACCGCCCACCCAGAGCATGCCGGAAAGGGCGCCAAAGACCAACAGGATGACGACCGCCATTAACGCGGCGCGCTGCGTGATACGTTGGCGTGCGACGCCGAAGGCGTGCTCCACTTCCGTGGCGAAAGCGGCGCGCTCGAAGGATTCCTGGGTGTAGCTCTGCACGGTTTTTATCTGTTGAATCACTTCGCCGGCATAGCTGCCGACCTCCGCGATGCGGTCCTGGCTTTGGCGGCCCAGGGCGCGCACCCGACGTCCGAACAGGAGTATCGGTAACAGGATTAACGGCACGCCGGCGACAATAATCAGGCTCAGTGTGATGTTGGTGACAAACAGCATGATCAACGCGCCACTGGTGGTGACGAGACTGCGCAGCGCCATCGAAAACGAACTGCCGATGATCGACTGCAGCAGTGTGGTATCGGTCGTCAGGCGCGACATGATCTCGCCGCTACGGTTGGACTCGAAGTAGCTCGGATGCAGGCTGATGATGTTGTTAAATACCGCGCGTCGAATGTCGGCCATAATGCGCTCGCCTAACCAGGAAACCAGATAAAAGCGAATAAATGTGCCGCTGGCCATCAGAACGGCCAGTGAAATCAGCACGACGATAGCCTGGTTGAGCTGCTGGATAGAGCCGGCCGCAAAGCCCTCGTCGATAACCAGCCGAACGCCTTGGCCGATTGTCAGCGTGATAGCGGCGGTAAACAGCAGCGCGATCATCGCGCCGATCCAGTGCTTGCGGTAAGGGCGCATAAATCTGCCCAGTTGCCGCAGTGTTGAGAGTATTGCGCGATTGGCCAAAATACGGATCCTTAGCAGATGTTTGTTGATGAGCCGGCACTGGGTTTAGGGCTAACAGGTTTAAGGGCTAACAGGTTTAAGGCTAACAGGGTTGTAACTATTCAGCACATGCATCGACTTGAAACTATGGAGTATTTGTTCCAAGAGACGCCGTGAATACATCCATGTCGGCTTCGCTTTGGCATCCTTGCCAAAGAGACTCTTTCCACAAACACTCCATAATCAATTACATAGAGAAAATAAACGTGCTGAATAGTTACACAGGGTTTAGGCTTTGGGACATGTGCCGTTGCCAAAGCGCAGGACCTGAACCCAACAGGACACCGCGCTGGAGGCTCAAAAGCCGGCCAATCTGCAGCGAATTATCCCGTTAACCGGACAAAAGCAGTATTATTAACCGGGCATCAACCGACCGATCCTTCGGTCTTCTGATGACGACAAGGCCGACGCCGGTCCGTCCTTGCCGCCTTAATATTCGCGCGCGTGCATTGAGCACCATGACCCTGATTTGGAAATGAACAGACTATGGATCTTTTTATCTACCTCGATGATTCTGACCTCGAACCCGCCGACTTCAACAACGTGGCCGGGCCGATCGCCGAGGCCATCGCCGCCTATATCGCGAACAAGCCGGCCGGTGCCGAATTGGTTGATCTGCGCAGCAGCCAGACCGACAGCAACGATACGTCCGTGGATGGATTACCGACAGTCGGTATGCACCTGTCGGTGAAACGACCGGCAGGTCTGAAAGCCCCCCTAAACCTGCTGTATGGGCTGGCCAAACAATACAAACAGGAATTTGCCCTGGGTATCCGCGATAAAGAAACCGGTGACACCGAAAAGGTGTGTTTCTTCGGCTTTCACGAAGGCAAGCCGGACGCGTATGAGGTTGCCTGCTACATTGGGTTGTGAGGTTGTGAGGTTGTGAGGTTGTGAGTTGGTCGGCTCGGGCCGGTATTCAATGCTCCCCACACGCCGCTTTTGAATGATCAGGCTTCCAGTTTCGACTTGTCTAGCGGATAGCAGACAGACTACATTAAGCGCTTTCTGTCAGTATGGCGGGTTTCCTATGTTCGATCATTTTCTCTGGCTACCGTTTCTGCTCGCCATCACGGCGCTGACACTGACACCGGGCGTCGATACCTTGCTGGTGATGCGCAACGCGGCCCGTGGTGGTCATCGGGATGGTCTGTTAACCAGCCTCGGGATCTGCCTGGGGTTGTTTGTTCATGCGACGATTTCGGCGGCGGGCTTGTCGGTAATTCTGCTGGGCTCGGCACAACTGTTCACTCTGCTTAAACTGGCGGGCGCGGCCTATTTGATCTGGCTCGGTATCCAGAGCCTGCGCTCGGCGCTGCAGCGTCGGGCTCTCACGCTGGCGCAGCCCGAAACGGCGCGTACTATCTCGGCAGCCACCTCGTTGCGCGAAGGGTTGTTGTCGAATGTACTGAATCCCAAGCCCATCATCTTCTATATGGCCTTTCTGCCGCAGTTTATTGACCCGGCGTATTCGGCGCTGCCGCAGGCGCTGATGATGGCCAGCGTCCACTTTATTATCGGCATGTTATGGCAAGGGACGCTGACGCTGATGGTCAACCGTGCGCGGCGCTGGCTACAGCAACCCAATGTCGGGCGGGTTATGGACAGTGTGACCGGGTTGCTGCTGCTGGGGTTTGGCGCGAAACTCGCGACCACACCATAAGTCGTTAATAGCGGGCCCGCTTCCGGGCGCGATTCTCCACCTTCCACCTTCCACCTTCCACCTTCCACCTTCCACCTTCCACCTTCCACCTTCCACCTTCCACCTTCCACCCTCCACCCTC
>JBFGZS010000009.1:0-84190 GCA_041586615.1 Motiliproteus sp. | reverse complement strand
GACTCCACCGCCAGCTTGACGGCAGCCTCTTTAAACTCAGCTGTATATGGTTTTGTTTTCTTCTGACTCATGACACACACCTTTATTGGCAGGTGATATTACCTGCGTCTGTGTGTCCGGAGAACTATAACCACTTCACATATAGTGTAGGCCCTTATTCCACAAACGACGTAAAAAACACGTACAGGACACTCAAGTAATTTGCCAGAATCCTTATAACAATAAGCATTTGATATTAATAACAAAGCGATACGCGAACTCTACTCCCACGCCCGACAGGGTCCTAAGTTTGGATAACATCAACTTCGAAAATGAGTGCTGCATAATTCACTACGAACCCTTATCAATTTTATTTTTACTGCTATGCTGTCAAACAACCGTTCAATTTCATCAGGCTGGGAGCAACAATAATGATGGATGCATTCCTGAAAACGCTGCGCACACCCTCAAAAATATTGCTAACAATGACCCTTGCTACCCTGCTAGCAGCCTGCAGTAGCCAGCGCTATCCATCGCTCCCCACCTCCGCGCCCACGCACCCCGTCACAACCATCCCTGCGGAATATATATACCTCGTGGGACCCGGCGATAGCCTGAGCATTTTTGTGTGGCAAAATCCCGAAGTGTCCCAAGGCGTCACCGTACGGCCTGACGGCATGATCACGACGCCATTAGTCGAAGACCTGAAAGTTACAGGCATGACGTCGACACAGGTCGCCCGGATGATCGAAGAAAAACTCAGCGTGTATATCAAAGAACCGATCGTCACCGTAATTGTTGGCGGATTCAACGGCCCCTATTCGGAACAAGTCCGCATTATTGGTGAAGCGGGCGAACCACAGGCTATCCCGTACCGTCGTTCAATGACGTTATTGGATGTCATGATAGAGGTTGGCGGGCTCACCGAATTTGCAGACGGTAACGATGCGGTTCTGGTCCGTGTCGTGGATAACAAGCAGATAGCTTACACGCTGCGCATCGACGACTTGATTAATCGCGGGGACTTCTTTTCCAATGTGGACATCCTTCCAGGAGATATCATTCTGATCCCAGAAGCACTATTTTAAGACGCGCATTATTTTAAGACCCACAGCAAGCAACGGGAAAGCATTTACCAAGGAACGTACCTGAGGTTATCTTATGCAGGATTTGATTGACCAGCTTTTAACCTATGCAAAAGGTCTCTGGATCAAGAAGTGGGTGGTACTGATGATTGCCTGGCTAGTTTGCCTCATAGGCTGGCCAATTGTTCTCAAATTGCCCGACCAATATCGCTCCAACGCGCAGGTTTATGTAGACACACAATCGTTGCTCAAACCCCTTTTGCGCGGACTAACAATTCAGACAAACCCTGAGCAACAGATTCAGATGATGGTCCGCACCCTGCTAACCCGGCCCAATCTTGAAAAAATTGCCCGGATGACCGACCTGGACCTCACGGCGAACACACCCACAGAATTCGACGCACTACTCGGCACGCTTGGCTCAACAATACGCATAGGCCGTGCCGGACGGGAAAATCTATTTACCATATCCTACGCGTCAGACGACCCGGTGCTGGCCAAAAATGTCGTGCAATCCACGCTAACGACGCTGGTCGAAAACACCTTGGGCGACAAACGCTCCGATTCAGACACAGCACACAACTTTTTAGACAAACAAATAGCCGAATACGATAAGCGCATCAAAGCCAATGACGATCTCATCAAAGAGTTTAAGCGCCGCTATGCGGGTATGATGCCAGGCTCGGGACAAGGTTTTTATAGCCAACTCGAACAAGCCCGTCGTGAACTTGGCGCAGTAGAACTCGAGTTGAAAGAAGCCCAAAAGCGCGAAGAATTCCTTCGCAAGCAACTTGAAGGCGAAACGCCTTCTTTCGGACTCATGGAAGACAGCCAGCCTACTTTCAGCCAGGACATTGGCTCCTCTTACGACAGACGTATAGAAGCACTCCAAAACAACCTGGATCAACTCCAACTCAAATATACGGAACGACATCCCGACATTCGCGAAGTCAAAAGGATACTTGAGGATCTCCAAAATAAGCGCGAAGCTGAAATAGAAGAACGGCAAACGCTTATCGCCGCATCGGCAACCCCGCGCCAGAATGCGGGCATAGACGCCAACCCGGTCTACCAGGAGATGAAACTCTCTGTGGCCCGGGAAGAAGCTCGCGTCCAAACACTTAAAGTCAGAGCCAATAGCTTTAGACAGAAAGTCGACAGCCTTGCTGAAAAGATGAATACCATCCCAGAAATCGAAGCCGAGTATGCAGCACTTCAGCGCGGACAAGATGTTACCCAAAACAAGTACCATGCCCTGCTACAGCGCCGCGAATCGGCGCGATTATCCCAATCAGCAGAAGTTGACTCTGAAAGCTTTCAGTTCCGCATTATAGATCCGCCACGCGTCCCAACGACGCCCTCGGGGCCCAAACGCCTGGTCTTCCTGACTGCCGTACTTATTGTCGGCCTTGGCGCAGGCTTGGGTATCGCGTTCCTGATTACGCAATTGCGGCCGGTTTTCTTCGACTCAAAACAACTCAATCGCGTCACAGGCATACCTGTCCTGGGTTCCGTCGAGATGCTGCACACCCCCTCCATTATCAAAGCGACACGACGCCGCGGTTTTTTCTTCTTGGTATTTGCCGCACTTTTGCTCAGTCTCTACGGCTCAATTATGGCCGTGCAACTCAAGCCCGATCTTAACCAAAAACTGCTTGCGATTATTCCTGACGTACCGGCACAGATCCAGACTCACATCCCTGCGCTAACCCCAGTGCTCAATAAACTAAAGGAGCTGTTCTAGTTATGTCTAACACCATTGAACGCGCCCTGGAAAAACAACGCAGGCTGGCAGAAGAAGATCAGTCAACAGCAACAGGTCAGCTTCACGGGGCGAAGGCCAGTGAAGCTAACTCGCCGCTACACACCCCACCCATACTCGATAGTAAAACATACAGTAAAACAAACAGTAAAACATACAGTAAAACAGGCGCCCGAAATCCGGTCTTAACTGCAGCCAACAGCACTCAGAGCGAGCCGCAAGCAGCAACAGGCGCTCCTGACCATGACAGCATCGATATAATCATCGATAGCGACCAGCTAGAGCGCGACGGTATGGTCGCCCCTACGGAGAAGTTCGCCAAAATCAAGGAGCAATATCGCTATATAAAACGCCCGCTATTGAACAATGCTTTTGGTGAAAATGCGTCCTTACTCAAACACCCCAATTTGGTAATGGTCTCCAGCTCCTACCCCAGCGAAGGCAAGACCTTCACGGCCATCAACCTGGCTATCAGCATGGTGCTAGAGCAAGATCGAACGGTGTTATTAGTTGATGCAGACGTCATCAATCCGACGCTATCAACACGTTTCACCTCCCAGGATAAACAAGGATTGCTGGATTATCTGAAAGGCAATGCAAACGTTCAGGATATAATCCTCAACACGAATATTCCAAATTTCAAGATCATTACCGCGGGGAAACGCTCCCACCATTCCAATGAGATGATCGCCAGCGATAAGATGAAGCAGCTAATGGGCGAACTATCGACCCGCTACCCGGACCGAATCGTCATCTTTGATACCGCCCCGCTGCTAGGCGCGAGCGAAACGCACGTGCTTTCTCAGATGGTCGGCCAAGCCGTCATTGTCGTAGAAGAGGAACGAACCACCCACAGTCAACTTGAGCGCGCACTCAGCATGCTAAATCCCGACCTTGCCGTGGGCTTGGTGCTCAACAAATCGAAAAGTCGTCGACGTGATTATTACGGTTACTACTACTCGCAAAAGTAGCTAATTAAATACCGCTAATGCACCGAATGAGATAGGCACAAGGTAGCGACATTTATCGGCCAGGCTGAGCCATTTATATGATTTCCAACCCAACACCCAAAACAGCACTACACCGTGACAATCATGATTGCCTCAAAGCGGTCCTGGCGAGCGCAATAATGCTTGCTCTAACGTCACCGTCCATCGCTATCGCCGGAAACTGGACGCTAGATAGCCGCCTTAACCTAACCGAGACCTATTCGGACAACATTGACCTTAGCGCGCAGACAGAAGATAGCAGCCTGGTCACCGAAATCAGCCCACGGATTAGCGCCAGCCGCCAAGGCGCACGCGCCAGCGCATCGGTTGACTATCAATTACAAGGCCTTGTTTACAGCGCCAGTGATCAAAAAAATACGGTCAACCACCAACTCCACGCCAACAGCAATCTCGAACTGATCGAAAAGCAGTTTTTTATCGATATAGGTGCCAGCTTTGATCAATTACTCACCTCCAGCCAGGCCGCGAGTACCGGCAACAGAATCAACGCACCTGACAGCCGTGCAGACACACTCAGCGTGACCATCGGGCCTCGCCTGACCAAGCAACTTACCGACCAGATATCCTTTATATTGTCAGGAAACTACAGCTTCATAAATAGCGTGGGCCAGGCAGCAGATAGTGAAGGGACGTCGGTTAATTTCCAACTGAACTCGCTGTCCAACAGCCGCAAATTCCATTGGAACTTACGCACGAGCAGCAGTCACAATCAGCCAGATGGCGGCACTAATTCGCAGTCCGAAAGCATCAATTTGAATTTCGGTTACCGCTTTAGCGCGCAACTGGATGTCAGCATCAATGGCGGCTATGTCGACAATCATATCGACAGCGCGGCTAACGAGTCACTGCAAGCAGGCACCTTTTGGGGGACGACAATAGACTGGTTGCCATCGCCGCGCACCCAGATTCGCGCCAACTACAACTCCCGCCTGCAAAGCAGCACCAGCCGCGGACTCAGTATCACTCAGCGCCTACGACGTTCCAGCGTCAATATCAGCTACACCGAAGATCTGAGCAGCGTACAACAAGAACTCACCAACAACTTAATCAACGCACAGCAACCCAATCTTCCCGGCGCTTCACCGCTGGGGACATTAAATAATGAGCGCTTTATTAGCCGCAAGCTCAATGCCAGCTACTCCTTACAAAGCGGAAAAAGCAGCTATAGTTTAGGTGCCCATCGGGCAAAACGCATCTACATTTCAAATACCGATAACGAAGAGGATACCGGGGCAAACGCCTCATGGAGTCTGACGCTTTCCGGGAAATCGACCCTAAGCCTGAGCACCAACTGGTCGCAAACGCAGATAGCAGGAACAAAAACAAGCGATCAACATGGCTATACGCTATCGATGAATAGAACACTATCCCCCAACACATCATTGTCTTTCAGTGCCGGCACGACGAAGAAAAACAGCAAAGATAAAAGCGCAGATTTTAAAGAAAACAACGCCCAGGTGGGCCTAACACACCGTTTCTAGGTCGAGGACGTTTCACGATGTACCAATCCTATTTTGGCCTGATTGCCAAACCCTTTCAGCTAAGCCCGGACCCCGAGTTCTTTTATTCCAGTAAGGGACATAAGCGGGCAATGTCCTACTTACAGTACGGGCTAACCCAAGGCGAGGGCTTTATTGTTGTTACCGGCGAAATTGGCACCGGCAAAACAACCCTGATGCGGAATTTATTGAAAAATGTCGATCTGAACAATGTCATAGCAGCTCAGCTAGTAACAACCAAGCTAGAGGCGGACGACCTGCTCCGCATGATCTGCACCTCATTCGGCCTGCCCGCCGAAGATAAGCCCAAGGCTATCTTGCTACAGCAGTTCGAGCAATTCCTGCGCAACGCCCACAAGGCTAATAAGCGCGTCCTACTGATCGTCGACGAAGCACAAAACCTGCCCGCCAGCGCTATCGAAGAACTGCGCATGCTGTCCAACTTCCAGCTTACCGATACACCGCTGCTGCAAAGCTTTTTGCTAGGTCAGCCCGAATTAAGGGCGGTCATCCAAGACCCGGCCATGGAACAGTTGAGGCAACGTATTATCGCTTCCTGCCATTTAAAAGCGCTGGAACAGGACGAGGTAAAAGACTACATCCTATGGCGACTTCAAGTTGCGGGCTGGGCACAGAACCCAAAATTTTCCGATAAAGCCTTTGATGCTATCCACCAACAATCCGCCGGCGTTCCACGTCGTATCAATATACTCTGCGATCGCCTGATGCTGTTCTGCTTTCTTGAGGAAGTTAAGCTCATCACACCAGACACCATTAAAACGGTCGCCAAAGAACTGGTCGAAGAGCTGAATATAGATGGCACACTGCAGCCCCTGGCACAGACCAGCAGCCTCCGCTCTTCAGCAGTAGTGGCCGCTACGCCTTTGACCACAGCGATCAACCTTGATCGAGCACAACTTAAAATCGATGACATCGAAGAACGGCTAAAAAAGATCGACAGCTATCTGGATGAGACGCTAAATGACAAGTTAAGGACCCTGCGCTCGCTCGACAACAAACTCAAGCAGCGGATGAATATCTTGGGTCGGATGCAGGATGACGATGCCGCTACGCCATCGCGCTCTAGTTAGACCAGGGGTGCAGACCGCAGGCACAAGCAGCAGATCAAACAGCAAAAGACGCAAACTGGCGCGCATTGTGCTTAACTGATACATAGAGGCAATAATCTGCCCGCGTGTAAAGAAATCGGACAATGTGCAGTAGTACTCAGAGATTGAAGTATTAGCCGTACTCAGGGGTTGTAGTCATGAACAAACACAATAGTCGCATCGACGACGTCGGACAGGCACGCACCACCAAGGACGAGCCAAGCCGTGGTCGCCGTCAATTTCTTCAAAAATCTGCATTGGGCGCTTCACTCGTGTCACTACCGGCCCAGTCAGTATGGGCAGGCCGGCTCGTTTCCGGAGCGATGTCTACCGGCACCTCTTGGGCACCCGGACCCGGCATTACACTATCCTTGCGCTCACCCGGCTACTTCAAACAAGACCAACATGCCCTACAAGATAGCTTTCCACTTAACCAGACTTTTTCAGACGTTTTTGGCGGCAACCCTTTCGGCCCACGAGCGCTGGCCACAGACACTCTCTCCGCCATCCTCAACAACCCTGGTAATGGCACTGGAAATGGCAACGGCAATGGCAATGGCAATGGTGCAGGAGGCGGAAATCAGGATGGAATACCCGGATTAGGCGGGCCAAGTAACGTAAACGTGTTTTTAATTTGTATGTATCTTAACGCCTATTTTCACAATAGGGGCAGCCATAACATCATCTGGCCTGTTGTCTCTAATGGACTATTTGACGATGCAAACGACTACGCCATCTATCTTTACAGCCAGGCAGCAAGCAGTCCCGGCGGAGTCGGAACAGAGCTAGCAAACATCGTTTGCGAGCACCACCAGGGCTCCGTTTGCTCCGATCCAGCTTTGCTTTTATGATGCGCAAAATACCCAGGCATCATCTCGACCAGACGCTGGTTCGTCAGTTCCGTGACCAGTCTGGATCAGCCAGCTATTGCTTACGAACCGGACAGACCACCGTTACTCGGCGCGCGCCAGCAGCAACATTGAGCCAGGACAAGCCTCCAAAAAACTCTCGAACTGACTGATATGACGTTAAGGAGAGTCATCGAACTGCCCCCCTACACCTTTGAGATCTCTTCGGGCATCCCGGCGGTACAGCACTACGTCGACAGCCATTATGGCGACTATATACAACTCGGCACAGGGAATGCCTTTATTGACCACCGTGTTCAGGTCGATAAAGCCCCCAACCTACGTAGCCTCATCCGACCGCAGGCCTGCTTTTACGGCAATCATGATGAACCTTTTAAGCCGCTACCGGCATCCCAGGCCCACGCGCTGCTTGAATGGGGTATGAACTGGTGCATCACCTCGACAGAAGCCAACTATCTGATCATTCATGCGGGCGTGCTCGCCAAAAACGACCAAGCCATAATCTTTCCCGCACCGCCCGGCTCGGGGAAAAGCACCCTGACGGCATATCTCGCGCTAAGCGGCTGGCGCCTACTGAGTGACGAGCTGGCGTTGATCAACCTGGATACCAACACGGTTACCCCTTTTGTCCGGCCAATTTGCCTGAAGAACCAGTCAATCGATCTGCTGCGATCCTGGTTTCCGGCTGCCGTCCTGTCTGATATCGCCCGCAACACGCAAAAAGGCGACGTGGCACACGTCAAGCCACCCCAAGCCAGTGTGCTGGCCGGCCGCGATACGGCCACCATCGTCGGGGTTGTCTTTCCCCATTATAAGGTAGGCAAAGAAACCACCATCTATCAGCTGGATATGAGCGAGACCTTTATACAACTCATTAATAACGCCTTCAACTACTCGATACTCGGCGCGCAGGGATTTTCCACCCTGACCCACGTCGTTGACCGCTGCGTGGGCTTTGAGATTCACTACAGCGACCTGCAGGACGTCGCCCAGTTTCTGGCCGAGGAGATACTTCCCTCCAAATGAGCATGACACGCCTGCAACGACAGCTCCTGACACTGATTACCGAACCCCGCGCCGGGATAGGGATCACACTGCCTGAATGGTCAGAGGTCATTCTAGCGCTGCGTGAAACCGATATGCTGGCGCGCGTTGGTTATCTGGCAAGCCAGGCGGGTTGCCTGACCCGCTATCCGAAACCGGTACAGCGCCATATTCAATCGGCCAGGGCATTGGCCTTTCGCCAGCAGCAGCAGGCGTGCTATGAAGCCGGCGAACTTAGCCAGCAGCTGGCCGATATCGGAGTGGCCCCCCTATTCCTAAAAGGCGCCGCCTACTCTCTGCTTGACAACGCCGCCGCCCAGGGCCGCATCTATTCGGATATCGATGTACTGGTTCCGAAACCGGACCTCATCGAAATACAGAAAAAACTGGTGGTTAACAGCTGGATGCCAAAAGCATTGGAAGACTACGACGAACGTTATTATCGGGACTGGACCCACGAAATCCCGCCGATGCATCATGTGCTCAGAGGGACTGTCGCCGATATACACCACAACCTGATCCCACCCGTGTCCGGCAAGGCACCCGATATCGGATTATTTACCCACAATCCCCAGCAAACAGCAAACGGGCTTCTCACCCTGTCTACAGAAGGCTTGATACTGCACAGCAGCATTCATCTCTTTTACAACGAGGAGTTCAGCCATGGCTTTCGCGATATCTGTGATCTGCACCTGCTGTTCAATGAGCTCGCGCTAACAGATACCTGCTGGTCACGCTTGCTGAAACTGGCCAAAGACACCGGGTTTGAGTCCGAGCTGTATTACGCTTTCCGTTACTGCGACATATTATTCCACACGGCATTTCCCGATAGGTTCAGACGACAGATGCAAACCATTGCCCCTAGCCGCTCGCGGACCGCCGTCGCTGATTTCATACTTGGTCATGCACTTTTGCCGCAGCATAAAAGCGCCATGACGCTAAGGTACAAAGGAATACTTATCCTGGCACTGATTCGTGGCCACTGGCTAAAAATGCCGCTGCGTATTCTGTTGCCGCACCTGGCGTATAAAGGCTGGAAAGGCGTGCGCGACAGCCTGGCAGGCAAGCACACGTTTGAGCGCGCGGAAAAGTAACCCCTGCGACAAGCCTCCTGAATAGCCAATATTAATCTGGCGATTCATCCATGAACCGCCTATTCAGACGACGTTTTTGCACGGTATGACGTTGCCGCCTTAATAACGTTGCGAATGCGACAACCGAGGGCAGCAAGGCCAGGGCAAAGAGCAACCCGTTACACCCGGTACCCCTTAGCCTCCCCTGCCCACTTATCTCGCAACCAAGAGCCCATCTTGTGCGCGATATGCCCGGCCAGAATGCCGGCAGGCATCTTTAGCCAATGACCTCGCACGGTCAGCAACAGCTTGGCTATTTTCAGGCGGGACGGCGTTTTCGCCATGGGCAACTCATTAACCAGCGCCAGAAAACACCAGTCAAACAACCACTGACTAAGCGGGCTCATGCGCCCGGTGTCCGTCACAACACCTTCCACGCCCAGCACCAGCCGCAAATAGCGTGCCGCCAGCCAAAACGGCCTGCCGAGATTCAGCTGCAGCGATCGGGCTTCCAGGTTTGCAAAATACGCAGGATCTTGACCCCGGTAGTATTCCACGATCTCTTTGAGGTCAACCAGATCCCGCAGCGGACGCGCGAACTCCTCTTGCATAAACAGGTGCAGCGCCGAATGCAGAAACAGGTCCTCGGGGCTGGCCGTCAGAACACCGCTCGCCGTGCGACCTCCGCCCAGCCAAAACTTGTCGATATCACAGCGAACCCGTTTTGAAATCACCGGATAGATATCGTGATGCAGGTCGAGTACCGTTCCACGCGAAGGATGAACCAAGGGCGGTACTTCATGACTCCAGACACGATAATAATGCTCATCGTAGGCATCCATGGCTTTGCGCTGCCACCCCTGCATCTTGAGCATGATTTCGGCAGCAGGAAGGGCTTCTCTATGCAAAAGAAGGTCCACATCACCCGTCTCACGGTAGCGTGCATGCGGCAAGCCGACGGCCGCATAGCCCCCACCCTTCAGCACCATCCACTGCGTTGCTCTAAGCTCGTCGGTCAGACACTCAAGCTCCCATACGATCGCATGATAGATACTGCTGGCGCCGATCATGGCCGACTCGATATGATCCCTGGCCTTACGCGGTATAGTCTCCTCCAGCGCCAATCGGCGCAGCAGAAAGCCCAAATAGGGTAGCAGTTTCGCAGCCCGCGCTTGGCAGACCAGCGCTCGCCACTGCTGCTGCTCCAGCGTGGCTACCCGCTCGGGAGCATTAAGAACAAACAGTAGAACCGGTTGATCAGCGTTTAAATTCGGCATTGAGCAATGCAATCCCTTCATCCAGATCGGAATAGGTTAGCTGAAACAGCTTGGACGTGCCTATAATCTGACACACCTGTTTGAAGCCATCTTCGCGACGCAGCGTATAGTTCACGGCGTTTTCCAGTAGCTGTTCAAAGGCCTTTTTCGGTGAGACCTCAACCAGACTCGCCGCCGCGCCACTGCACCACTGCACAAAGACGACCCCGCCCACCGGGGCAGGGGGATTCTCTGCAATATACTTATGCTTTAGCAGGCGCACATCGCCCTTATCGGTTGCCGGAATGGGGTCGCCAAAGATAGCCTGCGGGTACTTATCAGCAATAATGTTAACCGAACCATTTTTTAGATTAACAGGCTTAGCAAAGCAGTGCACAGACGGAGCGTCCACCCCCTCGATGATAGCCAGCTCATCAGAAAACAGCTGCCAACCAGACAGCATCAGGGACGCACTCAGGGTGCTCTTGCCCGAACCGGAGTCTGCGGGGAACAGCACTAGCGTCTGATCACACTTCAACGCCGCAGAATGAAAAATCAGGTAACGGTGCATCCATTGATACACGGCATAATTGATGGCCCACTCGAGACTCAGCGGGCTGTGAGCTAGGGGAATACACTGAAAATACGGTGCATGGTCGATGGCAATACATAACTCATCAGGGCCTTTGCGCAAAATAGCGATATGAAAATCAACGTCAAAACCCGGATCGGTGATAATCTGGTTACTATAATGACAATCGATAGAGCGACACACGCCAGCACAATCCGTCTCCACCTCAAAACCAAACGGCCCCACAGACAAAACCGTTGATGACAAACTACCCATGCGTAGCAATCAGAACCCTCTCTTCGATTAACTGACGGATAACCGGATTAGTTGCCGGATCCTCGACGATCCGCTGTATTCGGTTATCATTTATCGCCACACCATTTATCGCCCCACCATCGCTGAACCAGAAAACCAACTCAGCCGCATCTTCCGATAATAGGAGAGTGCGGCCTGTAACTGGCTGAAATACGGCTACTTCTAGAGGACAAGTTCTGAGAGTATTTACGATCAGATTTTCGTCGATACTGAAGTTCACAGACTCCGACTCTCGATCGACTTAAAATACTCCTTTACAAATTGTTCAGCATTGGCTGCCGCGGGAAACTCGCTGCCAAGGAGATCAAATAGAACAGCCCGATTAAGGATAACGGAAACCACCTCATCAGGGGTCAGGAAGTCAGTTGCAGGCACTCCTCCTCGGGCATTCAACATCGCGGCGAAAGAGTGCTTAGCAAAGAAGAACGATGAACCCAAAGCAAGCGCGTCTTTTACTAAGGTAGAACTGGCTATTGTTGAAGGAACGCCCAACGCCGTTAACGCCTCTTGACCGGAGGCGGGCGCGGCCTCAGCTCCAAAATCACCCGTAAACAACTGTTGTACCGTACTACCCGAATCAGTCGCCGCAAAACCTGGTGGCCATGGCGGCGTCGCAACAGAATTTTTATATACATTCTTCGTGTACCCATTCAACCCAACCAAAGACACCCCCGCAGCTTCACAGCTAACCGAACCACCGTTAAGATGAAAAGTGTTAACCGACTGTGCAGCAAGGTTGCTGGCAGAGGTGCAGTCCACACTGCGCCCCCATGCCCCGCGAGAAGACAATGCCACCACAGCCGGTATACCGACCTTGGCAGCACCACTAAGAAATTTTCGCCGTGTCGTGAGACCGCGCTCTAAACTGGGGTCAGCATCGAAGGTGGTCTGAATAATCTTTTTTTTCATAATGCTTCTCGATACCAATTTCCATTTGAATATTGAGTATGCAGCAAGATGTGCGCCAAGACAGGTTATCCTTATATATCAGTCTGCTAGTGGTCACCAGCTAACGCTAGCCCAGCACCCTGTAAAGAAACCTGACAATCTCCTAAAGGACAGTCACCAGCACAGACAAGCCTTAGACTACAGCTGACTTTCGGCCCCCTGCATTTCATATTTGTTCATTAAGGCATACAACGTAGGCCGCGTAACCCCCAACAGCTCTGAGGCCTTAGACACATTGCTATCACTAAAGCCCAGCGCTTTAGTGATTAATGCCCGCTCCATCTGCTCACGGGCCTGCTTCAGATTAAAAGGTAGCGCATCAGCCTGCGGTCTATCTATCAAACCAAGGTCCTGTGCGGTTATCATTTTGCCGTCCGCCATAATGACCGCACGCTTCACTTTATTTTCTAGTTCGCGAATATTACCGGGCCAATGGAAGTCATTAATAGCGCTGCACGCTGCGTCATCAAAGCCACGAACATCGCGCCCGAATTCAGCGCTAAACTTGATCAAAAAAGACCGGGCTATCACCAACGCATCGGCGGGACGATCGCGCAAGGGCGGGATATTGATCACAAATTCGCTCAGCCGGTAGTAAAGATCCTCGCGGAAACCACCGGTCTGAATCAACTCTTCCAGGTTTTGATGCGTCGCACTAATAATGCGGGTATTGACCGGTATCTCCTGTCGACCACCTATGCGTTCGATCTTTCGCTCTTGCAAAAAACGCAGCAATTTCGCCTGCAATACAATAGGCATATCACCAATTTCATCTAAAAACAGCGTACCACCATCGGCTAACTCGACCTTACCCGGTGTTGTTTTAACCGCTCCGGTGAACGCGCCTTTCTCGTAACCAAACAATTCACTTTCAAGCAAATTATCGGGAATGGATGCGCAGTTGATGGCAACAAACCGCTGCTTAGCGCGATTGCTCAACTGGTGGACCGCGTTAGCGAGAACCTCTTTACCGGTGCCACTTTCTCCCAAGAGCATGACGCCAATATCCGCTGGCGCGAGCTTTTCAATAGTACGACAGACGTCAAGCATCTCCTCAGAGGCCGCGACCAAACCATCCAGGGGTGACTGGCCACGACTGGAAATCAACTTGCGGTTTTCGTCTTCCAGATGGCGTAACTTGAAGGCTCGATCTATTACCATAGAGAGCACATCAGGCTCCACGGGCTTCTGGTAATAGTCATAAGCCCCCATGCCTACGGCTTTCACTGCATTGGCTTTGTCATCACTCCCCGTCACCACGATCACCTTCGTCGCAGGCAACATTGTTAGAACGTCCTGGAGGATACGCAGCCCTTCGGAAGCATTGGCCGCATCCGGCGGCAGGCCCAAATCGAGTGTAACGACTTCTGGTTCGTAGCGGCGAAGCTGCTTTATGGCCGAGTCATAATCTTCGGCAAAAACCAACTGAAACTGCTCAAAGCACCACTTCATCTGCTTTTGTAGACCGAGGTCGTCCTCAACCATTAGCAAGATTTTACGTTCCTTGTCAGATGCCATTGACACTCGCTCTCAAGATGATTTAGAAAACACGGTCCCCTACTATGAAGGAACCCTAACGCAAGTCTAGCCCATCCCCGGAAATAGCGGCGCAAGCCAGCGATCAAATTGCAGGATGCTGCTGCAGCCGTCTGATAGCCGCGCGACAACGACCAACCGAGCATGACAGAGCATGACAGAGCATGCATTATTCCCTATCAGGCTCCTGTTTTGCTACTAGCCACTGAGTGGGCAGTCATTGATGCCGAAACCCTATTAAGGCGGCGACGTAATATCGAATGGATCGGTCTTTTGATGCCAGGTTAATAACGCCCCCCTCTCACTGAACGGTATCCCTGTACCGCGGCAGCCTGACACTGAACACAGAGCCTTCTCCGGGTCGACTTTCGACCCCAATGCTACCACCATTCTCACGTATAAACTGCTGGGCCTCATACACACCAATCCCCATTCCAGCACTGCCTTTTGTTGTATCGAAGGGCTTGAATAGTCTCTCCTGAATAAACAGGTCATCCATACCGCAGCCTGTATCCGCAACAGTGAACACGACGCGATCGCCCTCTTCTCTCACACTCAGCGAAACCACGCCATCATCTGGCGTTGCCTCCTGAGCGTTTTGAACCAAGTGCCCAAGCACCGCAACCAACCGATCTTTTTCAATCCGAATTCGCGATTCGTTTGCCGCCACCTCCAAGGTCACGGCCGGCCGTTGCTCTTTTTGATGTTGGTGCACGTCCTTTACAATAGCTAACGCACTAACAACGCCAACCTTCGCATTCAGCTGACTTTGCTGGCGTAACTGGCTCAACAAACGATTCATCCTGCCCACGGCATTCGATAACGTGCCTAACGCATCATCGATAAACTCAGGATTATGCCTATGGCGCTCGGCATTGGACACGACCAGAGACAGCTGTGCCACGATATTTTTCAAATCATGCACCACAAAAGCAGAAAATCGGTTAAAGGCCTCAAACTGCCGGGCTTCTGATAGCGCTTCGCTAGCATCCTTTAAGGCGATTAGCGTGGCGACCTGGCCACCTAACGCCTTGAGCAAGTCATAATCTTCCCAGTTAATCGACCGCTTAGCCCGCGGATGCCGAAGCCCGACCAATCCATAAAGCGCACCTTGATGCAGCAACGGCACTATCAGCCACAGCTCTTGCCCGCTCTGAGTATCAGACGCCAAATAAAGCCCAGGGTAATACCCAGGATCCGCACGGTATTCTTCTAACTCAATCACCCAGCCCTTCATTGCACAAAAATCGACCAACGAACGCGCCTCAGCCGCACTAAATTCTAACGATTGATCCGTGGACAGACGGGCCCTGCAAACCAACGTCGCCGATTCGTTTACCCATAACCAACCCCCCATAGAATCCAGCGGGGTCGCAATGGCAGATATCAATGCCTGGTAGTAACCGCCATCCAAAGGCAGCTCGGCCAATCGGTTATTCGCCTGTACCCATTGCTCCCGATAATCATATTTATACGAGAAAAAATGTTTACCAATCCAAACGGATACCGTTGCCCGCGCAGTGCCCGAAGCAAACAACAAACTGAGAAACGATAGTGAAATAACGACAAAAACAACTTGAATAGCCCCCCCCCAACCACCGCCAAACCAACGGATATAGTAACCAACGGCGGCCATAATAATCAGGTAGATACCCGCCAGGAACAGACTGGTCGAATAAAAAGCCGCCTGATGAGACACCCTGACCGGCTGTTCCCAGTCACGGGTTCTTGAAATCGCAACCGCCATAAAAGGCGTCACTAACATGTTGATCCAGCCCCGCGCCAACCAAAGATCAGAGTCCAGACGCTGGTAAAGCATTCCTTCTGAAAAGAGTACAAAATCGTAACTGAATATAATCGCGAGGCTAATGGCAAAAAACTTTACCCGCCAGCGATTATCGATCTCGACTCCACGGTACCACTGCTCAAGCAGGACGAGCGCAATAATAACCAGCACAAAGGGGGCCATAAAAAACAGGCTTTTGCTACTAAACACCCCCAAAGAGGTCCCTTGCAGAAGGTTTAGTACCAGCAAAGACGCAATCAAGAGCCCAAATGCCCACAATAAGTGACTTTTCCAAAAAGCACCGGCGCCGATATTCTGCTGCTGGGCATAAAGCCGCCATAACAGCAGTATCCAGCCTGTTGCACGAAGGATTTCGATAAAGGTTTGATTGGTTGGGTTAAACTGATCGGAGGAGGTGCTCAAAGCCAGATAAGCGGACCAGATCGCGCTAAATAAAATGGCCTGTATCAACCAGACGCCTTGCAAACGTCCGCGCCAAAGCACTAGCACCAGGACGAATATAAATGAAAATGCCAGCAGGCTGGACAGATAGCCGATCAAATTCCCCATTGCGATGCTCGCTAGGTTTATGAATGTGCGGAAACGATTAACCTGGCGCCTGGCTTTATACCACGACGGTTCATCCATGAACCGCCGATCAAGACGACTTATTTTGCTCGATATTACATTACTGCCTTAATACGAAAGTCCGTTGATCAACGTATGTACGTGCTCAACCGGAATCGCATAACTGATACCACTCGGCTTACTCAAAATATCTTCCTTCGTGGTTTTCACATGCACCATATTAAGCACGCCGACCACTTCACCCGTATCCGGGTCGTAAAGCGGACTGCCACTGTTGCCAGGGTATGCGGTTGCGTCTAACTGGTAGACCATAGTTGGCTTACGCAGCCGCTTTATTTTAGCGGGATTAAGCTGCCGTGATGACGGTGCCGGAATAGCGATTGGCGTAATACTTGATATCATCCCTCGGTGCGTTACCGGGTAGAGCCCAAGAACCGCACCAATGGGAAAGCCCGTAAAGAGGTACTCTTCGCCCTCCCTGACAACACTGGATGCTGCTAACGTCAGCGCCGATGGTTGTTGCGCGATAGACAGCACGGCAAGGTCATGGGTCTTGTCATGGTCCAACAATGTCGCTGGCAGAATCGTCGGCAAGGCCCCCTGACCGGTGAACACGACGAGTCTTTCACGCTTCTCGCTATTCAACTCGACATCGATCACATGGTTGTTGGTCACCACTCGTTTACCGTTAGCAACAATAAATCCGGTACCTAACAACTTTGCCGGCGGCCGACGCGTTGGCAGGTACGTCCCAACACCAACAATCGAACGCTTAACCTGCGCGACCGTATCGGGTAAGGACGCGGCATGAGTGATTTGAATAAGAACAAATTCAAAAAACACACATAGTAAAAAGATACTTTTTTTCATGCTGTCGCACCCCTGAAGACCATCACTTATTCATGATTTTTTGTATGTTATCGTAGGGATCATTCGCTCGGTCTTCGCTTCTGGCGGCTGGCTATAACCCACCCTGAATCCAACGGCCATGGTGTTATCCCCGGTATTAAAGTAATGGCGCATCGCGCTTTCAGTACGGGCGATTAATTGAGACTGACCCGCGTTGAAACCGTCTAATTCATTCATTTTGATACGCTGCATTAAAAAAGTGATTCCGGTCACAGGCTGAAAGGCCATCCCTTGCCGAGTCGCCTCTAGCCACACACGCTGTAACACTCTTCCGCTCGCAAGAAAGCCTGACCGCCCAGGCAAGCTTGTTGTAACCATCCCCAGGGCCATGGCGGACCGACAGCCCAGCCATCCTTTAATACCAATCACCCGAGATAGCCCGAAGACATTAGCCACTTTGACGAAAGACCAATAGCGCATAAGCGGGAACAATATTTTCTCGACGGGATTCAACCCTAGTGTCCCTGTTGGCATACCATCTTTTTTATCCTGTACTTCCTGAGCACTCCAACGGACCTGCTTAAAAAGAAACGCATGGATTTCCGGGTGCTCAAACACCATACGGTCATTGACCGCAAGTTGCTGCGCAAGACTATTTTTCTGCTTTACATCATCGACCAATGACAATTCAACCCCGTCGATTCCCTCAACCGCACGCATCAACGCGCTTTTTTGCTCGGCAGTAAACGCGCCTTTGTGGTACATATTGCGATTGGTACAACGGGTAAAAATCGCATCGTACAGCGGCTTGGCTTCAGGCTCGGACTCGGACTCGGACTCGGATAAGGAAAAGCGCGCCACATGCTCTTCGTTATCTGCCGTAGGGAACATCTCAAGTTCGACCCTAACCCCATGGAAACGTGCAGCGACCATAACGTTTTCAATAAGCGCGCCATGCGCGACAAAAGACGCGTATTGTTGATAATTGAAATAGGATAAATCCCTTTCTGGCACGTTATAAACGTCTACGCAACGTAAATCGGCCGACACGTCAAAGCGAAAGGGTTGAACATTATCTCCAGACGGAGCCTTCACGGCCGCAAGCAGAATATTTTCGACAAGTTCTTTGGTTAGTGACGTCACAATAATACCCTTTGCAATTCAACGTGAGATCTCGTCCGCCACGGCCAGCCTGGTTATTAAAAGCAGGATGAAGGTACAGATGTTAATTACGACAGCATTAACCCCGTAGGGCCGCCCTGGTGAACTTTATTTTTTGGCTAGTATCTTCTTGGCGACAATAAAAGAGATAAGCTGCAAGGGGTTCCGATTACCTAACCAGCGATGCGTTATGGTCGAGCGATTCAGAAAAGCATCGACGTGCATACCGCGCGGCGCGCAGATCACCTTCCCGCGCCCCAGAAGAATTTTCAACACATTGACCCCGGCAATACCCGCACATAAATCTACAGCCATGGGCATCGAAGGACCCTTATGGGCATCAAAATCTGCCGCGGATGGATCGACCAGATAATGGCGTTGCCACATGGTTGGCGCCAACCCAATCATAAAGCGAATCAACTGATCTTTCTCCGACAACCCTTCCAAGCAGAAGTACTCATCAAAGCTCATCTTGCCCGGCAAAAAAGCTAAAAACGCACACCCCATACCTAAAGGTGCGGCCGTAACTACCGGTATTCCTCGCTCTTCACATTTACGAAAAACCAGCTTTCGGACTTCCATCACGAAGAAGTCTAGCCCATCGACATAGATATCCACGCCCTCTAAAAACTGATCAATATTGTCAGCATTGACGCCTTCAGGGAACGCTCTGATTTCAGCGGTCGGGTTAACATCCAGCACACGGCTTTTCATCACTTCCAGCTTAGTGCGGCCGACCGTACTCATGTAGGCACCGTCTTGGCGGTTGAAGTTATGGACTTCGAAATCATCAAAATCTGACAAGACAAATTGCCCAATCCCCAGCCGGGCCAGCGTCATGGCGTGACGCCCTCCTACGCCGCCCATTCCTGCAATGGCAACGCGTTTCTGGCGTAAAACATCTTGCTCTTCTCGTGTCACCCAACCTATATTGCGAGAGACGGCATCATGATAGTCATACATTTAAACTCCTTACACAAAATCAGGGCGCGCTTGATTTCTTAACGAACACTATTTTTTTGCACCTTCAAGGGCACGACTCGCCTGGCTGTTTCATACCCCGCCTCAAATAACTGGTTTTTCTCTTCGGCGCTCAATTTAAACTCGATAGGCGATATGTTCCCGGTGTTGATAACAACAGTAGAATGCCAAAAACTCTCATTAATATACTCCCGGGACATCGTGCTCATAAACGTCCTTATCAACATCGACAGATATTGTTTTAAAGGAAATATTGGCGCCCGTTTCGGGGCCGAGACCCCTTGGGAGCTACGCAACCTGAAACAGATAATAGGGTCACCGTCACCACTCCAATCGCGTTGCAATGCATCTTCGGACAAAATACTACCATCAACCAAAAGATGTTCTTTAAAAACTTTAAAACTAAATAGGATGGGGATTGACATTGAAAACCGAACGGCTGTTGAAACCTTTAAGTCGGGTGTGTTTTGCCGGTTAAAGATAACCGGTTGTCCGGATCGAACATCCGTCGCAACCACATGAAAGTGATACTCAAGGTCAGCAAAAGTCACACCGTTAAGTTTCTTATCGATCCAGGCTTCAAAACGGTCACCTGATGAAAGACCGCCGCAGCGAAGCAACGTCAACAATGACTGGTCAAGAAACTGGCTAAAATCGGTATCTTTTGCTATTTGGCGTATTTCTTCCAGGGGATAGCCCGCAGCGAACAGCGCCGCGACAATACTTCCCCCAGAAACACCCACAAGATGTGAAAATGAGACGCCGAGCTCTTCAAGAGCAACCAGCACCCCGATATGGGCTGACAATCGGCTCCCTCCGCCAGCAAGCACTGGAACAACCTTTTTCTGAAGATTCACTCCATTTCCTTATCTACATGAGTACATCACAGGAATTTGGCCCACCCCATACGGCTAAAGCAGCAGTTCTATAAACGCAACTTTAGTCATAAATACTGCTACGCGTCATAAACACAGTACCAAGTCAGAATCACAGCTACGCACCATAAACACAGCTACTCGTCATAAATACAGCTACGCGTCATAAACGCAATGCTTCGTCAGGCATTTACTCAAGACTGCATCAAGGCATCAGGCAGTGTAGCACTGTCGTGTGCATACGATTCTAAACGCCCAGAAATTCTCGCACTTTATCTGTATAAATTGTATAAGCTTTCTTGCCCAGAAGAACATAGACGTACGGATAGCGCCACTCACTACCTACGCATCCTAACGTTGTGCTAGCATGATCTGACTTTTTAAAAGGCGCGTTAATCGAGGGACCTCAGGTTCAGCGGGTAGGTATTAAGGCGGCAACTTAATACCGCGCAAATGCCGCCTTAATAGGCGGTTCATGGATGAACCGCCGTGGCGCAAAGCCACGTGAGACAAGGACGGACAGGCGCCGGCCTTGTCGTCATCAAAAGACCGAACGGATCGGTATTTTGATGCCAGGTTAATAGTGGCAACGGTATAGCCGCAGATAGTAGCAACCTAAAATGGAGAGCCAATGATTCGGAAATCAACCGCCACATGTGCCCTTACCGTTGATGTTGAGGATTATTTTCATGTCTCGGCATTTGAGTCCGTTGTAGAACCCCATCAATGGAAAAATATTAAATCCCGGGTAGAAGACAACACCTACCGCGTGATGGAATTATTTGACGCTCACGCTGCAAAAGCTACTTTCTTCATACTTGGCTGGGTTGCTGAAAGGCACCCTCAACTTATCCGGCAAATATCCGATTGCGGGCATGAAATAGCTTGCCATGGCTATGCCCATCGCAGAATCTACACGCAAACTAAAGATCAGTTCTTTGCCGACATCGTTAAATCAAAACAAATCATTGAAGATATTTCTGGTGTACAGGTTCAGGGCTATCGTGCGCCCAGCTTTTCTATAACAACACAGTCAGAATGGGCTTATGCACTACTCAAACAAGCAGGCTTCACCTATAGCTCTAGCACCGTACCGACTAATCATGACCTTTATGGTGTTCCTGACTGGCCAGCTTTTCCTTATATGAGACCTGAAGGCATCTACGAGATACCGATGCCTACGATTAGCATCGCAGGAAAAAGAATGTCGATTGCGGGTGGTGGATATTTCAGGCTGCTTCCTGAAACCTTTTCCCGTTGGGCAATTAACAACTATATTGCCAACACCTCAACACCTTACTGCTTTTATTTTCACCCCTGGGAAATCGATTTAGACCAGCCTAGATTTACCCATGCGCCGCTTAAATCACGCATCAGGCACTATACAAACCTCAACAAAATGCTGCCCCGTATTGACAGGTTACTCCAATGCTACGAGTGGGGGGCTATGCGCGACATCTATAAAGATGGCATCTCAAATGTTTAAGCCTTAGAACCGAATAAAGCTTCACAGGACGCTTAATGGAATCGCTACTCTTTTTAGCTCATCGCATCCCTTATCCACCTAACAAAGGGGACAAGATTCGCTCTTTTAATATCCTAAAGCACCTTAGCCGCCACTACCGCATACACCTCGGCTGTTTCGTTGATGATCATCACGACCTACGCTACCTAGAGGAACTCGAGCCCTACTGCGAAGAGATTTTCCACATCCCGCTCGTCAAGCTAAGCGCGTTAATAAAAGGTACAAGTTGTTTTTTAAGCGGAAAGCCTCTCACTTTACCCTACTTCCACGCTGCAAAAATGCAGCGCTGGGTATCGCAAACGACCCAACAGAACCATATAACCAAGGCCTTTGTATTCTCTTCTTCTATGGCTCAATACCTAGAAACCTCAGAGACTCAGCGTTTACGCCGCGTGATTGACTTCGTAGATGTTGATTCGAATAAATGGTTACAGTACGCGGCTAAAAAAACCTATTTATCAAAATGGTTTTTTAAACGCGAGCACCGGACACTGTTTAATTACGAGACCCTGGTTACAGAACAATTTGATGCCTCTTTATTTGTCTCTGAAGACGAAACAAACTTTTTTTGCCAACAAATAACCACAAGCCTGCATCACAAGGTTCATACGATCAGAAATGGCGTAGATCTCGACTATTTCACGCCTGCAGCAGACCTTAGAGAGCCCGAGATTCGTATCGATCCAGCGTGCCCCACCCTGGTCTTTACGGGGGCAATGGATTACTGGGCGAATGAAGACGCTGTGGTTTGGTTTGTAGAACAGGCGTGGCCCCATATCAAAACATCACTGCCAAACTGCCGGTTTTATATCGTTGGAGGCAACCCTTCGGCAACGGTGAAAGCCCTGCAAAACACGCTCGACGTGACCGTCACTGGCAGGGTGGAGGATGTCAGGCCGTACCTGCATCAAGCGACACTCGTCGTCGCACCACTCCAGATTGCAAGAGGCATCCAAAACAAAGTATTGGAAGCGATGGCCATGGCAAAACCAATTGTCGCAACGACCCTTGCCATGGAAGGGATCGGCAATCCCGGTGCCATGTTGTCGTCAATTACAGATACGCCCGAAGATTTCGCCGCTGCCGTTATCGATCTCGTCAAGCACCAGGATCAATACCGGCAGGGACAAAAGAATCGGGCCTGGGTTGAGCAAAACTTTTCCTGGGAACAATCGCTCTCGCCTCTCAAACAATTACTGGACAGACCGTCCGATACGAGCCCTATCATGACATAGCAGGAGGCCGCTTATTAAAAACCGACACCTGATTAGTGCCTATTATAATCAAACCGACACAACAAAGGACGTTGCGCTTCGATGAATCGCCCAATCCATATTGTTCATATACTCTACCGCTTCGATACTGGCGGGCTGGAAAATGGCGTTGTCAATCTCGTTAATCGCTTAGATACCCGCTCATACCGACACACGATCGTCAGCCTTACTGAACATAACCCCGCATATATACAGCGCATCGTCAGCCGCAACGTTGACTACGTCGATATGAAGAAAAAGTCTGGCAACGATGTAACGATGCTCTACCGTATCTACCGACTACTCAGGCGCCTACAGCCGGATGTGGTGCATTCGCGTAATCTTGCCGCGCTTGAATGCCAGATCCCCGCTTTTTTCGCGCGTACAGGGCACCGAATACACGGAGAACATGGCTGGGACACCGCTATAGAAGACATAAAGCCTAAGCATATCTGGCTGCGTCGCCTGTTACGCCCAATACTGCAGGGTTACGTTGCACTATCGACGGAAGGCTATGATTTTTTACAGCAAAAGGTCCAGGTGAAAAAAGATAAATTACATTTAATTTGTAATGGCGTCGATACACAGCGTTTCGCACCTAACACGGCCTCAGCTGAAGATTTTCCGCCACACTGGAACCTTAAGTCCGATATTATTTTCGGCTGTATAGGCCGGATGGCGACCGTTAAAAACCACCACCTCTTGGCCGATGCTTTTATCGACCTGTTCCGGGTAAACAACCCCCCAGACTGTTCAATTCGCCTCGCCATTATCGGCGACGGCAACTGCTACGCCACAGTGGAGCAAAAACTTATTGATGCAGGGTTACAGGATCAGATCTGGTTACCAGGCGTACGCACGGATATTCCTCAGCTGCTGAATACGTTCAGTGTCTTTGTTCTACCGTCTCTTGCCGAAGGGATTTCCAATACAATATTGGAGGCCATGGCTTCGGCAAAGCCCGTTGTTGCCACGCGTGTGGGAGGTAATCCTGATCTGGTAGTAGATAACAGGACCGGTTTTCTTGTAACCTCAAATGACAAATCCGCGCTGGCCACAGCCATGCAGCATTACATTGACCAGCCTGAGAAAATCGTTGCCCATGGACATGCCGGGCATAAACGCGTGCGATCAGATTTCAGTTTAGAGCAGATGGTGGCCAAATACGCTGCACTTTACGCAAGTAACTCGTAGACTCATAACAACAACCGGGGTTAAGCCCGAAAGACACATAAGGCAGGGACACCATGTGCGGAATTGCCGGTATTTATTATCCTTCCACGCATTCAGGGCCTAACGGCGATGGCAGCATTGACAAAGACCTGCTGCAGCGGATGAATGGCATACAATCTCATCGAGGACCGGACGACGATGGGTTTCATTACGCGCCCGGTATCGGCCTCGCACATCGTCGCCTATCGATTATTGACCTTTCAGGTGGCCATCAGCCTCTCTACAACGAAGATCGTACCGTGTGCGTCGTGTTCAATGGAGAGATCTACAACTACCCGGCGCTAAGTGAGGAACTCAAACAGAAAGGGCATGTGTTTCAGACCCATAGTGATACTGAAACCATTGTCCACGCCTGGGAAGAGTGGGGGGTCAAATGCGTCGAACGCTTTCGCGGAATGTTTTCCTTCGCCGTTTGGGATCAAACCAAACAACAGTTGTTCATTACCCGTGATCGACTCGGCATCAAGCCTCTTTATTACAGCGTACTCGATGATGGTGCGCTAATCTTCGGTTCCGAATTAAAAGTACTTAAACAACATCCAAACCTACCGCGCCAACTAGACCCCCGGGCCATAGAAGATTATTTTACATTTGGCTACATACCCGAACCAAAAACTATCTTCAAGGATGTTTTTAAGCTAGAGCCTGGTCACTACCTGTTATTAGACCGCAACGAACAAACAAAGCCAGAGCCTAAACAATATTGGGATCTCCACCTAAACGGCCAAGCCCTGTCGCTGCAAGATACCGATAAAGAACTTATAGATCGGCTCAGTGAAGCCGTAAAAATACGCTTGGTCTCAGAGGTGCCGCTGGGAGCATTTCTGTCTGGAGGCGTCGACTCCAGTGCAATTGTGGCCCTTATGTCAAATTTGCAGGACAGCCCCGTCAACACCTGCTCAATTGGCTTTGACGTTAAAGAATTCAATGAGACGGAATTCGCAGACACCGTCGCTAAACGCTATAACACAAACCACAGATCCGATATCGTCAATCAAGATGATTTTGAGTTATTAGACAAGCTCGCAGACCTTTACGACGAGCCCTATGCCGATAGTTCATCGATGCCGACCTATCGCGTCTGTGAACTGGCCAGACAGCATGTCACCGTGGCACTATCGGGTGACGGCGGTGATGAACTTTTCGCCGGTTACCGCCGATATCGCTGGCACCTCAATGAAGATAAAATCCGCAACACCCTCCCCTATGCTATTCGCAAGCCCCTGTTTGGCCTACTGGGTAAAGCGTACCCCAAATTAGACTGGGCACCGCGTTTCCTTCGGGCGAAGACGACATTTCAGTCCATGGCCTTCGACAGTGTCGAGGGCTACCACAACACGATGTCCATTATGCGGCGGGATGCGCGAAAGGCATTATTCTCACCAACGCTCAAAAAACAGCTCAATGGCTACAATTCGCTCAGTGTGTTCCGGCACCACGAAGCCAAGGCGCCGGTCACGGATCCACTGAAGAAAATTCAGTATATAGACATAAAAACCTATCTCGTGGGCGATATTCTCACCAAGGTTGACCGCGCAAGTATGGCGCACTCCCTCGAAGTCAGAGTCCCCCTTCTCGACCACAAATTTGTGGAGTGGGCCTTCAATGCCGATTCGGCAGCAACACTAAAGGGCTCCGAAGGTAAGTACTGTTTCAAAAAAGCCCTTGAGCCGCATCTGCCTCACGATGTGCTGTATCGTAAAAAAATGGGCTTTGCCGTGCCGCTTATCAAATGGTTTAGGGGGCCACTCCAAGAGAAACTTCGTCAATCTTTATTGAGCGGCAGCATGGTCGAGTGCGGATTATTCAACGTAGACACGATGAAAGCATTAATCGAACAGCATGTATCGGGCCGCCGCGATAACAGCGCCGCACTTTGGACGCTGCTAATGTTTGCCGCATTTATGCATAAAAATGTTGCTTGAACGGGAGCTGATACATTGAAAATCCTGCATGTTCTGGACCACTCTATCCCTTTGCACAACGGCTACACGTTTCGTACCCGTGCCATTCTGAACAATCAGCGTCGGCAAGGTCTAGACACCTGCCATGTAACCAGCCCCAAGCAAGGGGCGGTCATCGGCAGAGAAGAAACCCATGACGGATTACATTTTTACCGTAGCGATTCGGTATCCAGACTTCTGAGTAAGTTACCCGTTCTTAACCAGCTCGCCATTATTCCAACATTAAAGCAGCGGATTCTAGACGTCATAGATCAGGAAACACCCGATGTTATCCACGCCCACTCTCCGGCACTCAATGGCGTAGCCGCTTATTTGGCCGCTAAGCAGGCAGGCCTACCGCTGGTGTATGAAATACGAGCCTTCTGGGAGGACGCCGCTGTAAACCACGGTACTTGCAAAGAGAACAGCATCCGCTATCGGCTTACACGCGCAATGGAAACCTATGTTTTAAGGCACGCTGATGCCGTAACCTGCATTTGCCAGGGATTGAAAAACGATATCATCAGCCGTGGCATCGCTGCCGACAAAGTAACGACCATTCCTAATGCGGTTGACCTTGAACAGTTTCAAGTCCTTGTAGGCAAGAGCGCAGACTTGCTTGAACGTTACCAACTAAAAGACAAACCCGTTATCGGGTTTATTGGCTCCTTCTATGAGTATGAAGGCCTCGATATACTCCTCAACGCCGTGGCGACATTACAGGCGTCAATGCCTGACTTAACCTTGCTTTTAGTTGGCGGTGGCAGCCAGGACGCCTATCTCAGGCAGTTGGCCGAGTCTTTGGGGATCAACAAGCAGGTCATTTTTACCGGACGTGTGCCACACCAGGAGGTCGGCGACTACTACAGTTTAATTGACCTCCTGGTCTATCCGAGAAAGTCTATGCGGCTGACCGAGCTGGTAACCCCATTAAAGCCTATGGAGGCGATGGCACAGGGGAAATTGGTCCTGGCTTCTGATGTAGGCGGGCATAAAGAACTGATTAGCAACGCCGAAAATGGCTATTTATTCCCTGCTGACGACCCAGCCGCGCTCGCACAGTCCATTAAATCCATCCTGGAGAGCACCACGAACGCCCAAGTCATAGACAATGGACTCGCTTATGTGAACAACGAACGAAACTGGAATAACAGCGTGAAAAAGTATCTTCCGATTTACCATTCGCTACAAAGGTTTCCACTAACCCATGCCGTTTGATGCTGACAAGGTTTTTTATGCACTCAAGGTTTGTGTGATAGGACCAATTCCTCCCCCTGCAGGGGGCATGGCCAATCAAACGGCGGAACTCTGTCGGTTACTCGCGCTTGAACAGGCTCAAGTTCGACTTGTGGCGACTAACGCAGCCTATCGGCCGACCTTTATTGGCAACGTTCGCGGTTTACGGGCACTCTTTCGCCTGATCCCGTATCTGATACAGCTACGAACGGCGTTAAAACACAGTGATGTCGCACACCTAATGGCGAACTCGGGCTGGTCTTGGCACCTGTATGCGGTGCCCGCAATTTGGATCGCATACTGGACGAACACCCCCCTCGTGCTGAACTATCGGGGCGGGCATGCAGAACATTTTTTTAACACCTCGTGGAAATGGGTCGCCCCGTCCCTGCAACGAACAACGGCCTGTATCGTACCCTCAGTGTTTCTGTCCAGGGTATTTTCTAAACGCCAGATAGACACACAGGTGATACCAAACACCCTTAACAACGACTTATTTTACCCCCCTAAGGTACCCCGGGCGTTTAAGCAAACCAGCAACAATGTCCGTGGCCCGATCATCGTCATCACACGTAATCTTGAACAAATATACGGGATCGATTTAGCGATCAATGCCCTGCCTCATTTGCTTAAACACTATCCTGGTACCCGGATGATCATCGCGGGGACAGGACCGGAAGAAGACTCACTACGCTCCTTGGCCAAATCGCTCAATATCGATGCGCATGTTGAGTTTTGCGGCAGGCTCAGCCGCCAAGAAGTCGCCGAGCTTTACAGAGACGCCGACCTGATGCTCAATCCTACGCGGGTAGACAACTCACCAAACTCTATAATCGAAGCCCTGGCTTGCGGTTTACCCGTAGTATCCACCCGAGCCGGAGGCATACCCGATCTGGTTACACATGGTCAAACAGCCTATTTAGTCGAGCCAGAGTCCAGCCTGGCACTGGCTGATGCGAGCATCGAAGTTCTCGCAAGCACCAACCTACAAACGACGCTCCGCAGCCAAGGTCTCGAAGCGAGTAAACGCTTTCAGTGGGCGCGGATTAAAACCGATCTCGCTCATGTTTATAAACAGGCGCAGGGGAATTTTGAATGAGCAGCGTTTACACGCAAGTCATAAGCAACCTATTGTTTCCCTTACAAGAAAGGCTTAAAGGACATACTACGGTAAAACTACGCCGGGACTTGGAAAAAAGCCAATGGCTTAGCGTCGAACAAATCAAGCAGATCCAAACTCGGAAGCTGGGCGAGTTTTTAGCGAAAATTTATCGTCATGTACCCTATTACCGGCAACTGATTGATAACGCAGGTATAGATATCAACGCGATTAACGGTGCTGAACAGTTAGCCAGTTTGCCTTTTTTAACTAAAGCACTCATTCGCGACAATGAACATAACCTTAAAGCCGATAATGTTGACGATCTCAAATCGTTCAATACCGGCGGTTCAAGCGGTTCACCCTTGATTTTTTTTCTTAACAACGAGCGGGTCAGCCACGACGTTGCCGCGAAATGGAGAGCAACCCGCTGGTGGGGTGTTGATATCGGCGATAAAGAAATTGTCGCGTGGGGGTCCCCCATTGAACTCAATGGCCAGGATCGTATCAAGCTGATGCGCGACTATGTCATGCGCTCACACTTGCTACCGGCCTTCGATCTCAGTCAAAAGCAGATTCGCAAATTTATCCAGAATATCCACGATGTAAGGCCAAAAATGCTGTTCGGCTATCCATCGGTATATAACCTGCTGGCCCAGACAGCGGAAGCCGAGAACATCCCGCTCAACAACCTGGGAATTGCGGTCGCGTTTGTCACCTCTGAGAAACTCTATGATCACCAGCGCGAAAGGATCGAAAGAGTATTTGGCTGCCCGGTAGCAAACGGCTATGGAGGCAGAGATGCAGGGTTTATCGCCCATCAATGCCCAGCCGGTAGCATGCATATAAGCGCTGAAGATATCATCGTCGAAATCGTCGACGCCCAGGGCAATGCACAGCCAGTGGGCGAATCTGGCGAAATCGTCATCACGCACCTGGCAACCAGTGGTTTTCCGTTCTTACGCTATCGTACCGGCGACGTAGGGGCGCTATCGGATACGCCCTGCTCTTGCGGTCGAGGACTGCCTGTTCTTGAGCGTATAGAAGGACGCAGCACTGATTTTGTTGTCTCTCAGGACGGAACGATGATGCATGGGCTAGCATTAATCTATGTGCTCCGTGAGATACCCGAAGTTCAGGAATTTAAGATCATCCAGCACAGCCTGGATTTAACCCAAGTCACGGTCGTAGCAAAAGCTCCGCCGCTGAGCGCTGAAATACGGCTTAAAATAACGACTGGTCTACAGCAGCGACTGGGAAAGAATGTCAACATCGATATTCAAGAAATTCATGCGATACCACCAGAAAAATCCGGTAAACACCGCTATATTCAAAGCAACGTTAAAACATAAATTTCATACAAATTAGTGACGTTACTGGTATTACATCAAAATAAAAGACGAAGGGTCCAGCTACAAGAGTTCAACTGCACATAGTTCAACGACAAGAGTTCAACGACAAGAGTTCAACGACAAGAGTCCAACGACAAGAGTCCAACGACAAGAGTCCAACGACAAGAGTCCAAAAATGATTGAAAACCTTCTATTTCTTGCGGTCAATCTAGGTGTCGTCTATACGATTTACTGGGCATGGAACCAAGACGACAAATATATCGCGGATAAAGAAAAAAACAATTCCGAGAGTAAATAAGGCATGTTATTTAATTCTCATATCTTTGTTTTTTTATTTCTACCCGCTACATTAGCGGCTTACTACGCAATACGACGAACGGTAGGCAGGGAAGCCTCCCTGGTTTCTCTGGTTATTTTATCGCTGGTTTATTACGCGTACTGGAAATTAGACTACCTAACGATACTGGTGGTTTCGATTACCGTCAATTACAGCCTAGGTTACCTACTGACAAAAACAAAAAACAAGACCTATAAAAAGGCATGGGTAACGACAGGGGTTGTTCTTAACTTACTCAGCTTAGGCTACTACAAGTATGTCGATTTTTTTATCGGCACGTTAAACTCATTAACAAACACTGATTATTCAACGTTAAATATACTCTTGCCACTGGCGATCTCCTTTTTCACCTTCCAACAAATCGCATATCTTATTGACTGCTACAGAAATGAAGCAAAAGAATACAGTTTTGTTCACTACTGCTTGTTTATCACGTTCTTTCCTCAACTCATCGCGGGTCCTATCGTCCATCATAAAGAGATGCTTCCTCAATTTATGGACAAGACCAAAGCTTTTTTTGATTCTAATATGTTTTGGAAAGGCTTATTGCAATTTTGTTTCGGACTCTTTAAAAAAGTAATCATTGCTGACACAATCGCGCTCTACGCGACCCCTGTATTCTACGCCGCCGATCACGGCGGTAGTATTACCATCATCGAGGCATGGGTTGCCATCCTGGCCTATAGCTTCCAACTTTATTTCGACTTCTCTGCTTATTCTGATATGGCGATAGGTATCGGGCGGATGTTCGGCATCGACCTGCCTGCTAACTTCAACTCGCCGTATAAAGCCAAATCGATTGAAGACTTTTGGCGACGCTGGCACATGACGCTCTCGCGCTTCCTAAGGGATTACCTGTACATCACCTTCGGCGGTAATCGAAAAGGCACAGCCAGGCGCTATATCAATATGTTTATGACCATGCTTTTAGGCGGCCTATGGCATGGCGCCAGCTGGAACTTTGTCGTATGGGGTGCCTTGCATGGCGTCTATTTAATAATCAACCATGCGACATCAAAAGTTCGAAAAGTATTAAACTGGCCGCGATCAAACAACCGATTCAGCAACAGTATCAGTATTATCATCACATTTATTGCTGTCATAGAAGCCTGGGTACTGTTCAGGGCAGAGACTTTCGATGGCGCCTTTACCATCTATATTGCGAGCATTGACTTCAGCTCGTTTGCGATGGATAGCCTATTGTACGGAAACTCCCCCTATTTGGCGGAACCGCTCAGGGCTTTGGCGATGATATTTATCTGCATTATTATTGCTTTTTTCTTACCGAACAGCCAAGAGTTCATCGATGATGTGACCTTCAAAATAGAGAACAACGAACTAAAATTATCCAACCAAAAAGCGCATCTGTTATTGGCCTCTTTTTGCTCTGCGTTGCTGGTGATTTCCTTAGCATCCATGAATAAAGTGAGTGAGTTTCTTTATTTTCAATTTTAGGCGCTGCATGAACAACATAAGACCTTTACACAGCTTTATTCTGTTCACCATGCTTTGGGGTTCCCTGCTGGCAGGGACCAATTTTATTATCGATCCTATTCAATTTTACAGACAACAAGACCACCCCATATTTGTTAAAAGCCAGCGCCACCAGATTCCTGGTTTAGTCAAGAATTACGATTTTAATTCTATATTGATCGGGACATCACACAGCGAAAACTTTTTGGCCTCAACCCTCGACAGCTTAATGGGCACCAAGACCATAAATCTTGCCATCAGCGGCTCATCATCTGTCGAGCAAAGCCGGGTAGCAGCGTTTGCGCTTGCTCATAAGCAGGTTAAACATGTCGTCTGGGAGATGAATTACAGGTCATTTATGGGCAGTAATTATAACTTGCTCAGCCAGGGAGCCTTCCCAGAATACTTATATGATTCTGATATCAAGTCGCATCTACTCTACCTTTTTTCGATTGACACATTATGGATGTCAATCAAAAATCTGTTGGAAATCGGCCCGACTAACCTAGAGACGCTCAATTCCTGGACCCGTGAACAGGCCGACAAATTTGACGGCAAGCAGGTGGTGCGGCACTACTGTATGCGCGCTGAAGCAACAAAACCCGCAGCAACCTATCAGGCACCGGCCTATAGAGACACGCTAGCGCGTGATTTGCGCCCGCTTTTACAGGAAAATCCGAACACCAGCTTTCATCTTTTCATTCCACCAATGTCTTACCTCAATTTTTTGCCGGGCAATGAAAGGAATAAAATCAGTAGTTTCCGAAAAGAGCTCTATGAACTGAGCAACAGCGTGAAAAATGTCAATATTCATGACTTTTCGGCGGATATCAGTATCATTGACAATCTAATGAACTATAAAGACGTCGAGCATTATTCACAGGCTATATCAAATCATATATTAGAAACCATCGGTAGATCAGACAACATCAACCAAAATACCGACATAGATCTAATCAACAACAGCTACAATCAATTCCTGGTATCCAAAGCTGGCGCTTCGGCACTATGTTTCTAACAATGGCATTCATCGGACATGAGTTATGCGCGATATATTTTTGATCGTTATTGTTATTTTACTCGCCATCGCAGCGCTTAAAAAAACACAGGTGGGCATTCTTGGCTGGGTGTGGCTCTCGGTTTTAAACCCAAACAAACTCACCTTTGGCTGGAGTTATAGCTTCCCCCTGCTCGATATCATGGCAATGGCCACCCTTGTCAGTGCAGCCATTCACTGGAAATCCAGGTATCAAGTGCTTCCTCACCCGGTACTTAAGTTATTGGCCATATTCTATGCCTGGACGACGTTAACCACATTTTTCGCGGTTGATTTCAACTTATCCTTCAGTGATTGGCTAGATTTCACCAAAACACTTCTTTTGGTTTTTCTCATCCTGATGTTTATGAATACCCGCCACTGGACCATCGCCTTGATTACCGTTTTTATCCTTTGTATAGGATATACAGGCTTAAAAGGCGGGGGTTTTACCGTTCTGACGGGGGGAGGTAGCAGAGTCTGGGGAGCCCCTCAGACGGCGTGGGGAGACAACAATGGTGTCTCTATGGCGATGCAATTGCTGATCCCCCTCACTGTTGCGTTCAGACATCTCTTTGACAACAAATGGTTCAAGTGGGGCATATTAGGAACTGCAACATCCTTTTTCTTTTCATTACTAGGCACCCAATCTCGCGGCGGTTTGGTAGGTTTACTGGGAATGTCTGCGTTTTTTATTATTCGCTCCAAAAACAAACTATCTAAGATACTGATATTAACACTATTTCTGGGTATAGCGTTTGTCTTTATGCCGCAGTCCTGGCACGACCGCATGTATTCCATTCAGGGCGTAAGTGATCATTCAGCTCAGACACGGTTAATCCAATGGCAATATGCCATGGACATCGCAGCCGAGAGACCCTTCTTCGGCAATGGTTTTGATGCCTTTTACTATAAGCCCTATTATTACAAGCATGTCGCACACCTCGACGAAAACAGAGCGGTACACAGCAACTATTTCCAGGTTTTGGGAGAACAGGGTTATATAGGGCTATTCCTCTATCTTGTTTTAGGTTTTAGCATTGTCGAAGTGGCGTATAAATATTCAAAGCGCGCACTCGCTTTATCGAATATGAAGTGGGAGCGAGTTACTCTAGATTTTGCGCAGTTTTCTATCGTGGGTTTCGCCTTTAATGGCTTAACCGTCAACATGGCGTATCTGGACCTGTTCTACATCACATTAACATTCATCATGCTCCTGTCCAGCCAGATACGAGCGGAGTTGGACAAGGTTCCCTGTCGGACAAAAACAACTCAAAAGTATAATTTTTTCACGAATCGTTCTAAACCGTAACGATGCGTTATCGCCGCCGAAACCAACCATGAAAATGAAGAATTACAGCAGGCCAATATGGACTACTATTAGTAACACGGTGGGTTAATAAATCAGGGATGAGTTTGCATTGAGCTATAGGCTAATGCAGGTTAATAATTAACGTTAATTCAATAATCCTGCTAGTAACCGTACTTCCTTCATCAACCACATATATGTCTAGTATCTCAATCGTATTTCCTTAAAAATCGAGTAAATAATTATAATGAATATCCATATATATTTGATTTTTGCAAACGAAACCCAGAACTCTCCGATAGTTAAGGCGTTGATTGCTTCGGGCAATGATACTCGGGCGATATCAAGCAGGGTCAGGCTAAATTATAGCAATAAATTTCTGAGCTATCTTATTGGGTTACCACACTTGATGCTATTCTCATTCAAGGCAGCTTTTTTTACCTTCAGACACTCGAAATCTGTTGACTCTGTAGTTGTTAACAGTCACTTCGATATCATGTTTCTCACCATTATGTTCTGGTTTTACGGTAGAAAGCCCAAGATAATCTATCCAGGATTTATTTATACTCAGCGATACAATGATTTTATCCAGGGTATTAAATACAAATATTATCGCTGGATTCTATCTAATTCGGACGTAATTGTGTGTCACTCGAAATTTGAAGTAGAAGAAAACAAATGCATTTTCCCGAATATTAAATCATGTTTTTTCTTTATGCCTTACGCCCATCACGTTAACGGGGCAACGGGGTTTCAATCAGAATCTATTTTTTCGAAAAAAATATTAAGCGCTGGACGATCAGGCCGAGACTATCCAACATTAATAAATGCTATAAAAAACACTGATACATCCTTACAGATTATAACTGACGGACAAGTTACGACTGATGGCTCGGCGACTCTTTCGAAACAAGTGGAAGTAGTTCGTGGTTGTTATGGAGGAGACTATTATGCAAGGATCAAACAAGCAAGAATAGTCGTAATTCCACTAAAAGACGATGATATTTCAGCCGGACAAATGGTCATGCTCGACGCAATGGCGATGGGCAAGCCCGTTGTCATTACCAAAACTCATACAACAACAGAATATTTTGAAGAAAATTGCGGAATTTTATTGGTTGAAAAAGGCGATATTGCAAGCATGCAAAGAATAATAACCAGACTTATGAAGGATGATGCCTTTTGCTCAGCCATGGGAAAGGCGTCGGCTAAAACGTACGACAAAAAGCACACCATAAAAGCCTATGCAAATGGTTTGTCAGAAGCAGCCGAATTCGCAGCAAGACACTGAATTCATTGTATTTTTAACGATGAATATTTAGTCGTAATTTAAGCAGAAGCCCCACAAATAAACCGTTTTATTTATACGAAAATCTCTAGGAAGGCACCAATGAATCTTGAAATCAACCGCGCTCTCAACTCCCGAATCTGCCCCTTTGTACAGCCTGAAGCAATTATCTAAAGACTATTAATCTGGCATCAATATACTGGATCCATTCGGTATTTTGATAACGAAAAGGCCGGCGCATGCCCGTCCTTGTCTCACGTGGCTTTATGCCATGGCGGTTCCATGAACCGCCTATCAAGGCGACATTTTTTTCTCGCTATTACCTTACCGCCTTAATAACGTCCTAGGCCAAGTAGCAATGATCAGCACGAGCCAATAAAAAAGCATAGCGATACGCGGGGTATCCAACGGATTACCCATCAAACCGATGACAGCCATACCGATAAGAACCAAACAACCACCCAGTGCAAAGTGATCTTGGCCTAACGCTGCCGTAGCAGACCCTTTGAGCGCATACAGAACCAATGCCGCGGTCGAAATAAGCCCAAACAACCCAAGCTCAAAGAATAAACTTAATGGAATATTTTTTATATGCCACGGTAGATGTTGAAAATCATTATAAAAATACCAATACGCTTGCCCCTGCGAAAAATCACCGTTACGTAGAATATTTTCACCCTCTGTATAAAGCGCGACATTCTGGACAGTAATTATCGAATTTCCTCTATTATTGAATTGAAACACTGTCGGCCAGCGAGAACGGATACTCCCTTCCCCTACCTTATCCGTGTTGATCAAGAACTCAAACTCTTGAGGTTCAGGAGAAGCGTCCAATGGCAACCGATGGCTAGAACAAGGAATAACAAAGTTACTGGCGAATATGTGGTTTCGCTCGCATAACGCGATCTCCAGCGCCCCCTTCTCCGGTGAGAGAATAACCACTCTGACCTTATAGGCATGCTGCGAAGAAAGATTGACCCTCTGCGCCAGTTTAAGGTCATTGCCGATGCCTAGCCTTATACCCGTCTGTGAGAATAGAAAACTGCCCACGCTCCTTAGCTTATCGGGATGCGCGACCGCATAGGCTTCGGGAAACGAGCCTGGCCCCATACCAAAGAGTAACCTGTTAACACCGCCTGTTCGCGCTGCCATAACGTCGGTCCAATGGGACAAACGCTTGTGTACATCACCGTCAACGCCTTTTAGCCTTTCTGTCATCCGAGTGCTTCCAAGCAGGGTCAACAACACAAAACTGATCATGACTATCGCGGCCAACAACATCACCATATTTGGAATGGACAATTTAAACTGCCGACCCATGCCATCTGCGCACGCACTTAAGAGCAGCAACGCAACGGTAACGGTGGCGAGGCTATAGGCAGAAGCAGGCACCCATTTACTGGTTAACTGAGCATAAACACCGCCCAGGATGGCCAAGGCATACACCAGTGCAACCAACCATCGGTTTAGATGATGTAACGCTTTGCTTGACGAACGCAGCAAGCCAAAAGTAAGGATTCCGTAAGCGATAACCAGCCCCATATACCCGCTTGCCCGGTGCAAATAATAAAACAGACCCGACAAGCACAAAAACACCACGCCATAGGCTAGCCATGCGCTAAATTTAGGCGCACCGTGATTATTGCCGGCGAATCCATACAGCCCAGCCACACAGGCAATAACAACAAAACTGACGTAAGTCGTCCGCGTAAACGTCACGAGCAAGCTATACAGCAGTAAGCCCAACGCGAACACAAACACCAGTTGTCTCATGCCACGATAATAGAATAGGCCCGCGATGATCATTGATATCGCTATTATGATGAAGCCATCGATGGTCTCTCCCCCTGTATGCATAGAAGAAAACATACCGGTAACGCGATAACTGCTGGTAAAGTCCAATAACGGCTGTAGCCGATAATAATAGGGCCCGCCCGAAAACAAACTGCCGAAAACCCCACGCTCCCAGGCCACAATAACAAACAGCGTCACGCCAGCCGCAGCGAAGCCACCCAAGAGCCAGCGAACGGACTTATCCCGGTCCAATTCGCACAGCGAGATCCACATACGCCACAGCAAAAAAGAATAGGCAATCGCCTTTATCAGACTAATTCCATACTCAGCGGTAAAATAAAATACATCGGACACCGCAAGCGCCGGGAGCTGCCACTGAGTTGTGTTACTCACCGTTGCGACCAGCCAACTTAGCAGCCACACTGAACAGAGTATGATGAAGGTTCTGGGGATGTCAGCCCCTGATGAATATTGCGGGTCTTTAGCTGCGCGGCTTATACGGGGGCTAAATAGCGTTGTGCCGGCTATCGAGACTAGTACAATGACATCCAATTCGTTGAATAACCGCCAGCCAAACCAGGGGGTCGAGTCGACCAAGACGACGCTTACCGGTAGTACCGCTAAAACAAGCTGTGGTAGCCAACGAAGAGTTAACAGGTACAGGCTAACCAAAAGGCCGAAATAAACCGCTCCCTGAGAAAGCGTGGTTAGTAACCAGGCCGCCACTGCCAAATAAAGCATGGATAATGCGCTGTTCAACAAAACGCTACCTCGAGCAATCACCGGTGCCTAAATGATCAGTACCTATACGTTAACAGCCACGACGAATATGGCCCGACATTGACTAAAGACGAGCATAACCCTAGTCAACGGCTAATTGCTATCCTTGGCGAGATGCTTAAGCTTATTGTGCGTATTTTGCTCTTGTTGATACCACTTAGCCTGGCTGGTGTCCTGTGGTTTTGGTTCAATGTTGGCGCAACGATACCCGATCAATCCTTCCTGACCCTTTTCAACAAGCTCAGCGCAAAGGCCGGCCTCACAACGAATAACGCTGCGCTGATCAAACCTGGTGAACAATATAGTGACCGATTTCAGAAACGTGCTGTAGAAAGCCCCTATCCCAGAATTTTAATGACCGAGCTACAGGGCTGGGACGGCCTATCACCCGCGCATGCCTTTAGCGAACGCCTGGCCGGGCTGAAAAGAAACCAGGAAAATACGCCAGTCGATTGCAACAGCGCGCAACTTGAACAACTGATTTTTTGCTCGCTGCTCAGCCCCTCCCGCGTAACAACCGATCAAATTGAAACAGCCTTGGTCAACTTCCGCGTTGTCGCGCCCAAAGCCACCGGCCGCTACGGTAATAGTTGGTGGTTAGCCCTGAGTTATGATCTGGCAAGAGCAAACCCCAACTTCAGTGCGGATGCAATTAAACAGATCGACGACTTAATGCGTACCGCCTTGCTGGATCACTTATCACTACTGGATGGTGGTAACGCGTCGCTTTGGCACGGGCGCAGTACCATTGCCGCTTCTGCCTTCTTGCTGGCATCGGTCTTGGACCTCAATTTTCCAACCAACAAGCGCCTCTACTCGCGTGCCTACGGCCACTTCAACGATGTCATCACGGCTATCAGCGCGACCGAAACATGGCCCGAAGGCTACAATTATTGGCTGCAGGAGCGCGGCATGCCTATAGCCTTAGCACTGGCCTCATTCAAAAATTCAAGCAAGGATGTGGCACAGCGACAACAACTCGATCGCCTGATGCGGCGGGTCGGATTATGGCACATCTATCTGACGCGCCCCGATAACCGCATCGAAGGCTGGGGGGACGAAGGGTCCCGGTCTGACTTAAAAGAAGGTACGCGGAGGACCATCGATATACTGGCCCAAGCCAGCCGGGAGCCACTTTTAGCACGCTACTCACACTATTTAAAAAACTTACACCCCAATGCCTCCTACTACCGAGGACGCCGCTGGCAAACACTGATTTTTAATGATCCGAGTGTCAGTGTTAGTACGGCTAAAACGGTCAAGACACTCAAGGATGTTATGGGTGTCCAGCCAACGGCCGCATTGTTCGGCCCCGGTTACAGTAACCACCTGGTGATCCGCGCAGGATGGGGGCCAGAGGACACGTTTATCACTTATCGCGCCAGCGATATCTTTACCCATCACCAGCATTACGACGCCGGCCACTTTACGCTCTTTAAAGGCAATGCATTGGCGGTTAATTCCAGCACCTATGGCGCGTTTCTGTCACCACACCGACTTAACTACGCCATACGCACTATTGCCAAAAATAGCTTACTGATTGTTGATCCAAACGAAAAAGTGATTCCAAACCATCTATTTAAAAAAAATGTGGCCGATGGCGGTCAGCGCCTGGTTATCCCTACGGGTAGCGCGATTAGAAGCTTTGATCACTGGCTACAAAGCCGCTATGCAGGTACCCATTACGGGACCAGCGAACTGCTGGCCTACGCGAGCGAACCGGGAATTGCCACCTATATCGAAACCGATATTACCCGCGCCTATAACAGCACAAGGTATGCCGCCAGCGGCAACAAGGGCAAAGTCAAACGGGTGACCCGCGCGCTCCTCTACCTATATGCTGAAGACAGCCTTATTGTGCGTGATCAGGTGATCACCACAGATCCCAGCTATCAAGCACGCTGGGTACTGCATACCTATGAAAAATTCGAATCCAGTAACCATGCCGTGATAAAAGGCCAGTTAAACGACGGCGTTTTACAGACCCCCCTGGACAACAAAGGACTAACCACCCGCCACCAAGCCGGCGTACTGCGTATGACCGTCTTACAGCCATCCGTCGACCAGATCACACAGATTGGTGGCAAGAATCATAAGTACTATATAGAAGCCGGCAGCGAAGGCGTAACATCGATAGTCGATAACTACGTTGAAGGCAGCTCCGACCAGCCCTGGTTCGAGCAACCCCTCTGGCGCACGGAAATACGCTACCCATATGAAACAACGACACAGGATTTCATGGTCGTATTGCAACCCGATATACTTAGCAATGCTAGTGCTAATATTAATAACAATACCAAGGATGCACGACCTGTTCCTAAGCCATTAGTGAATGGTGCAATAGAATTCCCTAGCGCAATTATACACTTCGAGCAGGTATGTGATCCGGCTAAAAAAACAAACCAAGGAAAAACGATTATACGCATCAAAAAACAGACCTGTGGGAATAGTTTAAGCATTGAACAACCTATTCCGACAACCTGAACCTGGGATTGACATAATTAAAAAAATCGACCACATCGCCAATAAAAGGACGAATAACAAAGGCCAGCCACAGCAACTATTAATCTGGCATCAACATACCGATCCATTCCGTCTTTTGATGCCAGATAAAAGACAAAAGGATCGTCACTGCTTTAGCAACCAACTCAAGAGCAGATTAGGTCGCATTATTTGACCAAGAAAACCTAACTGAAATACGTTGCTGCTTGAAAAATAAAGCGCCTTAAAAAAGGAACAGATGTGTCTAAAGCTACGTTAGCAAATAACGAAGACCTTACTAAAAAAATTGGTATTGGCGTTGTCTGGATGTTTGTGTCCCGCTGGGTAGTGAGGTTGCTCGGCCTGGTCAGTACCGCCGTGCTCGCCAGGGTGCTTTCGCCGGACGACTTTGGCTTGATAGCCATGGCCGGTGTATTTACCGCCATGATCAGTGCTTTTACCCAAATGGAAATGGATCAGGCAATCATTCGCTTACAGGAAGTCAGCAAAGATTACTTTGATACAGTTTTTACGCTTAAAATCATTACGGGATGCATCACTGCTTCAGTCATATTAGGACTCTCATGGGTAGCGACAGATTATTATAATGATGAAAGAATTGGCACCATCATGCGATGGCTAAGCCTTACTCCATTGATTAGCGCTCTGAGCAATCCAAAATGCGTTCTATTCAGAAAGAATTTAACTTTTCACAAAGACTTTAACTACTCAGCATCCACTAAATTGATATCGGTTATAGCAACGATCTCTTTAGCGTTATATTTAAATAGCTACTGGGCACTGGTCTACGGAATATTGGTTGGTTCTGCCGGACATGTGTTAATAAGCTATATCATGCTGCCCTACCTGCCTCAATTAAGTCTGGCGAGAGCAAAAGAAATCTTCTCATTCTCTGTTTGGCTACAAGTCAGAAACGTCGGCATTGTCAGCATGTCAAAGATTGAACAGTTTGTTATCGGAGCAAATTTCGGACCGGAACGCACATCCTATTATTATATAGGCAGCGAAGTCGGACAGATGGTCACCGGAGAAGTCGCATTGCCGGTCGGCAGAGCCCTTATGCCGGGCTTTTCCCTGGTACAGGATGATTCAGACCGCTTGAGAAGAGGCCTTTTGAGCTCCTTCGCCGCCATACTTATCGTGCTCCCCATCGGTTTTGGTGTCGCCGCACTGGCACCTGAATTTATAACGGTGGTATTTGGCGCTAAATGGTTACCCGCCGCGCCTATTCTCGAAATATTGAGTATTTCAGGGGCGATTGGTGCGCTTAGCGCCCCCTTTGGCCCGCTTCTGATGGTCAAAAACAAAGTCAAAGAGGTCGCATTGGTTATAGTCGCGGGTGGCATCATTATACTGCTTGCCGCTATTGCTCTAAAAGGCTTTGATTCATTGGAAATTATCGCATCGTCGCGCATGTTTGTACAACTGTATATATTTTTGGCACTTATGTACCTGGCGATGGCAGACTGGAAGCAAGATATACCCAGCGTATTAACGATGCTGCTCCGACCCTTAGCGATCTCCTATCTGATGTATCTAGGTGTTAAATATGGGCAGCTTCACTTCGACTTATCGCCGGTATATGCATTGCTAATCTGGCCGGTTGTCGGCGCACTTTTTTTTAGTGCGGGTTCATTTTTGCTTTGGTTTTCAACCGGAAAGCCCGAGGGGATGGAAAATGTTTTATTAAGTGCATTCCAGAAATATAAGCATCGTAGCTAAGGGCGGCCCGAGCTATTTTCTAACTAATATCAATTCCAATTATTTAATATTTGCTGATGACCAGGTTGTTTCTTGTACTGTGCCTGTAGCGATAGCTCGATCTCTTACAGTGCAATCCTGTTTTAACGAGCAAAAAACAAACCAGAATTACAGAACGATATATATTAACCTGGCATTAAAAAACCGATCCATTCGGCCTTTTTATGCCAAGTTAATAAATTTTCGACAACAATAATGACCGGCCGTCCCGAGCTCGTAGACGCCGAAAAGAAAACATTAAAAACACAACATTACTACATTATCTTAAAATAATTAAACAGCCTACGATCTTCAACTACTCGCCCACTTTCTATCTCTGATAGTAATTTTGCTTTACTGTAAGTGTTGGATTGCAAATACTCATCCAGATCGCCATCTGCATTATACTTTCTATAAAGCTCGCGCCATGTACTTCCAATATCCTCCGATAATTCAGTATTTCTTTCGTAGGCGGCACCACCTTTAACAATTTTATTAACCAGTTGCTGCTTACTTCTTATCGGGAAATGCAAAATATCAATCAAGTTTTCGGAAATTATTTTTTTACCTATCCCTTCCACATCATGATTACCTTGACCAACATTAACTTTGCTACTTGCAATATGAGCAGATTTCGGAGGCAGCGGCTGCCCAAGAGGATTCAACGAACATAATTCACGAAAACACATCCTCTCATAAAATGGTACTTCATCACTCTCAACATCCGTGTAAACGAAATTCGTTCTTTGTGCCTTGACTATATTTGTTTTAAAAGGGATTCCAAACACACTTTTATTGGGGAGCTTCGAAAAAACACTCTTCAGATTTCCATCTCTTGGCCACCAAAATTCATCGGCATCATTATTAATAACCCAATCCGCTTCAAATTGAGTAGAAGCGATACGAGCCATTCGAGTCACCCAAGCGTATTGGTTGTAATTATCATTATCTTCGTATATATAATGCAATACACCTTTCTTTTCGTATTCTTTCAGAATATCCCTTGTACCATCGACCGAGAGATTGTCAGTTGCGATAACATAATCGACCCCTTGACTAAGATGAAAATCAATATTTGAACGCAATATATCTTCTTCATCACGCACAAGCAATGTCATTACTATTTTCATGCCAATCCTTAAAAGACTTGTGTTGAAAATACGCGGGGTGCTCTGGTTAAACCATAAAAGCTAACCAATCCTAAGGTCCCAGTAAAAAATGGGACGATCTACGACTACAACCCCTTCATTTTTCTATCAGGCAGCCGGTGCTGCCTGATAGAGGTTTGATAACGCAAATAGCATGTTGATTTTATTACCATTTTTCATCAATCCACGGTAAGAAGCCATGATAAAACAGCACTGGTACTTGATGAATTTGAATATGGGTTCAACCCTGGCACGCATGCAGACCTTGATGCCTTCAGTTTCCCGCTTAAGATTGTTGGTCGCTGTTTACACCTTCATAGCACTGCCCCCACCTAGCATTCAGCGGCATACCACATTATTACGCTGCTCATGTCAGCCTATCTTTTCTTATTTTCGGCTTTGCAAGTTTAGTATATATTCGTTTGCTAAGCTTCACATTAACTCTGTGCTTAGCAAAATCTGGTAAAAGATATCTAGCCGCTATTCCAACTTATTTATGTTAAGAAACAACTCTTTTCAATACACACGATTTTAATAAAAACCAGGATTATAAAACTATAAAAACAAGCACTAGAAAACATTTCCAGCCTCTCACACCATGTGATCAAAGACAACATCTACATGGCATTATAAATATACAAAACCAAAATATGTAGAACAAATACAAACCGTTAGCTTTCCGACCAAACTTATATACGGAAAACGTAGAAAACAATGATGGTATGGTCGCGCCCATACCCATTAGATAGCACCAAAAACAAGAGGTTTGATCTCGTTCCATGTGGCATAAAACCTACTGGCTGAAAAAGTAAATACGACTATTTTCAACAGGAAACTTCAACTGACACGCGATCAAACACATTTCGAAGAAATGCATAAACAATCAAATAGAACTGAGCCGGTCAAACATATCATCAATTACACAGACACTATTCCGTTTATATTCCTTAATCCTGTCTATTTCATCATCAGAAAAAAAGAACTCACCAGAAGAAATTTTATTTTTAAAAAAACACCTATCAACCAACCTATGTTCTAAACCTATATCTTTAAGCAAACTTTCTACTTTATGAGAGTTACTATTCATAGCTAAGAAAGGAGTCTCTGTAACAATAGAAAAACACAGGGAATGAAATCTTGAGGTTAGTAAAAGCTCGAGCCCTGAAATTGAATCCATATACGACTTCAACGTTGTTTTTATATATTTATTCCTCACTTTCAGAAACTGCTCTTCTGAGAGCACATTAAAATCTTCTTTAATAAAATTATTAGCGAACAAAAACTTCAAATGCCTAAGCTTTTCCTTGACAGAGAATTGACCTTCGTTCCGATAGCTTCTCAAAACAGGAAGAAATAGATAACTATTCTCTATTGCAGACATCAAATTATCCTTACTAACGTCAGAAAAAGCACTGTCTGTGATTCCAATACCATTCCTATCAAAACAAAGTTCGCTGTATTTTTTGGAAAGAATAAAGGTAAGATCTGGCACAATTTCTGCCGTTAGTCCTACAGAAGCCACCTCTTTTTGACTCTCAGATTCTCTAACACAAATTAAAAAGTTGTTTTTAAGCCGTTCATTAAACTCTGTCGGGTTCTCCTGATAGGTCATGTTTATAAGCGCACATGGAACGCCTATTGACCTAGTGTAATCTGAAACTTCAAGAAGCCAGCCAGCTTTCTCTCTGCCATGATGAATTGTCCCTTCACCATTAATGACAACTAGATCTGCCGATTTAATCTCACTTAACAGTCTAGGGTGTTTTTTGAAATGAACCCCAACTGGGCAGGTAGCAACAACCTCAACGCCTCGTTCGAATAAATTATTTTTTATCGCAGAAACAACTGCTTCGCAGCCGTGGTGAAAATCATATGTAGTATCATTAATCAAAACTGCTTTTTTCATATACGAACCCAAGCTTCAATATAACAGCCAAGAAATATCGTAAGAACCATTAAAAAATAAAAACACTTTCTAACAAATTCACACATTTAATTTACAAACGAAAGTATTTTTTTCCTAATGCTACAGCTCGACTTGCTCTAGAATATCGAAAATCATTCCAATAATTTCTATATTCTTGAGCATGCATTGCATAACCCTTAATCTGATCAAGAAGCACAACATCAATAGTTTCTACGTACCGCATATACTCTGCATACACGTTATCAAAAAATTCGGTATCAGTATTCGCTAGGTCGCGACCAATCTGATCACTAAAACGCGCGTGAATTTCACTACATCGCTCAAACAATAACGGGTCACAAGCACCGAGCTGAGCCTGTGCGCTGCGATTCAATGAGGGTGTGACAAAATCCCGGGCCTTGGCCAACAACCCGTCGAGCGCGCCAAAATAACTCCTGCCCACCCGTTCGATAATTTGCATCATTACCGGATCGGAATGCTGAATAAATGTTTCATAGCTGACAAATATCCGCTGCTGTTCCCGTGTACTGCGCTCGGCCGCTAGCATATATCTGCGCCATAGCATCAGCGCCCTATCGATTTGCATGGCCTCGCGCTTATGCAGCGACTTAGCAACCGCTGCTGGGTCGCGTGAGGGTAGGATAAACAGGATTTCAATGCCCTGCTCTCGACAGACCTCTATCCAAAACGGAATAAACAAACAGATACGCGGGTCCTTCACGGCGCATAGGTCGCTCGCTTTAAAATAGTCACGCAAGATATCGGCTAATTTTTGTTTATATTTGTTGATCGCTTCAATCTGTCTGATCTGGAACGGAATAATGTCATCCCAGGCAGCAGGAATAGACCACAGCATCTCTTCATGCAAGGCGATAACGTTTAGATCTTCTTTATAACCTTTATCGTTTATGCCTGCCTGAGGGCCCGCAAGGTTATCACCCAGTTTAACCCCGATCTGCTCGATAGCCCCGGTCATTGCTGAGGTGCCAGAGCGGTGCATACCCGCAACGATGATAAGCTTTTTAGTTGACATGAATAATCACCTTAAACCATTTTAATTTTTCTTGATAAAATCGATGCTATCAACGAAAAAATCTTAACAGATACCGTTTACCGATCAGCGGTAAGCAGCACAGTAAAAAAAACCATGACTTAGAATCGTAGGGTTTTCGGTACAGGCTCTTAACAAAATAACGCGCGGCTATACCAGGGTCACCACCGCGAAAGTTCATGTAAGCGTGGCAGAACAGGCTTCGAAAGAAACGCCTGTTCAATTCGATCTCATCGACTCTTGTACCATCAGGGCCAACCAGTCCGTAGCGATCAATAATCGACTGCCTGCAGTTGGACTCATAATCTTCAGCAACGACTTTTCTTGAGGTTTGCAGCGGATGCACCCGATACAGGACAAGCGATGGTACTATTTGTAAAAATTGATATTTACGTGAAATCCGTATCGCCATATCCCAGTCATCGGCAATCTTGAGTGTCTCGTTAAATACACCAACATCGTCAAACACCGCTTTTCTAAACAGTGCGGTACTAAACAACACGTGATTGGTCATCACTAACTCTTGGTAAATCCAGCCCGAGTATTTGTCATTGATGCTGTATTCAATCGCCTTGTCGTAAAACGCGTTGGCTTCACCGCCTTCCCAGCGGGTAAAATCAGAATACACAACCGCAATATCATCGTTGTTAAGCAGGTAATCAACTTGTAACGCCAATTTTTTAGGGTGCCAGATATCATCATGATCGAGAAAAGCAACATACTGCCCGCTAACATTAGCCAGCCCCTTATTTCTGGCGTTGGCGATCCCCCCATTCTTTTTAGAAATAACTTTTATTCTTGGGTCAATATTTTCCAACAGGGACAGCGTATTATCTGTGGAGCCATCATTGATAACAAGAACTTCAAAATTGCTATAGCTCTGATTTATAACACTCTTAAGTGTCTCAGCTATATATTGCTCTCCGTTATAGGTCGGCAATATAATGCTAACGAGGGGCTTATCTTTGTTGCTAATTCCCATCAACCACCCAACCTAACAAGTATTATCAGATGTAGTTTCTGATTTAGACTTAACGCGTGTTAAGGCACTCTTTAATTGATAAACCATAGGCGACGAGAACCAGGTAATATGATACATCGTTCGTAATTCATCGGTTAACTTTTTGTGCCACTCCATCGCAGGACCATAGAATTCAATCGCATCAATATCGTTATCGGAGCAATAGCGGACTCCCTCTAAATGCATCATAAATGCCGGTGAATACTTTTTCCACGCTTCGGCGTAGGTCGTTTTCAGGATATACAGCACCCCGTTGGCACGGATACAAAAATCGGTTGCCACGACTTCATTATTAAACAGATAACGCCAGACCTCGCCCCGTTCTGGCATAAAGTTTTTCAGCATTTCGATGTAAAACAGGCCTTGCTCGTTAGCGTAATGCACCGACGTCCCTGTGGCCTGCTTCCAGCCAGCACTCTCCAGGTCACCATAATCCTTGACCCGCGCTTCAATACATGTCGGTTCGCGGCAAATATCAAAGTCGATGCTGATACCTTCTTTCGCTAACCGATTACGCGCTTTATTGGTGTTCTGGCGCACGTTTTTACCGCGAGCAGCCCAATAATCCTCAAAATCAGCCGGGATTGGCAGCCTCCCTGTCGTTATATAGTCCAGAGTTTTGAGTTTATTGCTCGTGTTGGGGCGAAGGAATAACGCCGGATCTTGCTGGGTAATACTGATAGACAAGACCCAACCGGGCAGAGACTTCGCTAATGATCGTAGTAACGTGTCATCAAACGCGCCGGGGCGACATAACCAGAATCCGATCGGTGCCTGGGAAGGCTGCAGCGTTTGCCAGCGACCCAACCCCAGGTTCTCAACGAGGGTGAGCGCCATCACTTCGCCATCGAGCCTGGCTACCGCTAGCGTCGTGCGGTCATTGCAGAAGAATTTCAAACAGGGGGTTACAAAATCTGAAGACAACAGTAATGAGCCATTCGCACAGGCCTGATTAAGCCCGTCCCATGCCGCTTTCCACTGTTCAAACTCACTAACCGGATAAAGCATCCACTGCGGTTGTTTCAATTCTTGCTCCTGTTGTCTTAGCGCATTATTAACCTGCGTTGACCTATAGACTATTAACCTGGCATCAAAATACCGATCCGTTCGGTCTTTTGATAACGACAAGGCCGGCGCATGTCCGTCCTTGTCTCACGTGGCTTTGCGCCACGGCGGTTCATCCATGAACCGCCTATTAAGGCGGCATTTTTGCACGGTATTAAGTTGCCGCCTTAATAATGCGATTAACCTCTCTAGTGGCCAATGTGAACTCATGCCTGCGTTAGTCTATTAGCCCGCCGGGTAAATCGTGCGGCCAATTGATTCCATATCAATCTGCGTTGAAACAGCAGTGGTTTTTTTTCCCATGGGGTAAAGCGCTGCAGTTCATACTCGCTAGCACCCCGCACGTTTGCCCCCCACGCCGTTGAAACGCCGTATTCAAAGCCGAGCGTTTTCAAATGCTCCACCGCGACGTTATCGTAGTCCTGTCCGGGTTTCCCATTTGGGTACGCAAATCCTGTTACGGGTTTACCTAACAGCTTTTCCAGATAAAGTTTGCTGTCAGCAATCTGCTGATACTGCTGCGCCGGGCTGAGCACTTTTAAGATGGGGTGGTCTACCGTGTGGGCTCCGATCTCGACGCCAGCCCTATCCAGCGCAACAATTTGCTCGGGGCTCATCATTTTCGGTGCAAATTCTGCGATGTGGTATTGCTGATATAGCTTATCGATGCAGGCCAGGCGCTGCTCAGGCTGCAGATATTTCAACGCCATCAGCAGTTGCTCGCAAACTCTGCGTTTATCCTGCAGGGTCTCGATCCTCTGACAGCCAAGATGGAGCTCAGAGAGGTCAATTTCATCGCAAGATAGCCTGGAAAACAGGTCAATCACCCGGTCATTCCACATATTAACGCCGCGGCTAAAATGGGTCGCGACAAAGACTGTGGCCGGGATGCGGTATTGCTTCAGGACAGGTAAGGCAACGTCGAGATTATCGCGGTAACCATCATCGAAAGTGATGCATACGGCTCTATCGGGAAGTGTTTGCGCTTTCAGCTGCTTGACCGCACTGGCAAGGGGAAGCGGTGTAAAGCAGGTCCGCAGCAACTCCATCTGCCAGCGAAACTCCTCGCGATCGGGCACATCCGGGCGCATCGGGTCTTTCGTCTCTACGACCTGATGATATATCAGAATCGATAATGTTTTACCGCCGCATAATGCCGATGCGACCGTTAACATTCGCTGCCCTAGCGCGGTAGTCCCTTTCATTCACCATCCTTATGTTGACGCCAATTATTTTAATCAAGCAAAAACTTTTTCCAGACTATGATCGACAGCGCCAGACAAGCGGTTGAGTTGCGCCATGATTAAGGTGCGGGCGGCCTCGTCAGCCTCTTCACGCAGCATGGCCGTTGTAAGCTGCTCTGGGCTGGGGGCTTCTTCGAGCAGATCCAGCTCCTGGGTCAACTGATAGACAGGGTAACTCGGGAATGTCTCCTCCCATCCCGGCGAAACCACAACAGGTTTTCCAAAACTCAGCGGCTCTAGTACATTATGATTCAAGCCCACGTAACAGAGCGATGCGGTACCGTAAAAGCTTTTTAATTCGCCAAAGGTATCCAGCACTAACACTGCGCTCTCCGCGACGCCCTCCCCCTCAGCCAATGCCGATTTATAGCAATACTTGAGGTCCAAGGCACCGAGAATTCGAGAAATCGCCACTTTCTGTTCCGGGTATTCCGGATGACGGGGTGCCATGACCAAAAACAATGCAGGATCCTGCTTCAGCGCCTGGTGAAATGCATTCGCCACCAGCTCATACTCCCAGGTGTCAGTTAGACAGCCCGCAACCACCATACGCCGGCCGCCGGCCTTAAGTTCATTGATAACACCGACACTGCGCGAATCCAGAATCTGACTCGATTGATCGGCCATGGAATCAAATTTCATGTTACCGCCGACAGAAATCCGCGCACTATCGACACCCCGTTCCAGCAGATGCTGCCGTACCGTCTCGGTTTGTACCGTCAGGAATGAGAAGCTGTTCAGATAATGACCTGCAAAAAAACGATCTTCAATCTGGTCCATTCGACAAGAGGGCGTGTAGTGATACAACCAACCGTTGACCAGATAACACTGCGCGCCTGCTTGGCGTGCGGCCCGTAACACACTATAAGACAGCCGGCACGGGGCATCGACGGGCGAAGCGGGTATTTCACAAACGATAAACTTTGCGGGTGGCAGGGCTTTTAGCAACGTTTGGCCATCGTCGATACGCCCGGAAAGTTCGGCGATCACGGCGTTCGGAAAATTCCGACGATAACTCGCTTCGTAACAGCGCCTGTCTGTAATCAACACCAGACGGCCCTGCTTTTGAACCTCAAGCAAAAAGGGTTTGCAGGCATTAACCTCGCCAATGGTCGAACAGAACACCCAAATAAGTGGGTCCTTGGCTGCATATTGGTCTGGATAAGACAGTCTTAATTCAAGCGCTGGCTGTCCCCGGTTGTGCCTGTCAGCCAGCTTATTCAGTCCTACAAACACAAACCATTTGCAGGCTTCGTAGGTTTTATTCAAATCTAGTCTCATAAGCAATCTGCGCAATTGAGCTAAAGACAACAGTCAATAGACTGGATGGACTTACCCCTTACCTCTTACCTCTTACCTCTTACCTTTAGCCTTTAGCCTTTAGCCTTTAATAACGGCCTGCGGCGGCAAGTTTGCGCCGTAAACCGTTGAGCGGATAACCCAGTTCATAGGCCCTATCGGCGTGCTCCTTGGCCTTATCGAACAGTTTCTTGTCCAAGTAAAGAAGCCCCAAATTGTAGTGGGCCTCCGTATGGTCTGGATTAAAACTGAGTGCTTTGAGGTAATCCTGCTCAGCGGCAGTGTAGTTTTTAGCGCGGTGCAGCACAATTGCGCGCACGAGATAAACCGCGGGGTCATCCGGGGCAACGGTCAAGGCGCGCTGAAAAAAACAATCGACCGTGTCGTAATAATAATCGACCCGCATGGGCTTACTGCGTTTAAAGCCGGGTTTTTGCTGTTCATTAGCCATCATGAACAATGCCTTGGGATGATTAGGAAACTGCTTCAACACATATTCCAGTTCGCCTATCAGACTACCACCGTTACCGGCACGCCCACGCTGCACGCTTTTAGTAAAATGCGCACCTAAGACTTTTTTCTTCCAATTCAAGGTTCTGGGGGAGTTGTCGCGGTAATCGTAATAATGCGGCTGAAGAAGACACTGGTTTGGTTCGCTCGCGGTCGCAGCCAATAGGTTTGGCGACACGGTGGAGGCCAACATAAGGAGAGCAGCACAGGTCAGCGGCCGCCTTATTCCTGTACGCCGATTTAAACATGTCGCGTCGGCTATTCTTAATCCTTTAATCATGACTCACCTTTAGTATCCCCTGAATAGGGTCTTCGGCATCTTGCATTAAGATAAACCAGTGGTTGCCGATAGACTAGGTCCAATTTTTTGATTTAAGCTGACCCGCTATCATTTAGCAAATACTGCTACCGCTCTGAAACCGGGAAAACAATATGGAAATTTACCAGCTACCCGATGAAGCACGTCATTTTCCACGCCCTTTGGCCCCTATGCTGCCGCAATTCAGCTTTAGTCAGCTTAGCAGGCAAAAACAACCAAATCGATTCAGTCGGTTTCTCGACGAGGATGCACTTTTCTTACCTAGCGGTCGGGTCGCGATGTACTACGCACTTACCCTTCTTGGCGTCACAAAAGGCACAGAAGTGCTAGTTCCCGCTTACCATTGCGGCTCGATGATTGAACCGATTATTTACCTCGGTGCCACACCGCGCTTTTATCACCTGGACCCACACCTGGTGGCCCACCCCGCTGAACTCGAACGCCAGATTTCTGCAGGAACCAAGGTCGTTTTGCTGCCGCATCTGTTTGGTTTCCCTCAAAATACGGCTGCAATCAAGCAGCTTTGTGGTACTTATGGTATTGCGCTGATCGAGGACTGCGCACACAGTTTTTACGGCACCGATGGTTCCATGAGGCTTGGAAGTACGGGTGATTTTGCCATTACCAGCACCGTGAAATTTTTTCCGGGAATCGAGGGTGGGGTTCTCGTGGCGAACAGGCGCAGCCAGAGAATTGAAGCGTTGATCGAGCGTGCACCCAGCTTTATTTATCAAGTAAAAAACTGTCTGCATACACTCGAAAATGCCGCTCAATACAAGCGGCTGGGGTGGCTAGGCAAGCTTTTAAGTCTTCGCAACCCACCGAACCTAGCAAAACCCAACGCGGTTATTCCACCGGCATCCCCCCCCTCCACCCGCAGACTGGAGCCAGAGGCTTTGCACTGGTTCACACCCAACCAAATCGGCCTAAAAGCCAGTTGGTGCACACAGCTTCTTACTCGCCATAGCGATGCAGAATGTAATATTTCCCGGCGTCGTTCAAATTTCAATGACTACTTGCGACGCTTGTCAGACTGCCCTGGAATACGTCCGCTTCATCACGCATTGCCCAGCGATATCGCGCCCTATGTGTTTCCCTTGCTACTGGATAATCCGCAAACCGACTTTCCACGCTTAAAGCACCAAGGCGTGCCTATCTGGCGGTGGGAAGAACTGGTTATTTCAGATTGCCCTGTCAGCAATGATTATCGCCTGCGCCTGATCCAATTACCTTGTCATCAGTCTCTCGAACAGCAGGAAATTGACTGGATTATCAACACCCTGATCGGCACAACATCTCAAGCCTCCTATTAAGGCGGCAACGTAATACCGTGCAAAAATGTCGCCTTAATAGGCGGTTCATGGATGAATGCCTGGTTAATAGGAGGCTGACTAGCATAGGCTACAGTCATACAGGGCTGCTTATGTACCAAGGGTACGCACAAAGTCGACTGTTTGTTTTTCCACTGCTGCTTTCCATTCTGCGCTAGAAAAGGTGTGGTCGGCCGCCTGATGCTTAGCGACGGTGACGCGCGCACCGGCGGCCGCCCTTATCCATGCCTGGTTGTCTGTATATTGCAGTTCGAATTCTTTTGCCGTGAGGTCATTGCCGCTCAATACCAACAGTGTTTCGCCTGTGTAACGCTGAAACCCCTGCAGCATCCGCTGTTGATAGGGCAATTCGCCACTGGCTTGCATGCTAGTTGCGGGGTTCATGGTTTCGGGACTAGTGGTTTCGGGACTAGTGGTTTCGGGACTAGTCGTTGTGAACGTCCTGGGTTCAGGCTGTTGTTTATTGGCTTTAACCACACGCCGCAGGGACGTGCCAAACTCCCTGACGCTTTGCAGCAGGTGCATCTGACCCGACAACATTTTTCGCCACAGATCGACGCTCAAGGCCCGCTGTAGATAGTACTGGGTAAGGCGCGCCTTGGCCTTAGCCTGATCGTTTTCGAGCCAGGGATTGAGTAAAACGAGTCCTTGGATACGCCTGTCACTTGGCGCATAGATAAGCGAAGCTGATGCCCCGTCACACAGCCCCCATAACACCGCCCCCGAGAGACCGTTAACCTGCTCAAAAACGCAATCTACCGCGGCCTTGATCTCTTGATCTAGCCGGTCAAACGGTTTTTTCTCGCCCTTGCTATCACCCATACCACTAACGTCAAAGCGCAATACGGCAATCCCTTCAGCCGCCAATTTTCTAGCCAGCAGAACAAACTGCCGATGACTGCCTACGCGATATTGAGGCCCGCCAACGACAATAACAACAGCAAGATGACAGATCCGCTGAGAACGATCTTCACCGGGAAGGTGCAAAATGGCACTGAGGGATTTCTGTCCACTGGCAATCTGCAGCGGCACCTCAATAGCTTTTGTCACCTCATTCGCCGCTGACACCTCATTAGCCTTCGGTGCCTCATTAGCCTTTGCCACACCATTAACTACTGACACCTCATTAGCCTTCGGTGCCTCATTAGCCTTTGCCACACCATTAACTACTGATACCTCATTGGCCTGACGTATCGAGGTATATGGCTCGCATGCCCAGGATGTTGTATGGCGTAATAATGCGGGTGAATCATAGCAATCGGGACTCAACCAAAACGTCGATGATTCGCAAACAAGACTTTCCACAACATCCCAGGTGCCGGTCAGTTTTTGTACGGCCGGCGACAACTGCAGGCTGCCCGGTTCGGCCCAATAGGTCGCCAGGATGCGTATGGCCGTCATATCAGCCATTTTCAGCGCCGAAATAGATCGTACCAATTGCGGCGTTATCGGGTAGCCAGCGACTTCAACCATCTCGCCTTCCAGGGCTGCTTTAAACCAGTTTGTTTTCTTCTCTCCTGAATTGTGCATCATTTCGCCCATCTGTTTAATCCTAAAAAACTGATTCATCATCAGCTTTCCATCCAGAACAGGCTTCCACAGGAGCAGCCTATCTGGCTGCTTATCAGGGAAAGTTTCAACAAAATGGCCGGCAAGCACGGCACCAAAGCGCAGCCCCCAAAGAACAACGTCCTTCCGGTCCACTTGCCGCAACCAGGCCAAGGCCGCGGCGACATCTTCCGTCCACAGAGCGACATCTGCTTCGGAAATATCGCCTTCACTGTCGCCGGTTCCGTAATAGTCCAGGGTCACTACATACCAACCCTGTGCCGCGAGCAACCGCGCCTGCCGGGCAACCACTGCGCGACTCAGATTCATCTCTTCGGCAAAGGCGGGTAAAAACAGCATGGCATATGGGGCATCCCTGTTACCGAACGCCCCCAGATAAAGTTTTCCCCGGGAGCCCGAAATGAAATAGCCCTGATAATCAGCCACGGGTTAACCTAACTTCTCCGCGACAAAGTCAATCAACGCGCCAAGCGTTTCAAAGAGTTCGGCTGTGACTTCGTCATCATCGATAAAAACGCCATGTTCATCTTCCAGGGCCGTAAAAAACGACACAATGGCCATAGAATCCAGCTCAGCAACGTCGCCCAACAGTTGCGTATCCCGATTCCATTGCCCGGCATCCGTTCGCCCTGTGGCCGCTTGCAGCAGGTTTTTAACGATATCGTCTATGTTCATGAATACAGCTCTTCTTTCCTGATTAATGAGTTAAACTTTGATCGGATTGCTATCAAGCCTGGTTATCCAGCCATAATGCCAGCACCATCAACACCCACACCAGTTCGCCGTAATGCTTGGCGTGCACATCCTGATGCTGGCGCTTCACTTCGTCGATAAAGGCGGGCTGGAACAAGTCATACGCTTTCAGACTGTCCAGCGCAGCGTAAGCCATGTCGCGCAGTTCCGGCTCATCACGGGTCCAGATTCCGAACGGCAAGCCGAAGCCATGTTTTGATTTATTGATGATCTTGTTGGGAAGAAAGTCCGTCATCGCCATTTTATACAGATGACGCAGCTTGCCCGGTTTGAGTTTGATCGATGAAGGCACCTTTAAGGAGAAGTCGACCAGCCGATAATCCAACAGCGGGTAGGAAGTCGTGACGCCGGCCATCGCACAGGCCGTGTTGACTTTAACCAGGTCGTTATCGGCCAGGGTATGCTTCCAGTCAAGGTACAACATCCGACTCAGCGGAGTCGCATCATCCAGGCTCGAATACACCGCTCGGCAGCTTTGCTCCGGGCTATCCAGATCCAGCGAGGCCAGTAAGGTATCGGAAAACATCTCCCGCCGATCCATCAGTTTCAGGAAGTTGAAATACTCCAGACGGTCCGGCAAGGGCATGGTCATTTGTCGGCTGAAGCTGGCTGCTTTACGGGTTAATTTGAATTTTTCGGTCCACGGCGGATCAACAAATAATGCCTGCATGGTACCGGACACCGGCTGAAGGGCCTGGTGCCAGCGCTCCAGCTTGAGTTGCTGTGCGTAGCGTTCATTACCGGCAAAAAGTTCATCCCCGCCGTCACCGGCAATCAGGTGGTCAATACCGTTGTCTTTCGCCAATTTTGCACAGAAGTAAGCCGGTATCACGGAGCTGTTACCAAAAGGCTGCTCCATGTTCGCCGCGACCTTGGGCAGCGCGGCAAGCACATCTTGCGGCGTCATAAAATATTCATGGCCGTTTAGACCAAAATGTGAGGCCGCCGTACGCGCGTAATCGATCTCGTTATACTGCTCAACAGGAAAGCCGATCGAAAAGGCGTCCAGTGGCTGATAATGCCGCGCCATCAGGCCGCTTAAGCTCGAGCTGTCGAGGCCGCCACTCAGAAAACAGCCGGCTTTTTCATGATGGCTGGCCGTATCGTTGGCCACGTGACCTAACAGGGTAAACAGCTCATCGGCAAACTCTTTATCGGTGCGCGACTCCTGCTCGGTAAACCTGGGCTTCCAGTAGGTTGAGCTCGCTGCCTGCTGCCCATCCCAGCAAACCTGCGCCGCGGGTTCGGTTGTTAAAACGCCCTCATAGATGGTCCGAGGACTGGGGATCATATGAAAGAAAAGATAATCGAGTATCGCCGGGGGCGATATCGATGGTTTCACGGGCAGGTCATTGACCAGGGCCTTAAGGCTCGATGAAACCCGCAGCACCCCGTCAAACGCACTGTAAAAAAGGCGTTGCGTGTCAAATCGATCGCTATACAAGCGTGTTTCGGCACGCGGGGTATCGACCACGACAAGCGCAAAGTGCCCGGCTATGGCATCGATAGCCCGCGCACCGTCTTGGGCAAACCGCTGGGCAAGCGTGCCGGCGCCTAGCAGCGTTCCATCTATCGTCATGGGACGACCATAGCAATGCACGGCCACGCCGTCGTGCGCCGAGTGCACGGGCGCAAACTGACCTGCGGGCAAAACACGCACATTGGGTGAATCTACCCAGGTTGTTGATTGCGTTGCCGTAGTATTCATCTCGCCGTCCTTCCTTAGAGCATATTGGGCCACAGGTGTCGCTGCCGGCCCGATCTGAATAAAAGCCTAACCTGCATGCTATATCACTCCCTAAACAAATGCACCGCAGCGCCGCTAAAAACAACATCGGCTATGGGAGCGGCGTTTCTCGGTCGACGGTGGTGTAATTGCGGCATAAATAAGGTAGATTTTGCAACGTATTCTTGTGCAGAAGCCTCAGGCATAGAGGACGTGCGACAGGCAAGGGAGAGGTCTTGGTCTTATAGTTAGGCGTCTTTTGGTTAAGCGATTCCTGGTTAAGCCACCTTTGGTTAAGCTATCCTTGTCATTATCAATATACCGAATGGATCGGTATGTTGATGCCCGGTGAATAGTGATATTTCATCCATAATAAAAAGGGATTTTTGTGGCCTTAGCCGTGAAGCAGTTGCAACAACAGGATTTCAATCGCTGGGATGCGTTTGTCCAAACCTGTGATGAAGCCACTTTTTTCCATCTCAGCGGTTGGCTCACAGTTGCCGATCAAGCCTGCGGCCATCGTCAGCATTCTCTCTACGCCGAGCTGGACGGTAATATCGTCGCGATTTTGCCGCTGGTAGAAGTGAAGAGCCTGTTCTTTGGTCATGCCCTGGTCTCCACCCCCTTTTGTGTCTACGGTGGCGTGGCCAGCCTGCAAGCCGATGCCAGCGCAGTGTTGCTACAGGCAGCCGCAGACAAAGCCGAGCAGCTTAACGTCGACTACCTCGAATTGCGCCACACCGAGGCGAAAACAGACGGCTGGCCGAGCAAAAGCACCCACGCTACCTTTATTAAGCCCCTCGGCACGCACGATGAAAACATGCAGGCGATGAACCGTAAGCAACGCCCTATGGTGCGAAAAAGCATTAAATCAGGCCATAGTGCCAGCCAAGACCCCGATATCGACAGCTTCTATACGATCTACTCCACTAGCGTTCGCAACCTGGGTACACCGGTCTTTTCCAAAAAATTTTTCCGCTGCCTGATGCACGAGTTCGGCGATGATTGCGAATTATCGACTGTTCGCCATGCAGGAAACGCGACGAGCAGTCTGATGACCTTCTACTTCAAAGATCAGGTGCTACCCTATTATGGGGGGGGGGTGCCTGAAGCACGCAACCTCAAGTCGATGGATTATATGTATTGGGATTTAATGTGCCGGGCTGTAGACAGGGGAATCAAGTGGTTTGATTTTGGCCGCAGCAAGCTTGAGAGCGGCCCTTATCACTATAAGCGCCACTGGGGCTTTGAACCCCGGCCGCTGTGCTATGAATACCACTTGGTCAAAGCGACATCGCTGCCTAACCTCAGCCCGAACAACCCGAAATACCGATTGGTTATCGACACGTGGAAAAAGCTACCGCTGGCGGTGTCTCAAAGAATTGGCCCCTTTCTTTCCAAACATCTTGGTTAAGCGTGAGGATAAGCACACTTTTTAGCACGTATGACTTTTTCAGGTGAGACGCGGTATTGAGGGGAAGCATCATTATCGGTCTATTCACAAGGACGTAAGACAGACATAGAGGTCAGGCGTCATGCAGCAAGCCGTGGTAATGAACACCGGCAACGACAGTCAAAGCGCATCATTTCGTTGGCAACGTGCCGAATTCCGCCTGCTAACGGTGTTCGTGTTGCTTTTGGTCGGATGGAGCCTGGTCTTTGGCCAATCCCTCTGGTCCATGGTTGTCATCTGGGAGCGGTCTGAGACCTTTGCCCACGGTTTTATGATCCCGCTTATATCACTGTGGCTAATATGGCGTCTGCGCCATGAACTCGTAACCGTGCCTCTAGCCCCCTGCTGGCCAGCCTTCGTTCCTTTGCTAGGGCTAAGTGCTATCTGGTTAATCGCACTTGCGACCGGCGTGCAAGTCGCTCATCAAATGGCCGCGGTACTGATCCTGCCGATGCTGGTCTTACTGGTACTGGGCTGGCGCTTAGCCTGGTCGCTCGCCTTCCCGCTCCTGTACCTGGTGTTTTGTGTGCCTTTTGGCGAAGAATTAATTCCGCTGCTGCAGCAGATCACCGCCAAGATAACCGTGTTTGCGCTGCAACTAACCGGGATCCCGGTCTTTCTCAGCGGCCTGTTTATTGAAATACCCACCGGGAATTTTGAAGTCGCGGTCGCCTGTAGCGGCATACGCTATCTGATCGCCTCTTTTGCCATCGGTACGCTGTATGCCTATCTCACTTACCAGAAAATAAGCCGCAGGCTGTTATTTGTTCTGGCGTCGCTACTGGTACCGATTCTGGCTAACGGTATTCGCGCCTACCTGATTGTTATGATCGCCCACCTCTCTGACATGAAGTACGCCACGGGGGCCGACCACCTCATCTATGGCTGGTTCTTCTTCGGTCTGGTGATGATGCTGATGTTTTGGGTGGGTAATTTTTGGCGCGAAGATATTGCAACCGTACGCCTGTCTTTTGCAGGAACACCCTCGCTGCAGCAGAAAAATACAAGTCTGGTGATGTTAAGTGTCGGTTTGCTGGAAGTAGGCCTGATCATCGGGGCTCACCGCCTACAAGCCGAGCCGGCGCTCGCCCCTGCAGACAAGCTGGTTGTCCAACTACCCGCCTGGCAGGTGTCTGAGATCAAGCCTGCCTGGGAACCTGATTACCAGAATGCCGATAGAGCGTCGCTCGTGTTACTCGATCGTCCCGACCTCTTACCCATAGGGCTTTACGTCGCAAACTACCGCTTTGAAAAGCAGGGCAAAGAGCTTATCAACCAGACCAACCAGCTCTATAACCCGGACATATGGTCACCCGCTGAAACCAAAACAATCACGCAGTCCATCGACAGTAGCGACTACCGCTTTAATATAACGGAGCTTCGTTCACAGGCCGGCACAAAACGCCGCGTGATTCACTGGTACCAGCTTGATCAACAACACGCCACCGACCCGGTGATGGTTAAGCTGTTGCAAGGCTGGAATAAACTTCGCGGCGGTAACCAAAACAGCACGTTATTTGCTCTGATGCTCGATTATGACGATCCCGCGATGGCCGATCAGCAACTCCACCTGTTCTTCCGGACCAGCTGGTCCGGGTTGCAAAAAATCGTTCCGGCGGTGAATTAGGCCGTTGGCACTCGTCTTCAGAGGTACGCAGTATGAATGCTAAAACAGGGCGCAGAGATACTTTTCAATGAGCTACCTCCTTCATCATTTGCTCCATCATCAGGCGGGCCTCGACACGCACCGTACGGCACTGGGCTTTAAGCAACACCGTCTCAGCTATAGCGAACTGTCTCAACAGGTGCAGCAAACGGCGGGAGGGCTACGCGAGCTGGGACTGGGGCGTGGCGAGAGGATTGCGGTCTACCTGCCCAAACAATTTGAAACGGTCACGGCATTGTTCGCGGCGTCGCAGGCGGGTGCGGCCTTCGTGCCGATCAACCCGGTCCTGAAACCGCTCCAGGTGCAGCATATCCTGGCTGATTGCAACGTCCGGATTCTGGTCACCAGTAACGCCCGCTGGCAACAACTGACCCAGGTCCTGGAGCAGCTGCCGGATCTGCGCCAGGTTGTGTTGGTTGACGCCTGCTCCAGCACACCCGCGCACCCGCATTACAGCCTGTACGACTGGCAAACATTACAACACGCCCCGCTTTGCGCTCAGGACCCCTACGCACTGACCGATCACGATATGGCGGCCATTCTCTACACGTCGGGCAGCACCGGGAAGCCCAAAGGGGTTGTGCTCTCGCAACGTAATATGATGGTGGGCGCACAAAGTGTCGCCAGCTATCTGAACAACAGCCGCGAAGACCGTATTCTGTCTCTATTGCCTCTCAGCTTCGATGCGGGGCTGAGCCAGATCACCACCGCGTTCTACGCCGGTGCCAGCTGTTACCTACTGGATTACCTGCTACCTAACGACGTTCTCAACGCGGTACAAAAACATGCCATTACCGGCATCACAGCCGTCCCCCCCCTGTGGATGCAACTGGCCAACCTGAAATGGACCCGCGAATCGGCGGGGTCGGTACGCTACATCGCCAACACCGGCGGTCATATGCCGCAGCCGCTGCTGGAAAAACTGCAGAGTCACTTCTGCCATGCCGACCCCTACCTGATGTACGGGCTGACGGAAGCGTTCCGCTCCACGTATTTAGCGCCATCTGAACTGCTGCGCAAGCCGGGCTCCATGGGAAAAGCGATTCCTAATGCCGAGATTCTGGTGGTCAGGGACGATGGCAGCCGCTGTGCCCCCAATGAACCCGGCGAGCTGGTGCATCGCGGACCCCTGGTCAGCCAGGGTTATTGGAACGACCCGCAGCGAACGGCCGAGCGCTTTCGCCCGGTTCCGGACGATGAGCCGGGTATGCCCGGTCAGGAGCGCGCCGTATGGTCCGGCGATACGGTGCGCTGCGACGAAGAGGGTTTCCTGTATTTTGTGGGGCGCCAGGACGAAATGATTAAGACATCCGGCTACCGTGTCAGCCCTAACGAAGTGGAAGAAGTGGTGTATCACAGTGGACTGGTGCGCGATGTGGTCGCCTTAGGTATCGCACACCCCACACTAGGTCAGGCGATCGTGCTGGTTGTTACGCCTGGCGAACAAGCCGCCACGGACACCGCGCAACATCTGTCCGATACCGTGTTGAACGCCTGTCGGCGGGCCTTACCCAATTTTATGCAACCCCAGACCTGTGTGGTCGAGCAGACCCTACCGCGCAACCCCAATGGAAAATTTGACCGCAAACAACTGGCGCAGCAATTTAGCCAGTTTTTCGACACGGATCACTGATATGACGCAGCAGGAAACATCCGCCAAGCCCAGCCTTCAGCCAAAAGCCGGCGGAAAAAAGCCGCAGCATGCTGCCCGCTGGCGCGATGTGCGGGATAACGAAATGCACATCAACGGCGTTCCGCTGTCACGCCTGGCCGCCCGGGTTGGCCAAACGCCGTTCTATGCCTATGATCGCAGCCTGATCCGGCAACGTATAGCGGCGCTACGCCGCATACTGCCGCCCAGCATCAAACTGCATTACGCCATCAAAGCCAACCCGATGCCGGCGCTGGTCGATTACATCACCCCGCTGGTTGACGGTTTAGACGTGGCCTCACGTCTGGAGATGCACACCGCGCTGAATACCGGTATCGATCCGGCCGAAATCAGCTTTGCCGGCCCCGGCAAGGGAGAAAGCGAGATTATGTCGGCCGTAGCGGCAGGCATCGTGCTGAATATTGAGTCTTTCCTGCAGCTGCGCCAGGCCGCGGAGGCCGGCCGGCAACTGGGGGTCATACCGCGCATCGCGCTGCGCCTGAACCCAAGCTGCGAACTGAAAGGCTCCGGCATGAAGATGACCGGCGGTGCCAAGCCCTTCGGTATCGACACCGAAGCGTTTCCGGAACTTATCCGACAGGTTCGCGACCTGGGATTAGAGCCCGAGGGGTTACACCTGTTCACCGGCTCACAAAACCTGAACCCTGCCGCCATCTGCGAAGCACAGTCGGCCATGCTGGAACTGGCCTCGCAGTTGATCGAAACCCATCAACTGACGCTGCGTTTTATCAATATCGGCGGCGGCTTTGGTATCCCCTACTTCCCCGGCGAACAACACCTGGACCTGCAACCCATCGCCGATAACCTCTCGCGCCGGATGGAGACGCTAAGCGTACGTTATCCCGATACAGACGTGGTTATAGAGCTAGGGCGTTACCTGGTCGGTGAAGCCGGCATCTATGTCAGCCAAGTGATCGATAAGAAGCAGTCCCGAGGGGTGGATTATCTGATTAGTAACGGCGGCCTGCACCATCACCTGTCTAACTCGGGTAACTTTGGCCAGGTCATCCGCAAGAACTATCCCGTGCATATTGGCAACCGCGTCACAGACCCACATGAAGAGACGGTAACCATCGTCGGACCTTTATGCACCCCGCTGGATATATTGGCCCAGCAGATGCTCTTACCCCCTTGCCATATCGCCGATTATGTCGTCATTCTACAGTCAGGTGCTTATGGCCTGAGCGCAAGCCCGACGGCGTTTCTCGGTCAGCCGCAAGCAACGGAGGTATTGGTTTGATTTGTCTTCTAAACTTGTTATCGTCAGCGCTTGCTGGCGTGAAGGAACTTATAATAAGGGACCAGGATAGATGTCAACGGTCAGACTAGTCGGGCTCAATTTACGCAAATCGAACCTTGTCCTTGCTGTTATCGAGATTTCAGCAATCGTACTCAGCCTGTTTTTGGCCACCCTCCTGACCAGCCATAACCGAAAGTCACTGGATATCGATCAATCCCTGACCGGCGAATGCCTGTTATTTGCCGTCGTGGTGGTAATCTGCTTCGCCGGGATGGGCATGTACCACAGCCGTCTTCGTAGCAATAAGGCCGAGCTTTTGGCCCGGATCATTCTCGGCTTCGCACTGGCCAGCCTCGGTATCGTTATTCTGGATACCCTGATACCCAACCTGCAGATCGGCCTGACGGCCCTTAGTATTGCCATGGCGATCTCGTTCACTATGGTCTGCGGCGTTCGTTATGTGTTTTTCCGCGTACAGCAAACCGAGCTGATGAAGCGGCGGGTGCTGGTTCTGGGTGTCGGCGAACGCGCGAGCCTGATTCACCGCCGCATGCGCCGCGCTGTCGACCGCCGTGGAATAACCCTAATGGGTTTTGTCCCTCTTGAGGCAACCGGGCGTAGCATCCCCCCGGAACAGGTTCTCGATCTTGACTGTCAACAGATCGATACCTATGCCCGCAGGGAAAAAATCGATGAGATCGTGGTCGCGTCAGATCAGCGTCGGGGCAAGCTCCCCATGGATACGCTCTATCGCTGTCGTATCGCCGGGATACAGATACTCGATGTCGAAACCTTTATGGAGCGCGAACTGGGTAAATTATCGCTCAAAGGTATGTACCCCAGCTGGCTGATCTACGCCGACGGTTACCGCCGCCCGACATTGATGCTGCTGTTCTCCAAACGCTTATTCGACTTAATCACCAGTACGTTGCTGTTAACCCTGATGCTGCCGGTAATGCTCTTTGTCGCCCTGCTGATCAAAGGCGAAGGCGGGCCGGCGGCACCGGTGTTTTACACCCAGCAACGCGTGGGTCTAAACGGCCGCTTGTTCAGCATTTTTAAATTTCGCAGTATGCGCACCGACGCCGAAGCCAATGGTGCGGTCTGGGCGCAGCAGAACGATACCCGGGTCACCCCCATCGGCGCGTTTATGCGTAAATACCGCATTGATGAACTTCCACAGCTGATCAATATTCTTAAAGGCGATATGAGTTTTGTTGGCCCACGTCCGGAACGCCCTGAATTTGTCGATGAGCTGGCCAAGGTGATTCCCTATTACGGTGACCGCCACCAGGTAAAACCCGGGCTGACAGGCTGGGCGCAGATCTGTTTTTCTTACGGTGGCACCACAGAAGATGCCATGGAAAAGCTTGAGTATGACCTGTACTACATTAAAAATTACAGCTTTATGCTCGACACCGTGATTCTGATCCAGACAGTGGAAGTGATTGTTTTTGGACAAGGCGCGCGTTAATAACGCGCGTTATTGACGATTGATAAACGGCTTGCCTGCCAGAACAGCAGCCACAAACGTTAGTCTATAGTTTAAGGCGTCATACCCCTGCGGAGACTCCCAAAGATGCGCAACCTAATCTATCTCCTTCGTCTGCTCGTAACCCCCGGTCGTTTCAATCAGCCACCACGGCCTGAGTCACACCCGCTGAGCCGCCTGCAGGGAAAGCGCTACCACGATAAAAAACAAGTCGTCAAAGGACTGTGGATTGCTGCGGGCATCCTTATGCTGATTTATCCGCTACTGCCTTTTATTGTCACGCTCAGCCTTTTCACCACATTTCTCGCCTTTACGATTCTCGATGAGTCCGCATAAAGGTGTTAAAGACAACATAGTGCTCTATTAACCGGGCATCAAAATGCCGATCCCTTCGGTCTTTTGATGCCGATAAGGCCGGCACCTGTCCGTCCTTGTCTCACGTGGCTTTATACCACGGCGACATTTTTTGCGCGGTTATGACGTTGCCGCCTTAATATTAACGCAAGGCAGGCCAGGAGAGTTGTTGCGGATGGCCAACCGCCGCCAGCCAATGCTGAAACGCTTCCGAATTAAAGCACAGCCCCTCCTGTGGACTATCGCAGTAGTCGTATTGGCGGCCATCGAGGTCAAAGCCCAGACAGTAGGCATGCAGGTAGCCCCGATCCCATGCATCGGCTCCGGCACCGTAATAACGCGCATCACCCATGATGGGCGCGCCTACGCTTTTTAGCGCTACCCGTAGCTGATGCGTTTTACCGGTATGCGGGCGCAGCATAAAAATTCGGGGGGAGCCGGGCTCCGTCAACCCGTAGCTGAAAAACTGGGTGATAGCCGGGCGCGCATTACCCGCGGTTAACTTCCAGCTACCGTTGCGGGTCTTGACCATATCCCCTTTAATCAGCCCCTGCTTTTTCTTGGGCTTGCGATCCGACAGCGCCAGATAAAATTTACGTACCTTTCGGGTCGCAAACGCGTCGTTCAGCTGCCGTGCAACATCGGCATTTTTTGCAAACAGCAACAAACCCGAGGTCATTTTATCCAGGCGATGCACGGGATATAACTCGGCCAACCCCATGGTTTGCTTAACCGCCGCCATCACCCCCGGCTGACCCGCGCTGCAGTGAAAATCGACATCCGCACGCTTGCTGATGACAACAAAACCGGGCTGTTCATCGATCAATCGAAACATTGGATCCTTCACTGACAACAACCATCCATTAACGCATTCCTTAAAACTATCGATTAAAACCACTTATTAAAACCACTTATTAAAACCACTTATTAAAACAACATGAAATGACACAGGGCGCGCAACGCAATCGCCACAGACGCGCCCATTAACGCCGGTTTCAAGACCGATGCCACGCGTCTGCCTGAAGAAATCAGTACAGCAACACCGGCAATATCCAGAGGATGAATCAACAGGCCTGCGACGCGATTAAATTCCACAGGCGTGATCAAGCCCTGATTAATATTGTCCACCGCGACCGCCATCATGGCCATTCCGCCAGCGACAAATTTAGAGATAATTAACAGCAAGGTCGCGGAAGGAAGATCGAGCAACGCAAATAACGGCGCCAGAGCCTGCTCAAGGAGCTCGATAATCCCGATCGAACGCAATAGATGGACCACCACCAGTGCCAACACGAGCATCGGCATCGCCGCGATAGAAATATCTAACGCTTCCCGCCCGGCGCGGTTGATCAGCCCTAAAATACCGCGGGCCCCCGCCGCTTCAGGATGCGCCATACGGGGTTCTTGCTCGACCTCCTCATCAGGTAGTGCTCGCCCAAACCAGTGATAGGTCAGCGAGGCGGCGAGAATACCGGCAGCGAGAGAGATAAAAAAACTGGTCCAGACCGACAGCCCTACGGCGGCCATGGGAAAGACCACATTCGCCTGGGCCAGGGCCAACACCATCGCCAGGGTCGCCGCGATATGGCGCCGCGAGACCCCGCCTCGATCCATCATCGCCAGCGTGGCCACCGGCGCGGCAAAACTGACCAGCAGAATCTGGATCATGGCAAAAATACCCAAACCCGGGATGCCGAACGGCCGCAATATCGGCGAGAGCTTGTTAACCACCCAATCAAGAATGCCACGTGCCTCCAGCAGGCGCATCAGGGTCAGCATCACGATCATGACCGGCAACAACACAAAGAGCGCCAGTTCAACGCCCGAACGGCCCGCCGTCAAAATCAATTCGGCTATATCACTCATAGAAGGCCCTGCTTAATGAAACGATAATCGACAAAGCGCACCGCGCGCGCCAGTTTATCAAAGAAAACACCCGTCATGAGCCCCATAAAGTCAGCAACTTCGCACAGTTGCGCCAGCGTGGAGGGGACGATAGACAGATAGCTATGGATAGCTATTGGTCCACCAGGTTACTCGTCGCGTCCCGCAGCGTCATTTATCCCTGGCCTCATTCGGTTCGGGCATAATTTGTGATTGGCTTCATTTACGATTGGCTTCATTTACGATGGCTTCATTTACGATTGCTTCATTTACGATTGGAAAGCCCGCCGTGAAGGGCGTAGCATAATGAGTTCGCGTCTGATGCGGTACCAACTCTGCACAAGGGAGCCTTCGACCCCGTGCATACGACGGGGATATGTTAAGCATCCATAACAGACGCCTCGGATTTAATGGCTGTGCAAAAAAACCACCGCCACACCCTGAGATCGATTTGGCATGCTGCACTTTTCACTCACGGCACTCGCGTTATGGTTACTGCTTGGTCTCTCTGGCAACACCAGCGCGGACAATAAGATTAGGGTCGGCATCCACGATTTCCCCCCCTTTAGCTACGTTGATCAACAGGGCCAGCCTAAGGGTCTGGTCCTGGACATGCTCGGTCGTCTGATGAAGCATAACCAGCGTGCGTGGGAGGTCAACTCCCGGCAGCTTGACTCGCTATTACCCGACCTCTTTAACGGTAATACCGACCTGGCCATGATCATCCAGCATCCCATTTTGGCGAGGAAGGCCACCTACGGCAGTATCCCCATCGGTCGCGTTGTCATGAAGTCCTACCGCCTGGCTAACCGGGAGCCGATTAGTCATCTGGAAGGCTTTGCAGGCACGCGCCTGATTGTACTGCGGGGTTTCGGCTACGGTGGGGCTATCGAGTATTTTCTCGACCCCGATAGCGGCGTATCACTGGTTGTTGCGCCAGATCACCTCCGTGCCTTCGAGATGCTCAGCCGTGAAGAAGGTGACTACCTGTTAAATTATCTCGGGCCTGCCAATGAGGTCTTACGCACTCTCAGCAATACGCAAATCGTCAGTGAGACCATCAAAACCGAAGATATCTATTTCGTGGTCTCGCCGCGAATCGCGGATCCGCAGTCACTGTTATTTGAGCTGGAAAGTGGCCTCAAGGCCATCGACCACCGATTAATCATGGCCCCTGACATCCCTGCACCACAAACCGGCGGATGTGCCGTGGAGGGGCCTGCGAATAACGCAACGAGAGAAACGATAGAATAGCCGCAGGCATCAAAACAGCGACTTATCCCGCCCCTGCCATAAGGTCGCCGCTTGCTGCCGGGCAGCATCGATAGTGGCTGCACGCCCCATCAATTGCAGACAGACCGCCACGGTCTCTTCCACAGCCGCTTCGCCATAGTGATGGTCAATTTTCCCCCGCCACAACTTCACCAGATCTTTAGGCTCCAGCGACGCCTCCCTGACCGCGCGCTGCTCAAAACGACGCGGCCAACTTTCCTGAAGGTATTCGCCATTGCGAACCCACTGCAGGGTACAATCACTGTCAGGCTTAATTTCCGCTTCGCCGCCATCGCCCTTGATCGTGACGCAATTATCCTGACCCAAGGCCTGCGCGGTTGCCGCATGCATCGGGCCATAAGCGGGATGGAAAACCCCATCGATACGATAAGGGGCATTTAAGGGGTTTAGTACCCGACATAGGGTATGCACCGGAGATCGCAAGCCGAGTATGGGTCGCAAGCCGATGATTTCCGACAACGGCTGGCTTAGCATGTCGATGGGGGTATAACAAAAGTTACAATGATTCAGTTCCAGCTCGGCGTCGAGCCAGTTGCTTGCTGACTTCAAACCAAACTGATGCAGCAGATCTTCAATATAAATGCGGCCCGGCGTATGTCCTCGGGCACCGTGCATCACAATACGGACACCACTGCTGGCCAGGGTTAATGCCGACAACAGGAACCACGGCAACGTGCGCCTTTTACCGGCGTAGGTAGACCAGTCAAGATCAACCTGCAGCTCTTCCGGTGCGGCCATCCGTGTGGTCACAGCACGTACAAAGCCCGCCAACTCATCCGGTGTCTCTTCTTTCACCCGCAGCAGCATCAGAAAGGCGCCCAGCTGTTCGGGACGCACCTGACCATCAAGAATCATCCCCATGGCCTCTTCAGCCTCTTCAGCGGAGAGTGATCGTGAGCCTTGCTTACCCTTACCCAGAATTCTCACATAAGGTGCAAAAGGGTGTTCAGTTTGAGACATAACAACATTCCTGTTCAAGCATCATTCGCCGCCACCGCCCTGCTGTCGGTACCAACAATGCTTTAAAATCTAACCTGCGGCGCAGGCATACGTGAAAACCGTGCCAGGCCGCCAGTATAGCGTTCCTATTGTCAGCCTGCTAACCCTTGACTATTCATGTTCATGCCTCCTGTTTATAACGCAATTTTATGACGCGATGCTTATAGACAGCGCGCGTTAAATAGATTTTGCGCATTAAAAGTCGATCTTGGCATAGACACAGAAGGCGATGAGTATTACGATTTAAAAATTCTTCATACTCAACTATTTGACATACCATGACCCCCAAAACCACACAGACCCACTCTTTGTCGTGCGCCTTAATAACGCGCGCAATCTGGCTATTTCTGCTCCTGACACCGCCCGCGATGGCCCACTTTCAGGAGCTGATACCCAGCCACCCGGTACAGACACCCCGCGATGGCCGGGATCTGAGCCTGCAACTGACCTTTACCCATCCCATGGCGCAGGGCCCGGTCATGGCGATGCCCGATCCGGTACGCGCCGGTGTCCTGATCGGACAGAATAGCCCGATCGATCTACGCTCGGCCCTCGTCGCCACCACGCGCCAGGGGCAGCGCAGTTATGATCTGCCCTTTCGCATTCAGCAACCGGGCGACCACCTGTTTTTCCTCGAACCCGGACTCTACTGGGAACCGAGCGAGCAAAAGTGGATTCGCCACTACACCAAAGTCATCGTAGATGCCTTTAGTGGTGAAGAGAACTGGGAGCGACTCGTCGGCTTTCCGGTCGAGATTAGCCCACTGGTTCGCCCCTACGGACTCTGGACCGGCAACCAGTTTCGCGGCACCGTACTGCGCAACAATCAGCCCCTGCCCTACGCCCGCCTGGAAGTCGAATGGCGCAACGATGGCTCTGTGACAGCGCCGGCCCCGGCGTATACCACGCACGTCATCAAAGCCGATGCGCAGGGCGTCTTTAGCTACACCATGCCACGTAGCGGCTGGTGGGGCTTCGCGGCGCTGACTGAAGCGCAGACGCGGCTACCGGCGCCGGATGGCACACCCGCGCCGATTGAAGACGGCGCCGTTATCTGGATCCATGTACAGGATATGCATTAAATGACGCCCGTTCTCAACCTATCAGAGCGTAACCTGCCAAAGCGTAGCCTGTCAGAGCACAACCTATCAGAACGTAATCTGTCAGAGCGCAACCTGCCGCTGACGTCGTGCCTTGCGCGTTACTGTCTTTCTGCGGGCTGTCTTTCTGCGGGCGGTCTTTCTGCCAATCAAGGGATACCCCATGGCACATATTCCTGACGGTGTTCTCAGCACCCCGGTTCTGGTCACCGGTGCCGCCGTCTCGGTGGTTGCCCTGTCTTTCGCGTTGCGCCGTCTCGACTACGACAAAATCCCTCAGACGGCGATGTGCGCCGCCCTGTTTTTTGTCGCCTCGCTGATTACCGTTCCCCTGGGGCCGAGTAGCGTACATCTGGTGCTCAACGGTCTGCTGGGGCTTGTTCTCGGCAGCGCGGCGGTCCCCGCACTCCTCGTAGCACTGGTATTACAAAGCGTCTTTTTTGGCTACGGCGGCCTTATCGTGCTAGGCGTTAATCTGATGAATCATGCGCTGCCTGCCTTGCTGTGCGGCTTGCTTTTGCGGCGATGCCTCACCGGCAGCAGTCATCCGCAGCGGGCTTTTTGGATCGGCGTCGGCGCTGGCGCCTTGGGCATTGCCGGCACCGCGACACTGCTCGGCCTCAGCCTCTCCTTTAGCGGCCCGCAGTTTGACCTGGCGGCGAAAACGGTACTGGTTACCTACCTGCCGCTCATGGTCGTAGAAGCCGTTATTACCGGCTTTATCCTGGCTTTTATCCAGCGTGTGGCGCCGGAGCTACTCCGCTTGCGCGGAGGACAAACCCATTAAACTATCGACACAGCGCCTCCTGGGATTACAGCTTCTCTTGGGATTCGTACTCGCGCCAGGATCAAGCTGGGCGCATCGACTCAACCTGTTTGCCGGCGGCGTGGGCGACGTGATTCAAGGCCAGGTGTACTACGCCGGCCAGATCCCGGCACCCCATGCCACAATCACAATACAGGCCGAACAGCCGATCACGCTGCAGCCCCAAGTCGACGGCCACTTCAGCAGCCGCGTCGTCGAGCGCCGCGATTATCGTCTGGTCGCCGTTACCCCCGATGGACATCGGGCGCAGTGGACCGTTCCCGCCAGTGAGCTGGCGCCGTCTCTGCCTGCGGCGAAGGGCTTCGCTCCCTCTGTTGGCTCCACAACACCCGCGCCATCGTCCGGAGCAGCACCGGCGATCAGCGCTATGACAACCCAGCAATTGGAAACCGCACTCGCGCGACAGATCCAACCGCTACGCGAGCAACTGGATCGCTACGAGCGCAAGATTCGGCTGCATGACATCCTTGGCGGTCTCGGTTTTATCGTCGGCCTCGCCGGTGCAGCTCTGTGGTGGAGGAGCCGTCAGCGTGACGATAACAAGAGCCCTCAGCGTGGCGATAACAAGAGCCCTCAGCGTAGCGATGTACAGAACAGATGAGCCTGCCCCTTGGTCTGATCGCAACGGACAGCGATTCGTGCATTCATCGCCTCGACCCGCGCTTGCGTATCGTGACCGCACTCGGCCTGGCAATGACGACTCTCTCGCTGGGCAGCCCCCTCACCCTGGTAGCGGCGCTACTGGGTGCGGTCCTACTGACGCGCCTGGCCCGACTCGACTGGCGTGTTCTGCTCAAGCGCTTATTGCTCATGGAAGGGTTTATGTTGCTGGTTCTGTTATCGCTGCCGTTCACGACCCCAGGTGAAGCCTGGTTCACAATCGGCCAATTAACCGCGAGTCAGGCGGGCGGCTGGCACGCCCTGCACATCCTGCTGAAAGCCCACACCGTGGTGCTCGTTCTGCTTACGCTGATCGCCACCATCGAATTGGTCACCCTGGGCCACGCATTAGCGCACCTCCGGGTACCCGACAAACTGGTACACCTGTTTCTGTTCACCGTGCGCTACATCGCCGTCCTCTATGAGGAGTACCGCCGTCTGAGGCTGGCGATGAAAGCACGCGGGTTTGTTTTTACCACGTCAAGGCATAGCTGGCGTAGCATCGGCTGGCTGGTGGGTATGCTGCTGGTCAGAAGTCTGGAGCGTGCCGAGCGTATTGTTGCGGCCATGCGTTGCCGAGGCTTTCACGGCCGGTTTTACCTGCTCGACGAACTCCGCTGGCAGCCCGCTGACCGGGTGGCCGGCGTTCTGTTTACACTGGCCGCTAGCCTACTGTTAATCATTGATCGGTACTGATACAGGAACACTTACTATTTACCTGACAGCCTGCCTAAAGGATTTTGTATGAGCGAACAACACCCCTTACTGTCTCTGCGCGGGGCGCACTTCGCCTACCCGGGTCACCCGGTGCTGAAGCAGGTCGATTTCACACTCTATCCAGGTGAGCGCGTCGCCATCGCGGGTGCCAACGGCGCCGGAAAAAGCTCGCTCCTGCACCTGCTGGTCGGACTTAATTCACTCTCGCAGGGAACGCTGACAGCCTTTGGCTTGCCTGTTCGCCGCGAAGACGATTTCCGTGCCGTACGGGCACAGGCCGGCCTGCTGTTTCAGGATCCCGATGATCAGCTGTTCTGCCCAACTGTTTTGGAGGATGTTACCTTCGGCCCGTTAAATCTGGGCAAAAACGCCACACAGGCGCGAGCCATTGCCGAGCAGGTTCTCGATCAACTCGGCCTGAGCGGCTTTGCCCAGCGCATCACCCATAAACTCAGTGGCGGGGAGAAACGTCTGGTGGCACTGGCCACCGTCCTGGCGATGCAGCCTCGCGTGCTGCTACTGGACGAACCCACCAATGCGCTGGACAAGCCGACCGAGCGCCGCATGACCGAGCTGTTACTGGGACTGCCCCAGGCGATGGTGCTTATCTCGCACGATGCGCATTTTGTCGACCAACTCGCCACCCGCGCCGTATTGTTGCAAGATGGAACGCTCCAGGATGCTACGCTGCACCGCCATCCACACCTGCATTCGCACCTGCATATTCACGGCACCGATACTTCTGACCACAGCCATCAAGACAGCCTCGACGGTTAACGTCAGCGCCGATCCTGAGATAACAGTCTGTTTTAAAAGAGTTTGTTTTATCATAGCGAGTAAACCTGCAACCTATGCATAGCGGCTTCATCGGCGCTATGATTAGTACATTTTACCGGAGCTTTCGATGCCAGATTCACCGACAGGGATCAACACCGGCGCGCGCCACCTTATTTTGCTACTCGGCATGTTGTCGGCTACCGCACCGCTGGCGATCGACATGTACCTGCCCAGCATGCCCGCTATCGCACTGGATCTTAATAGCGATATCAGCCATGTACAGCAGAGCTTATCCCTGTTTATGCTGGGCTTTGCCCTAAGCCAATTGTTTTACGGGCCGCTTTCCGACCAGGTAGGACGCCGACCGGTGATTATCCTGGGTCTGAGCCTGTTCTTGATCGCCAGTCTCCTGTGCGCCTACGCCGATTCAATAACCGAGCTGCTGGTTTACCGTGGGTTGCAGGCACTGGGCGGGGGCGCGGCCTCGGTCGTGGTCAGTGCGGTGATCCGAGACCTATTTCGCGGCGAAGAGGCGGCCAGAACCCTGTCGCTGGTGATAATGACGATGACTCTGGCCCCCCTGCTGGCACCGTTAGTGGGGGCGCAAGTGCTAACGCTGTTTGGCTGGCGGGCTATTTTTCTACTCCTCGCCGCACAGGGGGCCATTCTGCTACTGCTGAGCTGGCGGGGACTGCCGGAAACGAATCGACGCGAACCCGGACTGCGCTTCTCCATGCGCAACCTGTTGTCCAGCTACGCAACGGTTCTGCGCCACCGCGAAGCGATGGGAAATTTGCTCCTCGCCTGTTTCTCCTTTGCCGGCATGTTTGCCTTTATCACCGGCTCGCCGTATGTCTATATCGATTTTTTCGGCGTGTCGCCTTCCCAATACGGTCTGCTGTTTGGCAGCAATATTCTGCTGATGATCCTGCTGAATGGGATTAACAGCCGCATCATACGCCGGGTCGGTCTGAACAAGATGATCCGGTTTGGCAGCTGGCTGCCACTCCTGGCCGGCCTGCTACTGTTGGGCTGTGCCTTGAGCGGTTTCGGCGGACTGGCCGGTATCGTGATCCCGGTGGTCCTCTTTGTCGGCTCGATCGGTTTACTCGGGGCGAACACGACCGCGGCCGTGGTTTCGCCTTTCAGTAAACAAGCAGGGGCCGCCGCCGCACTGCTGGGCTCGCTGCGCTTTTTCTTCGGTGCACTGGCGGGTGCACTGGTCGGGCTCCTGCATGACGATTCGCCCCGGGCGATGGCCGTAGTCATCTGTGGCTGCGGCATCTTAGCCTTTGTCTGCTATCGACTCATGGTGACCGCATCCGCACCGCCGGTAACGAATGCCCTGTAGTACCGCGCCCCTTCCCTCTGGAGTCGGCGAGCACGGAGGCAATGCGGTAATTTGACCCGGAGGGGGCGAAGCAGGGAAGCCGGCCAGATCGACAGCCGGCTTCTTAACCCTCCGGATCAGTGGGTTAATTCCCCGGATCAGCTGGCAACATAAGAACAGCAATAATCGGTGATGGTTTTAATACGAATACCGAATTTAGCATTGGCGGGGACTTCAAAAGACTCGCCGCCTACAACCGCTTGCCACACCGTTTCTCCTGGCAGCAAAATTTCCAGATCGCCGGCCAGAATTTCCATAATTTCCTTTTCGTCGGTACCGAATTCATACTCACCGGGCATCATGATGCCTAGGGTCTTACGGCTGCCATCGGCAAAACGCACAACCCGGCTGCTGACCGCACCGTCAAAATAAACATTGGCTTTTTTTACGATCGTTACATTCTTAAATTCTGACATCGAAGTTCTCTTATTTACGGGTTAACTACATCCTAGACGACGGCGGACCTTCACCGCTAAGTAGCAAAAACGCCTGCAGTAAGAATCTCTGCAACGAAGGTCCACGTGTCGTCACGAAAAAAAGACTCGCAGTGTAAACCCAAACGCCACACAACGGAATCTCGGCAACCGGCCGAAGACAACTCGCACGTGCCTACCGCAATCGAAGGTTAAACAAGATTGGTATGCCCCGCCCTTAGTCGATAACACGGGCAGTGATGCGCCCTTTGTGCTATGGTATGCCGCCCCGGCTGTAGCCGAAGAGACAAGGGGCTGGTGATATCAGACCACCTCACCAATGTACCCCGAATTACAATCCCATCAGATCCACACTATGAGGTAGCAGGCTTGAATGCTCAGCCCGATTTTTCCCAACTGCAACTCGATGAACGTCTGACAAAGGCGCTGAGTCTGCAAGGACTGACCGAACCGACCGAGGTTCAGCAACAAGCAATTCCACTGGCAATGCAACAGCGCGACCTTTGGGTTAGCGCCGAAACCGGTAGCGGAAAAACCGCCGCCTATATGTTGCCGACCCTGCAGCGCATGCTGACCGAACCGGCCAAAAATACCGGTACACTGGCGCTTATTTTGCTGCCGACCCGTGAACTGGCCCGTCAGGTCTATAAGCAGTTTACCCTGTTCTCGAAATTTTCCGGGCTGAAAGCCTGCCTGATTACCGGCGGTGAAGCCTTCAAGTTTCAACGCGCCTTGATCCGCAAGAACCCGGAACTGATCATCGCAACCCCGGGCCGATTCCTTGAGCACCTGGAAAAAGGGTGCGCCGATCTCAATGATCTGCGCACCCTGGTTCTGGATGAAGCAGACCGCATGCTCGACATGGGGCTCGGCGAAGAAGTGCAAAAAATTGTCGACCGGGCACCCAAAGCACGTCAAACGCTGCTTCTCTCGGCGACGCTTAACCACCGCGGCATCGCCGGAGTCAGCAAGCGTCTGCTGAATAACCCGCTGCTGGTTTCCATGGGTCATGTCACCCCGCCGGATTCCATCACCCAGCAGCTACTGCTGGCCGACGATACGGCACACAAAGAGCGGCAGCTTACCTGGCTGCTCTCCAATGATTCCTACGCCCAAGCGCTGGTTTTCTGTAATACCAAGGCCCAGGTTAACCGCCTCGGTGGCCTGATGAACTACCACAACCTGCGCGCGGCTATCATCCACGGCGACCTGACCCAGGATGAGCGAAACCGCGTCATGGACCTGCTCCGACGTAAACAAATCGACGTTCTGATCGCCAGCGATGTTGCGGCCCGTGGCATCGACGTCAAGGGTATCGACCTGGTGATCAACTTCGATATGGCGCGTAGCGGTGACGATTATATCCACCGTGTCGGTCGCACCGGCCGTGCCGGTGAAACGGGCGTGGCGATTTCTTTGGTGCAGGCTTCGGAATGGAACCTGGCGATTGGTATTGAGCGTTATCTAAAGTTCCGTTTCGAGCGACGCGTTATCGACTCGCTGAAAGGCAAATATACCGGCCCCAAGAAAGTAAAAGCGTCAGGAAAATCGGTTGGCCAGAAAGTAAAACAGGTCGACAAGCGAAAAGGCAATGAACAAGACGCTGAGAAAAAGTCAAAACTGCGCGATCGCGATCGCAAGAATGTCGGTAAACGCCGCAAGCCGGCTCCGCCCAACGGCCTGGTCTCTGATGACGGTATGGCACCGCTAAAGCGCCGCAGTGGTAACACCGAAGGCAGTCTCGATTAAAGACAATCGATACTAAAAACCCTCGGTATTAAAAACAATCAGTATTAAAAATAATCGACAAAAAAAGGGGATGGCATCAACCATCCCCTTTTTTATACCCGCAAGAAAAACCGTGTCCCTGCTGCTATACCGGTTACGCGTACCGATGTTAGCTGCGCGCCGTCACCTCAAGAAGATGAAAGCCGAACTGTGTCTTCACCGGCCCCTGTACAGTATTCAGGTCCGCGCTAAAAACCACTTCATCAAATTCGCGGACCATCTGTCCTGGACCGAATTCACCCAGCTCTCCGCCCTGCGCACCAGACGGGCAGAGAGAGTGCTCACGGGCAACAGCGGCAAATTCTGCACCACCTGTAATCTCGGCCTTCAGCGCATTACATTGTTCTTCGGTGCTGACCAGGATGTGACGTGCACTGGCTCTTGCCATGGAGATATCCTCTCGTTTTAATAGTGTGAAGTTGATTAACCGGCCAAGGGTAACACGTCGGTTTAAAGGACGACAACCGCCGCAAAGCAGAGGTCGTCCTCAAAGGCACATCGTCTATAACCCGGCACTCACTCAGGGATGCGTTAACATTGGCCTATAGGCCAATACGAGGCCTAGCCAAGCCAGCAACGTCGCGCAGTTGCACCAGTTTGGCGAGAACGCCACGCTTTTAACAATTTGATAGACAAGCTATTTTTTGTCGTTCTGCGCTTTTTTAACCTCATCGTACCAGAGATCATGATGCTGTTTTGCCCAGGCTTCATCGACCTGCCCAGACACCATCCCTTCCAATGCCCCTTCAGTACCGATACTACCGATATAGGCATGCGCCAGCGCACCACAAACCAGCACCAATGACGCGACGCCATGGAATAGATTGGCGAGCTGAAAATCATGACGCAACTCGAAATAGGCCGGAAAATCCAACACCAGCCCCGAGAGACTCACGACAATTCCGGCCAGAACCAACAGCCAGAACCAGAGCTTCTCACCACCGTTCATATAACCGGCATGCGGATGCTTGCCTTTAATCATGCCGCCGCCCTGCATAAACCAGCGTAGATCCACCCGTGTGATGAAATTGTTTTTTAGCCACTTCAGTATCATCACGGCCAAACTAAGGACAAACAACGGCCCCAGGTAGTTATGCACCCATTTAGCGACCTGCATCCCGTCATTAAACAGCGCTTTACCGATCAGATCCGGCATAAAATGACGGCCGAACAACAAGCTTAGCCCCGTCAGTCCGAGGATGATAAACAGCCCAGCCACCAACCAATGGATATAGCGATCGAGACGTTTCCAGCGCTCAATCGTCACCCCGGTCCGCGCTTCCTCCAGGCGGCTCTTGCCCACCAGGACATACACCACCAGCAAGCCCAACAGGGTTGCCGCCAGCACCCATTTACCGTAACGCTTAACCAGATTATTACGTAGCTGACGCCACTGCTCACCACTGCGATTGATCAACACGCCGGCTTCAGGGGCTTTATTGGTCGAATAACCCGCGTCACCCTGAGTCACACTGCGCCAGTAATCCGCCCCCTTGTAGCCACTGCCGACCGGACCCTCACCGCCGGCAGCCTGCACCTGTGGAGCCAAGGCGATCACGCACAGCAACATACACAGGCTGAGTCGCTGCTTAAGACGCCGTGTCAGCGTTAGCCCAACGGTTGAGCGTAACCACGCGATTGATGTTAGCCAAAAAGAGGCCCCCCTAAGAAATCCCGGCATTCCTCGTAATTCACCCATGCTTCACACACTCTCGTCTCGCCACCCTTAGTGCCGTATGGCGTCGTCATAGGGAGGCGACCAAGAGCCGCCTCCCGCCTTCAGAGCATCAGCTCTTTCGGCCCGCCGCGTTATACGCCAGGTTTTGGCCCCAGGCTCCTTTATTGGAACCTCGCCCAATAACCCGCTCACGGTAGATGTCGGACACTTCGCTGGCGTCGCCTGCCAGCAACGCTTTGGTCGAGCACATTTCGGCGCACATCGGTAACTTGCCCTGTGCGATACGGTTGTCACCGTATTTCGCTTTCTCGGCGGGCGAGTTGTCCTCTTCCGGACCACCGGCACAGAAGGTGCACTTATCCATCTTGCCGCGCTCACCGAATGCCCCGTCCTGCGGGAACTGCGGTGCGCCAAACGGGCAGGCAAACAGACAGTAGCCGCAGCCAATACAGCCGTCTTTGTCGTGCAGTACGATACCGTCGTCGGTCTGGTAGAACACGTCCACCGGACATACCGCCATACAAGGCGCGTCGGTACAGTGCATACAGGCAACCGACAGGCTGACCTCGTTCCGCTCACCGTCATTGATGGTCACGACGCGGCGGCGGTTGATCCCCCACGGCACATCGTTCGCGTTTTTACAGGCTGTGACGCAGCCGTTGCACTCGATACAGCGCTCGGAGTCACAGAGAAACTTCATTCTTGCCATTGTTCTATCCTCTATCCGATCAGGCTACGCTGAGCTTACACATGGAGACTTTTGTCTCCTGCATCTGAGTTACCGAGTCATAACCGTAGGTCATAACGGTGTTGGCAGACTCGCCCGAGACGTAAGGCGCAGAACCCTCGGGGTACTTGGACCGCAAGTCCTTGCCTTGGAATTGGCCGGCAAAGTGGAACGGCAGGAACGCCACCCCTGCTTGAACCCGACGCGTGACCATCGCCTTGACCTTGATCTTGCTGCCTTCGGGGGTATGAACCCAGACATCAGCCCCGTCCCGGACGCCGTTGTTGTTAGCATCGACCGGATTCAACTCAACAAACATCTCTTGCTGCAGCTCCGCCAGCCAGACATTGGAACGGGTTTCATCACCGCCGCCCTCATACTCCACCAAACGGCCGGAGGTCAGAACGATAGGATACTCGGCAGAAAAGTCCTGCTTCTGAATCGAGGCATACTGCGTCGGCAAACGGTAGTGCGATTTGCGGTCTTCCCAGGTCGGGTAATCCGGGACCAGATCACGACGCGTGGTATACAGCGGCTCACGATGCAGCGGCACGCGGTCCGGGAAGGTCCAGACGATCGCCCGGGCTTTGGCGTTACCAAAGGGGGCACAGCCGTGCTTGATAGCCACCCGCTGGATACCGCCTGACAGGTCGGTCTTCCAGTTTTTGCCCGCTGCCGCTTGCTTTTCTGCAGCCGTTAGATCGTTCCACCAGCCCAATTGCTTAAGCAGCTTATCGCTGAACTCGGGATGACCGCCCTTAAGTTCGTTACCCACCGGGTAGGAACCATTGGCCAGCAGATCCTTGCCTTCAAATTCGACGCCGAAACGGGCACGGAAGTTAAGCCCCCCCTTCGCGACCGGCTTACTGGTGTCGTAGAGGATATGGGTACCCGGGTGTTTCATTTCCGGCGTTCCCCAACAAGGCCAGGGCAGGCCGTAGGTTTCACCGTGAACCGGACCACCCTCGGCTTCCAGGTTGTGGTAATCGAAGGTGTGCCAGTTCTGCTGGTGCATCTTCAGGCGTTCCGGGCTCTGGCCGGTGTAACCGATGGTCCACATACCCCTGTTGTATTCGCGGGTGATATCTTCGATCAACGGTTCGTCATTCGTGACCTTGATGTTTTTGCACAGGTGGTCGGCAAAGCCCAGCTTCTTGGCAAACTTGTACAGGATCGTCTGGTCGGGCAGCGACTCGAACAGCGGCTCGATGACCTTATCACGCCACTGCAAGGAGCGGTTGGAGGCGGTCACGGACCCGTAGGTCTCGAACTGCGTGGTGGCCGGCAACAGGTAGATACCATCCTGACGGTCGGGTAGTACGGCAGACGCGGTAGGATACGGATCGACGATGACCATCATATCCAGTTTTTCCATCGCCTTTTTCATGTCGCTGCCGCGGGTCTGCGAGTTAGGCGCATGCCCCCAGAACACCATGGCGCGCAGATTATCGCGCTGGGCAATATTGGCCTTGTCTTCCAGTACCCCGTCCACCCAGCGGGAAACGGGAATACCGGTCGAGTTCATGCCATCAACGATCTTGTCGCTGGGCCCTTCTTCTCCGAAATAATCGCCAGGGCGCTCTTCGCGGTCGAAGCGAGCCTTGATCCAGTCCAAATCGACATCCCAGACTTTACTCCAGTGCTCCCAGGCACCGTTGGACAGGCCGTAGTAACCTGGCAACGTGTGCGACAGTACGCCAAAGTCGGTGGCACCCTGGACGTTGTCGTGGCCGCGGAAAATATTGGCACCGCCACCGCTGGTACCGATGTTACCCAAGGCCAGCATCAGGACACAGTAGGCACGGGTGTTGTTGTTACCGGTGGTGTGCTGCGTCCCCCCCATACACCAGATAATGGTACCCGGCTTATTGGTCGCCAGCGTCTTGGCCGCGGTACGTACCTGCTCTTCGGTCAGACCGGTAACGCGCTCCACCTCGGCCGGATTCCACTTCTTAACTTCGGCACGCACTTCGTCAAGGCCGAATACGCGCTCATCGATGAACTGCTTGTCTTCCCAACCATTTTCGAAGATGTGCCAGAGCAGCCCCCAGATCATCGCCACATCGGAACCCGGACGCAGCGGCAGGTGCTGATCACCTTTAGCCGCCGTACGGGTAAAGCGCGGGTCCGCCACGATCAGTTTGGCCTTGTTGCGCTCCTTCGCATACAGCAGATGCTGCATGGCGATAGGGTGCGCTTCAGCGGGGTTGGATCCGATCAGGATCGCACTCTTGGAATTGTGAATATCGTTGAAGCTGTTGGTCATCGCGCCGTAGCCCCAGGTATTCGCGACCCCGGCAACGGTGGTGGAGTGACAGATACGCGCCTGATGGTCGACGTTGTTGGAACCCCACAGCGCAGCAAACTTACGGAACAAATACGCCTGCTCGTTGTTATGCTTGGCCGATCCCAGCCAGTACACGGAATCCGGGCCCGACTCGGCGCGGATCTGCTCCATGTTGTCGCCGATCTCGTTGATCGCCTGCTCCCAGGAGAGCTTCTGCCATTTACCAGCGACCAGTTTCATCGGGTACTTGAGACGGCGTTCGCCGTGACCATGCTCACGCAGCGCTGCACCTTTGGCGCAATGGGCACCCCGGTTAAACGGATGGTCAAAGGCCGGTTCCTGACCGGTCCAGACGCCATTTTCTACCTCGGCATACACACCACAGCCCACCGAACAATGGGTACAGATGGTCCGCTTGATCTCGGCTTTGCCCGCGACCGTGTTAGCCACCTTGGCTTCGACCTTGCGCACCATGGGGGGTGCCAGCATCGTGGCGGCGGCAACACCGCCGGCAGCAATACCGCTGTGGCCCAGAAAACTACGGCGACTCAGGCCTGTTTTCGACGCCGCTGCGCCGCGGTCTTCGCCGACGCTCTGCTTGGGAGTCAGTTTCATGATTTTTCCTCACCTACTCCAGGTTGTCAGTTAACCGCCGCTCAGATACGGGCGCTTTTATAATAGTCGCGGATATGCGCGGTTTCGCGGTAGCCTTGGCTCCCCTCCACCTCGGCAGTCTCCTCACCCTGAACGGCAGCAGAAGCTTCATGACTGACACTCAGCACCGCAGCGGCTCCCCCCGCGGCGCCCAAGGCTTTAATAAATTGCCGGCGGCCAGAATCAGCCTGCTCTGGTTGCTTATTTTTGCTCATCCCCATCTCCTTCTTGCCTGCTACGTTCTTATAAATGCTTACTAATCTTTTGCTCACTAATACGGTTAAGCACCTGCGGCCAATAAGGTCACAGCCGATCTAACAACCGTATGCCCATTACCGATTTTTCTAGCCGTTACTCTTCCAAAAGTAGCGTCTCCTGACCCGTAAACAACTCGCCAAAACGCCCGACGGCGCTGTAGAAATGCGCCGAGGAGGCATTTTGTAGATCCTGAAAGAAGCGCTGACTCCAGCCCTGTATATGCTGGTTAAAAAACGTTTTTATTCGGGCTGGATCGATGCCGTCTTGCGGGTCGACCAGCATCCCCATGACTTGGCAGAGCGCGCCGATATGATCCTCGGGCTCGTTCACGTTCGGGTCGCGCTCAAAGCCCAGTCCCTGCAGGTCATGACGCAGCACAACCAGAGGTTGCTCCATCATATGTCCGGTGAGATACCAGGAGGCGAAAGGCACCAGTTCACCGCGACCGAGGCCGATAAACAGATTCTGGTATTCATCGGCAACCATATCCGGATCTGCGCGCCGGGCCGCCAACTGCAGCACACTCCAGGCTTCACGCATCACCGAGTCACAGCTTTCATCCAGCTCTATATTCTGCAACCAATTCAACAACGCCTCGTTGGGCGGACTCACCAGCAACGAGCCCAGGAGCGCATAGGCATCACTGCGAAAACGTTCGAAGCTGTTTTCCATCACCGGTACGGTCAGGTCATTCATGACTGTGTCTCCTTGGCAGCGTCCCGGTTAGGCTTTTCGACCTGCGCCAGGTTAATGTCGTCATTGTCTGGCGAACGCCCCTTGGCGTGCTCGAACAGATCATTACCCGGATCCGTTAATACGATATCGGCTACCCGGCAGTCTTCGCACATTTTCAGTCGCTCAAGACCGGCACCGGCGAACATGCTGTGGCCGGCCAGTTTTTCCAGCATCATGGCCACCATGCTTTGCGTCGCAAAGGGCTTATCACAGCGGATACAACAGAAGGGATCTTCCTTTTTCAACACTTGCACTTGCGTGCGACGCTGGGGGTCAAGGAGGTAGCGGGGTTGCAGCGTCAACGCCTTTTCGGGGCAAGCCTGCGTGCACAGTCCGCACTGCACACAGGGGTCCTCGGTGAAATCCAGTTGCGGGCTGCTACCCACAGAAGACAAGGCACTTGTTGGACAGATCGCCACACAGGACATGCACAAGGTGCAGGCCTTAGTGTCGATCAACAAGCCACCGTACGCCGCCCCTTTCGGCAGCTCCAGCAGCGGTTGGGGATTGACGCCATGCGCGTAGAGATGGCTCATTGCCCGCGAGATCAGCACACGCTTATCGGCACCGGCATCCAGCTCCACTAGCGGTGGAACCTCGCAAGCAACGCCAGCGTGGTTGACGCCTGCGCTCGTCCTATCAGCGCCAGAGATTTGCGTCGTTTCGGCCAGCAACTGCTCGCCGCTCAACAAGCGCACCCGATCCCTGTTTATCCCTGTTTCGGTGTCACGAATCAGACCCAGCGCGCTCAGCAGACGATTAGCCAGGGCTATTTCACGCGTTAGTACCGATTGAATCGATTCGGGAATCATACTGTCAGAAATTATGTTGCCAGAAACAGTGCTGTCAGAAGCCATCTTGTCAGAAACAATCTTGCCAAAAACAATCTTGCCAGAAACAGTGCTGTCAGAAGCCATCTTGTCAGAAACAATCTTGCCAGAAACAGT
>JBFGZS010000008.1:0-87160 GCA_041586615.1 Motiliproteus sp. | reverse complement strand
GACTTGAAACTATGGAGTATTTGTTCCAAGAGACGCCGTGAATACATCCATGTAGGCTTCGCTTTGGCATCCTTGCCAAAGAGACTCTTTCCACAAACACTCCATAATCAATTACATAGCGAAAATAAACGTGCTGAATAGCGACTAACCGGGCATCAACATCCGATCCCTTCGGTCTTTTGATGACGACAAGGTCGGCGCCTGTCCGTCCTTGTCTCACGTGGCGTTATGCCACGGCGGTTCATTCATGAACCCGCGAGTAAGGCACATTTTTGCGCGGTCTTACCTTGCCGCCTTATTCTCGGTATAACGTTAGCGCCTTAATAGAAACGCGAACCTTAATAGAAATACGAACCGTTTTGGCCAGCATCAATGCGATAATGGTCCATATCAGACGCCAATCGCCCCGAATAGGCGCCAGCATTAGTGCCGAATCGGCAAAAAGTTTCCTATAGGAAACTTTTGTTGACTATTCTTCCGGCGGGCGATAGTCTGACAAAATCACAACGCAGCCGCTACTGCAATCCAAGACAGCCCGCTGTCAATCGACGCACGGCGAGATAACAACAAACACGGCAAGCACGCGCTTCGCCCCGGAGCAACAAGATGTCACTGAGTCTTTTTGATCTGTTCAAAGTCGGTATTGGCCCCTCCAGCTCCCATACGGTGGGACCTATGTGGGCAGCCCAACGATTTTTGACCCTGCTCGAATCCCGCGACCTCCTCGCGCAAGCCGGACGCGTCCGGGTATCGTTGTATGGCTCGCTGGCGATGACCGGCAAGGGACACGCCACCGACATCGCCTCCATGCTAGGATTGATGGGTGAAGTTCCCGATCAGATCGATCCTGATACGGTCCCCAGTAAGATCTCCGCGATCCGTAGCGCCAAAAAGCTGCGGCTGGCCGGTGCGGTTGAGATCCCCTTCGATGAAGCGAACGACCTGTGCCTTCTCTTTGGTGAAAGCCTGCCCCAGCATCCCAACGGTATCCGCTTTGAGCTGTTCGATCGGGCCGGTATCCAGCTGATCAGCAAAGTCTATTTCTCGGTCGGCGGCGGTTTTGTGCTCTGTGAAGACCAAATCTCACAACCGGCCAATGCCTCGGCCAATCTGCCCATCCCCTACCCCTTTGAAACCGGCCTCGAGTTACTCCAGCGGTGTAAAGAGAGCGGCCTGAGCATTGCCGAGCTGGTGCTGACCAATGAAAAGGCGATGCGTAGCGAGGACGAGGTAGAAAACAACCTGCGCCAGCTATGGCAAGTCATGGAAGCCAGCATCGAGCGTGGCTGCCGTGAGCGGGGCGAGCTGCCTGGCGGCCTGGGCCTGAAGCGCCGCGCCTACCTGTTACGCAAAGAACTGACCGATCGTCCCGAAGCCGTGCTCAGCGACCCCTTAAGCATTATGGACTGGATCAACCTCTACGCCATGGCGGTCAACGAAGAGAACGCGGCCGGCGGACGTGTTGTGACCGCACCCACCAACGGTGCAGCGGGCGTCATCCCAGCAGTGCTGGCGTACTACAGCCGCTTTATTCCGGGTGCCAACGAAGCCGGCATCTTTACCTTCCTGGCGACGTCTGCTGCCATCGGTATGCTGTATAAGAAGAACGCCTCGATCTCGGCGGCCGAAGTCGGTTGCCAGGGTGAAGTCGGCGTCGCCTGTTCGATGGCGGCCGCCGGCTTGGCCGCCGTCATGGGCGGCACCAATGAACAGATCGAGAATGCCGCCGAGATCGGTATGGAACACAACCTGGGGCTGACCTGCGATCCGATTGGTGGACTGGTTCAGGTACCGTGCATCGAACGCAACACCATGGGCGCGGTCAAGGCGATCAACGCCGCCCGGCTCGCATTGCGCGGTGACGGGACCCACCATGTACCGCTCGATAGCGTCATCGAAACCATGCGCCAGACCGGCGCCGACATGCAAACCAAATACAAAGAAACCTCAGAAGGTGGCTTGGCCGTTAACGTGGTCGCCTGCTGATGTTTCTACGGCAACAATTGACTGCGTCAATATGTTAGTACGCCAACATTTTATTTAGTACGCCAACAATAAGATGCTCCAGTAGCAAGTATAGCCAGAGGGATAACGATGACTATCAGCCAGCTGTATAACAACAATGCACAGCGTGAAGCCTTTTTCACTGCCGAACTGTCCGCTATCGACGCCGCCATCAAGGCTTCGGTTGAGCGCGAATTTGATCGCCAGGAGCGCCAGATCGAACTGATCGCCTCCGAGAACATCACGTCCAAAGCCGTCATGGAAGCCCAAGGCACGGTGCTGACGAACAAGTACGCCGAAGGCTATTCCGGTCGTCGTTACTACGGTGGCTGTGAGTACGTGGACGAAGTAGAAACGTTGGCGATCGATCGTGCTAAGCAGTTGTTCAACTGTGAATACGTGAATGTCCAGCCCCACTCTGGCGCCCAGGCCAACGGCGCGGTCATGCTGGCGCTGCTGCAGCCCGGCGATACCATTCTCGGTATGTCGCTCGACGCCGGCGGTCACCTGACCCACGGCGCCCGTCCGGCACTGTCCGGCAAATGGTTCAACGCGGTTCAGTACGGCGTCAGCGAGCGCGATTGTCGGATCGACTACGATGCGGTTGAAGCGCTGGCGGTCGAGCATCAGCCCAAGCTGATTATCGCCGGTGGTTCCGCGATTCCGCGTGAGATCGACTTTGCGCGCTTCCGTAAAATTGCCGACAAGGTGGGTGCCTACCTGATGGTCGATATGGCACACATCGCCGGCTTGATCGCGACGGGCAAGCACCCCAGCCCGCTGCCCCATGCCGATGTTGTCACCACCACGACCCACAAGACCCTGCGCGGCCCCCGTGGCGGCATGATCCTGTCCAACCATCTGGAGCTGGGCAAAAAGATCAACTCGGCGGTATTCCCCGGCCTGCAAGGTGGCCCACTGATGCACGTCATCGCCGCCAAGGCCGTCGCCTTCGGTGAGGCGCTGCAGCCTCACTTCAGCACATACATCCAGCAGGTGTTGGACAACGCCAAAGCACTGGCCGAAGTAATGGTCGAGCGCGGGTGCGACATCGTTACCGGTGGCACCGATACCCATCTGATGCTGGTTGACCTGCGGCCCAAGGGCCTCAAAGGCAACGCCGTAGAAGAGAGCCTCGAGCGGGCGGGAATTACCTGCAACAAGAACGGCATCCCCTTCGACCCAGAAAAACCCATGGTCACCTCCGGTATTCGTATCGGCACCCCCGCGGGCACCAGCCGCGGTTTTGGGGTGAGCGAATTCCAGCGTATCGGCCACCTGATCAGCGACGTTCTCGATGGCCTGGCCGACTGTCAACGTAACCATTCGAACGACAACAGCAAGGTCGAGGACCAGGTGCGCGCCGAAGTCGAAAACCTATGCCAACGTTTCCCGCTGTATCGATAAGACGGATCAGGCCCCGTTAGCCGCCGCGTAGCGGCCGCTAACCCCCCCGTTCAGATAGCACTAAACACCTGCAGTAAACAGACATTCAGGAAGACGATTATGAGCAATATCCCAAGCAATCTGCGTTTTGCCAAGAGCCACGAGTGGGTACTGGATAACGGTGACGGCACCGTAACGGTTGGCATCTCCGACCATGCCCAGGCGCTGTTGGGCGACGTAGTGTTTGTTGAGTCCCCCGAGGTTGGCCGTGAAGTAGCAGCCGGCGAAGAGTTTTCACTGGTCGAGTCGGTTAAGGCTGCCTCCGACATCTACTGCCCGCTGGCGGGCGAAATTATTGCCATCAACGAAGCGCTCGAAGATGCCCCGGAAACCATCAACGAAGACCCATACGGTGAAGGTTGGATCGCTAAACTGCGTATCAACGATAGCGCTGCGATCGCCGCGATGATGGACGCTACGGCTTACGCCGCGATCGTCGCTGAGAGCGAGTAACGCCCCCCTATAACGCAGCGCCCCGTCGCCGGGGTCGCTGTGGCAACACTCGTGCTTGTAGCCCTTGAGGGCCCGCCGTGATGACAGGATTGCTTATGAATGCCACGACTCTACCCCGCCTGACTGCGTTGACCCATCCGCTCGAATTCAGCGACCGTCACCTGGGTCCTGACGCGAGCCAGGTCCAAACGATGCTGGCCGACCTCGGACTGGATGCCATCGACGCGTTGATCGATCAGACCGTTCCCGAGTCCATTCGCCTGCCACAGGCGCTGGCTCTCAGCCGTGGTCGCAGCGAGCGCGATGTCCTGGCGTACCTGAAGACCCTGGCAGGCCGTAACAAGGTCAACAAATCCTATATCGGCACCGGCTACTACCACACCCTGGTACCGAATGTCATTCTGCGCAACGTGTTTGAAAACCCCGGCTGGTACACCGCCTATACCCCCTATCAGCCCGAGATCGCTCAGGGACGACTGGAGGCCCTGCTGAACTTCCAGCAGATGGTGATGGACTTGACCGGCATGGATCTGGCAAACGCTTCCTTGCTCGACGAAGCCACGGCGGCGGCAGAGGCGATGGCGCTGTGCAAACGCGCCAACCGTAAGAAGAGCAACCTGTTTCTGGTCGCCGATGACGTACACCCGCAAACCCTGGACGTGGTCAAGACCCGTGCCGAGTACTTCGGCTTTGAGGTCATGGTGGGTGATCTGAGTCAGCTGCTGGCCGAACACGATGCGTTCGGCGTCCTGGCGCAATACCCCGGCAGCCACGGTCAGGTCAACGATATCGCGCCGCTGATTCAACAGGCGCACGACCAAAAAGCCTTGGTTGCGGTCGCCGCCGACCTGCTCAGCCTGGTGCTGTTGACCTCGCCCGGTGAACTGGGTGCCGATGTGGTCTTCGGCTCAGCGCAGCGCTTCGGCGTGCCGATGGGCTTTGGTGGCCCGCACGCGGCATTCTTTGCGACCCGCGATAGCTACAAGCGTTCGACCCCGGGCCGTATCATCGGCCAGTCGATCGATAGCCGCGGCGCTCCCGCACTGCGGATGGCGATGCAGACGCGCGAGCAGCATATCCGCCGCGAGAAGGCCAACTCCAACATCTGTACCGCCCAGGCGCTGCTGGCCAATATGGCGGCATTTTATGCGGTCTACCACGGCCCCGAAGGGCTGAAGCGGATCGCCGAGCGGGTCCTGCGCCTGACGACCGTGCTGGCCAAGGGCCTGGAGCAAAAAGGCATCACCCTGCAGCACAACAGCTGGTTTGACACCCTGACCCTGGTGGTCGGCAACCAGCAGCAGGCGATCCTTGAGCGCGGCTATGACGACGGCGTCAACCTGCGTCCGGTCGGCAGCGACAAACTGGGCATCAGCCTCGATGAGAGCACCACCGCGGCCGATATCGCGCAGCTGTGGAACCTGATCCTCGGCAGTGGCCATGGTCTTGACCTGGCAGCACTCGACAGCGCCGTCAGCGCCGGGCTCCATGACGGCATTCCCGTCGGCCTGCGTCGCACCTCCGCCTTCCTGACCCACCCGGTGTTCAACAGCTACCACTCCGAGACCGAGATGCTGCGCTATCTCAAGCGTTTGGAAAACAAAGACTTCAGTTTAACCCATGGCATGATTCCGCTAGGTTCATGCACCATGAAACTGAACGCCACCGCGCAGATGATCCCGGTCAGCTGGCCCGAGTTTGCCAACATCCACCCCTTTGCGCCGCGTGACCAGGTGCAGGGCTACATGCAGTTGATCGAAGAGTTTGAACAACAGCTGGTCGAAATCACCGGCTATGACCGGGTATCGATGCAACCCAACTCGGGTGCCCAGGGCGAGTATGCCGGGCTGCTGGCGATTCGTAAGTATCAGGAAAGTATCGGTGAAAGCCACCGCGATATCTGCCTGATCCCCAGCTCCGCCCACGGCACCAATCCCGCCTCGGCGGCGATGGCCGCGATGAAAGTGGTGCTGGTCGAGTGCGACAAAAACGGCAACGTCGATGTCGACGATCTCAAGGCCAAAGCCGAGCAACACCAGGACAATTTGTCCTGCCTGATGATCACCTACCCGTCGACCCACGGCGTGTTCGAAGAACGCATCACATCGATCTGTGACATCGTTCACGACAACGGCGGTCAGGTCTATATGGATGGCGCCAATATGAACGCCCAGGTGGGTCTGTCCAAGCCCGGCCTGATCGGTTCTGACGTCTCGCACCTCAACCTGCACAAAACCTTTGCCATCCCGCACGGGGGCGGTGGCCCGGGTATGGGACCAATCGGCGTCAAGAGCCACCTGGCCCCGTTCCTGCCCAACCATGTGGTGAGCCCGATCGACGGACCCTTAGGCCGCATGGGTGCGGTATCTGCCACGCCCTTTGGCAGCGCCTCAATCCTGCCGATCTCCTGGGCCTACTGCACGCTGTTGGGCAAGGAAGGTCTGAAGCGGTCAACCGAACTGGCGATCCTCAACGCCAACTACCTGACCGAGAAACTCTCCGCGCACTATCCCGTGCTGTTCCGGGGCCGCAACAACCGTGTCGCCCACGAGTGCATCATCGATATCCGTCCGCTGAAAGAGTCCTCCGGCATCAGCGAAGAAGATATCGCCAAGCGCTTGATGGACTTCGGCTTCCACGCCCCGACCATGTCGTTCCCGGTGGCGGGCACGCTGATGATCGAACCGACCGAATCCGAATCCAAGGCCGAGCTCGATCGCTTTATCGACGCGATGGTGACCATTCGCCAGGAGATCGCCCAGGTGGAATCGGGCCACTGGAGCCTGCAGGACAATCCGCTGGTGCGTGCACCGCATACCCAGGCCGACCTCGTTAGCGCCGATTGGGATCGGGCCTACTCCCGTGAACAAGCGGTATTCCCGGTCGCCAGCCTGAAAAACAACAAATTCTGGCCCGCCAGCAACCGCATCGATAACGTCTACGGTGATCGTAATTTCATCTGTAGCTGCCCGTCGATCGACAGCTATCGGGACCAATAACGACCGGCGCGAATGCGGGCACCGGTTCGCGTTAGCGCTTAAGCAAACAGGGTCAACAACCCATATAAACGGTAAAACTGCGGGTAAATAGTCTGGACGTTTATGCGCCTGCATTTTCAGAAAAAATCTGATGTTGTTCGCTAAAAAACTGAAACGGTTGTTAAGGCGGCAACGTAATACCGTGCAAAAAATGTCGCTTTGATAGGCGGTTCATGGATGAATCGCCGTGGCATAACGCCACGTAAGACAAGGACAGACATGCGCCGGCCTTGTCGGCATCAACATACCGAAGGAGTCGGTATGTTGATGCCAGGTTAGACAATTAACCACCGTATTTTCAGGGTTACGCAACAGCGCTCCTGAACGCACAACCAAGCTGGCACAACGTCAGTATAACTATAAAAAAACTAGAGGGATAAACATGGAGATGCTCACCGAGCTGATCAGCACCATCAACGGCATTGTCTGGGGACCGATGATGCTGGTACTCATCCTTGGGGTAGGCTTGTTCCTGCAACTGGGGCTTAAACTAATGCCAGTCCTGAAGCTAGGAACCGGCTTCAAGCTGATGTGGGATGGCCGTTCGGCTAAATCCGGCGAGCAGCAAGAGGGGGAGATTTCGCCCTTTAACGCGCTGATGACCGCGCTATCCGCTACCGTCGGTACCGGTAATATTGCCGGTGTTGCGACCGCAATCTTCCTCGGTGGCCCTGGCGCACTGTTCTGGATGTGGTGTACCGCTCTGGTCGGTATGGCGACTAAATTCTCCGAAGCCGTACTGGCGGTGAAATACCGTGAAGTCGACGAGGACGGAAACCACGTCGGTGGTCCGATGTACTACATCAAGAATGGCCTGGGCAAGAAATGGGCCTGGATGGGAACGCTGTTCGCCATCTTCGGCACCATCGCCGGCTTTGGTATCGGTAACACGGTGCAATCCAACTCGGTGGCCAGCGTGATCGAGACCAACTTCGGTGTGCCGATGTGGATCACCGGTGTCGTGCTGATGGTGCTGACGGGCGCTGTTCTGATCGGTGGTATCAAGCGTATCGGTAACGTTGCAGGCTTACTTGTACCGTTTATGGCGATCGCTTATCTGGTTGCAGGATTGGTGGTTCTGGCCATCAATGCCGATGCCATCCCCGCTGCACTGGACCTGATCTTCACCCATGCCTTTACCGATACTGCTGCCGAAGGTGGCTTTGCCGGTGCCGCGGTGTGGATGGCGATCCGCTTTGGTGTCGCTCGAGGTGTTTTCTCGAACGAAGCCGGTCTGGGTAGTGCGCCGATTGCGCACGCCTCAGCCCAAACAAAAGATCCTGTACGCCAGGGTCTGATTGCCATGCTGGGTACCTTTATCGACACCCTCATCATCTGCTCCATCACCGGCCTGGTCATCATCACCTCCGGCCTGTGGACCGGTGGCGAGTCGGGTGCAGCATTAACGTCTGCGGCCTTCGCTGATGCTCTGCCAGGCGTCGGTAACTACCTGGTTGCCATCGCGCTGGCGATCTTTGCCTTCACCACCATCCTAGGCTGGAGTGTCTACAGCGAGCGTTGTGCCGAGTACCTGTTCGGCGTCAAGATCATCGTTCCCTTCCGGGTACTATGGATCCTGGCCGTCCCCATCGGCAGCGTTGTCGGTCTGGAATTCGTCTGGCTTCTGGCCGATACTCTCAACGCGATGATGGCGATCCCCAACCTGATCGCACTGGCAGTGCTGAGCCCTGTTGTGTTCAAGCTGACGCGCGAGTACTTCGACCGCCAAGCCCCCGGCGCAGCAACCTCATCACCGAAGGCTTAGTCTGGACCGCTTAGTCCGGACACCCCCCGATAGGTGAGGCCCGCCCTCGCCTTCGGGATTTCCGAATAAACCACCGCTCGCTTAGGGTGGTTTATCCAGAAATCCCCGCAATATAACTGGCACATCGGTACCGCCCCGAACGGTACGCGTGCAACGTATCTCAGCTGCATTTTTCAGCTGCATTGATAAATCAGGAGAACTTTCATGACTGCATCCAACGAAACACTGGCCAAGACGCCCCTTTACGCCCTGCACCTGGAACTGGGTGGCAAGATGGTCCCCTTCGCCGGTTATGAGATGCCGGTTCAGTACCCGCTTGGTGTTAAGAAAGAGCATATCCAGACCCGCGAGAGTGCGGGACTGTTCGATGTATCCCATATGGGCCAGGTGGTACTCAAGGGCGCTAACGCGGCAGCCGCACTGGAAAAGCTGGTACCGGTCGACATTATCGACCTGCCCGTGGGTAAGCAGCGCTATGCCCTGTTCACCAACGCGCAAGGCGGCATCATGGACGACCTGATGGTCAGCAACCTGGGTGACAGGCTGTTCGTCGTGGTCAACGCCGCCTGCAAAGCCCAGGATATCGCCCATATGCGCGCCCACCTGGGTGACGATGTTGAGGTGCAAGTACTGGAAGATCGCGCCTTGCTGGCCCTGCAAGGCCCCAAAGCCGCTGAAGCACTGGCACGCATCCAGCCCGACGTCGCCGATATGGTGTTTATGGACTCGCGCGAGATCGTCATCGATGGCGTCGACTGCCTGATCGGTCGCGCGGGCTACACCGGCGAAGACGGTTACGAAATTTCGATCCCTAGCGCCGAGGCCGAGCGCATTGCCCGCTTGCTGCTGGCGCAACCTGAAATCGAGGCCATCGGCCTGGGTGCGCGCGATTCACTGCGCCTGGAGTCCGGTCTGTGCCTGTACGGTCACGATATCGACCCGACCACGACCCCGGTCGAGGCCAGCCTGTTGTGGGCGATTAGCAAGATCCGCCGCACAGACGGCGAGCGTGCCGGCGGCTTCCCCGGTGCCGATATCATCCTTGATCAGCTCCAGACCAAAGCGGTTAGCCGCAAGCGGGTTGGCCTGATCGGCCAGGGTAAGGCACCGATCCGCGAAGGTGCCGATCTGGTTAATGCCCAGGGCGATAAAATAGGGGTGGTTACCAGCGGCAGCTTCGGCCCGACTATCGGCACACCGGTCGCCATGGGTTATGTCGCCCCCGAATACGCGGCGCTGGAGACGGAAGTCTTCGCCCTGGTTCGCGGCAAGCAGCTACCGATGAATGTCGCCAAGGCACCCTTTGTACCTCAGCGTTATTACCGGGGTTAAGAGCCCGGGGTTAAGAGCCCGAGGTTAAGAGCCGGGGTTAAGAGCTGTGGCTAAAAACCCTGGCTAAGAACCGCGGTTAAAGACCCGAGTTAAGCGCCGCGCCGCAGCGAGACGAGCAACCGGTTACTCACGCCGTCTCGCTAACACGCAGCGCTTGCTGGCTAACTACCTTAACGCGCACCTGCTGCGCAGCGTTGGCTAGCCCCCCTCCCTTCGAGAGGATCTTGGCTGACGCCTCAGCCCTTTTTTACACGCACCCGAACGCCAACCCTGGAGGGTCCGATGGAACTCATCGAGCTAACACAACTACAGCAACTCAAAGGCGAGTCAAAGATGGCCCGGCTAAAGCAGAAGCCCGACCCTCAGCGCCCCCGGTTACGCAAGCCCGAGTGGATCCGTATCGACGCCCGCAGCAACGCGAACGTGGCCGCCGTCAAGGCCGAACTGCGTGAGAAAAAACTGCACACGGTCTGTGAACAGGCATCCTGCCCGAACCTGGCCGAATGCTTCAGTAAAAAGACCGCCACCTTTATGGTGATGGGTGCGATCTGCACCCGTCGCTGTCCGTTTTGCGACGTCGCCCACGGCAAGCCAATGGCACTCAACCCCGACGAGCCGGTCGACGTCTCCCGCACCATCCGTAGCCTGGGGCTGCGTTATGCGGTGATCACCTCGGTCGATCGGGACGACCTGCGCGATGGCGGCGCGGCGCATTTTTCCGCCTGCGTACGCGAAACGCGCAAGCGCAACCCCGCGACCCGGATCGAAATTCTGGTCCCGGATTTTCGCGGCAAAATGGACCGAGCCCTCGATGCTCTGTCGACCGACCTGCCCGATGTGCTCAACCACAACTTGGAGACGGTTCCCCGGCTCTATGAATCATGCCGCCCCGGTGCCGACTACCAATGGTCACTGGACCTGCTCAAACGCTATAAGCAAAACCACCCTCAGGTGGTGACGAAATCCGGACTGATGGTGGGGCTGGGCGAGAGTCTCGTCGAGATCGTCGAGGTGATGCGGGATCTGCGCGCCCACGGCGTCGAGATGATCACCATCGGTCAGTACCTGCAGCCTAGCCGGCATCACTTGGCGGTTGAGCGCTATGTCACCCCCGAAGAGTTCGCCGAGCTCGAAAGCATCGGCTACGATTTAGGTTTCGACAACGTTGCCGCCGGCCCCATGGTACGCTCGTCCTACCATGCAGACCGTCAAGCCGACGGGCAGAATGTCCGATAGACCTAGGCACGGGGTCGCGTCTTGCCTTTCAGGGGCAGGGGTCGCGTCTTGCCTTTTGCCCTCTGGGGCAATGCATTGCTTATATCGCCCTGGCCCCGTAGCTGTTGAGATGCGTCATTAACCTGTACACCTGGTTCGTAAAGCCGGTCGTTAAGGAGGAATCGCTGCTTTCATAAAAGAGGCTGATCGGTCAGATTGAGTGTGGCTTAGGATACCAGGTTATCGTTCGAACGATACCGAAACGCGTTATCGTCCAATCCTCAGCGTACAGTCTGTAACATCCAATCTGTAACATCCAATCTGTAACATCCAATCTGTAACATCCAATCCGTAACATCCAATCCGTAACATCCAATCCGTAACATCCAATCCGTAACATCCTGCTTCGCAGGGCAAACAAAAAAGGGGCCGAAGCCCCTGGATGGTTGATATTAGATAACGTTAATCCGTGCTGTCTTTAAACAACGAAAGGTGCCGGAGCACCCTTGTTATTAAGGCGGCAACTTAATGCCGTGCAAAAATGCCGCCTTAATAGGCGGTTCATGGATGAACCGCCGTGGCGCAAAGCCACGTGAGACAAGGACGGACATGCGCCGGCCTTGTCATCATCAAAAGACCGAACGGATCGGTATTTTGATGCCAGGTTAATAGTGAACGGCGCCAGCATCAGGCCGACAGCACCTCTTCGGCGCTCGTATAGCGATAGCCCAGAACATCAGCCACAGCCGCGTAGGTGATCTGACCGAGGTGAACGTTCAAGCCGTTACGCAGATGGATGTCGTCCAGTAGGGCTTTCTTGTAACCCTTGTTGGCCAGCGCGATCGCGTAAGGCAGGGTGGCGTTGGTCAATGCGAAGGTTGAGGTGCGTGCCACGCCCCCAGGCATATTGGCCACGCAGTAGTGCACGACACCGTCTACCTCGTAGGTGGGATCCTGGTGCGTGGTGGCTTTGGAGGTCTCGAAACAGCCCCCTTGGTCGATGGCGACATCGACCATGACCGCACCGGGCTTCATCAGCTTTAGCATCTCGCGGCTGACGAGCTTCGGCGCTGCGGCGCCGGGGATCAGTACCGCCCCGATGACTAGATCTGCTTCCTTGATACAGGCTTCCAGAGCGTCGACGGTGGAGTAGAGGGTCTTCAAGGCCGGACCGTAGAGGTTATCCAGCTCCTTGAGTCGATCGAGCGAACGATCGAGAATGGTGACATTGGCGCCCAAGCCGATAGCCATGCGAGCGGCGTTGGTGCCCACCACTCCGCCACCGATGACGACGACATTGGCTGGAGCAACGCCGGGGACGCCACCCATAAGGGTACCGTTACCACCCTGAGCCTTTTCCAACGCATGGGCTCCCGCTTGGATGGACATGCGGCCGGCGACTTCGCTCATGGGTGATAGCAAGGGTAGGCCACCGCGCTTGTCGGTCACGGTCTCGTAGGCGATGGCGACGCACTTTGATGCCACGAGTAACTCAGTCTGCTTAGGATCCGGAGCAAGGTGCAGATAGGTGAACAGCAGCTGCCCTTCACGCAGCATCTTGCACTCGTTGGGTTGGGGCTCCTTGACCTTAACGATCATCTCGGCTGTTGCAAAAATCTCTTCGGCAGTATCGATGATGGATGCACCGACGGCCTGGTACATTTCGTTGCTCAGACCGATCGCCTTACCGCCATCGCGCTGAACCATGACCTGATGGCCATTGGCAACCAGTTCGCGAACGCCGGCAGGGGTCATACCGATACGGTATTCGTGGTTCTTAATCTCTTTAGGTACACCGATAATCATGGTGATTCTCCTATAAAGGGTCGTTAGTTGACTAAAAGCAAGCAACCTACGCTACCCATTAGGCGAGCGCCCAAGGCGCTCGAGGATAAATTAGGACGGGAACGCAAATTGGGCACCTTCACGCACCCCGGCAGAAGGCCAGCGCTGGGTAATCGTCTTACGCTTGGTGTAGAAGCGCACTGCGTCAGGGCCGTAGGCGTGCAGATCACCGAACAACGACCGCTTCCAGCCGCCGAAGCTATGGTAGGAAACCGGCACCGGCAGCGGTACGTTGATACCGACCATGCCGACCTGGATGTTGTCGGAGAAATAGCGTGCCGCTTCGCCATCACGGGTAAAGATACAGGTGCCGTTACCGTATTCGTGATCGTTGATCAGCTGCATGGCCTGTTCCATGGTATCGACCCGAACCACCTGTAACACCGGCCCGAAGATCTCCTCGGTGTAGCTGATCATGTCAGGCGTGACGTTGTCGATCAGCGTTCCGCCGACGAAGAAACCATTTTCATAACCGGCGACGTTGGGGTTACGACCATCCACAACCACCCGCGCACCATCTTCTTCAGCACTGTTGATATAACCCACGACTTTTTCCTGATGCTGCTTGGTAATGACCGGGCCAAAGTCGTTGCTACTGTCGCTGTAGGCGCCGACTTTAAGTGACGCCATAGCATCCTTCATTTTTGCAACCAGTGCATCACCGGCCGCATCGCCAACTGCGACGGCGACCGATAACGCCATGCAGCGCTCGCCGGAAGAACCAAAGGCGGCACCGACCAGTTGGTTGACGGCGTTATCCATGTCGGCATCGGGCATAACGATAGCGTGGTTCTTGGCCCCACCCAGTGCCTGGCAACGCTTGCCGTTGGCGTTAGCGGTGGTGTAGATATAGTCGGCGATCGGAGTGGAACCGACGAAGCTGACCGCCTGTACGCGCTGGTCCGTCAGTAGCGTATCGACGGCGACCTTATCGCCGTTGACGACGTTCATGACCCCGGCGGGTAGACCCGCTTCGGCCAGTAGCTGAGCGATAAATAGCGTCGAGGAGGGGGCACGCTCGGACGGCTTTAGCACGAAGCAGTTACCGCAGACGATCGCCATCGGGTACATCCACAGCGGCACCATTGCCGGGAAGTTGAACGGGGTGATACCGGCGACGACGCCCAGCGGTTGGAACTCGCTCCAGGAATCGATCGCCGGACCGACATTCTTGGAGTGTTCGCCTTTGAGCAGCTCGGGGGCGTAACAGGCGTATTCGACGTTCTCAATCCCGCGCTGGAGCTCGCCGGCGGCATCGTGGGAGATCTTGCCGTGCTCTTCGCCGATCATCGCGCAGATCTTGTCGCTGTTGCTTTCCAGCAACTCCTTGAACTTAAACATCACCCGGGCACGCTTGGCCGCCGGGGTATTGCGCCAGCCCGGGTATGCAGCCTGGGCCGCTGCGATCGCATCTTCCACGGTGGCAACGGAGGCGATTGCTACCTGCTTGCTGACTTCACCGGTAGAAGGGTTAAAGATGTCTTGGGTACGCTCGGCGTCGGAACGCATTTCGCCGTTTATCAGATGGCCAACAATATTCATGGTATTTCCTTTAATAAAGAAAGCTCAAATCATATCCAGGCGAAGCCGCAGCTTCGCCACAGAAAAAGTTAAATCGGCACTTAAGCCAGTTCGTTGATGCTATCGCCCAGGGCGTTGATCAGGCTGTCGATCTCTTCGCGCTGAGTGGTAAACGGCAGGCCCAACTGGATGGTGTCGCCGCCGTAACGGACGTAATAGCCCTTGTCCCACATCTTCATAGCGATCTGGAACGGACGCAGCAGCGGCTCACCCGGGGCGTGCTCGATGGTCAGCGCGCCAGCAAAGCCGTAGTTGCGGATGTCGGCCACGAACGGGGTGCCCTTGAGGCTGTGCAGGGCAGACTCAAAGATCGGCGACAGCTCGGTAACGCAGTCGATCAGGCCGTCGTTGTCGAGGATATCGAGCGAGGCCAGCGCTGCGGCACAGGCGACCGGGTGCGCCGAGTAGGTATAGCCATGAGGCAGTTCTACCGCGTATTCGGGGCCGCCGTTATCCATAAAGCAGTCATAGATCTCCTGTTTCACGGCCACCGCACCCATCGGTACGGTGCCGTTAGTGAGCTGCTTGGCCATGTTGATCATATCGGGTTTAACCCCAAAGGCCTCGGCACCGGTCTTGGCGCCCATCCGGCCGAAGGCGGTGATCACCTCGTCGAAGATCAGCAGAATATTGTGTTGATCGCAGATCTCGCGCAGCCGCTTCAGATAGCCCTGGGGTGGCGGCAATACCCCGGCAGAGCCGGCCAGCGGCTCGACAATCACGGCGGCGATGTTGGAGGCGTCATGCAGTGCGATCTGCTCCAGCAGGTCGTCGGCCAGGTGGGCGCCGGTCTCGGGCAGGCCGCGTACAAATTTATTTTCCGGCAGTACCGTGTGGGCCAGGTGATCGGCGTCGACGGCGGTGCCGAACAGGGCGCGGTTCGGACCGATGCCGCCGACCGATATGCCGCCGAAGTTAACCCCGTGGTAGCCCTTGGCGCGACCGATCAATTTGGTCTTGCTGGCCAGGCCCTTTTTGCGCCAGTAGGCACGAGCGATCTTCAGTGAGGTTTCGGTGGATTCAGAACCGGAACCGGTAAAGAACACCCGGTTGATCCCTTCAGGCATGAATTGGGTGATACGTTCGGCCAGTTGAAAGGCTTTAGGGTGGCCGAATTGGAATGCCGGTGAGTAGTCCAGCTGTTTGATCTGCTGGCTGACCGCCGCGACGATTTCGGGACGGCCGTGACCGGCACCGCAGGTCCACAGGCCCGACAGGGCATCAAAAATCTTGCGACCCGCAGCATCGGTGTAGTAATTGCCCTCGGCGGACACAATTAGGCGCGGATTCTTTTTAAACTCCCGATTACCGGTAAAGGGCATCCAATGGGCGTCGAGTTGGTCGCGGCTGATATTCCCGGCCTCAGGACGAATGGCTGTGCTCATAAGTTACTCCTGTCTGGATCCCTGTGGATCACGTTTTATTATTGTCGTACCGGAGTTGCTGTCGTCACTCCGCTTCTCTGCATACCTATGCTGCCTGCAGTAATTGTTTAGTTAAATTCATTTGTGCTAACCTTCAGTTAATCAGTTACTAACCTATAGGGGGTGTGGTGAAAAAAGGCGAGTTCAAGGGGCAGCTGAGCGACGTTGATCTGCGGCTGTTGCGAATCTTCAGGAAGGTGGTTGAATGCGGTGGTTTTTCCGCCGCCGAGGTGGAGCTTAATATCAGCCGAGCAGCGATCAGTATCGCCATGTCAGACCTGGAAAACCGGCTGGGATTTCGGCTCTGCCAGCGTGGCCGCTCCGGCTTTTCCCTTACCGACGAGGGTAGCCATGTGTACGACTACACCTTGCAGCTGCTCGCCTCTCTGGAGGGTTTTCGTACCCAGGTCAACGCCCTGCACGCCCAGCTCAAGGGCGAGCTGAATATCGGCATCACCGATAATCTGGTGACCATGCCCCATATGCAGATCACCCATGCACTGGCACAACTCAAGCAGCAGGGGCCAGATGTGATGGTCAACATTAGAATGACACCCCCTAACGAAATAGAATTAGGCGTGTTGGACGGTCGATTGCATATCGGAATAGTACCGGAGCTACGCCCCTTGTCCGGACTCAATTACCTGCCTCTCTACCAGGAGCAGTCCCGGCTCTACTGCAGCCACAACCACCCGTTGTTTGGCCAGGCTGACACGGTTCTGGATCCGGCACGCATTGGCGATCAGGACGCCGTGGTTCCAGCTTACGCCCAGACCCCGGAGATCAAAGCCCTGCATCAGCAACTCAAGGCCTGTGCCACCGCCACCGACAGGGAGGGGATCGCCTTTTTGATCCTTACCGGCCGATATATCGGCTACCTGCCGGATCATTTCGCCAGTAGGTGGGTGCGCGACGGCAGGATGCGTGCGTTGCTTCCTGACAGCTTCCATTACGTCACTCAATTCTCCGCCATCACCCGCAAGGGGGCTCGCGCCAATCTGGTACTGGAGACTTTCCTGGAAGAACTGAAGAAGAGCTGAGCGCAATTCAGTAGGTGGGTGTGCGCTGCCTCGTATACCCGCCGCCTCCCCCGAACGTGCATTAGTTAATCATTTACTTAACTGTGGTTAACAAATTAGAAATTTAATAGACAAGATTGACCGTGCAGACTGATCTCAACCCTCCACTGGAGCACCGCATAGGTTCGTGTGAGAGGGGGCAGACAATAAATACAATAACAACGGAGGTCACCATGGTGATCAATAAGACGCTCAAGTCGCTCGTCGGGTCTTGCGCCCTGGCTACTGCACTGATTACGCCCGCTTTTGAATCCGCCCATGCCGGCGACGACTTTATTCTTGCCCAAGCAATGACCACAGAGCATATATTCCATGCCTCGTCACTGAAGTTTATGCAAGCGCTTGAGGCCCAAAATTCCAGCTACGCGGTGGACTACCATCCCGGCGGTGACCTGGGAGACTGGACGTCGCAGTTCGAGCAGGCCATGCAGGGTGTGATCCCGATGACCATAACCTATGGCGCCTCGGAGTTCGATGGCCGACTGGATCTAACCTGGCTCGGTTACGTCGTGGATAACTGGGACAGTGCCCGTGAAGTTTACGGACCCAAGGGACCTATGCTGGATGTGTATAACAAAATACTGGCAGATATGGATCTAGTCGCTCTGGGAACGATCCCTGCCGGCTTCGGTTCTATCACCATCCGCAACGGTGTCGGTAAGGTGCCCACCAACTTCCCCGAAGATGCCGAGGGCATCAAGATGCGGGTCGTACCGACCCCCCTGGCGGTCGAACGTTTTAAGAACTGGGGCTTCTCCGCCGTACCGATGCCTTTCTCTGAACTCTACACCGGCCTGCAACTGGGCACCGTGGATGGCCGCGCCTTTGGACCGGCGGTAGAGATCTGGCAGATGCGTGATGTGCTGGAGAGTTACATCCTGACCCGCGACTACTTTGAACACGCTTTCTGGCTGGTCAACAAAGACTGGTGGGAAGACCTCCCCGCCGCCGAGCGTGCCAAGATCCAGGCCGCCGCTGACGCGACCCTGGCTTGGGCCTGGCAAGAAGCCGAGGCGATTGATAACAGCTACCTGGAAAAAGTGCGTGACTACGGCATTAAGGTGGTCGAGCTCGATACGCAGCAGCTGGCCAACGCCAAAAAGACCTTATACGCCCACGAGTGGCCCTTTATGGAGAAAGTGGTGGGTCCCGAAATCATGGGAGTACTACGGAACATCGCCGGAATCAACTGACCAGCAGGGATAGTTACCGTCAGCGTCGCCACCTCCATCACGGGGTGGTGACCATTTTCAGTCTCTGCGAGGTCACAGCATGAAACACGCTAATCCCCCCCCCATTCAGCACGATCATATTCAACAGGATCCGGTCTATCCGGTGGGAGTCGCCGACTCCTACAGCTACGATCCCGAACTCTCTAATCACCCGCTCCCCCCGCATCTCAGTGCGGTGTCTAGCTATGAACCTAAGGGCATCGGACGCCTGCTGATGCGTACCGAAACGGTATTGGATTGGATCTTCCGAGCCATGATGATCCTGACCGGTCTTGGCCTGGCGGCTTTAATGTTCGCTCAGGTGGTGATGCGCTATGTCCTGGAATCGCCTTTTGCAGGCATCGAGGAAGCCGCCGTGCTGCTAGGCGTTTGGATCTACTTCCTGGGCATGGGCTACGCCACCCGGGTCCGCGAGCATATTCACGGCGGTATTGTCAGTTTAGTGGTTAGCGATCCCTTTAAGATCCGTCTGATTCGTTTCATCGGCTCGGTTATCTGCATGATCGCCGCCGTTGTCTTTGGCTATTTTGCCTGCAAATACGCTTTTTTTGTGATCGACAAAGGACGGTTGAGTATCAATTTGAAGTGGCCTCGAGGGCTATGGAGCGGCAGCATGATCATCGGTTTCGCCATGATGATGGGCTACTTCCTGCTGGAGGCGGTCAACGAGTTTCGCGATCTGTGTGCCAGCCACCGCTCTGTCACCGCTCCGTTACCGCTCAGTTACCACACCCCCCCACGACCTCTGGCCAGGAGTAACGTCCAATGACACTGTTTCTTATTGCCATGCTGGTGGTGGTGCTGTTGCTACTAATCGAAATTCCGGTTGCCTTTGCCTTTGGTATCGGCGCGCTGCTGTTCTCCGTTACCACCGGTAACAACATCTCGTTCCTGATCCCGCATGGATTCAAGACGGCCAGCGGTTTTGCACTGCTGGCGCTGCCGTTGTTTATTTTCGCGGGAATTTTGATGGCCGAGGGTGGCATCTCGGAGCGATTGCTTAACTTCGTTAACGCCTTCGTCGGGCGCATCCGCGGCGGCTTGGGCGCTGTAACCGTGCTGACCTGCGCCCTGTTCGGTGCGATCTCCGGTAGTTCCTCGGCAGCCATCGCCGCCATCGGCCAGATCATGATTCCACGCATGGTCAAGGAGGGTTATCCCGAGGGGCATGCCACCGCGTTGGTCGCCTGCTCCTCGGTATTGGCTTTGATGATTCCGCCCAGCATCCCGATGATCATCTTCTCGATCACCGGTGGCTTGTCGGTGGGGGCTGCGTTTCTCTCCACCATTATCCCCGGCATCCTGCTGACGCTGATCTACTGTGGACTCAATTTCTGGTTTCTGCGCAACGACACCCATATCCGGGTTGATCCTCCGTTGCCGATAGCTCAGGCAGTGCGCGGCATAGCCGTATCCGGCTATAACGCGGGATTTGCCCTGTTGATGCCGGTGCTGATTCTGGGTGCCATCTACAGCGGTATCGCCACGCCTACCGAAGCCGCCGCCATCGCGGTGATGTACGCCATCCCGGTGGGGCTGTTTATCTACAAGGGACTGTCGTTCCGGTCTCTGGGTACCGCTACGGTCAGGGCGGTGATCATGACCGGGTCGATCATGGCCGTACTGTTTTTCTTGTTTATCATGAGCCGGGCGATGATCTTGGAGCAGATACCCAAGCAACTGGCGGAATCGTTGCTGCTGATTTCGGATAACAAGTATGTGATCCTACTGATGATCAACGTCTTGTTGCTGCTGATCGGGATGATCGTCGACGATATCTCCGGCAGCGTGCTGGCGGCGGTGATTTTCTTGCCGGTCGTGCAGGAGCTGGGTATCCACCCGATCCATTTCGCCGCCATTGTCGGGGTCAATCTAGGGCTGGGCAACGTTACGCCTCCCTGCGCACCGATGCTCTATATGGCCGGCGGGGTCAGCAAACTGCCGCTGGATCGGTATATAAAACCGACCTTGAAGCTGCTCTGTTTCGGCCATCTGCCGATGGTACTGGTGGTCACCTTTATCCCCAGTCTGTCGCTGTTCCTGCCTCGTCTGATGATGGGCATCGGCTGATTAGGACTTGTTGCGGCGACGCTGTGATCTCAGTTCACCAGGAACTGGATCACTGCCCGACCACATTAACAATAAATTCAGGGGGCACAGATGCGCGTTGATGGAACAAATTTTTCAAAAGGCGCCGCTTATATTGATGGACGCTTGGTTCCTATTTCAGAGGCGAAAATTTCCATCCTCGATTGGGGGTTTCTGCATTCGGATGCCACCTATGATGTCGCGCATGTTTGGCAAGGTAAGTTTTTTATGCTTGAAAGCCATCTCGATCGTTTCTTTGCCGGGATGGAAAAGCTACGCATGACTATCCCGCATAGCCGTGAGGGTTTGCGGACAATTCTGCTGGATTGCGTACGGGCCAGTGGCATGCGTGATGCTTATGTAGAAATCATCTGTACACGCGGCTTGCCGGCGCCGGGATTGCGTGACCCGCGTACCTGTACCAACCAGTTTTTTGCCTTTGTGGTGCCGTTTGTCTGGATATTACCTCCTGAGAAGCCAGGACTAAACCTGATCGTGAGTTCTCGGCAGCGAATATCGCCGGAGTCAATCGACCCGACCGTCAAAAACTACCATTGGCTGGATCTCGTGATGGGGCAGTTTGAAGCTTATGATCGAGGCGCCGAAACGGCGGCGGTTGTTGATACGCAGGGTAACTTGGTCGAGGGGCCTGGGTTTAATATCTTTGCTGTCCAGGGTCGCACCCTGACCACGCCGGCGCATGGCATGCTCGAAGGCATTACCCGCCGAACCGCCATTGAACTGGCGCTCGAGCAGAACTATGACGTCGTGGAGGGCGAACTGGCTGCGGATAACGCGCGAAGTGCTGATGAGATCTTTGTTACCAGCACCGCAGGGGGGATCATGGCCGTTTCGAGTATCGATGGTCAAACGATTGGACAAGGCAGCGCTGGTGCGGTGACACGACAGCTGCAACAAGGTTACTGGGCGCGCCATGATGACCCTCGATACACACGTGCTGTGGATTACGACTGAAGTTCAAGCCTCTTCCTTCAACGTAACTCAGCACGGGGGCACGGGGTCGCGGGGGCACGGGGTCGCGTCTTGCCTTTTGCCCTCTGGGGTCATACATCAAGGGTATCGCCCTTGACCCATGGCTGCTGAGACCTGGGCTTCATTAACCTGTACGCCTAGTTCGCAAAGCGGGTCGCTAAGGATACATCGCTTTTTCATAAAAGAGGGTTGTCGGTCAACCGTTATCCGTAAAAAAGGGGCCGAAGCCCCTGGATTACTGGTGATAAACTGTCGGGGTTAGATTGCTGCCTGTTTAGAAATGAATGTGCCAGCTACCCCAGCGGCCGTTGACGTGCCACTTCTGGGTCGTCACCCGGGTGAAGTGGTAGACCTTACGGTGACGCTTCAAGAACCCGTATGATTGCGTCTGCTTGGTGGTGTAGTACGAGGTCGAGCTACTCGTACCGGCACCGTGACCACCGACCAGTTGTTGCATCGCGGTGCGATCCAGTTCTTTATTTACCGGCAGGTCAACCAGCGTCATCGGGGTTGCGCTCAGATTCATGCTAAGTGCTGCTGTCATGGGTCTTCTCCTGGGCTTCGTGTTTTTGTTTAAGACAACCAAGGTATTGCAGCCACTGTGCCAGGTTGCTTGGTTTCCAGTATTATTATTTGTAACAATCTGTTTCATAAGCGATTAATTTCGGTTAGCTGTCATTGCATAAACAGTAGCCAACATCGGCAGGAATTGATTAGTTGCTAAAAAACAAACCACTTTCACAACGAAGTTGTAAAACAACAAACAGATACCGAGACCTGCTTTCGGTACGCCATAGCAAAAAAACGTGACCCTCTTGATGATGACCCTCTTGATGCTCTTGATGCTGATCTGAGCTGCAGATCCGTGTCGATTGAGCAATAATGACCAGGTCCTGCTTCCAGAGAAATTTTTAGTGGGGTCCGGATGACGCTAACCACCGCAAAGCGCCTCTCACCCCTACTGCGCGTTTGGAGGAATCTTTATGACATTGTATAAATATGTTGTGTTTGCCTTTGCTCTATCAAGCCTGGGGGCCCAGGCTGCAGCCCCATCGATCTTGGATCAGTGGTATCAGGGCCTGTCCGGTGCCAAACTCACCGCTTACGACGGTTCTATCGCTCGCAATAACAGTACATTGACCGTGATCCGTTTTTGCCGCGACGGGCGCTACCACTACTATAAAGAGGGCAGTTGGTATGTGCCTGGTACGGCGGGTGGTGCCTCTAACAACCGTATTTCCGGTCAATGGAACCTCAAGCAACAAGGTATGCAAACCCTGTTGCTTTACCAGACTGACGGCGGTGAGCAGGGGGCCTTTCCCATGTACCTTCAGAGTAACGGGCGGGTAAACATCGGCGGAACGGCCTATGCCGTCGAGAGGGGCAATGCCGACTGCTAGCACACTGTAAAGACTAGATATTCGTGTTTCGTAGGTACGAGTTAGCGCAGAAACGACGAAGGGCTTCGCCTGCAGGCAGGCTCCTACGGGAATGGGTTGCCCATTGCAGGAGGTACGGAGGTAGGAGATACGGTCGCGTCTTGCCTTTTGCCCTCTGGAGCAATATATCAATAATATCGCCCTTGCCCCGTAGCCGCTGGGATCTGGGCGTCATTAACCTGTACGCCTGGTTCGCAAAGCAGGTCGCTAAGGATGCATCGCTTTTTCATAAAAGAGGGTTATCGATCACGCTGTCTGTTTTTGACACAAAATGGGTGGCTCATTTTATTCAGGAGCATACCGCTATGGCCCCATCGCCTACCGCGCAAGACGAACCCGGCAATCTGTTGACGGCGATTCCCGCGCACCTGCCGGATGAGCTGGTCAATGTCCTGTTACAACACAAAGACCTGCGCATCGAGCGTATCGTCTCCCGCGGCCACAGTTCCCCCGCCGGATTCTGGTACGAGCAGACCGAACATGAGTGGGTGATGCTGCTGCAGGGCGAAGCCGTTCTGCGTTTCGAAGACGGTAACCGACAGATCAAATTAACCGGCGGTGATTACCTGAACATACCGGCCGGGTGCCGACATCGGGTCGAGAAAACCAGTCAGGATCCCGATGCGGTCTGGCTGGCGATATTCGTTGCTGAGTGATACGACGTGCCCATCACGGTTGAATAATGGTGATGTAAGGCATGGCACACTTGCCGGCTAAAGCGGGTGCAACATTGCGTAGTAATATGCGATACCCGAAGGCTGCGCGTCTCGTCACGATAATACGGCTGCGTTAATTCTGCGCGTCGCGTCTTTCAAACAACCCCTCACGCCCCTGCTCACACACGGCCAGGGTCGCGGGATGACGAATGCGCCGCTCGGTAGACAGCGCATAGAAACGTTCCCGAACCCGGTCGGTCTTGCCGATTTCTGCCACGCCAAACTGGCGCATCACTTCGCTGCGAATCACACTGGGCGCGCAGAACAAGCCAACGCCGCCCTGACCGAAGGTATTCATTAACGCACTGTCGGCAAACTCCCCCACGATACGCGGCTGGATGCACAATTCGTCAAACCAGCGCTTGAGCCCCAATTGCACCTGCGTACCCGGCGCCGGCATCAGCATCGGTGCGCCATCCAGACTGACGGGAAAATGTTCCCGGTACCGCGCGGCCTGCTGCGGCAGGCAAAAGAAACTGGTATCGCTCTCGCCCAGCAGGTGACTGTAAGCCTTTACGTGCAGATGGCTCTCCAGCGGGTGATCGGTCAGGATCAAATCCAGCTTGTGGATCGCCAGATCGCCCAATAACACGTCATGAGTACCTTCCTGGCAGTTGATACGAATCGGATCGGACAATCCCAAGGCCGGTTCCAATAACCGGAAGGCGATCAGTTTGGGAACCACATCGGCAATACCGACATTAAACGTGGGGATGCTGGTCCGTTGCTGCCGCTGCAGGCTTTGCGCCAGTTCGGATCCGAGTGAAAAGATCTGCTCGGCGTAATCTAGCGCGTGTTTGCCGGCCTCGCTCAGCACCAGGCCGCGTCCTTCGCGCAAAAAGAGTGTGGTACCGAGGCTGTTTTCCAACAGTTTTAACTGGCCGCTGATGGTTTGCGGGGTCAGGTGTAATTGCTCACAGGCAGCGCTGATACTGCCGGCCTTTGCCACATACCAGAAATAGCGCAGATGCTTATAGTTGATATCCACCGGGTAAATATTCTCCGTAGAGCCCTTGTTGCATCGATTTTTACGCAGTATAACTCAAGTTAATTCGAATTAACTTGAGTTGTTTCTCGCCGTAGACTGTCGGTTACGGATCAGGGCAACAGCCTTTTCGACTGTCATTACTCTGGATGGAGGTGAGCCATGCGCTCGACAACACCGTTACAATCATCGACCCATGAACAGGCCATCGCCCTTGAAGGCGATGTTCTGAACGACAACGCCCAATTCGATAATAGTGCGCAGGTCACCGCACTTAGCCAACATAAGGTGTTGCGTAATACCTACGCACTACTGTCACTGACCCTGCTGTTCAGTGCCCTGGTGGCCGGCGTCAGCGCCGCGTTGCAGCTACCCCATCCCGGCATATTACTGACCCTGGGAGGATATTTCGGCCTACTGTTTCTGACCACCCGTTACCGCAACAGCAGCGCGGGCTTGCTGTGCGTCTTCGCTCTAACCGGTTTTATGGGCTATACATTGGGCCCCATTCTTAATAGCTATCTGGCACTGCCCAATGGCGCCGAACTGGTGATGAGCGCCCTCGGCATGACCGGCCTGATCTTCATCGGCCTGTCGGGTGTGGCGCTGTTCTCAACGCGTGATTTCAGCTTTATGGGCAGCTTCCTCAGCGTCGGGATTCTGCTGGCGTTCGGTCTGGGCCTGGCGGCAATGTTTTTCGAAATCGCCGCGCTGTCACTGGCCGTTTCGGCTATGTTCGTCCTGCTGATGAGCGGCCTGATCCTCTATCAGACCAGTGAAATTCTTAACGGTGGTGAAACCAACTACATCATGGCGACGGTGACACTGTATATCTCTATCTACAATCTGTTTCTGAGCCTGCTGCAGCTATTGGGCGTGTTCGGTTCCGACGACTGAACCCCGGACAACCGCACGCAGACCCCTCGGTCTCCCTCGTATCACCGCGCCTGAGGCACGGTGATCGCTTTTCAAGCTGCCACCAGGGCAGCGTTTGCGAGAAAAAGGTATTGATTATGGAAGAAACACGTCCCGGTCTCTGGGAAGGTTTTCTGAAACTGGAAGCCGCTGGCGGCATTTTACTGTTAGGCGCCATGGTGCTGGCGATGATCTTTGCCAACACCCCGCTGGTGTTCCTCTACGATATGCTGCTGGACCTGCCGCTGGAGATCCGCGTCGGCACGCTGGAGCTGGCCAAACCGCTGCTGCTCTGGATCAACGACGGACTGATGGCGCTGTTCTTTCTGCTGGTAGGGCTGGAGGTCAAACGCGAGATGCTGACCGGCCATCTGTCCAAACCGTCACAAATCGCCCTGCCCGCCATCGCCGCCGTCGGCGGCATGCTGGTGCCGGCACTGGTCTACACGGCATTAAATTACGCCGACCCGGTGGGAATGCGCGGCTGGGCAATCCCCACCGCCACCGATATCGCCTTCGCGCTCGGCGTGCTGTCTCTGTTGGGCAAACGCGTGCCGCTGGCGCTGAAACTATTCCTGATGACCCTGGCAATTATCGATGACCTGGGCGCCATTATTATCATCGCCATTTTCTATACCGTCGACCTGTCCGTGGCGTCGCTTTCGGTCGCGGGTGCCGCCATCGGTGTACTCGTATTAATGAATCGTCTGGGGGTTATCCGCGTCTCGGCGTACATGGTCGTCGGGGCCATTCTGTGGGTGTCGGTACTGAAATCCGGCGTCCACGCCACCTTGGCCGGTGTCGTGCTGGCGCTGGCGATCCCCATGACAGCCACCCGTCGCGATGGTCAGGCACTGCCCTCACCGTTACTGCAGGTTGAAAAAGGCCTGCACAGTTGGGTCGCCTTTTTGATCATGCCCCTGTTCGCCTTCGCCAATGCCGGCGTTGAGCTGAACGCCGACGCCCTGCGCCTGTTGCAGGGAACCGTGCCAGTGGGTGTTCTGCTAGGGCTGTTCGTCGGTAAGCAGGTAGGCGTATTTGGTTTCAGTTGGCTGGCGATCAGGCTGGGTATCGCACCCATGCCCACAGGCGCCAGCTGGCAACAACTGTACGGTATCGCCCTGCTGACCGGGGTCGGCTTTACCATGAGTCTGTTTATCGGCTCACTGGCCTTCGAGGGTGCCAACGACTACGCCTCCGCTGACCGACTGGCGGTGCTGCTGGGGTCGATCCTGTCCGCCATGGCCGGGTATCTGGTACTGCGGCTGTCGCCGGTTAGCCAACCCGCGCAGAACCCTGCGAGCGAACCGCCTATGTCGGCTGAATCGTTACCCAAAGAATAAGGCGGTAACGTAATAGCGCGCAAAAATGTCACCTTGATAGACGATTCATGGATGAATCGCCGTGACATAACGCCAGGTGAGACGAGGACGGACAGGCGCCGGCCTTGTCGTCATCAAAAGACCGAATGGATCGGTAGTTTGATAGCCGGTTAATAAGATCAAACACCGCCCCTGGGCTGTAGCGGCAAATCTGCAGCACGCGCTTACGAGCTGGGGGCTATCTCACGTATACTGGCTGACTCTTTTTGGGGATCCGGCCATGTGGCAAGAAAGCTCTGAATCCAACCGGCCGCTGCGCTTCGGTTACACCACCGGGGCCTGCGCGACCGTCACTAGTCTGGCCGCCGCACGTCTACTGCTGACCGGTACCGGCTGTTCAATGGCCAGCATCGACCTGCCCAAAGGGCAACGGGTAGAGTTCACGCTGGATGACTGCCGTTTGACCGACGAGGGCGCGGCAGCGGCGGTGATCAAAGACGCCGGCGACGACCCCGATGTGACCCACGGCGCGCGTATATTTGCCCATGTACGCCTGCTACCCGAGCCCGGCGTACATTTCCGGGCGGGCCCCGGCGTCGGCACGGTGACCCGCGAAGGACTGGTCCTGGCCGTGGGTGAGCCCGCTATCAACCCAGTGCCCCGACAGATGATGACCGCTCACTTGCTCGCTCTGGCAAAAGAGCAGTCCTATCACGGCGGCTTCGAAGTCAGCATCGGCGTCGAAAAGGGCGCGGCGCTGGCGCTGAAAACCATGAACCCTCGCCTCGGCATACTCGGCGGGCTGTCGATCCTTGGCACCACGGGCATCGTTCGGCCTTTCTCCTGCGCCGCCTATATCGCCTCCATCCATCAAGGCATCGACGTGGCGCGCGCCAACGGTTTACACACCCTGGTCGCCAGTACCGGCAATACCTCCGAGACAGCCATCCAACAGGTCTACCCGCTACCGGAGATGGCGCTGATCGAGATGGGGGATTTCGTCGGCGCGGTACTCAAGTACCTGAAACGGGCGCCGGTGGATAAACTGGTGCTGGCCGGCGGGTTTGGCAAACTCAGCAAACTGGCACGCGGTCATCTGGATCTGCACAGCCGTAAATCGGCCATCGATTTCACCCATCTGGCCGCACAGGCCGGGGCACTCGGTGCCTCAGAAACACTGCGCGAAAACATTCGGCAGTGCAACACCAGCCTGCAGGCGCTACAGTTATCTGAACAGGCAGGGATCGCGCTGGGCGAACGAATCTGTCAGTTGGCTCGCGTTCAGGCCCGCCAACGGCTGCCTGAGCAGATCCAGGTCGAAGTCTGGGCCTTCAATAAGCAGGGGCAATGTGTGGGGAGCGCAACATGAAACTATTGATTCTGGGTGGCATTGGCGAAGCACTTGCTCTGACGCGTGCACTCTGCCGGGAACCCTTCCTGCCGGTCTACAGCCTGGCAGGGAAAGGCGACGTACCGTCCCTGGACTGTCCGGTGCGGGTCGGTGGTTTCGGCGGGATTCAAGGGTTGGTCGATTATTTACAGGACCAGCAGTTCGACCTGCTTATTGATGCCACCCACCCCTACGCGCAGTCCATCAGTGAACATGCCTTTGAGGCCGCCGACCGTGCCGGCATTCCACTATGGGCTTATCAGCGCCCACCCTGGTCGCAACAGGACGGCGATTGCTGGATACAGACACCGGACTGGCACGCAGCCCTAAGCTACTCCAGCTTTACCCGCCCGTTGATCACGCTCGGCAGCTCGGTGCTGCCGCATCTTGAGCGTATTCCCGACGGCGAGCAGTGGCTCGTGCGCGCCCTGCCCGGTAAGGTTCCTGCCGGTAAAGACTATCAGGTCATCGATGCCCGCGGCCCCTTTTCCCTCGACGATGAACGGACATTAATGCAGGAACAAGGTATCGATGTACTGGTCGCCAAAAACAGCGGCGGCAGCGCTGTCGGCGCCAAAATTGCGGCGGCACGCCAGTTAAAGATCCCGGTTATTTTCCAGGCCAGACCGCAACTGCCTGAGCCAGAAAGGCTTTTCATCGATGCGCAAATTTTGCAGGAAGCCCTGGCCGAAAGCGCCGGTATTACCGCGTATTGACGCCCCCCGCCAAAGCACGTAGAGTCGCCGGATTCAGGTGCCCATGGCCGTCCGGTGAAACCGGCGGCCCAGGGTTAAACGGGAAGTCTGGTGCGCCCCTCCCCCTTCATTCGCAAGGGTTTTGACGAGGGACAAGGCCAGCGCTGCCCCCGCAACGGTAAACGCCATTGAGCGTGAGCCCGGAACCGGCCTGACATGAAATTCTAGATGCTGCGGGTAGGCGGCTATCATGAATACAGCCCGTGGCTCTATTCCTGTTTCTTGCTCCCGTGGCGTTTTACGCCAGTTATATCTGTGTTCAGCCCGCCGGTTCGGCTGGCCAGCAGAACGGGAAAAAACCATGTTGTGTTCAAAGCAGCCGGCGATGCTGGTGAGCGGTCACGGAGCCAGAGACCTGGACGATACCGAACCGGGTATTCACACCACGGCGCGTATCACCGAGGGCGAAGCGGCGTTCGGCGACGATTATCAACCTCAGGACACCCTGCTGGTGGTCGGTCGCGGCGCGTCCGATGCCGACTCCGAGGCCCACTATGGCCATCATCACGGCGGCCATCATCACGGCCACCACCATAGTGAGACCAGGCATGGGCTTTGACTATATCCACGATCCGCTGGCGATCGAACGCCGCTCCTTCGAGATGATCCGCGAACTGACCGACCTGAGCCGCTTCAGCACGGAGCAGCACCAGGTCGCGATGCGATTGGTACACACCTGCGGCGATCCGGCTATCGTCGAGCAGATACAGTTCTGCGGCAACGCGGTGCAGGCGGGCCTCGCCGCACTGGACGCCCGTGCGCCCTTGCTCTGCGACGTCGAGATGGTTCGCCACGGGCTGACCCGCCGTTATCTGGATAGCGAAGCCCACTGTTTCCTGCACGCGGACGGCGTGCCCGAGCGCGCCCGCGCTACCGGCGAAACCCGGACCATGGCCGCGCTGGACGCCTGGCGTCCGCTGCTCGCGGGCAGCATCGTCCTGATCGGCAACGCCCCCACCGCCCTGTTCCGGCTGCTCGAGATGCTACAGGCCGGGGCCGAAAAACCTGCCTTGATCATCGCCATGCCGGTGGGGTTTGTCGGCGCGGCTGAATCCAAGGACGCCCTGATCGATGTGGCGGCGGCGCTGGACCTGAACGCCATTACCCTGCGCGGCCGCGCCGGGGGCAGCGCCCTGACGGTATCGGCCCTCAATGCCCTGGCCCGCCAGCGTCAGGGGGAACTGTACTGATGGGCGAATCCTGCACCCCTAAGGCCGGCGGCACGGAGCCGGCCCCGCATGAATCGCCGTTAACCCGTATCGCGGTGATCGGTACCGGCACCGCCGGCGATACCCGTCTCAGTGACGCGGCCATCGACGCGCTGCAACAGGCGAGCCGGATTATCGGGTCTACGCACCAGTTCGCCGCCGTCGAGTCTTATCTGCAAGACAGCACGGCCGAACGCCACGCGTACCCACGGCCGCTGTCGGGTCTTAAAGCCCTGCTCAGCGAACAATCCGCCGCTCCCAACAACACCGAGCACCCCGAGCAGCGCCTGGTTGTCCTCGCCTCCGGCGACCCACTCTATTTCGGTATCGGCGCCTGGCTAGGCCGCAATCTGGGGGTTGATCGGCTGCAGTTTTTCCCCAATATATCCAGCGTCCAAAGTGCCTTCGCTCGTGTCGGCCTGCCCTGGCAGGATGCTCAGGTCGTCAGCCTGCACGGCCGTCCGCTGATCAGCCTGCGCGCCCGCCTGCAGAACCACCGCCGCTATGCGCTGCTTACCGACGACAACAGCCGCCCGGCACATATCGCCGCCGAGCTGGTGCAGCAGGGGTTCAACGCGTCAAGACTCTGGGTCTGCGAAGACCTGGGCGGTCCCAATGAGCAGATAAGTGCCTACAGCGCGCGGGGTCTGGCGGCAGCGACCAAGCCATTCCACCCTCTGAATGTGGTGCTGGTGGAAACCGACGGGCGCGGCGGTTATCTGCCGGAATTCCCCGGCATCCGCGACGCCGACTTTATCACCGGCAGTGAACCCGGCAAGGGGATGCTCAGCAAGCGCGAGGTGCGCCTGAACATCCTCGCCTTGCTGGCACCGCAAGCCGGCGAGACCGGCTGGGATGTCGGGGCGGGCTGCGGCGGCGTCGCGGTGGAGTGGGCGCGCTGGAACCGGCTCGGTAAGGTCTACGCCATCGAGTACCACCCCGACCGCCTGCCCCATCTGCAGGCCAACCGCGAACGCTTTGGCGTGACCCCGAACCTGACGGTGGTCGCAGGCATGGCCCCGGCGGCCTTTACCGGGCTACCCGACCCCGACACCGTGTTTGTCGGCGGTAGCTCCGGCGACCTGGCGGCGATTCTGCAGCAATGCTGGGAGCGGCTGCGTCCCGGTGGACGACTGGTCTGCGCGGCGGTCACCGAAGATACCCGGGTCAGCCTGCACCAGTTCGCCGCCCAGCTGCGTAACGAAAGCCGCCACCCGGATCACGCCGGGAACGATCCCGAATGGGTCGAGATCGCCGTCTCCCGGGGCGAGAAACTGGGCGCACGGCTGGTACTGCGGCCGCAGATGCCGGTGCTGCTGGTGCGCTTCGATAAAGGCGACGCGGAGCGGCAATCGCGTTACGCCCGCACGACGGCTAACGATGCGCCCTGATAAGCAAACTCAATATCGCAATATCTTAATATAAAGAATGACCGGATTCACCCATGACCGCGACACAGGATAGAACAGACATGCGCGCAAGCGGCACCTTATACGGGATAGGCCTCGGTCCCGGCGATCCGGAATTACTGACCCTCAAGGCGGCGCGGCTGATCGAGCAGTGCCCGGTGATCTGTTATATCCAGAACCCCGCAGGCTACTCACTGGCACGGGAGATCGCCGCCAACCACCTGCACGGCCAGCGCGAAATCCCGATGGTGATCAGCATGGGCAAGGCGCGCACCAGCGCCAATGCCGCCTACGATGTGGCCGCCGAACAGCTGCTGCCGTTACTCAAGACCGGGCAGGACGTGGCGATTCTCTGCGAAGGCGACCCGCTCTTCTATGGCTCGTTCTGCTACCTGCTGGAACGCCTGCAAGCCAGCGTCCGCTGCGAAGTGGTACCCGGCATCACCTCAGTCAGCACCGTGGCGGCCCTGACGGCCACGCCGCTGACCCGCCTGAACCAACGTCTGGCGGTGGTCACCGGCCGCAACAACGACGCCGAGATCCTGGCCGCGCTGGCCGATTATGACAGCGTGGCGATCCTCAAGGCCGGCCCCGAGCGGCAACGGCTGCTGAAATTGTTGCGCCAGAGCGACCGCTGGCACGAGGGCCGTTATGTCACCCGCGCCACCCAGGCCGGCGAAGCGATCTACAACAACCTCGACGACCTGCCCGAGCAGCGCGGCGATTACTTCGGCCTACTGCTGGTGAGCCGCGATCCGGCCCAGGCACCGCGCCGATGAATCGTCCTGTGGATGCGCCATTGATTGTCAGCCTGACCGACCGCGGTGCGCGCCTCGGGGCGCGACTGGCCCGCGTATTGGGCGCGGAGCACCAACACCGCCCGCAACCTTTCGCGCCCTGCGTGCAACAGGCCTTTAGCGCCGGACGCCGCCTGCTGCTGATCTGCGCCAGCGGCATCGCCGTACGCACCCTTGCCCCGGTGCTGGCCGACAAGACCCGCGACCCGGCGGTGCTGGTGCTGGACGAAGCCGGACAGTACGTGATCCCGCTGCTGTCCGGCCACGAAGGCGGCGCCAACCACTGGGCCGGTGACGTCGCCGCCCTGCTCGGTGCGCGCGCGGTCATCACCTCGGCGCGCCAGTACCGCAACCCGCTGCTGGTGGCGGGCATGGGTTGTGAGCGCCACTGTCCCGAAGCGGTCCTGCACGATTTGCTGCGGCAGACCCTCGCCCAGCACAATCTGACCCCGGCGGACCTGAGCGCCATCAGCAGTATCGATCTCAAGGCCGACGAAGTCGGTCTGATACAGCTGGCCAAGCGCCTCGACCTGCCGTTTATCTGCTACCCCGCCGCCGCGCTGCGCCGGGTTGAAAGCCTGCTGCAGACCCCCTCCGAGGTGGTGTTTCGTGAAGTGGGCTGCTACGGCGTTGCCGAAGGCGCCGCGCTCTACCATGCGGGCCAGCTGGCCGGTTACAACGACCGTTGCAACAGCCCTGTCACGCTAAACGCCCAACGCAATCGCAACGACCACGACCATCCCGACAACCATGTAACCACCGCCAGCTGTTTACGTAGCGACGGTTTGACCACCGATAACCAACGCCGCCGCAACGACGGCGAGCCGCCGGGCGCTGTGGACGTCGCGGAACTGCTGATCCCCAAACATAAAAACGCCCAGGCCACCGTCGCCATCGCCCGGGCCTATCTTGATGACGCCAGTAAGGAAAATCCGATTTTATGAGCACTCTGACTATCGTTGGCACCGGCCCCGGTGATCTACAATACCTGCCACCGGCGGCCCACAAGGCGATCGAAGCGGCGACCGACCTGGTCGCCTACGGCCTGTATATCGACCTGCTCGGCGAACTGGCCGGCGGCAAGCTGCGCCACGACCGCGCCCTGGGTGAAGAGATCGACCGTGCCCGCCTGGCCCTGGATTTGGCCGCCGAAGGGCGTACCACCGCCCTGCTGTCCAGCGGCGATGCCGGTGTGTTTGCCATGGCAACCCTGGTATTCGAACTGCTGGAACGCGAAGCCAACCCGGCCTGGGACAGCGTCGAGATCAGTGTCGTGCCCGGGATCTCCGCCATGCAGACCTGCGCCAGCCGCGTCGGCGCGCCGCTGGGTCACGATTTCTGCGCCATCTCGCTATCGGACCTGCTGACGCCCTGGGAAACCATCGAGACCCGTATTAAAGCCGCGGCGCTGGGCGACTTTGTGGTGGCCTTCTATAACCCGGTATCGCGCAAGCGCGACTGGCAGCTGGGCAAGGCCCGCGATCTGCTGCTGGAGAAACGCCCCGCCAGCACCCCGGTGATTCTGGGACGTAACCTGAGCCGCGCCGATGAATGTATCACCCTGACGACGCTGGCCGAACTCGACATCCGCCAGGTGGATATGCTGACCCTGGTCCTGATCGGTAACAGCGAAACCCGCCGTATCAAAGACTGGGTCTATACGCCGCGCGGCTACAGCCGCAAGCTGGATAGCCTCTGATGCGACGCCAACCCGACCTGGAAGCAGACTTATGACCGTCTATTTTATCGGCGCCGGACCCGGTGACCCCGACCTGATCACGGTCAAAGGGCTGAAGCTGCTGCAACGCTGCCCGCTGGTGATCTACGCCGGCTCGCTGGTGCCCACCGAACTGGTGAAACAGGCCCACACCGACGCGCGCCTGCACGACAGCGCCAGTCTCGATCTGGAACAGATCATGGCCCTGATTGAAACCGCCCACGCCCGCAACGAAGACGTGGCGCGGGTACACTGCGGCGACCCCTCGGTGTACGGCGCCATCGGCGAGCAGATCCGCCGCCTCGATGCTCTGGGGATCGATTACCAGGTGATTCCCGGCGTCAGCGCCACCAGCGCCTCGGCCGCGATGCTCGGCCGTGAACTGACCCTGTCCGGCGTGTCGCAGACGGTGATCCTGACCCGCTACGCGGGCAAGACACCGATGCCCGCGCGGGAAAACCTCGCCAGTCTGGCGCAGCACGGCGCTACCCTGGCCATCCACCTGGGTGTGACCAAGATCCACAAGATCGTCGAGGAGCTGATCCCCCATTACGGGGCCGAGTGTCCGGTGGCCGTGTGCTACCGCACTTCCTGGCCGGATCAGGACCGGGTCGAAGGCACCCTGGCCAATATTACCGCCAAAGTACGCGCCAAGGGTTTTACCCGCACCGCGCTGATTCTGGTGGGACGGGTACTCAACCCCGAACAGTTTGACGACTCTTACCTGTACGCCAGCGATCAGGCCCATGTGTTCCGGCCCCGTAGTGGCCACCAGACCGCCCGCGCCGCACAGCATCAGGCCGATACCGCCGCCGCATTGGGACCAACCGCCCGTGGCGAACAGACGCTTACCGAGGAACAAAACCGATGAACCTGAACAAGATCCCCGCTACCGTAGTCACCGGCTTTCTTGGCAGCGGCAAGACCACCCTGCTGTCCAATATTCTCAAAAACGCCAACGGCAAGCGTATCGCCGTGATCGTCAACGAGTTCGGCGAACTGGATATCGACGCCGACCTGCTGCGCAGCTGCCCGCTGGATTGTGAGGATGAAAGCACCGCCACCGACAACGGCAGCGCGGCCGAACAGAATGGCGTCTACGAGCTGGCCAACGGCTGTATCTGCTGCACCGTGCAGGAGGAGTTCTTCCCGGTCATGAAAGAACTGGTGGCACGCCGCGACCAGATCGACCATATTCTGATCGAAACCAGTGGCCTGGCCCTGCCCAAGCCGCTGGTGCAGGCCTTCAACTGGCCCGAAGTCAAAGCCCACTGCACCGTGGACGCCGTGATCACCGTGGTGGATGGCCCGGCGGTCGCGGAACGGCGCTTCGCCAATAACCCCGAGGCCGTGGAGCAACAGCGCCTTGCCGATGCCGGCCTGGATCACGATCCGACCCTGGAAGAGCTGTTCGAAGACCAGCTGCGCGCCGCCGATCTGGTGATCCTCAGTAAACGCGACCTGATGGACGATAGCCAGGTTGCCAACGTCGAACGCGTGATCCGCGACCATGTACCCGCCGCGGTCAAGATCGTTGAGGTTAGTCAGGGCCAGGTCGATACCGCCCTGATCCTGGGTCTGGAAGCGGCCAGCGAAGAACGTATCGAAACGGTGCATACCCACCATGACCATCACCATGCCCACGATGCCGAGCACCACCACGCCCACGACCACTTCAACTCCGTCACCCTGACCCTGGGCGATGTGGACGGTGCCGCCGTGCAGGCCGCTATCGCCGCGTTGGTCAGCACCCATTGCATCTACCGGGTCAAAGGCTTCCTGGCATTGCCGGGCAAGCCGATGCGGCAGGTGATCCAGGGCGTCGGCCGGCGTATGGACAGCTATTTCGACCGCCTGTGGCAGGCTGACGAAGTGCGCCAGAGTAAGATAGTCCTGATCGGCCGCGACCTGGAACACGCCGTGCTAGCCCCCGTGCTGCAAGCGACGCAGGTCGACGCCGCGGTTCCGGCGTAAGGACGCGCACCCATGCATCTATTGGCAGCAGCACCCGGCGGCTTCGTCGATGAGGAAGGGATCATCGACCTGCAACAGGATGGCGCGGATATCGTCATTCTCAGCACCCAGGACAGCGGGCTGGCCCTGCTGGCCCGCGCCGCCGACGACCTGCCCGCCGACTACCCCAGCCTGCGTCTGGCCAACCTGACTCACCTGCAGCAACCCGCCAGCCTCGACCTGTATATGCACCGTGTGCTGGAAAAGGCCCGTCTGGTAATCGTCTCCCTGCTGGGCGGGCACAGCTACTGGCCCTACGGCGTCGAACAGCTGGAAGCCCTGTCAGCACGCGGGCAGGTGCAGCTGGTGCTGGTTCCCGGCGACGACAGCCCCGATCCGGCGCTGATGGCGCGCAGCACGCTGCCCATGGCTACGGTGCAGCGCATCTGGCGTTACCTGCGCGAAGGTGGGCTGGGCAACGCCGCGCAGCTGTACCGGTTTATCGGCAGCGAGCTGTTCGCGCGCGACGAACCCTGGCAGGAGCCGCGCCCGCTGCCGGACACCCTGCTGTACCATCCGCAATTACGCGAGGCCAGCCTGCGCGAGTGGCAACAACGCTGGCAGCAAACCGGCCAGGCCGATGCGCCGGTGGCCGCGTTGCTGTTCTATCGCAACCATCTGGAATCGGCCAATACCCGCGCCTTCGACCAGCTGATCGATGTGCTGCAGGCGCAGGGGCTTAACCCGCTGCCGATCGCCACCCTGTCACTGAAAGACCCCGGCTGTCTGGCGCGGGTCAATACTCTGCTCGAGCAGGCGGGCGCGGATGTTATCCTCAATACCACCGGCTTCTCGGTGGGTTCGGCCCAGGAAGGCGACCGCCGCTACTTCAGCCGCGATGTGCCGGTGCTGCAATGCATTCTGGCCGCCAACAGCCGCGCCGACTGGGACGCCAGCCAGGGGTTGCGTGCACGGGATATCGCCATGAATGTGGCACTGCCGGAGATCGACGGTCGCCTGATCACCCGCGCCATCAGCTTCAAGGAGCAGCAGGGACGCAGCGAACGCACCCAGAGCGACCTGGTGGGCTACCGCCTGCACGAGGAACGAGCCACCTTCGTCGCCCAACTGGCCGCCAACTGGGCCCGCTTGTCACGCACGCCGAATGCCGCCAAGCGCATCGCCCTGGTGCTGGCCAATTACCCCACCAAAGACGGCCGGATCGGCAACGGCGTCGGCCTCGATACGCCTGAGTCGACGGTTAACCTGCTCAACGCCATGGCCGCCGCCGGTTTCCCCCTCAGCGACGTGCCCGCCCACGGTACCGCGCTGGTACAGGCCCTGCTCGATGGGGTCACCAACGATATCGACAGCATGGACTATCGCCGCTGCCATCAGAGCCTGGCGCTGGCCGATTACCGCGCCGTGTTCGATGCCCTGCCCGAGGCCAATCGCCGGGCGGTGCTCGAACGCTGGGGCGACCCCGAGGACGACCCCAAGGTGCGTAACGGCCGCATCATGATCCCGGGGATGCGCCTGGGCGAAACCTTCGTCGGTATTCAGCCGGCACGGGGTTACAACCTGGATATCAGCGCCACCTACCACGACCCTGACCTGGTGCCGCCGCACTATTACCTGGCGTTCTATATCTGGATCCGCACGGTATACCGCGCCCAGGCCGTGGCGCATATCGGCAAGCACGGTAACCTGGAATGGCTGCCCGGCAAAGGCACGGCGCTGTCGAATCGCTGCTGGCCCGAAGTCGCCCTCGGCCCTATGCCGCATCTGTACCCGTTTATCGTCAACGATCCTGGCGAAGGCGCGCAGGCCAAGCGCCGCGCGCAGGCCGTGATCATCGATCATCTGATGCCGCCCATGACCCGCGCCGAGACCTACGGCGAGCTGCTGACGCTGGAGCATCGGGTCGACGAGTACTATCAGGCGATGGGGCTGGATGCACAGCGCGCCGAGCATCTGCGCGGCCAGATCCTTACCCAGCTCAGCAGCACCCAGCTGCTGGCCGAGCTCGGCGACAGCACGGACGACGACCAATTATTAGAACGGCTCGACGCGTACCTGTGCGAACTGAAAGAAGCGCAGATCCGCGACGGCTTGCATACCCTCGGTCAGGCACCCCAGGGCGAACAGGCGGTGGACACCCTGGTGGCGCTGACCCGCCTGCCCCGCGGCAAGGCCCCCGCGGAGCGGGGCATCTTGCATGCGCTGGCCAGCGACCTCGGGCTGGGGGATTTCGACCCCCTGGGCCCGGACGCGGAGCAGCCCTGGCAGGGCCCCAAACCCGCGGCCCTGGTAGCAATCAGCGAGCAACCCTGGCGCAGCCACGGTGACACCCGCGAACGCCTCGAATTACTGGCCAAAGCCCTGCTGACAACGCAGGTGGCGGGCCAGAATGCCGATACGCCGCCCGCTGTCACAGCCCCTGACTGGCCGGCCACCCAGGCCTTACTCCGCGCAATCGCTGAGGATATCCACCCACGCCTCGAAGCCAGCGGGCACGACGAGATCGCTCACTTTATTCGCGCCCTGGAGGGCCGCTTCGTCCCACCGGGCCCCAGCGGTGCACCGACCCGCGGTCGCCTCGACTGCCTGCCCACCGGACGCAACTTCTACTCGGTGGATACCCGCGCCATTCCCACGCCCACGGCCTGGCAGATCGGCCTGGCCTCGGCCGACGCGCTGATTCTGCGCCACCTGCAGGAGCAGGGCGACTATCCGCGGACCCTGGGTCTTAGCGTATGGGGCACCGCCACCATGCGCACCGGCGGCGATGATATCGCCCAGGCCTTTGCCCTGATGGGGGTGAAGCCGATCTGGGACGGTGCCAGTAACCGCGTGGTCGATTTCGAGATCCAGCCCGGGTTTATTCTTAACCGGCCGCGGGTCGATGTGACCCTGCGGATCTCCGGTTTTTTCCGCGATGCCTTCAGCAATGTAGTACGGCTGTTCGACGCGGCGGTACAGGCGCTGGCCGATCTGGAAGAACCCGATAGCCTTAACCCGATCCGCGCCCGTATCCACGCCGAACAGGCGCAGCTGCAAGCCAAGGGGGTGCCCGCCGCCGAGGCGCGTCAGCAGGCGGGCTGGCGCGTGTTCGGCTCCAAACCCGGTGCTTACGGCGCTGGGCTGCAGGGGCTGATCGACGAACGCTGCTGGGACAGCGATGCCGATCTGGCCCAGGCCTACCTGAACTGGGGCGGTTACGCCTACGGCCAAAACGACAGCGGCACCGTCGCCCCCGAAGCGTTCCAGCAGCGTCTCGGCAGCCTCGAGACCGTGCTGCAGAACCAGGATAACCGCGAGCATGACATTCTCGACTCCGACGATTACTACCAGTTCCAGGGCGGTATGGCCAACGCGGTACGGGTCCTGTCGCGCCAGCAACCGACCATCTACCACGCCGACCACTCCAACCCGGCCCGCCCTCAGATCCGTACCCTGCAGGAAGAGCTGGCGCGGGTGATCCGCTCACGGGCAGTCAACCCCAAATGGCTCAACGCCATCCGCCGCCACGGCTACAAGGGCGCCTTCGAGATGGCCGCCACGGTGGACTACCTGTTTGCCTACGACGCCACCACCGACCTGGTGGCCGATTACCAGTACGCGATGATCACCGACGCGTACCTGTTGGATCCGCTCAACCGGGAATTTCTAGAGCAGCACAACCCGGATGCCCTGCGGGAAATGAGCGAACGGCTGCTGGAAGCGATCCAGCGCGGCCTCTGGGATGAGCCCGGTGATTACCAACACCAACTTGAAGAACTGCTCCTCGATGCCGAACAGGCTCGCGAAGTCGCCGCACAAGTAAAATGATCTTTGTCAAAGGAGAGACCTCCTGAGAAAAATCCGCTAAAATACGGCTCCATAACAGCCTTAAATGAAGTCCATCCACACACATCGCAATTCATTGTTTTAAGGGGAATAACCATGACCAATTCTACCAGCCAGACCATCCGTCAGGATCAGAGCCTTAGCCAGAGTCAGGCACGTCCTGTCAGCCGCACGCTGCAGATCGTCGCTGCCGCCTTCCTGGGCCTGTCCATCACCTATGCCGTCGGCTTCCTGCCCACCGCCGCTGCACACAATGCCGCCCATGACAGCCGTCACTCCCACGCCTTCCCCTGCCACTAATTCGGGACCGACCCATGACCTTTCGAAGTATCGTATTTTCCGCCTTGCTGGTTGGGCTGGTGGCCGGCCTGTTTCTTAGTCTACTGCAGCAGTTTCAGGTCACGCCTATCATCCAGGCCGCAGAAACTTTCGAAATAGCAGAAACCTTCGATATAAGTGCCGCGCCCTCGCTGGCAGCGGAGCCTGTCGCCAGCGGACACAGTCATGGGGAAGGTCATGGGGATGCCGACGCCCATATCCACGACCCCGAGGCCTGGGCCCCGGCGGAAGGGCTGGAGCGCCTTGCCTTCACGCTGCTGTCGAACGGACTGGCGGCCTTCGGCTTCGCGCTGCTGCTTATCAGTCTGATGTCGACTCGCCCCGGCGGCAATGCCCTGACGGGGCTGCTCTGGGGCGCGGCGGGCTACCTGAGTGTGTTTGTTGCACCTTCCTTTGGCCTGCACCCCGAGATTCCCGGCATGCAGGCCGCGGCGCTGGAAAGCCGGCAATTCTGGTGGACCCTCACGGTGGCCCTGACTGCGGGTGGACTGGCGGTCATCGTCTTCGTTCCGGCCCGCTTCAAGCTCGGTGGCCTACTGCTGATCGCCATCCCCCATCTGATCGGCGCGCCACAAACCGACGGCCCCCTCTTCAACCACCCCGATCCCGCCGCTATCGCCGCGCTTGAGGGGCTGGCCCAGGATTTCATCCAGGCCACCGCACTGGTGAATGGCGCTTACTGGTTGCTGATCGGCGCCTTGTCGGGATGGCTGGTACAGCGTTACGTCAATGCCAGCCAGGATCGCTAGATGGATAAGCACAGCGGCTCTGCCCTCCTCTTAGCCACACTCACAACAGCTCCCACGGCGACGGCCCGCACATCACTGCCCTCGACCGCGTTACCGGCCAAGGGGGCATGACACCATGAGCTATCAGTTTCCCTTCGCCGCCGTGATCGGTCAGCCGGCGCTTAAACTGGCGCTACTGCTTAACGCCGTCGACCCGCACCTGGGCGGCGTACTGATCGCCGGTCCCCGCGGCACCGCCAAGACCACCCTTGCGCGTGGGCTGGGCGCCGTGGCCGGGCTCGATCCCGACCGCTTCGTCACCCTCCCCCTGGGGGCCAGCGAAGAGAAACTGGTCGGCAGTCTTAATCTGGAGAAAGCCCTGGGACAAGGCGAAGTCCGCTTCAGCCCCGGCCTGCTGGCACGTGCGCATCAGGGCGTGCTCTATGTCGACGAGGTCAACCTGCTGCCCGATCATCTGGTCGACCTATTGTTGGACGTCGCCGCCTCGGGGATCAACCATGTTGAGCGCGACGGTATCTCCCACAACCACCCGGCACGCTTCCTGCTGGTCGGGACGATGAACCCGGACGAGGGGGAACTGCGGCCGCAACTGCTGGATCGCTTCGGCCTCTATATAGAGCTCGGCAACGACTTCAGCCCTCGGGAACGCGTGGAGGTGGTCAATCGCCGCCTGGCGTTCGATCATGATCCGCTGGCGTTTATCCAGGCCTACGCCAAGGAGCAACAACAGCTGCAACGTCAGGTCGACGCGGCCCGCCGCCGCCTCGATGACATCGCGCTTAAGGACGACGAACAATGGCTGATCGCCGAACGGTGCATCGACGCCGGCGTCGAAGGCTTACGCGCCGATATCTGTCTGCAACGTGCCGCACGGGCTTACGCGGCCTGGTGTGATATCGAGCGGGTCGACGCGGTCTGCATCGACGCGGTGGCCGAACTGGTGCTCGCGCACCGCCGTCATCCCGATCGCTCACCGCCCCCGCCGCCCTCGGACAGCGCCCCGCAGCAGCCGACGCAATCGCAGCCGCAAAGCAACGACCAGGGCAGCTGGGGCGATATGCCGCCACAACAGGTCAGCGTCGGCGAACGCACCGCGCTGGAACCGTTCCAGGCAAAAAAAAAACCGCGCTGAGCGCGCAGGCTGATGCCTCAGCCGTCGACCGCCGCCGCACCGCAACGGCTGGGCAACGCAGCAGCCACCTGCGCGCCAGCCCCAAACCGGGCAACCTACACTGGTTCGCCACCCTGACCCACCCACAAAACCTGCGACCGGTATCACCGCGCTGCCTGCAACACGCGGTGTTTCGCCCGGCCGCACAACCCGACAGCCACCTCAACCTGATCCTGCTGGATACCTCCGGCTCCAACCTCAACCACCGGGCGTTAAGCCAGGCCCTTGGCGCGATCAGCGGCCTGTACCGCCGTGCCTACCTGCAGCGCCAGCGTTGCGCCCTGCTGGGCTTCGGCAACGGCAAGGTCGACATCCTGCTAAAACCGCAACGGGCGCACAAGCAGCTCGAACAACGCCTGAACATCATCCAGGCCGGCGGCGGAACCCCGCTACGCCAGGCCCTGCTGGACGCGCAAAAATTGCTGCGTAAAAACCGACGCCAACACCCGGCTGAGAGCCAGACCCTCTACCTGTTTACCGACGGGCGTAGCCGTGATGAACTGGACGATATCGCCTTCGACTGCCCGGTGGTGGTGGTCGACACCGAACGAACCGCCGTGCGGCTGGGCCGGGCGCGGCAACTGGCGCAGCGTTTTGGGGGAGCGTGCCTGGCGTTAGAGCGCTAGATAGGCGGCAGCTTAATACCGAGAAAAAACGTCGCCTTGATAGGCGGTTCATGGATGGACCGCCGTGGCATAAAGCGCACCTCATTACACACAAATATCAAGCTATTGAGCTAACCCTGCCACTCTGGCGTACCAAAAACCAGATCAGCCGGTAAATCCGAGCATGTTCGACCTGCCAGAGAATATGCCTGGACACGATCAGATAAAGCGCCAACGCGCGCTCTTTATGAGATCCAATATTCTGGTCAGAACGGTTGAGAAATGTCGCAAAACCGCCCTCCCCCGCAAGGCACGCCTACGGGTGCAAAACAAACGTCGGATAGGACCAGTAACGTCCGACAGACGGCTAGAAAAAACTGAAGATCAGATAAGAGGAGAGCATCAGCGTTGCCCAAAGCACCATGCTGCCGGAGAGGTAGCTCTTGGAGAGGATACCATTGGGCTCGTGGTGCGCGATAAACGCCAACAGCTTGTTCACGCGGCTGACAAACCAACCACGGACAGCGCTGTCGATACGCCAGAGCTGGGCAAACGCCGTGCCGATCACGCGCTTGGCCAGTCGCCTATAGAGCCAGTCAGCATCCAGATTGACCGACGGCAGCTCCGGGGGATAGTAGCCGCGCAGGTTAAGCCAAACAAAGGCCGCCGCCGAGAAAAACAGCAGTTGGGTCTGGGTCAGCACATGGGTCGCATCGTAGGGGTTGTAGCCGGCGTCATAGGGCAAGATGGCGTAGAGCGCCCAGGGATAGATACCAATGGCGATACAGAGCAGCGCCGATAGCGACATCGCGATCAGCATGTTATTGGGCGGTTCGCAGGTGCGAATCCCCGAATCGTGCGCAAAAAAAGCGAAGTAAGGGATCTTGATACCGGCGTGGTGAAACACGCCCGCGGCCGAGAACAGCAGCGCCAACCAGACCCAGTCATAGCCCTCCTCCAGTGCCGCGCTCATCACCATCGATTTACTGACAAAACCACTAAATAGCGGGAAGGCGGAGATCGAGGCCGCACCGACGATACAAAGGATGGTGGTCTTGGGCATGGTCTTGTAGAGCCCGCCCAGCTCCGAACCGTTGATCTTGCCGGTCATATGCAACACCGCGCCCATCGACATAAAGAGCAGCCCCTTGAACAGGATGTCATTGAAGGCGTGGGAGACCGCGCCATTAAGCGCCAGCGCCGAGCCAATACCGATGCCGACCACCATAAAACCGATCTGGTTAATCATGCTGTAGGCCAGCACGCGGCGCAGGTCGTTCTCAATCACCGCATAGAAGATCGGGAAACAGGCCATGGTAACGCCGATATAGACCAGCAACTCGGTGCCGGGATAGCCGCGGGCCAGCGCATAGACCGCCACCTTGGTAGTAAAGGCGCTGAGGAACACGGTGCCGGTCGGCGTCGCCTCCGGATAGGCGTCGGTGAGCCAGGTATGGAGCATCGGAAACGCGCACTTGATGCCGAAGGCGATGAGGATCAGCCAGCCGGCGACCCCCTCCAGACCAATAAACTCAAACGCCAGGGTGCCGTGCTCGCGGAAATAGAAGACGCTGCCGGCCAGCAAGAGGACACCAGAGAGTATCTGGATAAGCAGGTAGCGCATACCCGCCTGGTAGGCGCGCTCGGAGCGCCGCGCCAGGATCAGAAAGACCGACGAGATGGCCAATAGCTCCCAGAAAAAGAACAGGCTCAGCAGATCGCCGGCAAATACCGCACCGATCGCGCTGCCGGCATAGAGCATACCGGTTACCTGCTGCAGCGTGTCGCGCACATGCAGCGAATAAACAATGGTGATAAAGGCCGCGATATGAAAGATATAGCCAAACAGCAAACTCAGTTTATCGGCACGAAACAGGGTCAGGTCCAGGCCGACCAGGCTATAGTGCAGCTGCGTCCCCTCCGGCAGAAACCACAACTGCAACCCGCCCAGCAGCGGAATCGCCAGCAAGATCACCGCCCGCAGCGGGCCGCGGGTTAGCAAGGCAAACAGTGCACCGATGAAAAAAGGCACAAAGGGCGGCAGCTCAGGCATCCACATCATTGAGCCTCCTCCCTGCTGTCATTGAGTCTGCTGTCATTGAGTCTGCTGTCATCGCGCCCGCAGGCCTCGCCCAACTCGTCGCGGTCGTAGTAGTCTTCGGCGCGCATCAGAAAGGTGCGCATCCACTTGGCGACCAATACCAGCACGACACAGCCCATAAAGCCGTAGAGGGCGTAGAAGGCGGGCACGTTCTCCCAGTCATGATAGGTATGGCGGTGCACCACCAGCTCCAGTGCCACCAGCAAGCCACAGATCGCGTAAAAGCCGCGCAGTAACCGTTTGACGTTCTGCGGCTTATCGAACAGGTACGTTTTGGGGTCGCTGATACGAGCGTGTTTATTGGCCATAGTGCACTCCATCAACAATTGTGCTGGCAAGGAGGTAGAAGGGCTGCGGATAGACAAACAGTGCCAGGCAGCAGATAACCGTTATCCAGAGTGCGATCAGGGAGGGCGGCGGCGCCTCCTTGATCTCACTCAGAACCCAGACCGGCTTGCCATCATGGGGGAAGAAGGCACGGTAGGGGATCGGCAGCAGATAGACGATATTCAGCAGCGAGCTGAGCATCAGGATCCCCAGAATCACAAACTGCTCGGCATCCAGGGTCGCCATTATCAGGAACCATTTGCTCCAGGTCCCGCCGGTGGGGGGCAGGCCGATGATCGCCAGGCTGGCGATAAAGAAGGCCAGCATCGTCAGCGGCATCTGCCGTCCCAGGCCGCGCATGTCGCTGATCTCGCTTTTATGGGCCGCGACAAGGATGGCGCCGGCACAGAAGAAGAGCGTGATCTTAGCGAAGGCGTGGGCGGCGATATGCATCGCCCCGCCGGTAATCCCGGCCTGGGTCGCCAACAGCGCACCCACCGTGATGTAACCCAGTTGCCCCACGGTTGAGTAGGCCAGTCGCGCCTTCAGGTTGTCCTGGCGCATGGCCACAAAGGAGGCCAGCAACACCGAGGCACCGGCCAGATAGAGCAGCCACTGCGTGGTGGGCAGGCTACCCAGCAGGTCGAGCCCGAAAATAAAGACCGCGACCTTAAGCACGGTGAAGACCCCGGCCTTGACCACGGCCACGGCGTGCAGCAGCGCACTGACCGGGGTGGGCGCGACCATCGCCGCCGGCAACCAGCGATGAAAAGGCATCACGGCCGCCTTACCGATACCCAGGATAAAGAGCACCAGGAGAGTCGCCACGACCGCGGTTGGCGCGCTGGCGGGGAAGATACCACCGGCAACAAAATCGAGTGTGCCCGCCTGATACCAGGTACCCAGCAGCGCCAGCAGGAAGAAGAGGATCGAGGTCGTCATCAGGATGCCCAGATAGGTGCGCCCGCCCAGCTTCGCCTTCTCGGTGCCGGCATGGGTCACCAGGGGATAGGTCGACAGCGTCAGGACCTCATAAAAGATAAACAGGGTAAACAGGTTGGCCGAGAAGGCCACCCCCATCACCGCCGCGATGGCTAGCGCGAAACAGAGGTAGAAGCGGGTCTGATTCTGCTCATGGTGACCGCGCATATAGCCGATGGCGTAGAGACTGGTGATGGGCCAGAGAAACCCGGCCACCAGCGCAAACAGGATCCCCAACGACTCCAGATGGAAACTGACCGTCAGTCCCGGCAACAGCTCAAACCAGGTGACCGTCAAGCGTATCCCGTCAAGGTATTGCTGATAAATACCGATGGCCAGGGCCAGCACGATAAGACCCGCGGCTAGCGTGACCCCCTCACGCAGATTGGGCGACCGACCGGTCAAGATGATACCGATGACCGCCAAGGCGGGCACCAGCATGATGAGAAGTAACAGTAACTCCGTTGACAGGTTCATGACGCACTTCCAAACAGGCTATGTGCGGCGATTTGGGCGACGCCGACGGTCAATTGGGTATCGATACCGAAGTAGACGTTCGCCACCACCAGAAGCCAGGTGGGCAGCAAGATGCCCAGCGGCGCCTCCTTGACCTGGCTATTCGCCTCGGACAACGGCTGAAAATAGACCGTTTCGACAAAGCGCCAGACATAAACCAGCGCCAGCAATGAACCGGCCAGCACCAGTAGCGCCAACGGCCACCAACCGGATTCCAGGGCCGCCAGTACCAGATACCATTTACTGACAAAACCTACGGTAAGCGGCACCCCGATCAAACTGATACCACCAATGACGATGGCGGCCATGCTGTAGGGCATGCGCTTGGCCAGCCCCTGCATCTTATCCAGATCAACGCTGCCGAGACGGTAGAAGATCCCGGCCAGGGCGAGGAACAGCGCCCCCTTCATCAGCGCATGGTTAAACAGATGGAGCAGGGTCGCCATCAGCCCGGTGACGCTGCCGAAAGAAAAGCCCAGGATCATATAGCCGATCTGCGCCACGCTGGAGTAGGCAAACAGGCGTTTCATGTTCTGCTGGTAGATAGCCACGATCGAGGCCATAAAGACACCGGCCAGCCCCAATGCCATCAAGATGGTCTGTAGCGGCAGATGGTTCAGAGAGAATTCAACCCCAAAGACGGTGAAGATAAAGCGCAGCAACAGATAGATCGCCACCTTGGTCGCCGTGGCTGCCAGAAAGGCGCTGACAATGGATGGCGCATAGGCGTAGGCATTGGGCAGCCACAGATGCAGCGGGAACAGGGCCAGCTTGAGGCAGACACCCACGATAAAGAAGGCGAAGGCGGTAAACAGGGTTCGGGTACCGGCCACCGCGGGTAGGCGTTGCGCCAAGTCGTGCATGTTAAGGGTACCGGTCATCATGTACATCAGGCCGATGCCGATCAGGATAAAGGTGGCACCGATAGTCCCCATGATCAGGTATTGGTAGGACGCCCACAGCGCTCGCCGGTCGCTCCCCAGGGCGATCAGGGTATAGGTAGCCAGTGCCGAAATTTCCAGGAAGACAAAAACGTTGAACGCATCGCCGGTGGCGACGATACCCAGAAACCCCGCCATACAGAGCAAAAAAGCCATGTAAAAGTAGGTCTGTTTTTCCGGTGCGATCTCCCGTGTGATACTGGTATGCGCGGCCAGCAACACGACGAAACTGAGCAGCGAGACCAGCAGCAGGACGAAGGCATTAAGGGGGTCGATGCGGTACTCGATCCCCCACGGTGGCTGCCAGCCACCCAAGGCATAACTCAGCGTGCCCTCGTGAAGCACTTGCTGTAACAACAGGATGCTGATGCCCAGGGTCAAGGCCGAGGTCAGCAGCGAAAAAAGCCAGACCAATCGCGGCTCGCGTACAATCAGACAGAGGGGAGCCGCCATCAGCGGCAGAATAACCTGGAGTATCGGTAACTGGCTTAACACTGTTCGTTATCCATTTTCTGTATGTCGTCCTCTTCGATGCTGCCGTAACTCTCGCTGATACGCACGACCAGGGCCAGCCCCAAGGCGGTCGTCGCGATGCCGACAACAATGGCGGTCAGGATCAATACATGGGGAAGCGGGTTGGAGTAAAGAACAATACCCTCGTCTAAAATAGGCGCCGTGCCCCCCTCGACCTTGCCCATGCTGATATAGAGAATAAAAACCGAGGTCTGGAAGATGGACAGCCCCAGCAGTTTCTTCACCAGATTGCCGTGGGAGATAACGATATAGAAGCCAATCATCATCAGCACCATAACAATCCAATAGTTGTACTGCAGGAGATAACTCATGATTCCGGCTCCTTATGGTCGTCTTTATCCAGCCGACCCGAGAAGGTGTAGAAGATGATGATCATCACCGCAGCGACAGTGATGCCGACGCCCAGCTCGACCAGCAAAATACCCACGTGCTGGCCGGTTAACGGGTTCGCCGCCAGGGCGTCGTAGTCGAGAAAATTTTTACCGGCCAGCATGGAGGCAATGCCAACAGCGCCATAGATCAACACCCCCACGGCCGCCAGCAGATGAATATAGCGCTCACGGAAGACTTGGCGCGCGGTGCTCAGACCAAACAGCATCGTATAGAGAATAATCGCCGCCGCGAAGATCGCCCCCGCCTGAAAGCCACCGCCGGGGCCGAAGTCGCCATGGAACTGAACATAGAAAGCAAAGATCAGAATAGGCGGGATCAACAACTTGCTGATAATACGCAGGATCATATGCTGCTGCATCGCCGGAACGCGGTGTTGCATCTCTTGCGCCCTGCTGCGGCGAAAGCCGAGCAGCGCCAGCACACCGATACCCGCGGTCAGGATCACCACCGTTTCACCAAAGGTATCAAAGCCGCGGTAACTGGCCAGCACCGAAGTCACCACATTGGGTAACCCGACCTCGTCCATGGACTGATGCAGATAACGTGGCGCCACATGTTGCTGTATCGGATCATCAACCGAGCCAAACGGCGGCATATCCATGGTGCCATAGATCAGCAGCGCGCCGGTAAGTGTCACCACCACCAGCCCAAGCGGCCGGTGATGCCGTGAAGGCTGTTCCTGCTTTTTAACCAGCGGCATACAGGAGAGCATCAACAGGGTTGAGATACCGGCGCCCACCGCCGCCTCGGTAAAGGCGACATCCACGGCATCCATCACGATAAAAAAGAGCGCGGACAACAGGCTATAGATGCCGGTCAGCATGATGGAGGCAAACAGATCCCGCGTTTTATGAATCGCAATCGCTGTCAGGGCCAATAGGCCAAGCAGCACGATATCGACTAGAAATTCGATGGTCACTCTCCTTGATTATTCATTAGCGGCTTGCTTCCTGTTCCTGACCTCATCGCCGAGCAGCGGCTGCTGGTTGTGATGTAATGCCGCCTTGGCCAGTGCATGACTGGAGGCCGGGCTGGTCAACCAGATAAAGAACAGGATGGACAGCAGTTTGAACAGCACTATCCATTGGCCGTCGACCTGGAACATCAGGCCGAACAGGATCAACCCGGCCCCCAGACTATCGGTCACGCCGGCGGCATGCATACGGGTAAAAAAATCGGGAAACCGTAACAGACCAACGCTACCCACAATCAGGAAAAAGCTCCCCAGCAGGAGCGCAACCCAACTCAGAAGATCCAGGAGAACGGTCATTATTTCTCCTCCTGGCGGCTACTGCTGTACTCGAAAAAGCGCATAAGCCCGATGATGCTGATAAAATTGATCAACGCATAGAGCAAGGCGATATCCAAGAACTCGGGACGCCCCATCAAGAAGCCCAGCACCGCAATCAGCAGTACGGTCTTGGTTCCCAATACATTGATCGCCAGCACTCGGTCATAGAGCGACGGTCCCAGGAAGGCGCGCGTAATCGCCAGGATCATCGAGACCAGGATCGCTACTGTCGTCACGCTAAACATCGAAATTCCCATCACTATTCTATCTCCGTAACACGTCGGTCCATCTCTCCCGCTTGCAAGGCCTGCAATCCTTCGCGCGTGAGGGCATGCACGGTGACACTGTGATCGTTCAGATCGATGGCGACGGTACCGGGCGTCAGCGTGATCGAGTTGGCATAGATCACCCGGCCCATATCGGTTTTTTGCGAGGTCTTCAGGGTCCCGACAACCGGATGAATCGCCGCCCTTCCCTTCAAAATACGCTTCGCCACATCGATATTGGAGAGCACCAACTCCTTGAGCAACCAGGCCCAATAGGGGAAAAAACGTCGCGTCAAGTGGATCGGTTGCGACTCATGGTCGACAACATCCATCAGGTGCACGACGGCGATCACCAGCAGGATGGAGACGACGCCCAAGCCAATAATCAGCGGGGTATAGTGGCCAGAATTCAACAACCAAATGGCGGCCAGCACGAGCGCAAGGCTAACAGTATGTTTCATAACGTATCTATACCACACAGATTAGGACTTCCTTAGCACCATCCTCATTCACCCGAGAATGGTGCATAACAATAGCTAACCGCTAGCCACATTCCAAGACAGGAGCGTAACCTGTGCAGATTTCGTCTTCAAGCGGATCAGCGGGTTGCAGATTAACCGATGCGTACAGAAAACATGCAATTCCCCTTGTGGGCTAGGTAGCCATAGCTAGATAGTTAGCGAGTGATCACTTCTCTCATCATCGGCTTTTCCACGGAGAATAGCGTTTAGCCCGGCATGAAGGCGGCAGCTTAATACCGGGCAAAAAATATCGCCTTAATAGGCGGTTCATGAATGAAGCGCCGTGGCATAAAGCCACGTGAGACAAGGACCGACAGGCGCCGGCCTTGTCGGCATCAAAAGACCGAATGAGACGGTATTTTGATGCCAGGTTATTTAATACCAGGTTAATAGCCTATTAGATGAGTATCGCGTCGCGATCCTTGCCTGATTAGCATCTCTGTTATCTCTTCTGAGGATACCGGCTTACTGAAAAAGTATCCTTGCGCATATTCGCAGCCCTGTGCGGTTAAATATGCCAGCTGCTCCACGGTTTCGACACCTTCAGCGACTACTTCTAAACCCAGACTATGCGCCATAGCAATAGTCGCATGGACGAGCTCCCTATTGGCTGAGTTTTCTGTTATACCACTCACGAAACTACGGTCTATTTTCAATGTATCGAAGGGGTAATTGCGCAGGTAACTCAGCGAGGAATAACCCGTACCAAAATCATCCATCGCTATTCCCACACTCAACATACCTAAGGCGCTAAGCGTATCATCCACATATTTATGACCGTCCATCAAAACGCCTTCGGTAATTTCCAATTCAAGGGATGCAGGAGGAATCCTGAGTTGTTCTAGCGATTTTTCGATGAAATTAACCAGATTGCTATCACGGATCTGGCGAGGAGACAGGTTAACGGCTATGCGGAACATAGGGTCACAATTCTGTTGCCAGCGGGCGGTCATGCCCAGAGCTTGCGTCAGCACAAATTTCCCTATAGGTACAATCAGCCCTGTTTTTTCGGCGACAGCAATAAACTCGTCGGGGTAGACCTCATCCAGAACCGGATTACGCCATCGCAGCAAGGCCTCGACACCGATAATACGGTGACTGCAGATTTCCACCAGCGGTGGATAGAGCAGTCTGAATTCATTACGTTCCAGCGCTCCGCGCATCTGCTCTTCGAGGGCTAGCCGCCGGGAAACCTTTCGATTCATCGCTTCGGTAAAGTAGGTATAGGTATCACGCCCCAGCCCCTTGGCATGATACATGGCTGAATCCGCGTTACTAAGAAGTTCAGATGGGCTGCCGCCATCGTTCGGATAGATAGCGATACCGATACTGGTGCTGAGAGTCAATTCCCGGTTGTCGATGATAAAAACATCTCTAATGCTAGCGAGAAGATTGCTGATCAGGTGGGGAACGTCATCCGTACCCTCGAGCCCTCCGACCATAATGATAAACTCATCACCGCCGAGTCGGCCTACCGTATCTCCCACGCGCACGACGCTGCGTAAACGATGTGCCGCCTCAATCAAGAGCTTATCGCCCGTTTCATGACCCAGTGAATCATTGATTTTTTTAAAGTCGTCGAGATCCAGGAACAGCACCGCAACAAATGCATGATTGCGCTGCGCTTCGGCGAGTAGTTGCGACAGGCGATCAAGCGAGAGGAAGCGATTGGGTAAGCCCGTTAGCGCATCAAAGTGCGCCTGGTGAAGAATGATCTCCTCGGCCCTCTTGCGCTCGCTGATGTCAGTGCCTGCACAGACAAGGCTCTTAACCTTGCCGTCGTCATCGTATATCCGCGAGCCGGAAAATAGCATCGCTACCTCGCGACCGTCCTTGCAAAGATAGGTCTTCTCAACAGTGGCAATAGCGCCTTTGTTGATGAAAGCATCGAGTCTATTTCCCTGATCACTGGCTGCTGGTTTGGCAAGAAAGATGTCCATGGGTTGACCGATCAGCTCTTTTTCTTCATAGCCCAGCAAGTGGAGAGCGGCCCGGTTCGCTGAGGCAATGTTGCCATCCGCATTGACGACGATGAGCGTATTGAGCATAGTGTTCAGGATATTATCGACATGATCCTTTGAGACAGTTGTGTTCTGCAGAGATTCAGTCATCCTGTTGAATGATAAAGCCAGCTCTCCGACTTCATCCTTTGTGGTTACCTCGGCTTTTTTTGTCAGATTACCGCGCGCAACCTCCTCTACTGTGTTAGTCAACCTCTCTACCGGTCGGGCAAGCAATCTGCCGAGGTAATAGAGGACCGCCAGCAGAACTATCATCACCATCACCGCGAAGGTGGCGATCTTTTTTGCCAGCCGGTTTACCGGCGCTAGCGCCTTTTCAAGGGGAATTTCCAACCGCAGACGCCAGTCGCTGCCTTTATAGCCGAAAAGGCCTTGCTGATGAGTGGTGACGGCCATTACAGGCCCGTGCGTTTCATGTGAGCCTGCCTCAACAACAGCACGCCTCGAATGACCATTTACCAGCGGGCTTTTTTTCAGATCCTGCACGGCGTAATTGTGCTGTTGGTTCTGATGGGCTGAGGGGACAGCGATGGTTATGCCCTGCTTGTTAATAAGGCGCGCCATGGTCGGCGGGGCTATTTCATCCAGCGCCTGCAGGACCACGGGCCAGGCAAAGTGACCGAGTACCACACCGTGAATAGAACTGTATCCCCGCTCACTTCTAATCGGCGCGGCAAATATCACCGTGGCCCTGTCGGCTTTCCCGGGCAACGCCAGGTCGGTATAGTGCGTCTTGCCCTTGAGGGCGTTGTAATAGGCGGCACTGCTTGCCGGAAACCCCGCTATCTGTTTTCCAACGCGGTCTTTATCGGTCGACACGAGGATTGAGCCCGCTGCGTCAATCACCATTAACCGGTCCCAGGGCCCACTCAGGTCGACAAGTTCTTCCAGCTCGTCGACGGCCCGACTTGAGATCCGCTCTTGTGGCTGTTCACCAGGCCCCAGAAACTCCTGAATCACATTGTCTTCAGCGATCATCTGGATATCCCGGTAAGCGATATAGAGGGCGCGGTCAATGGTCTGCATTTGATGCCGAACAATTTCCATATGATGGTTGGCAATGCTTGTCTGAAGTACAGTTCTGGCGGAATAATAAATGCCAAAAACCAGCGCCGGCACGGCAATCAGCGACACGATTGCCGCTGATAGGGTGATCCTGGTTGCAAATCTCATAGTGCCTCCTGCTGCAAAGCATGCTGCAGGGTGCGGAGGAAGGAAGCGTCAATAAAGCCGGTACTGTCCAGCCGCTTTGTTGTTGCCCCTTTATCAATCAGGAATTTATTCGTACGTTTAGCCACGCCGTGCAGCGATTCAAATCCCGCGCCATAAGAGAAGGCGGACAGGTTTTCGCGAAGATCCAGTATATGCTCCAAGCCCGCAAACGCCTGCGCCTCGTCCGGCGTGACCGCGTAGATACCGGCTATGATGGCGAACGCCTCATCCGGATGTTCCCTGATAAATTGCGTCGTCTTGTGCCAGGTGTTGACATAGGCCTGTACGTCAGCGGGCCTTTGTTTAATAAAGCTGCGATGGAAAGCCTGACCATTGGGGGATATGCCGGGAATCTCTGCGGTATCAAAGAGCTTTCGGCCATGCCACTGTTCTATCGCCGTCGTGACAATAGGCTCCCATGTGACAATAGCATCCAGCTTGCCTTTGCCGAACTGCTCAGCCGCCTGCTCACTGGCGATCGCTACTTTAGTCACATCAGCGGGGCTTAATCCATGCTGTCTTAATACCGTATCCAGTATGTATTCCGTATAGCTGCCCTGTTCAACGCCAATGGTTTTCCCTTTCAAGTCCGCTAGGGTTGCAATAGCGGGCTTCGCGACAATGGCCTCTGCGCCGGCAGAGTTATCGGCGTTGATGACCAGCACCAGATCGGATCCTGCGGCGTTAAAATGTATAAGGTCAAACAGGGGGATGTTATTGACGTCTATTTTGCCCTCAGCCGTATCCCGCAAGGAGCCGTAATAGTCGGGGTTAGTATCGACAAGCTCAACATTCAGGCCGGCCGCTGCAAACCAGCCCTTGTTATCGGCGATTTCTATCCAATACTGGCCCGGCCAGTAATAGCGGCCAACCTTCATCGGCAGGCCGGTTGTCTTCAGCCCTTCCTCCACCTTCGCTGTGGTCGACCACCAGGCAAGCGAAACGATTATTAATGCCAACAAAACAGCGCTGGCGACAGTAAGCTTTTTAATCATTTCGCAACATTCCTTGTTTTTCCTGTGATATTCAGTCTAGACCCTAAAGCAAGCCCCCGCCCTTAAAAAAACCATTACATACCTGTTAATGTCTACATTCAACACGTTGGGGTGGGCGGATAGATATCAGGCAGGTAAGCAGGTAAGCAGGTAAGCAGGTAAGCAGGTAAGCAGGTAAGGCTGGGACGACTGCCCTAAACGCAAAAAGCCGCCTGGTTGGCAGCTTCTTTTCGTATTTTTTATCGTATTTTTTATCGTGTCCTTTATGGCTACCCACCCATTCCGTTTGGTGGCACATCCGTTGTGTCCTTGTAGCTGGCGGTCATTGTGCACGAGCGGCTGATCCACGACCATAGGAGTTTTTCCTATATTGCTGCAGCAGGCTAGACTGCAGGAACGCCGGCCTGGGCCATTTTTCACGCTATTTTTCGTTACATATTCCGGCGGGCCTTCTCTCGCGACGATCGCGATTCCCGGTCAACCTCCTGGCGACTTGATCAGCCTCCACCGAGATGTGTATCGCCTCGCTGTGACGCCAGTTCCATCTGCTTTTGGCGTTCCGAAAAACGTTTTTTTTGTGCGTCTGATTTTGTGTCGTAGCAACGGTGGCAGCTGACCCCTTTGACATAGTGGGCACTCGTTTTTTCTTGCTCGGTGATGGGCCTGCGACAGCCGTGACACTGATCATACACGCCCTTCTGTAACTGATGGTTAACCGACACGCGGTCATCAAAAACAAAGCAGTCACCTTGCCACAGGGAGTCCTGTACGGGTACTTCTTCGAGGTATTTTAGGATGCCGCCCTGCAAGTGGAATACCTCATCAAACCCCTGCTCTTTAAGGTAGGCGGTGGATTTTTCACACCGAATGCCACCCGTGCAAAACATCGCGACTTTCTTGTGCCTATTTTTGTCCAGCGTATTGGCCACAAAGGCTGGAAACTGGCGGAAGGTTTCAGTCTTGGGATTGATCGCATTGGCAAAGGTGCCGATTTCCACTTCGTAGTCGTTACGTGTATCGACAACCAGTACGCTAGGGTCGCTGATCAGGGCATTCCAGTCGGCCGGTTTAACATAGGTGCCTACCAACCGATCGGGATCGATACCTTCAACGCCAAGGGTTACGATCTCTTTTTTCAATTTAACCTTGCAGCGTTTAAACGGCAGTTGTGTGGCGTAGGACTCCTTGTGATCCAATTCGGCCAAACGCGAGTCGCTTCTCAACCATTCCAGCAGGGTATCGATCTGGTCGCGGGTACCGGCAACGGTTCCGTTGATCCCCTCTCGAGCAAGCAGTAAGGTGCCGCGAATGCGATTCGCTTCCATCACGGCAAGCAGTGGCGCACGTAGCTGTTCATAATTTTCAAGCGTGACGAATTTATAGAGCGCAGTAACAACAAATTTTGACATGGGTATTCCTGATCGCTAGCTGGAACGTAAATCCAGTGCATTAGACGGGGGAGGAATACTAGCAAACAGTGACTTATATCACTCGTCTTTTTTGATCCTCGTTTGTCCTGACGCGCGATGCCTTTTTGATAAGATCTGACAGTTGCGTCAGGAGACACCCTCTATCCAAACTCAAAGAAGGCTATTTTATTACCATCGGTATCACGGACATAGGCACCGTAAAACATATCGGGGACGCGCTGCCCCGGCGCACCTTCACAACTCGCGCCGAGTGAAATCGCTTTATGGTAGAGCTTATCCACGTTTTCTTTAGAGCCCGCAGGAAAAGCGACCATATTACCATTACCCGGGCTTGGCGCTTCTTCGTTGTAAGGAATACAAACAGCCAGCATGGGCTCCTGCATCGACTTGCCGATCATTGCAATGCGGCCCATATCGAGCAGCACCTGAGCACCGAAATCAGAAAGTAATTCCGTATAAAAGGATTTAGATGCCTCGATGTCTGAGACGCCGATAGTAAGATATCCGATCATGGTAAGATTTCCTGTACAGAGAGGTTTTGCGGAGGAAAAAGTATAGCGAACCTTTCAACCATACATTAGCGACCATACATTAGGCGACCATGGCCGGACTTCTTATCATTTATCACTTATCACTTATCACTTATCACTTATCACCTTGACTGCGCGCACTACGCCCCGCACATGAGATCCAATGCCCATGATGGACATCCGCAACCTTATCCGCCTTCTCAGCCTGGCCGCTATTTGGGGCGGCTCGTTTCTGTTTATGCGCATCGGTGCACCGGTCTTGGGCCCTACCCTACTCGTCGAGGCCCGCGTGGGTCTGGCGGCGCTGTTTCTGGCCATTGTTGGCGGGTTTTTGCGTAAAAAGTTGCCGCTTAAAGGCAATAGAACGCACTTTCTTGTCTTAGGTCTCTGCAACACCGCGCTGCCCTTCCTGCTGTTCAGTTATGCGGCGCAAACGCTGTCGGCCTCGATGCTCTCGATACTCAACGCATCGGCGCCCATCTGGGGGGTACTCATCGCGACGCTCTGGAATAAACAGGCACTCGCACCAAAGACATTGCTTGGATTAGCCTTCGGCGTAAGCGGCGTTGCGCTGCTGGTCGGTTTTGATGCGGTAACCTTTCAACCCGGCGCGGGGCTGGCCATCGTCGCCACGCTCGGGGCCGCCTTCTGCTACGGCATATCCTCAACCTATGCCCGCACGGCCAAGTCAGTGGACTCGTTCAGTAATGCCCATGGCAGTATGTGGGCCGCCACCCTGCTGATTGCACCGGCCCTGCCCTTCTTCCCGGCGACCACGGCTCCCAGCATCAGTGTTATGGCGATGGTGCTCGCGCTGGGGGTCATTTGCAGCGGCGTAGCCTACCTGCTCTACTTCCGATTGATCGAAGAAATCGGCGCGCCATCGGCACTAACGGTCACCTTTTTGATCCCTATGTTCGGCGTGCTCTGGGGCCATCTCTTTCTGGATGAAGTCATCGGCTGGCATACCCTGTTAGGGTCCGTGATTGTCCTTACCGGTACCGCGCTCGTCACCGGTTTCAATCCGCGCCGATTGTTGCCCCGACGGAAGTCTAAACATGCCTGAGACTAGCCATGATGAGCAACGCGCGCACTATAAATGCATTGCCGTCGCGATTCGCTATCTGCAAGCACAGGCCCATCGGCAGCCCTCACTCGGCGAAGTGGCCGCCGAAGTCGGTCTCAGCGATAGTCATTTTCAGCGACTTTTCAGCCAGTGGGCCGGGGTGTCGCCGAAACGCTTCTTGCAATACCTGACCAAGGAGCGCGCCAAACAGGCACTCCGGGATTCAAGGTCGTTGCTGGATGCCACGCTGGACGCGGGTATCTCCAGCCCGGGCCGACTGCATGACTTGATGATCACCTGCGAGGCGATGACACCGGGGCAGTTCAAAACCCAGGGCGCCGGGTTGACGATACGCTATGGTAGCGCTCCCACCCCATTCGGGTTGGCGCTGATCGGACAAACCGAGCGCGGTGTCTGCTCTCTGGCTTTTTACGACGACGGCCCGGATACGCATGTCGAAGCGCTGGTTGCCAGCTGGCCGGCGGCGACATTTGTTCCGGATGAGTCCGGCACCGCTGCGCGGGTCGCGAACCTGTTCAGCGCCACCCCGCCATCAGGCCCCTTGCACCTGCTACTGCAGGGTAGTAATTTTCAATTAAAAGTGTGGGAAGCCTTGCTCAGGGTCGGATCGGGCCAGCGGGTATCTTATTCACAGCTGGCGCAGCTGGCGGGTTCGCCGCAAGCCTCGCGCGCGGTCGGTTCGGCACTGGCGGCCAACCGGATCGGCTACCTGATCCCGTGCCATCGGGTGATTCGCGAGAGCGGTGAGGTGGGACAGTTTCGCTGGGGGGCAGAAAGAAAGCTGGCGATGCAGGGCTGGGAGGCGGCCCATAACAGCCTTGCCAATAAGGTTATAAAGTAAACCATAGGCCTAAGCTCCCTGCTATTCGACAACCGGCCCCACCTGCCACAACTCACCATGAGGCCACCGTCGCGCGGGATTCAGCACCATCACTAATGGCCGACCCAACGACACCATTCCCGCGATAAAGCCGCTACTAACCTGGCACGTGGCCTTATACCACGGCGATATTTTTTGCTCGGTATAACGTTGCGTCCTTAATGCAAATTCGCGGGTACCACCGGGGAGTCCTGATACCATCCATAGAATCCCCCCACAGCAGATCCTTTTTAAAACAGTTCAATATCCCCTTCACTCATCGATTCTTGGTGTACGGCCCGGTGGCGGTTTTTCTGGTTGGCGCGATGCTCGGCTATCAGACCGCTAACCCCCTGCAATCCCTCCAGCCCTTCCGACCGGGACAGTTTCTGCGCTATCTCCCGATAAACCAGGCGTACCTGAGCGCTCTCCTGCTCGATATGTTGGCTGACCTGGGTCACCATATCTTCGAACTGCAGATTCTGGATCGCACCTCCGACTGCATCATGCGCTTGCTGGCCCAACTGGGAAACATCCACCAGCGTCTGCTGGATATGCTTATCCAGCCCTTCCAGCGACACCAGCTTGCTGTGCAGGCGCGTCTCCACGGCCATCACCGCACTGGCTTCATTGTTCGACATATTGGTTACGATCCGGTGGGTTTCGCCAAGCAACGATTTTGCCTGGTTAACTTGATCACGAATCTTTTCATTAAAGATACCAGATCGACTGGAAAGGCTACGCACCTCGTCTGCCACGACCGCAAAACCCCGGCCATGCTCTCCGGCCCGCGCCGCTTCAATGGCGGCGTTTAGCGCCAGCAGGTTTGTCTGATCGGCGATGGCATTGACATCCCCCAGCAGGGTAAAGATAGCGTCCATCTGCACAACCATCTCTTGGCTGCGGCGAGCCACCGTTTCACTCTCGGCGCTCATCCCTTTCAAGATAGCCACCAGACTCTGCAGCTCCTCCCCGATATCTTGTGCAAAACTCTGCACCGACACCTGTTCAGAGCCGCTGCCGCCGATCCGCCCGGTCAGCGCAGCTACCAGCTCCAGCTGCTGCTGCGTCTGGCTGTTCAATTGAATAAAATTTTCACTCAAGGCTTCGATAGCGACCTGTACCAAGCTGCGAATCTGGCCCGTACTCTGCTGACACTCCTGATGCAGCTCATCCTGTACCGTATCGAGCGCCTGAATCACCTCGTGCAGTTCGCTGCCCGCGTCCTGCGACGACTGCAAGCCTTGCGCCTCGGTTTCCTCATGGTGCCGGGCGTGCACCAGCTGCCGGCCAACGATAAACAGCAGCCCCCCGGATAGCGCAAGGGTCAGCCAGGTCGCGAGAGGAACCTCGCCAAACAGCAGCATGGCCTGAGCAATGACGATTATGATCGCCAGCACCAGTGGTTGTTTAAGATCTTTCACGGGGTCTCTCCTAATAGGGTAGCGGTTGCGTGCGGGGGCTGGGCAGGTTGCCGAAGCAGATTAATCAGTCGGGCGGCGATCCGTGTCAACGGAACCTGTATATCGGCTGCACCGATCGATACACAGGCCCCAGGCATCCCCCAGACCACAGAACTCTGCTCATCCTGCACCAGCGTCTTCCCTCCCGCCTGACGAATACGCAACATCCCCTGTGCACCATCTTTGCCCATACCCGTCAGCATCACGGCGATCGCATTACGCCCCACATGACGCGCCACGGAGTCGAAGAGGACTTCGACGCTCGGCCGATGACGGTTAACCGGATCGGCACGGCTAAGCCGGCAGAGGTAACGGGCCCCACTTCGCTCCACCGACAGGTGCTGATCCCCCGGCGCCACATAACAGTGGCCTGGCAGGATCTGCTGCCCATCCGTCGCCAACGCCACATTCATGCGTGTCAGCTGATTGATTCGCTGCGCAAACGGACCGGCAAATGCCTCGGGTATATGTTGCGTAATGACCACGCCCGGGCCATCGGCCGGCATCTGCTCCAACACCACGCGGATCGCCTCTGTACCGCCGGTAGATGCACCGATCGCGATGATCGACTGCGTCGTTTTCAGTCTGTTAACCGAAGCAGGAACCGGGGGATTCGGGGCGACCATCGCCGTTACAGGACGACGGTGTCTGAATACCCGCGACTTCGCCGCTATCCGTACCTTGCTGACAACCTCCTCGGCATAGTCATTCAGCAATCCCTGACCAATATTGGATTTAGGCTTGGAGACATAATCCACCGCACCCAGGTCCAACGCCTTCAGCGTCGCTTCGGCGCCTCGCTCCGTGAGACTCGAGATCATCACCACCGGCATGGGGTGCAGGCGCATCAGATTATCCAGGAAGGTAAGACCATCCATACGCGGCATCTCGACATCCAGCGTTATCACATCCGGCTGTAGCTGCTTGATCTTTTCCCTGGCGAAGATCGGGTCCATACAGGCCCCCACCACCTCGATATCCGGCTGTTCATTTAAAATATGGCTCAACACCTGGCGAACCAGCGCCGAGTCATCCACGATCAACACTTTTATCGGGCTCGTTTCCATACCAATTGTCATATCAAGAGATCACTCATCAAAAAGCTCCACAGAACCGTAGATCGGCTCTTTACAAACACGCTGCAGGTAGGAGAGATCACGCTGACCGACCAATTGGGAACGGCCATCGTTGAACTGTTTGACCCGCACGCGCCCACTCGTGATATCGTAGACCAGCTTGCGCGAACACGGCCCACCCAGGTCTTCGGCCATCACCCTCAGGCCCTCGGTCCGCAGAAACTGGCGAACAAAGGCGATATTGCGCCCGCCCACATCGCTGGAAGTCGCGTGCAGCACATGTCCGCCCCCAAATAGCTTGACCTCCAGGCGCGACGGCATGCCGCCGCGCTTGATCAGCTCGTTGATCAAGCGCTCCATGGCGTTCACCCCGTAGCGAGCCGACAGCTGGTCATCGAGGCAAGGGCCACCGCCGCAGGCCGAGGGCAACATAAAGTGATTCATCCCACCAACCCCTGCATAAGGATCGCGCATGCAGACCGAGACACAGGAGCCCAGGGTCGTCGCGATACGGCACTCACCAAAACCCACATAGTATCCACCCGGCAGCACCTTCACCGTCGCAGGGTCGGATTGCTCCATCAGGTGCACCTGACAACTGGCGGGCGCACGCAGCTTGCTGCCTTTAACTCGTTGATTTACCAATTTATCGCGCCTTATTCGGGCTTGTTGCGTCAGCGGCTGCATGTCTAACACACCTTGCGATAGATAGTTTTGCCTGCCGGTTTAAACCGACCCGCTACATTATGCAGCGATTCGGAATGGCCGATAATCAAGGCACCCTGTGGATGCAACTGCTCGGCATAGCGGTTAAATAATCGACATTGCGTCGCTTTATCAAAATAGATCACCACATTACGACAGAAAATAATGTCAAATGGCTGCGCCATCGGCCAAGGATCCATCAAATTCAACTGGCGGAAGCGCAGCACCTCCTTCAGCTCGGGGCGGATACGCACCCGTCCCTGGTTCGCGCCGTCGCCACACAAGAACCAGCGGTTACGCTGCGCTGACGATAACCCCTGCACCCGTTCAGCGCCGTAGATCCCCGCCTCGGCTTTGGCAACCATGTTGCTATCGAGATCGGTAGCCAGAATCCGCAGATCCCAACGCTCCGGTTGCGGCAGGGCTTCCAGCACCGTCATCGCGATCGAGTAGGGCTCCTCCCCCGACGAACAACCGGCGGACCAGATCCGCAGCCGGCGGCTGTCACGTTTCTCGTGCGCCAACGCCGGGATCGCCACCTCGCGCAGATAATCAAAATGGTGCCGTTCACGGAAAAAAGCGGTCAGGTTGGTGGTAATAGCATTAATCAGATTGATCCGCTCATCGTCATGCTGGGCCACATAGCGGCAGTACGCCGCAAAGCTGGCCAGACCCAGCGTGCGCAGTCGCTTCGCCAGACGGGCATAGACCAGGTCATCCTTGGAATCGCTGAGGTTAATACCGGTCCGCTCCTTGACCAGCTGCTGAACAAAGCGGAAATCCGCTTGTGTAAAGGGAAACTCCCGCCCAAAAGCCAGCGGGGCCGCCTGCAGTACTCCATTCATCAGCACGGCCTCAATGCAGCGTAACCGAATGCATGCGCGACAGACCGGGTGGGTCCAGAATCAGCGCGACACGCCCATCCCCCAGGATGGTGGCACCCATAATTCCCGCGACCTGTTGATAGTTTTCCTCCATCGACTTGACCGCCACCTGCTGCTGCCCATAGATAGAATCGACAAAGATACCCACGCGCTTGCCATCTACATCCAGGATCACCACCACGCCCTGCTCCAGCTGCGCCTTGCCCCCCTCGACACCAAACAGCTGACCGAGACGCAAGACCGGCAGGTACTCATTGCGGTAATTCAGCAGTTCCCCCCGCCCGCCGACGGTGCGGACCATCACCTCGCTGACCTGCACCGATTCGACAATACTGACCACAGGAACCACATAGGTGTCGCTGCCGACATTAATCAGCTGACCATCCATAATGGCCAGGGTCAGCGGCAGTCGAATCGTGATCGTGGTGCCCACACCCTTCCCGGCGCGAATCTGAATCTCGCCCTTGAGTTCACTGATATTGGACCGCACCACATCCATCCCCACCCCACGTCCGGACAGGTCACTGACCGCGGCGGCGGTGGAGAATCCCGGCAGCATAATCAACTGGTAGACCTCCTCATCGCTCATCGCCGCGGCTTGTGCCTCATCCAGCAACCCTCTGTCTAGGGCCTTGCGCAGCAATTTGTCACGGTCCAGGCCGCGCCCATCGTCACAGATCTCGATAAAAATACTGCCGCCTTTATGGTAGGCGTTCAGCAGCAGTGTTCCCGAGGCCGGCTTACCCGCTTGCCGGCGCTCCTCGCTGGATTCAAAACCGTGATCCATCGCATTACGAATCAGGTGCATCATGGGGTCGGCAATCTTTTCGATCACCGTTTTGTCCAATTCGGTGTTCTCACCCACTAAATGCAGTTCGACACGTTTGTCGAGTTTTAGACACAGGTCATGCACCGTGCGGCCGAATCGACTGAAGACAAAAGAGATAGGCAGCATGCGCATGCTCATCACATGCTCCTGCAGCTCGCGGGTATGGCGCTCAAACTGATCGATCGCTTCCTCAAGATGATCGCAGATCATGCGAAACGATTCGGGGTTGTCCGGATCGAGTCGCTCGCGCAGGTTCGACAACATCGACTGCGTGGTAATCAGCTCCCCCACCTGATTGATCACTTTATCTATTTTAGGGATGCTGACCCGGATAGATGCCTGTTCAGAGCTGTCGGTCATTCGCCGGCCAGCGTGTTCACGGCGCTCGGTGGATTTGCGCCGTTCAACGATCACCTCACCACTCACCGCCTTTTCTGACAGCAACCCTGTCGCGTGCGGCACGCGTTGTTCTGCCGCTTGTGCGGCCGGTTCAGAGACGGGCGCTGCGGTCTGCACGGCCTCGGCAACGTCAGGGTCGATCGCGGAGTAGCCTGCAACGACAGTCGTCGAGGCGACATCCTGGTCTAGAGGTTCGATACTCAGCTCGGCATCATCGATCACCCAGAGAAAAATATCGTCGATCGCCGCGCGGTCGATCGCGCCCCGTAGCTCCAGCTGCCAGCCCAAATAACAATCATCGGCAGTCAGCGACTCCCACACCGGTAGCCGGGAGAGATCGGCTGTGACATGCAGTTCGCCCAGGTCGCGCAACGCCTGAAAGATCCGTACCGGGTCGTTACCCGTATGCATCAGCGTGGGTAGCGGTAAAAAAGCAATACGCCAGCCACCTGGACAGGGCACCTTCCCGGAGTCCTCCGCCTGAGGGGACGCGGAGACGACGACGGCGGATGGCGGATGAAGCAAGGCCTCCATCTTGGCAATGACCGGTGCCAGGCGAGCGGCGTCCGCCTCCTGTCCTGTCTTCGCCCAGGTTAACAGCTCGCCCAGACTATCCAGCGCTTCCAGCAGACACTCCACCAGCTCGGCCGACACCTCGCGCTGTCCGGCGCGCACCTCGTCCAGCAGTGTTTCCATAATATGGGTGAACTCGGACACCGAGGAGAAGCCGAAGCTACCCGCACCGCCCTTGATGGTGTGCGCGGCACGAAAGATGGTGTTAACCAGCTCCAGATCGACGGAGCAACCGGGCTCCAGGTCGAGCAATCCCCGTTCTAATACCTCGAGATTCTCCGCCGCCTCTTCAAAGAACACGTCGTAAAACTGACTCATATCGATATCGGTCATACCTGCCTCAATCTCCTGCGCCCACCGTCAACACCGGTCGTAAACACGCACCAGTACACTGTAATACCGCACGCTTTGCACCTGACTGCCTCCCGGTAAAGCTACCTTAAGACTTTACCGATAGTCGCCAGCAGCTGATCGGGGTTAAACGGCTTAACGATCCAGCCAGTGGCCCCGGCAGCCTTACCCTGAGTCTTCATATCGTTGCCCGATTCGGTGGTCAACGTCAGAATGGGGGTATAACGGTACTGCGGCAGTGCCCGGATCTGTTTGATCAGATCGATACCGTTCATATGGGGCATATTGATATCGGTCAGGACCAGATTGACCGACGCGCTCTTCGCCTTATTCAACCCATCCACCCCATCCACCGCCTCGATCACGGTATGCCCCGCCTGTTTCAAGGTAACTGAAACCATCTGCCGGATAGACGCAGAATCGTCCACTGCCAAAATCGTTGCCATCGTCCTATCCTCCCTGGCCGGGAGCGGACAGACAGAGGCTCTCTTCGAGACCCATCAGCTGCGCCGCTGCCAGCAATTCATCAGAAACAGCTTTCCAGGAAACCGACTTGCTACGCAGCAACGCTTCCTGGAAAAAAACCACCAGTAACTGCAATGAGCTGGCGTCGATCCAGTCCAGCCCGACCGCATCCAGCTCCAGCGGCGCAGGATCATCCAGCGCCACCTGTAATCGCTCTTTCAATTCAGCAACGCCGGTGATATCCAGCATTCCCGACAGCGCCAACTGCTCCACCTATCGCTCCTTGGCGGGCCACTAACCTCGGTCACCCGCCGCTCGTTACGCGTTAAAATTCAGACCAATCATCACCGTCCGTGACGCTCTTTTTCGACGCCGGCTTACGCGGCGCAGGGGCCGGCTGTTTGCTAGACGGCTCTGTGACCGGCATGGATCGAGGCACCGAACCGCTCCCCGCCGCAACCGTAAAGAAGCCCATTAATGACTGCAGATGCGCGGCCTGTTCCTTGAGTGTCTCGGCCGCAGCGGCGGTCTCCTCCACCAGCGACGAGTTATGCTGTGTCACCTCATCCATCTGAGTCACGGCTTTATTAACCTGGGAGATTCCTGTCGCCTGTTCCTGAGCCGCCGCGGCCATCTCGTTGACGATATCGGTCACGCGGGTGACCGAAGCGATAATCTCACTCAGCGCTTCGCCGGAACGGTTCACCAGCAGCGCACCCGATTCCACCTTGGAAACGGCCGTGTTAATCAGCCCCTTGATATCTTTGGCGGCATCCGCGGACTTGGAGGCCAATTTCCCGACCTCTGCGGCCACCACCGCAAACCCACGCCCCTGCTCGCCCGCCCTGGCGGCTTCCACCGAGGCGTTCAGGGAGAGCAGATTGGTCTGGAAGGTGATCCCCTCGATCACCTCGATAATATCTTTGATCTGATTGGAGGCCTGCGAGATATCGCCCATCGCCTTGATGGCCTCCTGCACGACAGCGCCCCCCTTGACGGCATTGTCGCGCGCCCCTTCGGCCAGCTTGGTTGCTTCCAACGCATTATCGGCGCTACCTGTCACCGTACTGGCCATCTCCTCGATCGACGCCGCGGTCTCTTCCAGGCTGGACGCCTGCTCTTCGGTGCGCTGCGACAGATCCTGGGAGCCGGCGGCGATCTGACTGGACGCCGAGCTGACCGAAGACGATGCGGTGACGACCTCGCTGACCACCCGGGTCAACTGATCGTTCATACTGCGCATCGCCGCGTAGATGCCGGTCTCATTACCGGTACGGGAAAACTCAGCGGTCAGGTCACCCTTAGCAATCTGCTGCGCCATCCTATCGATCTCCATCGGCTCGCCACCGATCGGCTTGCGCACCAAGCGCGTAATATAGAGCGTCATAGCGATACCCAGGATAATGGCCAAAACGGCCAGCACCGCCATCAGGATAAACCCCAGTCGATCGATCTTTGCGACCTCTTGCTCAATATCAAGCTGCTCTTTACGGTAACCGTTTTTAAACGCTTCGAGCTTCGCCGTCACCTTGGGAGCCAGATCCTCCAGGGCAGCCCCGATGGCCGTATTACGCTCCAGCAATACGCCGTGCAACGCTGTCAAACCGGTAACGTAGGCCAACCGAGCCGCTTCGAACTGACGAAAGTCATCCTGGATCTCTGGGTCCTCGACCTGGGCCGCCAGCGTGGTTATCCGCTGGCCAAGCTCGCTATCACCCAGCGCTTTCACGCCGGCGGCATATTGCTCTTCGGTGTTACCGTCCAGGTATTTATTGACATGAAGACGGCCAAACAGCAGATCTTTTTGTGCCTGCGCGGCCAGCCCCAGCAACCGGATATTATTATCACGGGTGAAATCCCCCATAGCCTCATCCAGCAGCGCCACCATGGTCTCGCCCTGGCTGATCATCGGATTGAGTAGGCTGTTGCGCTTCTCCCAGAGCGCATCCACGCGCACAAAGCTCTTTTCATAGGCTTCTAAGAGGCCGATCGTCTCCTGATACCCCCGCTTCGACTCGGCGGTTTCGGCCTCCTCCACCAGCTTACGCAGATCGGCCATCAGCTCCTGTTCGATCTCTTTGGCAGCCGCCAGATACGTGGAATCATGGGTACTAAGATTCAGCATCATATTGATCTGCACTTGTGACAGATCATCCTGCATCTCCCAGCTACCATCGGTCTTCACGACCGAACTGCTATAACGATGAAAACCGGAGCTGGAGCCATTAATGGACCAGATCGCCGCCGCGGATAAAATAACCAGCAGCGCCACCAGACTACCAAACCCCCAGCCTAACTGTTGACTCAACTTCATATTCTTCATTCTTTGGCTTCCTTACTGGCATAATCCAGCTGCTTGGTTTCACTATTGGTCAGCATGCAATCCAGATCAAGCAACATGACCATCCGCTCATTGACCGTGGCCAACCCGCGGATAAATTCGGTGTGGATCGATGTCCCGAAGTCAGGCGCTGGTTTCATTTCGCTTTCTAGGATATCCATCACACAGCTCACTGCATCCACCACCATGCCCACGACCTTATCTCCACTCTCGGTCTGGATAGACACGACAATGACTACGGTGGTCGGGGTATAAGAACGCGATTCCAGATGAAAGCGATCGCGTAGATCAAGAATCGGCACGATGGTACCGCGTAGATTCAGCACGCCTTTGACAAACGATGGGGTGTTAGGGATGGCGGTGACCGGCGTCCAGCCGCGAATCTCTACGACACGCAGAATATCGACAGCGTAATATTCGCTGGCCAGCTCAAACGCCAAAAACTGCAGGCCAGAATCAAAATGATCGATCAGGGGGGGCGACCCGGGGCCGCGCTCAGCCACAGCAAGATTACGCATATCACTCCTCTCTTCCACCACTTAGCCGAAAAGCAGACCCGTGAAAGTCAACCCATTACGGCAAGCAGTACGAATGCTTAATTCAAATGTGCAGATGCGCATCCTGCGCGAAGAGGTTGCCCGGGTAACACGGGGTTCGGGAAAGCGAAGGAGCCAGAAGGCGGAAAGAGAGACCTCTTTCACAACCACAAACAACGCCCTGTTCAACCACATTTTCATCCTGAAAGCCTGACGAAGACACTCTACCCAACCTCGGTTTTTCGCGTGCTGATCTGGATCAATAGAAAACCAAAACAGGGAAAATACACAACACTGCCCTTACATCAAAAAAGCATAAAAATTATTTTAGTATGGTTTTTTTCCCAGAATACGCACCGCCCAGCACGGCGGACGCAGCGCCAGCACCATGCCACACAGCGAACAGAATCCGCCGGCAAGGTGATACCAATGAACAGACTCACCTAGAAAACTAATGGCCAGGGTTGCACCGAAAATGGGCATCAGGTTGATGGACAACGCCGCCCCTTCCGCACCGACATGGCGCACCCCCTGCATCCAGAACATATAGGCAATAATCGACGGAAATATCCACAGGTAAGAAAATAACCCCAGATGCGCGATGGGCGGCCAATAGAAGCGAAAGAGCCACGCTTCGATGGCGTAGGCAACCATTAATAATGGCAAGCCCAAGAGGATTAACAGATACAGCAGGGCTAACGGTGACAGTTGAATATCGATCCGTTTCAGCAATACGGTATACACCGCCCAGGACACTACCGCCCCCAGCATAATGAGATCACCAGCACTCAAGCCCACGGCCAACAACTGGCCCAGGCTTCCCCGCGTCAGAATCAGTAACACCCCCAGCATCGAGATCAGCATGCCCAGGCTCTGCACTAACCGCGGCCGATTACCCAGTACACGCCAGGCAACCAACAGGGTCACAACCGGAATCAAGGTATTGATCAGGGTAATATTGACGGTGGTGGTGAATCCGGCAGCCAGATACAGGAGGCTGTTATACAGGGTGATGCTGAATGCGGCCAGGACTGTCAGGGGAAACAGCTTCGGCCGAATGATCCCCCAATTGCCGATCACGGGTCGCAACGCAAACGGCGTCAAAATGACAAATGCCCCCAACCAGCGAAACAGGTTCATGGCGATCGGCGCAATGTCTGCGGTATAGCCCCGTGCCAATGTGGCGTTAATGGCCCAAAACAGGTTGGTAAACGCCAACCCCAGAAACGCCAGCCAAAAGATACGACGATCAGACACAGGGGCCTCCAACGACTGATTAACCTGACATCAGCATACCGATCCATTCGGTCTGTTGATGACGACAAGGCCGGCGCCTGTCTGTCCTTGTCTCACGTGGCGTGATGCACCGCAACCTGGGGCGAAGACGGAGGCCTGAATTAGCCTGCGCTCGTGCTGCAGCCACCTAAACATTGGTCGCTGCAGCGAACGTTGAGCCGTTGAGAACCCCGGGGCTTAGAAATGCAATGAAATATCCCGGTGGTCCGACTGACAGCTCGCCATGAATTTCGCCTCATCAAGGGATAACCGTGGCTGCAGGCGTAGCCCGATGGAGCCCTTAATGGCCGACTCATAGGTTTTCAATTCGGGCATCAGCGCTGTTACAGCACGGCGGCGCCATACCCGCTCTTCGGTAAGGATATCCAGGGACTCCTCGATCATCCGAACGGCTTTATCGGGATTATCATTACGTCCTTTTAGCGCTCGGCGTGCCTTGGAAAGCTTGGATTTTACCTCACGGCTGCCCGCCACCGCTGCCACAGCCTTTTCAACGGCGGCAATCTTATCCATTGCCACGTCGTTATCCTGGCCATGGATGCCACCTAACAAGCCCCGGATATCGGACTCAAGCGCGGCCAGCGCCTCGGTTTGCATCAATTCCTGAATCAACGCGGGAATGGGTTCATAGGCACTGTCGACATTGTTACGGTATCGGTTGCGGGCCATTTTTTCCGCCTTGGCCAACTCAAGATAACGCGCGCGGCCCGCGTCCCATTCGGCAGGGATACGCTGCTGCAGTGAGGCTTTCTCGGCTTCAAGTCCATCGATATGTGCCTGCATCCCGATCAGGCGCGCGTCCTTACCGTCGCTGTCCCGCGACAGACGCCCCATTTGCAGCGCGCTGGCGCGGACCTGATCCTCTAAGTCACGCCTATCCGCCTCCAGGTCGCGAACCTGCCGATGCAACGGCCGATAAGACTTCTCGTAGGCCGTTAACGCGGCCTGCGCCGTATAGATGTCATCAACCAGACCAAAGGTCGCCAGGGCCTTATCGGTGCTCGCAGTCAGGGTTTTACGTACATCGGCTGGCAAGGTGGCCATATCGGTACGCGCCATCCGCTCGATACTGCTGCGCAAGCTCCCGGATTGCGCCTCATAAAGATCGAACACATAAGATTCCAGACAGGACTGCAAGCGCGGGTTAATCGGTGGCGGTGCGGTTTCCGAGGTCAGATAGGTACGATTCGGCAGGTAGTTGACCATGGAGGGGAAGCTACCCGCGATGACCAGCGCCAGCAGCTGCAAGCCGATAAACGCCAACGCGCCCTTATAGATATGCAGGGTACGCACGATTTTCGGCGCCACGCCCCGCAGGTAAAATAGCGCGAAGCCAAACGGCGGCGTCAGAAACGATGTCTGAATATTCAGGCCGATCATCACTCCCAACCAGACAGCGGTGATGTTGGCCGAAGGGTCCGCCAGCAAAATCGGCGCTACGATAGGCACGACCACCACCGCAATCTCAATAAAATCGAGGAAGAAGCCCAGCAGAAAGATCACCACCATGACCACGATAAATTGGGTCCAGAAGCCCCCGGGCAGGCCGGTCAGGAACTCCCTGACCAGTTCTTCACCGCCGAAGCCCCGAAACGCCGTCGTCAACATGGCGGCACCGATCAGGATAACAAACACCATCGATGTGGTCTTAGCGGTTTCGCGCATGACCCCGTTGAGGGTGTCATCGATTGTGTAGGTGCGCCAAACGCTCCAGAGCACAGCGGCCAGTAGCGTGCAGACAGCGATAACGGCCACGGTCAACGCGCCCTCGTCGCCGGGCTGAATGCTTTTGATATTCAAATCATGGCTGGCCAGAATCAACCCGAGCACAACCGTCGAACCGATGGCAAGAATGGCCGGATAATAACGCCCTCGCCCCTCGGTCAGCCGGTAACTCCCCATGATCAAGGCACCAACCGCACCGATAGCGCCCGCTTGGTTAACCGTTGCCACGCCCAGAATAATCGAACCCAAGACGACAAAGATCAGCGTCAGTGGCGGTACCAGCGCCATCAGAATGTTCACGGCAAAATGCCGATCGTACTTCCCATCAAACGCTACCGGCGGCGCTTTCTCTGGCTTGAGCAAGGCGGTAATCAATATGTAGCCAACATAGAGCCCGACCAGCACCACGCCCGGAATCAACGCGCCCATAAACATATCGCCGGCACTGGCGGAGGTGATGTCCAGCGTCGACGGCATAGAAAACTCGCCGGTCGCATCTTTATACAAGGTTTTACGCAGGGTGCTGGCCTGGTCAGCCGCGCTGGACAACTGATCGGCAAGAATGATGAGGACAATGGAGGGAGGAATGATCTGCCCCAATGTTCCCGACGCACAGATCGTGCCGCAAGCCAGGGATTTCGAGTAGTTGTTGCGCAACATCGCCGGCAGCGAGATCAGGCCCATCGCGATAACCGTTGCCCCGACGATACCGGTGGTGGCCGCCAACAACGTGCCTACCAGCACCACCGAGATGCCGAGTCCACCCGGGATAGGACCGAACAGCTGCGCCATCGCGACTAACAGGTCTTCGGCAATTTTGGAACGCTGCAGCATGATGCCCATAAAGATAAACAGCGGAATGGCGATCAACGTATCCCGTTCTACATCCCAGTAGAGACTTCGAAAGTTGGTTACCCCGGCGGTTAACCACTGTACGGGCCCCCCTTCGACAAAATAAGCACTGGGGTCTCCGGCAAACAAATACCCGCACAATGCGGCCAGAGCGATGGCGAGAATAGCCGAGCCCGGTAGCGCAAAGGCCACTGGAAAACCGGACGTCAGCGCCACCACCAGCAACAGAATGAGAATCAGAAGAAAAAACAGTTCCATGTATCGGCCCTTTACAGATGACGTCGGGTGATGTGTTCAATAACGCGAATGTCTCTATTCAGCGCAAGCTAGTGGCCCGCACTGCCGGAAGAAACCCGACCGCCCGGTTCGCCACGCAGATCGGCAACATTACTCAACAAATAACTGCAGAACTGAATGATCATCGACAGGGCGAACACCACCAGGTAAACCGCCATGAGATATTTCACATACATGCCATAGCCGCTTTGGGATATTTCAAAGCTGAAGAGTGGACTGTTGATACTGCTGGCCCGCCCCCACATACCCAAGGTCAAAATAATCCAGCACAGGGGCAGCCCCAGACACAGTAAACCGAGAATATTGGACCAGGCCTTGGTCCGGGGACTAAATTGCGTGTAAAGCACATCGACCCGAACATGCCCTTCATGCAACAGGGTGTAGGCGCTGGCAAACAAGAACAGCGCCGCGTACCAGAACCGCACCAGATCACCCATATACGCTTGCTCATAGGAAAAAACAAAGCTGGAGATAACAATCATAAACTCGGAAAGAACGACCATCAGCGACAGCCAGATAAAGCCCAGTGACCGCACCAGTAACGCAATAACAAAAGACAACAGCACCAGCGGGAAATGTACATACGCGCCACGGAACTGGGCGCGCCCCAGTGAACGACTCAGCTCTTCTCCCAGCAGCGCGTCCAGAAACTCCTCGACCCGTAACAGGGAGATAACCATGTCCGCCAGACCAATGATCAGAACCGCCCAAAAGGCGACACGGACGATATAGGCAGAGAAATGTTCCATGCGCGCGGCGTCAATCCGCAGAGAGCGATGACGGGTCGTCATGACATAGCCCACCACCACCGCAATGGCTGCCAGATAGCTAGCCAACTGTAACCAACCCAGCTGCAGCGCCTGGGCGCTGAGCGGCTCATCTAGCGCGGCAAAGGATAGCCAGCCTTTATGCGCAAGAAATTGCGTCAGGCCAGGCCATTCGCGCCAGAAGGTCAGATAATTATTAAGCAGAAACAGCAGCGCCGTCGCGACAACCGCGCCAGAGAATATACGTACCAATACCGTGACCGGTGTCGCCACAACAACCGGATCAGGTTCGTCTACCGTCGTCGCGGCATTAGGGGTATCCGTCATTGAAAAACGCCTGAACAATTAGAAATTCAGCGACCAGCCACTCAACAACTCGGCAACCATAGACCGCTGTCCGTAGGCCCGCCCCTATCCGCTAGAAGGGGGCAGGCTGGTGTCCATACCACACCGGTGCCGGGTAAGCCCCCGTTACCGGTGACGATCAGAGGCTAGAAGCCAAGAACACGGTTTCGTTGCTCAACATAGGCCTGATCAGAGATCTTCGCCCAGGCACCAATGTCGGCACGTGCTGCAGCAAAGCTCTCATGAATACGTCCGGCCAGGTTGCTGTGCTGGCGAACCTCATCAAAGACCTCTTCTGCCGCTTCGCCGAAGGCGTCATAAATATCATCGCTGAAGCGGCGTAGTTTGACGCCCTGCTCATTAATCAGCGTCTTCAACGCCGCGCCGTTCTTGGCGTTGAACTCGGACATCATCACATCGTTTTCCATGGATGACGCCGCTTCGATGATCAGCTGATCGGCCTTGGTTAGACCATCCCACCACTTTTTATTCATACCGAGAGACAGCATGGCTCCGGGTTCGTGCATACCGGGATAGTAGTAGTATTTGGCTGCCTCGTAGAACTTCATCGCCATATCGTTCCAGGGGCCGACCCATTCGGTGGCATCGATGGCACCCGATACCAGGTTTTCATAGATCTGGCTGCCTGGCAGCGATACCGGCGAGGCATCCAGCTTCGCCATAACGTCGCCGCCCAGACCCGGCATTCGGATCTTAAGACCCTTAAGGTCGTCGGCCGAGTTAATCTCTTTGCGAAACCAGCCGCCCATCTGCACACCGGTGTTTCCGCACATCAGGCCTTTCACGCCGAAAGGTGCCGACAGTTCGTCCCAAAGCTCCTGTCCACCGGCAAAGCGCATCCAGGCGTTAAATTCGGTGCAAGAGAGACCGAAGGGTACCGTCGCAAAATAGGAAAAACCCGGGTGTTTGCCCTTCCAATAGTATTCTGCACCATGATAAATCTGCGCATTTCCGGACGCCACTTCGTCAAAAGAGTCGAACGGTTTAACCCGCTCGCCACCGGCAAAGTAATTCACCTGGATACGCCCATCGCTCATATCCGTGACGCGTTTTGCAAAGCGCTGAGCCCCCGTACCCAGTCCCGGAAAATCTCTCGGCCAGGTGGAGACCATGGTTACTTCAATTCGATTTTTTGCAATGGCCGGTGCTGACAAGGTCGAGGCAGCGGCAACACCACCCAGACCAACCAGGCCTTTTTTCAGAAGTTCACGTCTTTCCATCAGTTCTTGCTCCCTGAAATTTTTATCATTTTTATGCGTTAACTCAACGTGCTACCTAACGGGGTCTAGGTCTAATTGAGGTGTTTTTCTCTACCGATCGGCAGGTTTTTTCGATTAATCAAAATCATTTCATCGTTTATAGCGTCGTCACAGGGGCTGTGCCATTAATCCTATATAAAGATAGCAGATCGCTTGAGTTCAACGCCGGATTACTCCCCAACGCCCAGCAAAAAGAATGCACTAGACTGAATAGCATAGGTCTTAGAATAGCCCTGTTTCACCAAGAAAGGCGACAGCGATCGCTTAAAGATAACCACATTAAGGGTTAATAAGGTGGCACCGTGACCGCAAAGGCAGAGAGGTTCCAATCACCTCCCAGGCAGACAAATGCACGTGGCGACATGCGGCGGGTCGGGTTTGAACTGGAGTTTACCGGTCTGTCCCTCGAAGACGCTGTCCATACTTTGGCAACGGCAATCGGTGCCCGTGCAGCGCCGCACTCTGCGGTCGAATGGTTTCTTGACTCACCCAGCCTCGGCCGTTTTCGGCTTGAATTGGATTGGGGTTACCTGAAGCGGATCGCCAGCGAGGCGCGCCTCGAGCAACAGGGCGAAGAGTGGGTAAGCTTCCTGAAACAAACCGCAGAAGGGATTGTCCCTCTGGAGCTGGTCTGCCCGGCTATTCCAATAACGCAACTGGATACGCTTTCTGGCATCCTGCCGGCACTGCGTAATGCGGGTGCCAAAGGTACCGAAGACTCTCTGATTGCCGCCTTCGGGCTGCACATCAACAGCGAAGCCCCCGCGCTAGACGCACGAACCATCCATCGCTATCTCTGCGCATTTTGCCTGTTGCAGTGGTGGCTTTTCGAGGCCCACCAGGTCAACCTCTCCCGCCGGGTATCGACCTACGTCACCCCTTACCCCGAGGCGTTTTGCGAAGCGATGTTAACCAGAAAAAACGCCGATATGTCTGCCATTTTTGACAGTTATCTGCATCACAATCCAAGCCGAAACAGGGCACTCGACCTGCTTCCGATACTGACAACCATCGATCCACGCCGGGTAGCGCGTGCGATTGACGATCCCAGAATCAACGCCAGGCCCGCTTTTCACTACCGGCTCCCCAATTGCCAGCTGGAGCGCGCGGGCTGGTCCCTGGCATCCCAGTGGAATATATGGATACGGGTCGAACAACTTGCGGCAGACTCGGCCGCCCTCGATATGCTGGCACGGGGCTACCTAAAGCAGAATAACGCGCTGTGGGGCATGAACAGAAAATCCTGGGTGGAGAGGATTGAGCAATGGTTACTCGACCCACCGTGGGAGTAACCGGTAATGCCAAGGCCTGGTCACCGTCCTGGTGGTGCACGCGCCTGGCGCTGCACCTGGCCGGAGCAACCCCCGTCCGCCTCACCGTTCGCCACGCACAACCCGACCCCGAGACCCTGGACGGGCTGGTCATCGGGGGTGGCGATGATATCAGTCCCGAACACTACGGCGGGGATATCAATGAGCGCGTCAGGATCGACCGGCAACGTGATCGTCTGGAAATCGACTGGATCCAAATCGCGCTGCAACGAAAAATTCCGCTGCTGGGCATTTGCCGTGGCGCCCAACTGATCAATGTGGTTCTGGGCGGCAGCCTGCACCAGGATATCCGTCCTGCGCGCCGCCTGACCCATAACCGTCCCGGACTGCTGCCCACCAAACAGGTACACTTGCAACCGGACTCGCTCGTTGCGGCTATCTGCCGGGCCAACCACCTGCGGGTCAACAGCCTGCATCATCAGGCCGTCAATCAACTCGGTCATGATCTCTGGATCGCCGGGCGAGATCTCGACCAGTTTGTCCAAGCAGTGGAATGTAAATCGGGGCGCGCTATAATCGGCGTCCAATGGCACCCCGAATATCTGCTCTATCTGCCCTCGCAAATGGCGCTGTTTCGCTGGCTGGTAAGGACCTGTGCATGTTAACCAGTTATTTTATCCTGTTCGGCGCGTCGTTTTTAGCCGCCACGATTCTACCTTTCTATTCAGAAGTTTTTCTGTTTGCGATGCTGCGCGACGGGGGGGATCCGGCGCTGCTGGTTGTGGTGGCAACGCTGGGCAATACCCTCGGCGCGGTGGTGAACTGGGCGATGGGCCTCTACCTGTTGCACTTTCAGGACCGTAAGTGGTTTTACTTCAAGCCCAAACAGATAGCGCGAGGCCAGCAGTGGTTTCAGCGTTACGGCGTCTGGACGCTGCTGATGGCCTGGGCGCCGGTTGGCGGCGATGCACTCACCCTCATCGCGGGGATTATGCGCGTGCGTTTATGGATCTTCCTGCTCCTGGTTGGCAGCGGCAAAGGTCTGCGCTATCTGTCTGTTGTTTACCTGGAAAACTGGATCCCGGGCTAGCAAGCCATTGCTGCCCAATCCGCACCGAAACTACAGGTTAAGATAGCGGTTCAAATCAAAAATCCCGGCCTGGATCGGATCTTTTGTACGCTGTATATCGGTAATATCATGAAAGATATCCCAAAAATCTTCACGGGTACGTCGCAGCCCCCAACGCCGTACCACGGCGTTAAATTCCGCTTGTGAATGCACAGCTTGCAAGGCGGCGACAAATGCACGCACCTCCGGTCGTGGCACGCTGAAAATAAAGTTGGGATAGCTGCCAACGGTGCCAGGCATCACTGTAATACGGTCTTTTTCCGGTTGCAGCCGCAGGCTTTCACCAAACATAAACGCCACATTCGAGTGCGCTCGGTCCCTGATAAGGGTAAATACCGAGCGCCCATCAGCCCCCCCGTCAATACGTACGAAGGTCACCTCTGGCAACCAGTGGATCACGGGCAAAAGCCGCGCGGGCCACAGGCTAAGTTGGCTCAATGCCCGCTCGACCTGCTGTCGCTGCGGATTAAACGTCGCCGGATAACAATCGCCCTTAAGGCAGCGGTTCAAGCGGTCATTCGGCCCCGCTGCGGCGCCTAAAGAAGCGCGAACTTGGCGGGCAAACTCATTGACCGGACTGTCGCCCTCAATCTTGACCTGGCTCGGCGCCTGTTTATCGAGTTCGGCATAGAGCAGCTTCAGCTTCAGTTGCCCGCCATCCTGGTACCAACGTTTCAACAACGGCTCACGATAATGCGCCGGTAAAAAAGCCAACAGATTGTGCTCGCCTTCGTTACGGATTAGGTCAAAGTAAAGGCGTGTTTGTGCCTGATGAGCGACGCTACCAAACACGTTAAAGTTCACAACCAACTCGTAATAGGTTCGCTCCAGCAGTGGAAAGTCCAGCACCCACATGGTTTGCGGATAATCGCCCTGGAACCCCGGCACCACGCTGGCACTGTCATGGTGCCGGAAGACGGTCAGTAGTGCTGAGCGGTTATTTTTGCGCGTAGCGCCGCTATCGCCGTGCCAGATATCCGCGATGCCGAAGCCCTGAGGGCGATGCTGCCGATAAAAATCGCCGCGGACACGGGTATACTGATTACGGTTATCGAAATAACTCAGCCAGGCTTTACCGGCGGCTAAAAAATCATGGTTCGCTGCGGGCAATCCCAACAGTGGGCTGACGCGTTGCCGGTACGGCTTATCTAACAGATAGGCATCGTGCTCAGGGTCCAAAAACAGGGTCCAGAACCGGTCCCGGATCACGCCCGTTGCAACCTGACCCCGGCAGACGGGGCCACGTATAAAGGTGCGAATAAAATACTCGGCATCATCGAGCATAAAGCGGTAGCGGGCCGCAGCCGGTAACGCAGCAAAGGTTAGAAAAGGGTTAGAGGCCGACTGCACGCTATAGTCAGGCAACGATTGCACGACCCAGGGCTGAGTGAGAAAAAGCGCACGGATACGCGCCAGTTTGGCGGGATTCAGCGCATAGGTGATACGGGTTTTATGCACCAACGATTCCCTGTTCACCACCAGCCGATAAAAAAACCGTCCTTCCACGGCGTCATTCGGGCGCACTGCCGCCAAGGGAGACGCAACAGTCCCCGGCCCGCTAGCGGAACGAATCAACGAAAAAAAATGTTCGCTGCCCGCATCCGTGAAATGCAGATCGGCAATAAACAGGTGTTCAAACAGGTAACGCGACAACAACGCTTGTCGCTTACCCGGCCCGTTGAGAAACGCCTCCCATTGCTGTATCGCCACGTCTTCCCGCGCTGAAAGCACGGGTTTAACAGGATCTAGCGGCGCACCACCGTCGAGCCAGGACGTGACGGCGGCCATCTCCTCGTCATTCAGTGCCGGCAATCCCAAGGGCATGCCTTGGCCTGGTCGTTTGACGACGTAGTCAGAAAATTGATCCGGTTTCGGGCACAGGTTTTCACGGCCCACACCGAGTTCTATTGCGTCAGGGATTCGCTGCTTGGCCACAAAGGGGTTATCCCTGCGCAGTTTCAACATCCCATACAGCAAGGAAGAATGGCCGGCACCCTCGCGTGTGGTGCCGGATAGCACAGAGCCGAAGCCACGTCGACGCCAATCCGGTTCCGTGAAAGCATCGGTAAACAGGCGGCTGGGGGGAATGGCATCGAGGCGAGCAGCATCGTAAACAGCCACCTGCGTACGCCCCCGTAACAGCCCCTCGGGGGTATCCAGTTTCAGCTGGCAGGGCGCATCGTAACAGGCATGGCAGGCAACACATTTTTTAGTGAAGATAGGTTGGATATCGGTCCAATATTGCGGCGTTGATTTCGTAATGGGACTACCATCAGGCGCTGCCCCCTGCGTGTCCCCCTGAGACGCACCCTGAGAGACCCCACTGAAAAATAGGGCGACGACCAGCGAACAGCGTATTCGTAATCGCTGAGCCTTACTCATTACAGATCATCGTCATTCCTCGCAGGAAAATTGCCTGCACCGTCGCAGTTAAGAACAGCGTTAAGAACCACGTTGGAGAACAGGCTTGGAAAACAGGGCTGGAGAGCAAAATGAGCCTTCCATCTACAGCAAGCATAGCTGCTCGAATGCCGGAGGCGAGAAGCAACGCAAGGTAGCCGGTAACCCGACAACCGGGTCCCATCGGTTTATAAACGCGAAAGCGTGCCCGGTGCTCAGAAGCGCGGGGTATGCGCGCATCAAAGACGATAGCGTCAAAGCGTTGAGTTGCGCCCTGCACAACTCAACGCTTAAACAGCGCCGTTGGCGTGCTCAGGGCATCTTCGACGCGCGAGGCTGTAACAGAAAAATATCGTCGGTAAGTTCATTGACCCCGGCCGTCACCAGCCCAGGATGGCTTTTCTTGCCGTCGATATGGTCTTTTAACGTGACCTGGTAGCGGGGCTCATAAAGGCGACGGACGTCAGCCTCGTACACCGAAAACGGCGGACCTTTGCGGGTGCCGGGTGGATACTGCAGGGTCAGCAATAGCGTCTGCGCACCGCCGGGAACCAGATGCTGAAGGTGCTCAACGTAGGCCACCCGCATCGATTCTGGCAGCGCGATGAGAGCCGCACGATCGTAGATCGCCTGCACGGGGCCGATCATCTGTTGAGTGACTGTAAAAAAATCACCGCAGATCAGGGCCAGGCCATCAACGCGCCACCATTGGTGCTCTCCACGCGTTTCTATGACCGGTTGCAGACCGTTCTCGGCAAAAAACGCAGCTACCGCTTTTTCGCTCAACTCAATCCCAACGACATTCAGGCCCCGTTCGCGCAGCCAGAGCATATCCAGGCTTTTACCGCACATAGGCACCAGCACCCGCCCTCCAGCGGCGACAGCCGGCCAATGCTGCTGTAATAGCGGGTTGACCGCCTGCTGATGAAATCCGATCTCATTTTTATGCCATTTGTTATGCCAAAACTCGGTCTCCATTCTTACCCCCTCCGTTTATTCAACGCCAACCAACACACACAACAGCCCCAACCACGGGAACATGCCCGCCCGGCAACGGCCTGAATTAGCGACCGCCAGATATCGACGGCGCCGTATCCACGCCAGGCAACAGTAATTCATCCAGGGTCAGATCATAACTAGGGGCAAAGACCGACAGAAAATACTCAATCTCAGGTACCTGGTAACTCTTCAAACGATTACCAATCTGCTCTGCCGCTTTGGAGAACTCGCTGTTACCGTTTTTCAATTCCATCTGACATTTCAGATAGGCAGAAATGGTATCCGCCATTTTGATCAACTCACGATGCTCTTGGGGCAGTTCATCTTCAAGCAGCACCGTCGCGAAATCATCCTGTAACTCGCTGGGCAGCATACGCAGCAGCTCCCGTTCTGCGGTGCGCTCGATATCTTTAAACGCATTACGGATAGCACTGGAATGATACTTAACCGGAGTGATGACATCCGAGCAGACCGCTTCAACCGCATCATGGTATAACGCGCCGACTACGACGGCGTTCACATCCACATCGCCATCAAATACCCGATTCCTAATCAGCGCTAAGGCGTGGACGATAGTTGCCACATCCCAACTGTGTTCTTTAACATTTTCTGGCACGGTGTTGCGTTTAAGTCCCCAGCGTAAAACCCAGCGTAATTTATCGATATAGGCAAAGAAATGGCTGGTCATGACGGTTCTCCATAAGACAAGCATGTGCATAGAAATGTATCATGGCAGGCAGCATAAGAGGGACTCTATTTCTAGGCGCCTGCATTGTCATGAGGGCCGCCGGCCAAAAAAGCAGCAGGCCTCAAAGCGAACGCACAGCGCCAGCGATTAACGCGTGTCCCCTCTTCCATCGAGACGAGGGCCTGTATCCACCCTGAGCCAGGCTTGCATGGGTAAACAATGAAAACAGCGACTTTTACGGCGCCACGCCACAGCAATCTGCAACATCAAACGACCGCCCATAGGGCGCTAACGATGCATGATGATGCGATCTGCCCGACCCTGCCTGCCGGTGATTTATGGGTGTTCGGCTACGGCTCCCTCATGTGGAATCCGGGCTTTGACTTTACCCGCTGTTGCCGGGCACAACTCTACGGTTATCACCGCGCACTATGCGTCTGGTCCAAGGTCCACCGGGGAACCGATGACCAGCCGGGCATGGTATTAGGACTCGATCAGGGGGGATCTTGCCGGGGGCGTGCCTTTAGGGTTCCCGAAGCACACAAACAAGCCGTCGTGGAGTATCTGTACGCACGCGAGATGCCGACGACGGTTTATCGGGCGCAACTTATCAAGCTGCACCTAGAAGGCCGTTCGGCTCCACAAACCGGGCTGACATTTACCGTCGACCGGGCGCACCCTCAGTATGCGGGGAACGTATCCGCGGAAGAGTCCGCGCAGGTTATTCGCCACGCGCAGGGGATCAGTGGCCCTGCCCGCGAATACCTGAGCAATACGCTGCAACACCTCAATCAACTGGGTATTAGCGATCCACGCTTGTCGGCGATTGACGCGCTGCTAAATTAAGGTCTGGCTGCACAGTCTGCATGCAGGGCAGAGAAAAACAAAACTGGCTCCCTTGTAGTAACGTACTGGTGACCGAAATATCGCTACCGTGCAGTTGCAGTATCCGGCGTACGATGGCCAATCCAAGCCCACTGTTGCCTGTCGGACCTTTAACACTGTTACGAGCGCGAAAATGTGCATCAAACAACCGGGGTAAATCGCCAGGATCGATACCACAACCGGTATCGGCAACGATAACCTGCAGGTTGTCGTCCAGCGGGGTTAAGCTAATCTGCACGTCGCCGCCGGCATCGGTGTGTCGAATCGCGTTGTCGACCAGGTTGGTCAATACCCGTTCAAGTTTCTCTATATCAGCCATAACCCGCAGTGCCGGGTCCTTAGGTTCCAGACGCAGACTTACCTGCCGATCATCGGCAAACAGCGCCAATTTTTGCAGTACGTCCTGCGCCAATTCAGCAACGGCCACCGGTTCGATCACGAGGCTAACATCATCGCCATCCAGATAAGCCAGCTCAAAAAGCTGCTCGACCAACACACCGATCTGCTTTGCGTTCTTACCCGCCACATCAATCAGTGCAGCCCCGTCCTCTGCGCTAATAGCGTGACGTTTAAGCTGCCAGGTTTCCAGGTAGCCCTGCAAAGAGGCTAAAGGCGTTCGCAGGTCGTGAGAAACATAGGAGATTAATTCGCGTCGAAGAGTGTCGCTATCCTTAACCTGACGATATTGCCGGGTAAGTTCGTGCGCCAGTGCATGGAAACTCGTGCCCAATCGGTGGATTTCATTGTTCGAATGAGGGTCCCAATCACTGAGTAAAACACCTTCGGAGCCAAAACCTTGCGCCCTGAAACGTGCCATATCCCGAGATAGGCGTCGAAGCGGCCGGGTCATCAGAAAAAATAACAGCAGCAACGCTATCAATCCAAACAATAAACCTGCTGCCAGCCCCCAGAACCCGAGAGAGATGATATGGCTCTGCTGCAACAGATCGGTCACATCGTCGTAAGCTTCGCCACCGATAATGATGTAGAGATAGCCGCGTAAGACATGATCCTCACGGATTTCAGCGACAGAAAATATTTTCTCCCTATCTAGGGAGCGCGGGTCCTGCCCCAAAATAGGCAGCATGTCAGATTCGGATAAAAATGCGCGGATCGGCACCAGGTTGACCTTGGCGCGCTGAATCTGAGCAGGATCCGCCGAGTAGGTAACCACATTCCCTTGTGGGCTCAAGAGGTAAAATTCAAAACTGGGTCCCAGAATCATCATGTCATGAAATGAGCGCCGTAACTCTGCGTGGTCAATCTGGCCTTGCTGCACAAACCGTTTTTCGTTAACCAGCTGCGCGGCAAGCTGCATGTGCAGTTTCTGCGCGACTTCGTACTGATAGTCCTGCGTGACCTTCTGAGCGAATAGCAAGAGCATCAAGGCAACGAGTAGGAAGCTCGCAATCAGCGCGAGGGATAACTTGCTGTAAAATGAACTGAATCGTCTAAGCATCGGCAAATTTATACCCGACGCCCCATACCGTCAGTACAAAGCGCGGATGAGAAGGGTCTGCTTCCAATTTGGTGCGCAAGCGGTTGATATGCGAATTGACCGTATGTTCGTAGCCACTATGTTTATAGCCCCACACGGCATCGAGCAACTGAGTCCGGCTAAAAACAACACCAGGGTGGCGGGCGAGATACAACAAGAGGTCAAACTCCGTGCCCGTTAACTCTACGCTACTGCCGTTTAGCTCAACCAAACGGCGAGCAACATCAATTAACAATCCGGGAAAGCTTAATTGTTCTGCGAACAACTCGGTTTGCTGGCTCTGCATCTCCACTCGGCGAAGCAACGCCTTAACCCGAGCCTGCAGCTCTCTGATCCCAAAGGGCTTGGTTAGGTAATCGTCGGCACCCAATTCAAGACCGACAACCCGGTCTGCCTCGCAATCCCGCGCGGTAAGCATAAGTATAGGAATGGGGTTAGCCGCTGCACGGAGGCGGCGACAGAGTTCAAGACCATCCAGCCCCGGTAACATGAGATCCAAAACCACAAGATCGTAACTGCCCGACGCGGCCATGGCCAGGCCTTGCATACCCTCCTCGCAGCAGGTGACGTCATGGTACAGATCAGCAAGATTCATGCTCAACAGCTGACGAATATCGTTATCATCTTCTATGACGAGAATATGTTGCTTAGTCACTGCGATATCGAGCCTCCTCCATTCGCCTCAAGCACGGTGCCTCCCTGTGATTACGAAAACAACGTAAAGGAAAGGTCGCTCATCGAGTAGAGCACGAAACACGCGAGGGGTAAAATCCAATAAGGAGCGGTTCGCCCTTCCCCTCGCTGTTTCAGCATTTAGTGAACGCTAACAACAACCTTGGCGACAGGATTAAGCCAGCGATGTACACCCGCATCAAGGTCACTAGGGCCGCCAACCGGATTCAAATCACCGACATTACCGCGATGGATATGTACGGTCGCATTAGGCTCATGTAGAGTAACCCCCATTGCCCCGGTACCGGCATACCCACCGGGATCCGCAGGAATACCCGCCACACCCGGGGCCCCCCCTCCGGTAATGACCTCATCATTGATCTCGGTACCGGCATCATAAGCATTGAGGTAGAGTGTATAGCGACCATGTTTTTTGGGGATTTTCCAGCTGTCTAAACCGAGAAAAGCATCATTCGTCGGCAGTAACATGGCAACGACTGACAGCATGTATCGATGGTCGATATCGAGCCCGGTAACCAGGACCTGTTGACCCGGAGCGAGCAGACCCGCTGCCGGATTAACCGCATGACTAGCGCCAGCCTCCATAGCCAGTTGAGATAGCCCCGATATATCGCCCCCTTCCGCCATTGCCTGAAGCGGCATGGAAGCAGGCTGTCCCGTCTCAAAGAAATCCAACCCCGCCTGGTGCGCAGTCACCAGCAGTGGAGTGAAAAATAACGCACTGGTCAAATTGGTAATTTCAACATCGACTGAGCGCGCCTGAGCTAACGGTGCAGCAAGCACCGCTGGAAGTAGAGCGGTAAGAGCTGCTGTGTTAAGAACGTTTTTCATTTTATTGCACCTTATCCATAAGCAAGATTTGCTTTTCATCATTATTGGTGGAACATAGATAAGGTTAGGAGTGAGAAATGTCGTTAGGGTCACGCAAATATCACAAGTTCATCACGACAGGTTCTTATTTGTTAACACTGCAGAAAACTCTGTATTGAAACTGAAAAAAGTGAGTCAGAGTGGTAACACCAGCGAACAACAAACTCTGTGCAACCCACCTGAACCCCGAGGGTATTAACATGAAACACACTATGCCGAAACTCGCCTTCGCACTTTTTGTCAGTGTCGGAATCTTACACGTAACGGGGCCTGCCCTGATGGCTGCGGATAAGCCAACGCCTTCCGCACAACAAAGCATGGGAATGGAAACACCCATGAACGAAGAAACAGCCATACTCGCCGGTGGCTGCTTCTGGTGTGTCGAATCAGACCTTGAAAAACTTCCGGGCGTTAGAGAGGTCATCTCTGGGTATATCGGCGGCCACGTCGACATGCCGACCTACAAGCAAGTGTCTTCCGGCAGCACCGGACATACGGAAGCGGTTAAAGTTTTCTACGATCCGACTAAAATCAGCTACAGTGAGTTATTGAGTCACTTTTTGAAAACCATGGATCCTACCGATGCCAATGGCCAATTTGTCGATCGCGGTAAACAATATCGACCCGGGGTGTACTACTTGAATGAACAACAGAAAATGGCCGCTAAAGTAGCGCTGCAAACATTGGAGGACTCGAACCGCTTTAAACGACCACTTGCAACTGAAATAGAACAGGCAGGCACGTTCTACACCGCCGAGGAGTACCATCAGGATTACTACAAAAACAACCCGATTCGCTATAACTACTATCGCTACAACTCGGGTCGCGATCAGTTTCTAGAGAAAGTCTGGCAACAGGACGCAGAAAAAGGCCGCATGAAAAAAATGGGGGGCACTGGAGAAAAAAGCTACTCCAGGCCTACAGAAAAAGTACTGCAAGAGAACCTTACCCCCCTGCAATATCAAGTGACACAGGAAGAAGGTACCGAACCTCCCTTCAAAAACGCCTACTGGGACAATAAAAAACCCGGTATTTATGTCGATATCGTCAGCGGAGAGCCACTATTTTCCTCAACCGATAAATTTGTTTCTGGAACAGGTTGGCCAAGCTTCACCCAACCCCTCGATGCAGAATACATTGTTGAAAAAACCGATTTCAAACTCATCTGGCCACGGACAGAATTACGTAGCAAATATGCGGATTCACACCTAGGACATGTGTTTAAAGACGGTCCCAAACCAACGGGGCTCCGATACTGTATTAACTCCGCCTCATTGCGGTTTATACCCGCAGATCAGCTGACAGCATTGGGCTACGGTCAATATGCCGAGCTATTTGAAGGTGCAGCTAAGAACTAGTGCACTGTAAAGACTACATATTCGTGTCTTGTAGGTCGGATTAGCGCAGCCTAATCCGACAATATCGGCATCATGTCGGGTTACGGCCTTTGGCCTAACCCGACCTACGGAAACAGCATCAGAATATTTAAGGGATACACTGTACTAGTGCGCTGTAAGTGCTACAGAGTACTGGCCATCCAGAAAGCAATAACCCCCGACGGCAAGGCCGACGGGGGTCAGGTGGTCTCTCTGTACCGCCTTGCCAGAAAGCAAAAAACCCCCAGCACAGCGTGCTGGGGGTTCTTCTAATAGGCGCTTGGCGATGACCTACTCTCACATGGGGAAACCCCACACTACCATCGGCGCTGAATCGTTTCACTTCTG
>JBFGZS010000007.1:0-89550 GCA_041586615.1 Motiliproteus sp. | reverse complement strand
CGGGTAGCGGGAATCGAACCCGCATCATCAGCTTGGAAGGCTGAGGTGATAGCCATTATACCATACCCGCACAAAGCCAATTCCAGGTCGATGGTGGTGAGGGGTGGATTCGAACCACCGAAGCTCTCGCGTCAGATTTACAGTCTGATCCCTTTGGCCACTCGGGAACCTCACCACGAGGTTTGACCTACTTTAAGACCGATCCAGCAAGCAGCCTTAAATCCTTCAGAGATGGTGCCGGCACCAAGAGTCGAACTCGGGACCTACTGATTACAAGTCAGTTGCTCTACCAGCTGAGCTATGCCGGCCTTGTTGGCCTCTTCAGGAGGCGCAAATATTACTCACGGTCCCTGTCTGATGCAACCCCTACACACACTTTTTTTTCACTTTTTACGCGATTCGCCGCATCACCTTGCAGCGCATTGGATAACAGCAGCGGGAAATTATTTTTTTCCGTTTTTACATCAACAAGATAAAACGTCTCGGCGCGCTTTTTTTCAAAAATATCTGCCGGGTACTCCTGGGCTATCAGCGCATCATAAAGCGCTTGTGCAGACTCCTGACTACGGTACAAGCCCAGTGATACATGCCCTGCCAGCCCGCCTTTGCGAATACGAAAGCTCTCCAATCCATTGGACTTCAGTCGCTCCTGCAGCGCCTTGACCACCTGGCTTTTACCATTGGTCTTAACATAGACCCAATAGTCTGGCGCCAATTCGCGCCGTCGATCCCGGATCTCACTTCGCACCACCCAATCAACAACCCCCTCAACCAGTCGCTGAGCCTCCGCCAACGTGTCTATAGGGCCTAGCTCATAGCAATAAAGCGGCAGATCAGGCTGCTTTATCTGAGGCTTTACTGCCGTGACAGACCGTCCCGCCTTAGCAATCGCACCCGACTCCCCCCTGGCATCCGCCCTCACGACGCCCTCATTAGCGACACCCTCCTCAGGCGCAGCCAGCCGGGCCTTTTTCTCGACGCCTGCGGCCTCTCCCTCAGATACTCCCTCAGCTACTCCCTCGCCTATTCCCTCGCCCTCTACGCCAGCCTCTGGGTTTAGCGCAGGTCTGGGCTTCGGCACGGGAGCAATAGGCCGAAGGACGCGTCGCTCAAGGCTAGCAATGGGCACTTCTGCGAGCAGCTTCAGACCCGCGATATCGGTGGCTACGTATAATTCACGCTGCGCCATACGCTGCCGACTCTCTTCTTCTTGAACAAACCAGCCATACAACGCTACATTCAGTAGCAGTAAAATCAGCACGAACCAACGCAAGAAAAGCTCCTTCTAAGGCAAGGCGACCGCCAAACCATCCAAAACCAAATCGGGGCAATACTCCCCTTTGCCAGCCCAACGCTGAAACAGCTCACCATCCCCGCCGGCGATCACAAGCCGAGCCGATGCGCCCAGTTTGGCGTCGAGATCCCGCACGATACGCTCCGCCAACGCGGACACCATCAGGTAGAGGCCATGTTGCACGGCCTCCTCGGTGCAACAGCCAGGATCCGTACTGGCATCAGTAGAATCAAAATCAATCTGTATCCGCTGCGTATTATCCAGCAAACCACGGCGCATCAACTGCAAACCCGGCATAATATAACCGCCCAGATGCCGCCCATCTTCCGCAATATAATCGACGGTAATCGCACTGCCGCAATCAACGACACAGCAGCCACCGCGTACGCTTTCTCGTGCCGCCAACATCGCCAACCAACGATCCACGCCCATACGCCGTGGGTCCGCATAACTATTGATAAGCCCGCGGCATTCTGATTGCGTCTTCGCCTGCTCAATCGCAAGCCCCCAGTGCGCCAACACCCATCGACGCAGCACCGCCTCAACATCGTCACCGGCAACCGAGCCCATTCGCACGCGCTGCGGGGCGAGACCCGACCAATACCGGGTTAACGATTGCGCATCAATATTGCGATTCGCGATCAAGCCATTACCGGAGGCACAGCGCCATTTGATAAAACTGTTTCCCAGATCAAGATCCAATATCATGATGAGGCCCGTAAACTCAACTCCCCGCCATGAAAGGTCCTGCGCCCTTCTGCGGTATCCAATAACAAGGCGCCCGCGCCATCAACACCCACACAACGGCCCCGAAAGCGATGCGCACCGGTCTCGAGGACGACGTCCCGCCCCGCATGCGCATTACGCTGCTGCCATTCCTCCACAAAAGGTGCAAAGCCGTCGCGGGTGAAAACAGCCAGAACCTGTAACAGCTCTTCGACAATCTGCGCCAGCAATGCGTTGCGATCGATGTCCACCACACCCGCGCGCTGTAGATCGATCCAGGGCTGGTCGATCGCCTGTGCAACCTCGTCGGGCATCTGCACATTCACGCCAACACCAATCACGACCTGACAGGCCCCCCCGGGTTCACCGGTCATTTCCAGCAGAATCCCGGCCAGCTTGCGCCCTTCAAATAGCAGGTCGTTTGGCCATTTTAGCTGCACCGTCGGCACACCATAACGATCGAGCGCCCGTGCCAAGGCAACCCCCACGGCCAGACTCAGGCCTTCCAACGATGCGACACCGCCCGAGAACGGCCAAACCAGCGAGAAATACAGGTTGCGGGCAAACGGGCTAACCCAGGTACGCCCGCGCCGACCCCGTCCCGCCGTCTGCCGCTCTGCCAGATAGAGACACCCCTGGGCGTCACCTTGCTGAGCCGCCTGCATCGCCTCGCTATTGGTCGAATCTGATGTCAGGTTCAGGGATATCCGGCGCAGCTGGCGCAGCGCATCGGCGGACAGCCCTTGCTTGATACGTGCTTCGTTCAGCAGATCCAGCCCCCCAGGCAGCCGGTAGCCCCGACCGCGTACCGAGTGACAACGCACACCGAGCGATTCCAGCTTCTTCAGCTGCTTCCAGACCGCGCTGCGACTCACCCCCAAGGACTCACCCAGCTCTTCGCCAGAATGAAAGGCGCCATCGGCCAACACCTGCAACAGCGAATCCAGCGTCACGATCGCTCTCCGCCCACACGCTCAAGCACAATAAAGCTGTAATCAAAGGGGTTACAACCGCTTGCCGGGTAATCCTCCCGTCCTAGCTCTCGCCATGCCTGCCGATTAAACACCGGGAAATAGGCATCGCCCTCGACTGACGCATGTACCTGCGTCAAATAGAGACGCTCTGCCAACGGCATCGCCTGCGCGTACAACTCGGCACCACCGATCAGCATCGCTTCATCGACCCCATTGATTTCGCATAACGAACCCGCCAACGTAACGGCATCGCCCAGGGAGTGAACCACCTCAATACCGGGGCGTGCATAGTCCGTATCACGGGTCACAACAATATTAGTCCTACCGGGCAAGGGACGACCGATCGACTCGTAAGTTTTACGCCCCATAATAATCGGCTTACCCAGGGTCACTTTCTTAAAATACTGTAAGTCTTCGGGAAGGTGCCAAGGCAGCTTATTACCCCGTCCTATCACCCGATTGGTCGCTTGCGCCACAATAACCGCTAGTTTCATCACCCTCTCCTACCCCACGGCGTCTATGCCATCACATCCAATGCGTTATACCGCCACCGGCGCTGAAATATGCGGATGGCTCTGATAGCCCTGCAGCGCAAAATCCTCGAAACGGAAACCAAACAGATCGGTAACCTCGGGATTGATCTGCATACGTGGCAGCGCCATGGGCTTACGCGAAAGCTGCAAATCGGCCTGCTCAAGGTGGTTCGCATACAGGTGCGCATCCCCCAAGGTGTGGATAAACTCACCGGGGCGCAACCCGCAGACCTGCGCAACCATCTGTGTCAGCAAGGCATAGGAGGCGATATTGAACGGCACGCCAAGGAAAATATCGGCGCTGCGCTGATACAACTGACAAGACAATTTTCCCTCGGCGACATAAAACTGGAACAACGTATGGCAAGGGGGCAGCGCCATACGATTAACTTCCGGCACATTCCAGGCACTGACGATAAGACGCCGCGAATCGGGGTTATTACGGATCTGCTCCAGCAGCAGGCTGATCTGATCGATACTGCCGCCGTCCGGCGCGGGCCAGGAGCGCCACTGATGCCCGTAAACAGGCCCTAGCTCGCCCGTCTCGTCCGCCCACTCATCCCAGATCGACACCCCGTTTTCTTTCAGGTACGCGATATTGGTTTCGCCTTTCAGGAACCAAAGTAGCTCATGAATAATCGAGCGTAAATGACACTTTTTGGTGGTCACCAACGGAAAGCCGTCTTCGAGGTTAAACCGCATCTGGTAACCGAACACACTGTAGGTTCCCGTCCCTGTACGATCCGATTTATACACACCGTTTTCGCGCACATGACGCATCAACTCAAGATACTGCTGCATTGTTTTTCCTCAGTGTTTTGCAGGCACGGTATGGTGGCGATAACCCCAGCCCATCAATAAGAACCCAACCAGAATCATGGGTAACGACAGGACCTGCCCCATGGTCAACCAGTTAAAGGCGATATAGCCCAGATGCGCATCGGGCTGGCGGGCAAATTCGACCAGAATACGAAATGCGCCATAACAAACCAGAAACAGCCCTGCCACACTCCCGTCAGGACGCGGACGAGCCGAGAACCACCACAAGATGGCGAATAACGCGACGCCCTCCAGCGCAAACTGGTATAACTGCGACGGATGCCGCGCCAGCCCATCGACGCGCGGGAACACCATGGCCCAAGGCAGATCGGTAGGCCGGCCCCACAGTTCACCGCCGATAAAATTACCGATGCGCCCCAGACCTAGCCCAATGGGCACCAGCGGTGCGGTGAAATCAGCAATGGCAAAAAAGCCTTTTCCGGTTTTACGCGCAAACCACAACATCGCCAGGCTGACCCCGATCAGCCCACCATGAAAGGACATCCCCCCTTCCCAAACACGCAGCAACCAGACCGGGTCCTGCAAAAACTGATCGAAGTTATAGAACAGCACATACCCGGCGCGACCACCCAGGACGACACCCAGCGCACCGTAGAAAATCAGGTCAGAAATCTGCTCCCCGCTCCAGCCGGAATCCGGCCGAGCCGCACGCCGATTCGCCAACCACCAGGCGCCGGCAAATCCGGCCAGATACATCAACCCGTACCAGTGAATTTTCAGAGGACCGAGCGCCACCGCTACCGGGTCAATCTGTGGATAAGTCAACATCTAGAAGCCTCCCTTGCTCAATTCCTGTTATAGACGATTACGCTTGCACATCGCCTGTCGTTTGTGCACCGCCTAAAACCTGTACAGCGCTTGCGCGGCGGATTACGCCAACAAGCCCGTCGCTTTACGAACCCGTCATCCGAGCCATCACCAGGCACTCAAGATAAAACGCAGCCCGACAACCAACAGCAGCAAGGCGAACGTCTGTTTTAACACCCGTGGCGGCAACCGATGCGCCAGGCGCGCACCGATCCCGGCAAACCAGGCACTGGTCAGCACAATCCCGCCAAACGCCGGCAAATACACATAGCCAAGGCTCCACGGGGGGAGCGCACTGTGCCCCCAACCCTCAAACACGTTCATGGAAGCCCCCATAAGGGCGATCGGCAAACCACAGGCCGCAGACGTTCCGACGGCCTTGGACATATCCACGTTATGCCAGCTCAGATAAGGCACCGTCAGCGACCCGCCGCCAATACCAAACAGCGCTGACGCCCAGCCGAAGACCCCGCCTGCCGCGCCCAGTCCGACGCGACCAGGAACGCCCCGCGTTGGTCGTGGCTTGAAACCAAACCCCAACTGCGCCGCGACCAGTAAGGCAAAACAGCCGATAATCAACTGCAGGTGTGGCCCACTCAGCCGGCCTGCGGTTTTAACCCCGATCAGCGCCCCCAGCAAAATACCAACGGCTAACGGCCAAAACAGATCCCAGCGTACGCCCTGCCGACGATGGTGAGCCCGAATCGAACTGATCGAGGTGATAATGATGGTTGCCAGCGAGGTGCCAACGGCCATATGGGTCAACACGTCTGCTGACATTCCCTGCAGCTGGAAACTAAACACCAACGCGGGCACGATGATCAAACCGCCGCCGATGCCAAACAAGCCAGCGATCAAGCCGGCACCAGCACCCAGCACCAAGTAGGTCAGAATAAGCACGACGATTAATCCAAATTGAGTGTATAAAAGAGGCGGCTATTATCCACCAACCATCGCTAAAAAACGAGAATTGGTTATGTGCTTGATTTTATTCGCCTATAAACAACACCCCCGCTATCGGCTGATCGTGGCCGCCAATCGGGATGAGTTCTATCAGCGCCCCACGGCTGGCGCAGAGTACTGGGCGGAGCAGCCTGGCTTGCTGGCAGGCAAGGACTTACAACAAGGCGGGACTTGGCTCGGCGCAACGCGTGGCCGCCGTTTCGCCGCGCTGACCAACGTTCGACGCGGGTTGCCAGTCCCCGACAATAACCTGCGTTCGCGGGGCGAGCTACCCAAAGACTTTCTAACAGCCTCGGCGTCAACAGCCGACTTTCACGCCAACCTGGAGCACAAAGGCCCCTATGCACGCTTCAACCTGCTCGTCGATGACGGCGATAGCCTGGCAATGATCTGCAGCCAGGGTCAGCACCCCACCACCGTGATACCGGCACACTATCAGGCGCTCTCCCCCGGGATCTACGGGCTGAGCAATGCGGGACTTAATACCCCCTGGCCCAAAGTTGAGCGCGGCAGAGCCGGCCTGGCGGCCGAGTTGCAGCGCTCACACATAGACAGCAGGCGGCTGCTCAGACTACTCAACGATGCGCGACCCGCCGCCGACGACTTACTACCCGACACCGGGGTTGGCCTGGAATGGGAACGCCGCCTGTCGTCGCTGTTCATTCGCTCAGAACATTATGGCACCCGCGCCAGTACCGTCTTTGTGCAAGAGTACAGCGGTGAATGGACCTTTATTGAGCAGAGCTTTAACGCGCAGAGGGTCACCGCAACGATACGCGTTACAGGCGTATATGACGACGATTAACCTGGCACGTGGCCTTATGCCACGGCGGTTGATCCATGTACCGCCCGGCAAGGCGTCATTTTTTGTTCGGTATTAGGTTGCCGCCTTACTCGCATCGTGCGCACGGTATAGCATCGCGCGCAGCACGACAGGCTAGTCGCCTTCTGAGGACGCCGGCCGATTCAGCTGGCCCAGCCCCAGAGAGACAAGGCTGGCACGGATCGTCTCCTGTATGTCGCCGGGATTATCGAACAGCATCACCTCTTTCAGCAGCGCATTAGCCTGTTCCCGACTCACGCCGCGGATCGCCGATTTAACCTTGGGCAGGTTGGTCGAGTTCATCGACAACACATCGTAACCCATGGCCATCAAGAGTAATGCCCCGCCAGGATCCCCAGCCAACTCGCCACAGATCCCGACCTGAACCCCCTCTTTATGCGCCCCTTCGACGATATATTGCAGCGCCGTCAATACGGCGGGATGGAAGGTATAATAGAGGCCGGCAACGCGCGGGTTATTACGATCGACCGCCAGTAAATACTGGGTCAAATCGTTACTCCCCACAGAAACAAAATCAACCCGACGGGCAAGCGCATGGATCTGGTAAACCGCCGCGGGCACCTCGATCATGACACCGATATCGGGGCGGGCAATAGAATGTCCTTCGTCCCGCAGTTCGGTCAACGCCTGTTCAATCAGCGCCACCGATTCATCGATCTCCATAACATTGGAAATCATCGGCAACAAAATACGCAGATTATCCAGCCCTTCACTGGCCAGCAGCATCGCCCTGACCTGCACCAGAAAGATCTCTGGATGATCGAGGGTGACACGGATTCCCCGCCAGCCCAGCGACGGGTTTTCTTCCTGAATCGGAAAATAGGGTAGCGGCTTATCGCCCCCCACATCCAGGGTCCGCATCGTGACAGGAAAGGGTGCGAAAGGCTGCAACTGCTTACGGTAACTAACCACCTGCTCGGCTTCGCTAGGGAAGAAATCCTTGATCATAAAGGGTACTTCACTACGATACAGGCCAATGCCCTGCGCGCCGCGATCCAAGGAAAGCTGCACATCCGTCACCAGACCCGTGTTAACCCACAGCGGCATCGTATAACCATCAGTCGTGATCGATGGCAGGTCGCGCAGCGCCTCCAGCCCTTTGCTCAGCCGTTTCTCTTCCCGCATTATTTTGGCGTAAAAGCGGGTCAGTTCCACCGATGGATTGACAAACACCCGGCCGGAATAGCCATCCACGATCAGACGACGACCGTGCACCAGCGTATAGGGGAGGTCGACGACGCCCATCACGGTAGGAATGCCCATCGAGCGCGCCAATATAGCCGTATGCGAATTGCCGGAACCCTGCACGGAAACCAGCCCGATCAAGCGGTCGCTCGGCACCTCACCTAACATGGTCGGTGTAATTTCATCCGCCATGAGGATGGTATCTTTAGGGAATTCGATATCACTTTCAGGTCGTGACTGCTGCAGGCAGGCCAGCATCCGTCGCCCCAGATCCCGGATATCGGACGCCCGCTCGCGTAGATAAGGGTCTTCCATCATATTGAACTGATCGACATGATTCTGGATCACATCCCGCAGCGCCCTGGGGGCCCAGATACCGGAATGGATTAATGCCTCGACTTCACCGGGGATCGCGTTGTCATCCAGCATGCGCAGATACACTTCAAACAGCGCCTGCTCCTCACCCTTTAAACGCTGGGCCAATAACCGCCCTTTGATGCGGATATCGCGCCGAACCTCCTCCAATGCCGCGCGAAAGCGCAGCACTTCCGCGCCGGGGTCATCGGTGGTCCGATGCGGTACGGCATCCAGATCGGCCGGCGGCCCCATGACAACCACGGTACCAATCGCCACGCCCGACGCACCGGCAACGCCATCAAATTTGGCATCGACCCGCACATTGCCGTTATCGGCTGAAATCGAGACCCCACCGGTCACCTCGGCGTGGGCAATCACACCCGCCAGCTGCGCCGACATCGTCACGAGGAACGCCTCTTCCCCCTCGTGAAAGCGACGCCGCTCGCGCTGTTGCACCACCAGTACACCCAAGACTTTGCGCTGATGGATAATCGGCACACCCAAAAACGCATGAAACGGCTCTTCGCCGGTTTCCATAATAAAGAGATAGCTGGGATGGGTGGTGGCATCTTCGATATTAAGCGGCTCGGCGCGGGTTACCACACTGCCGATAATCCCCTCGCTGACCGCCAAACTCACATTGCCGACAGCGGACGGATTTAACCCCTCGGTAGCCATCAGCACATAGCGCTGACTGGTACTGTCCATCAGATAGACCGAACAGACCTGGGTCTTCATGACCGCTTTGACCCGGCGCACAATAACATCCAGAGCCGCCTGCAAACTCTTGGCGCTGTTAACCTCTTGGACGATACTGCGCAACGCATTCAGCATAAGATGTTATCCCGTTTCCCCAAAACAGCTGCGAATCAGCTTGGCATGTCTGCCGACCAGCTCTTTCATCGCTTTGCGATACACCTCGCGCTTGAAAGAGACCACTTGCCCGAGCGGGTACCAGTAACTAACCCAGCGCCAACCGTCAAATTCGGGTTTCGAAGAACAGGTAAAATTCACGGCGGCATCATCGCTAATAAGACGCAGAAGAAACCACTTCTGCTTCTGTCCGATGCAGATGGGATGGGAATGATGACGAATCATCCGTTTAGGCAGCCGATAACGCAGCCAGCCCCGGGTGCAGGAAACGACCTCAACATCACAGGGGTCCAGGCCGACCTCCTCTTTCAATTCACGAAACAACGCCTCTTCGGCTGTTTCATCGTCGTTGATTCCGCCCTGAGGAAACTGCCAGGCGTCCTGACCGATGCGGCGCGCCCACAGCACTTGGCCACGTCCATTGGACAATATGATTCCCACATTCGGTCGAAAACCATCAGAATCAATCACGTATCGACTACCCAAAGTTATTATTGGCCTTATTGTTCCATACTTTTGTCAATTCACCAATCCGCCGACCGCTCTCCCTGCAAGGAAAACCGTTGCCAGCACCCGGCGCAGCTCTTATTCTTCTGCCTTTTTCGTCACCGAATCCTGCCAACCCGCAACGGGACAGGCTGATAGGACTGACCGATAGCACAGGAGAAGCCACACCGTGAGACTCGCCATATTTGACCTGGACAATACCCTGATCGCCGGCGACAGCGATTACGCCTGGGGCGAATTTCTGGTAGAACGGGGAATTGTCGATCCGGTTGTCTACAAAGAAGCCAACGACCGGTTTTATGCCGACTACCAGAGTGGTCAACTGGATATCAGGGCCTACCTGGCTTTCGCCCTTGAGCCCTTGAGCCGCTTCACCCCCGAACAGCTAGAAGAACTGCACCACGCGTTCATGCAGGCCAAAGTTGACCCCATTATGCTGCCGGCGGCACGCGCGCTGCTGGACAAGCACCGGGCGGCGGGCGACTTCCTGCTGATCATTACGGCGACCAATCTTTTTGTCACGGGCCCCATCGCAAAACGCCTCGGCGTCGATCATATCCTGGCCAGCGAACCGGAGCAGATTGACAATCGCTACACCGGCCGGATCAGTGGGACGCCCTGCTTCCAGGAAGGCAAAGTCACCCGGCTCCACGCCTGGCTGCAGGAAAGTGGTTACGAACTTGACGGCAGCTACTTCTACAGCGATTCACACAACGACCTGCCCCTGCTGGAGCTGGTCGATCATCCGGTCGCGGTCGATGCCGATGACATTCTCACCCGGCACGCCAAGGCCAAGGGCTGGCCCGTGATCACATTGCGTGATGACTAACCTGGCCGATCAGGCGCTCGGCAAAACGCGCACAAACATCGCCTTCAGGTAATCGGTTTCCGGGATAGCCGGGTGCACCGGATGGTCAGGTCCCTGGTGCCCCTGCTCGATCAACTGCGAAAAGCGGTCGATCTGCCGGCTGCCCGCCCGGATGATATCCACCAATCGATCGCGCTGCAGATGCATGGAGCAAGAGCCAGAGACCAGCAGACCATCCCGACTCAGCAAACGCATGGCCAGCTCATTGATGCGCTGATAAGCCAGTTCGCCGTTGCGGATATCCTTGCGCTTCTGGATAAAGGCCGGCGGATCAACCACCACCACATCAAACTGCGCCCCTTCTTCCCGCAACTGGCGCAGCCCTTCAAAGGCATCCCCCTGCAGCGTCGACACCCGGTCCTGGGCATTATTCAGGGCCGCATTTTCCATCACCAGGTCAAGCGCACTGGCGGACGCATCCAGGCACATCACCTCGGTAGCACCGGCCGCCGCCGCCTCGACGCCCCAGCCGCCCACATAGCTGAACACATCCAGAACCCGCTTACCGGGGATGTAGCTCTGCAGCCGCGCCCGGTTCATACGATGGTCATAGAACCAACCGGTCTTTTGCCCGGTTCTGACCGGCGCAACCAGGCGCGTATTGTTTTCCTCCAGCGGCACCAGATCGGGCATCACGCCCACCGCATCTTCCACATAAGATTCCAAGCCTTCCTGAGCACGCATCTTGCCGTCATTACGCAACAGGATCGCCTGAGGTTTCAGCACCTGATCCAGCGCGTCCACAATCTCCTGCTTGAGTTGCTCCATACCGGCACTGCCGATCTGGACCACCAGGTAGTCGCCAAAACGATCCACAACCAGCCCCGGGAGCAGATCACTATCGCCGTAGATCAACCGATAATGCGGCGCAGGGAAACAGCGCTCACGCAGCGACAGCGCCACCTGGATGCGATGCACCAGCAGCGATTTATCCAGCATGAACTTCATATCCCGGCTAACCAGCCGGGCACAAATCAGGTTGTTGGGGTTAATGTACGCGATACCCAGCGCCTTACCGCTGGCCTGCTCGACGCGCACCTGCTGACCGGTGGCAAACTGCTTGAGCGGGCTAAAATCGGTGTCGATCTCATTGCTGTAGATCCACAGATGACCGCCACGCAAACGACGCTCAGCCTTGGGCCGCAGACGCAGTACCGGCAATGAGCTGGCTGATTGGGACATAAACGCATACTCCTGATTAGAGACGCTGCGGGCCTGGGTAAAAGAGCGGCCGCAGACGATTGGCGGCGATTATACCGTAAGCACAGACAAACTGCGCCGAGCAGAACAGATGCTAGGTACTAGAGCGCTTCTGCGAAGCTGCTAGGAGCGAAACGGCAAAAACACCTCAGCACAGACTAGGCCCGCCACCTACCGTTGTTTTCAGTTTAGCCACTAGCAGCCGCCACGCGGCGTCCTAGTACCTAGTAAGTTGCACGCCACAAAAAAGGGCCGCTAAGCGGCCCTCGGAACACGGACGGATGAGTCTTACTCTTCAGACTCACAGAGTTCGGCGTAGGCTTCGGCGCTCAGCAACTCATCCAGCTCGGCCGGGTCGTTCAGTTTAATCCTGAAGAACCAGCCATCACCGTAAGGGTCGCTGTTCACGGACTCGGGAGTTTCTTCCAGGGCTTCGTTGATCGCCACGATCTCGCCCGACAGCGGGCTGTAGATATCTGACGCGGCTTTAACCGACTCAACCACACCGGCATCATCACCCGTACCCAGGTCGGCACCGGCTTCTGGCAGCTCAACAAACACCACATCACCGAGTAGCTCCTGTGCATGATCGGTGATACCCACGGTGACGGTGCCATCGCCTTCAACGCGAATCCACTCATGACTGGATACATACTTCAACTCGGCAGGAATATTGCTCATTTTACAATCCTCATAGGCTAAGGCATTCAGTTGGACGCAACACCACTGCGGCGCGGCGCTCCCCCGTGATTCAAGAATAGACTCGCACTCGGCAAACCGGTAATACCCGAGGCATAAAGTTCAAGAATAGACTTTTTTTCCATGACGTACGAAGCAGGGCCTGGTGACGGCAACGCCGACCCGCTGACCCCGCACCTCAACATCGCAACGCGCGCCGATGGACACCGGCACACGGGCCAGCGCGATGGAATGACCGAGGGTGGGTGAAAACGTACCGCTGGTCACAACACCGTCTCCGTCAGCGCCCAGCAGAACTTTCTGACCGGCGCGCAAGACACCGCGTCCTTCAAGCACCAGTCCAACCAACCTGTGACTGACGCCCTGCTGACGCTGCGCTTCTAAGGCATGACGGCCGATAAAATCCCGTGCTGCCGGCTCCCATGCCACGGTCCAGGCCATATTGGCGACCAACGGGGATACCGACTCGTCCATATCGTTACCGTACAGATTCAGGCCGGCTTCCAAACGCAGGGTATCCCGTGCGCCCAGACCGCAGGGAGCAACGCCGGCATCAGCCAGTGCCTGCCAGAATGCAGCGGCCTCATCCTCGGGCAACATGACCTCCAGACCGTCTTCACCGGTGTAACCGGTACGGGCAATAAACCAGCCGCCAACACCATCGCCACTGAACGGCGCTAACGCCTGAATCAGTGCCGCTTTCGTTGTCGAGACCACCTGACAAACCCGCTCGATGGCGTCAGGCCCCTGGATGGCAACCATCGCCAGTTCGGGGCGCTCCGTCAGGCCCACATCGTAGCGAACCGCCTGTTGCGCCATCCAGTTGAGGTCTTTTTTACGCGTCGCACAGTTCACCACCAACCGATACCATTCGCCGGCACTGCCCGGTGCACCCATGGCATAAACGATCACGTCATCCAGAACCCCGCCGGTCTCGTCGAGCATCGCGCTATACAGCGCCTTACCCGGCGTTTTTAGGCGCGCAACATCGTTGGCCAACAGATGCTGCAGAAACAGACGCGCATCGCCGCCTTTGACATCGACCACAACCATATGCGAGACATCAAACATGCCGGCAGCCTTGCGCACGGCATGATGCTCTTCGACCTGTGAGCCGTAGTGAATGGGCATATCCCAGCCACCAAAATCCACCCATTTCGCGCCCATGGCCTGATGCTTGCCGTACAGAACTGTTTTGCTACCCATCATATTCCCTATTCTAATGACCAAGACACGCCGGACCGGCACTTTTGCAACCAATAAGCGGTCTTTTCCGCCGCCCGCCACGGTGAAATGACGTGCTCGGCATGACGTTACCGCCTTAAGACCGCCCCATGCCTTGTCCGGCCAGAAAGCGTTTGATCCGCTGCTGCCGGTCGACCCAGGACATACCGAGATTACGCAACCAATGAACCAGCGGCGGCACATCACCGTACAGGTGGCGAAATGCCGCCATCAATCCGATCATGGCCAGATTCTCACCTTGGCGTGCGCGCTGATAGCGGCGTAGCGTCGTCAACGCCGAAAATGACCGCCCCCGCGCAACGGCCGACAGTATCTGCTCCGCCAGCTCACGTGCATCCGCCAAGCCCAGATTGACCCCCTGCCCCGCCAGTGGATGGATGCTGTGCGCCGCATCGCCGACCAATGCCACACCCGCGCTCACATAACGCGGCGCATGCCGTTGGGTCAACGGAAAACAGAAACGCGGATCACTGTGCAGAATGCGCCCCAGCCGGGACTCAAAGGCCCGTTCCAACGCCCGGTTAAACCCGTCGCTATCCAGCGCCATCAGGGCGCGCGCATGCTCGGGAGACGTGGACCAAACAATCGACACGGTATTCTCAGCGTCACCCGGCAGCGGCAGAAAGGCCAAGGGGCCATCCTCGGTAAAACGCTGCCAGGCGGTGTATTGATGCGCGTGCTCGGTCGTCACGGTGGTGACGATCGCCGCGTGTTCGTAGTCCCACGCCGACACACCGAGCCCCGCCAGTTGACGCGCCCGCGAGTGTGCCCCGTCGGCGGCCACGAGCAAACGCGCCCGCAACCGCCGACCCGTGCTGAGCTCCAGCTCGTGCCAATCCCCCTCGGCAACGCTGCAGGTCAGATCACGCAGACTGGCGGGACGCACCATATCGATATTGGCGTGCCCCTGGGCAACCGCCTCGAGCGCCGCGAGGGTGACGCGATTCTCTACGATATGCCCCAGGCTGGGCTGTGCCAGCTCGGCGGCACTAAAGCCAATACCGGCGGTGCCTTCCCCGTCCCATACCCGCATATGCTGATAGGCACAGACCCGCTGCCGGGTCATGCCCTCCCACGCCCCGAGCCGCTGCAGAAAGCGCTGCGATCCCTGGGTCAGCGCACTGACCCGCGGGTCATAGTCCTGCCTACCGGCCGCACGCGATTCGGCGTGCGGCTGCGACTCAATCACGGCCACACGCAAAGGGCTACCACCCAAGGCACAGGCCAGCGCCATGCCGACCATCCCTCCGCCAATGATGGCGATATCCACCTCGTCACCCAGTGGCGGGGGACTCTTTTCCGTCTGTTGATCTGCCATCGTTATGCTTCACCTAACCTCGTCACATCAAGCCTATTGTCCAGGCTGCGAACCGCACTCGATCGAACACCCTGTCGCGGCATCGCTATAGACCCGCATCCAGCCCCATCGCACTACGGGCAAACTCGCGCTTGACGGGCGGGCACAGATCCAGCGCCAGCAAGCCCAGGTTGCGGCCAATGACGGCTGGGCGACGCTCGGTCGAGAACAGCCGGGTAACCTGGTCGCTAAAGCCAATGGTCTTATCCTGATCCCACCGACAGCGCGCTTCAACGCGCGCCAGCACCGCGATATCGCCCCAGCGCGCACCCGCAGCCGACGCACTCGCCAGCTCATCGGCCAGCACCATAACGCCACGCAGTGCCAGATTAAAGCCCTGCCCGGCGATAGGGTGCAAGGTGTGCGCCGCATTGCCCAGTGCGATAAGATTCGGCCGTACCTGTTCACGAATCCGCATCAGGTTCAAGGGATAGCTGCTTCGCCCCCCCACACCCAGCAATCGGCCGGCCCGATAACCAAATTGATTCTGCAACTCAGCGACAAACGCCGCATCCGGCATCGCCAGAAGCGCTTCGCAGCGCGCCTGCTCGGCACTCCAGACCAGGGCGGCCCGCGGCTGCCCTTCGGCATCGTCCTGCAGCGGCAGCAAGGCCATCGGGCCTGATGCGGTAAAGCGCTCGTAGGCGACGCCGCCGTGCGGGCGTTGCAGACGCACATTCGCAATAAGCGCACGCTGGGCATAATCACGGCGCTGGTAATCCAGGCCCAGCTGTTCAGCCAACGTCGAGCGCCCTCCGTCAGCCATCACCACCAGCTCCGCCGTCAAAGTCTGCTGACCGGCTTCCACGGCAACGGACAGCTGCACCCCCTGCGGCTGCATGAGCGCCGAGGAAACCCGCGCGGGGCACAGCAGGTCGACCACACCGCGGCCCTCGGCAGCCAGCCGCTGCAGCAGCGCCTGCCCCAGCACACGGTTTTCAACCACATAACCCAAGGCAGCTACATTCTCCTCGGTGGCATCCAGGCGTGCAGCACCAAAATGCCCTCGATCGGAAACCCGCACCTGCGCAATCGGCGCGACCCGATCGGTCAGCGCCGCCCAGACACCGAGCCGATCCAGTAACAGACCGCTGCCATAAGACAGTGCGGTAGCGCGGGCATCAAAACTGGGTGACAAAGGCATGTCGGTCGTGGCGGGCAAGGGGTGCGCCTCCAATAGCGCAATACGCAGCCCCCGTGCTCGTGCCAGAGGCAACAGCGCCAGCGCCAGACTCGCGCCAACCATACCGGCCCCGATGATAGCCACATCGTAACGCGTACTCCCGCTCATGCGTCACCCTCCGCCATCAGCGCTTCGATTGCCGCAACGGTTTTCGGTACCGCGCGGGTCAACACCTCGCAACCGTCGGCGGTGACCAGAATATCGTCCTCAATCCGGATACCGATTCCGTGCCAGCACGGGTCTACAGCGTCCATCGCCGGCGCAATATACAACCCCGGCTCAACGGTCAGCACCATTCCCGCCTGCAGATCACGCCACCGCCCTTGAACCTGATACTCACCCACGTCATGCACATCCAGCCCGAGCCAGTGCCCGGTACGGTGCATATAGAATGGCCGATACGCCTCTTCGGCGATCAGGGTATCCAGCTCGCCCTGCAGCAGGCCCAGCTTCAGCAAGCCTGCGGTGAGTACCGCCACGGCACGCTCGTGGGGCAGATTCCAGCTAACGCCCGGGCGGATGACCTCGATGGCGGCCTCCTGCGCGGCCAGAACCAGCTCGTAGAGGGCGCGCTGCGCCTCGCTAAAGCGGCCGTTGACCGGAAAAGTCCGCGTAATATCCCCGGCATACCCCGCCACCTCGCAGCCGGCGTCGATCAACACCAGCTCGCCGTCGCAGAGTTCATCGCGGTTTTCAGTGTAGTGCAGGATGCAACCATTGGCGCCACCACCAACGATCGTGCTGTAGGCGGGTTCACGATAGCCCTGTTCGGCAAAACAGTGCCGAATGGTGGCTTCCAGCTGATATTCCATAAGCCCGGGTTTGCAACGCCGCATGGCGTGACAATGCGCTTGGGCCGACAGCGCGCCGGCCACACGCATCAGATCCGCTTCGGCCGGGCTCTTGAACAGCCGCATCTCGTGCAGCAAAACATCCAGGTTCTCTTCTTGTTGGGGGACCCGCTGCGCGTGCCGTTCCTGTCCAAGCAATGCCTGGCGCCAGCCACGGATTCGTGCGCTCAGGGCTTGCGCGCCCGCGGAGGTTTCGGTCCCAGAAAACGCGTCTGACCTAGAAAACGCGTCTGACCTAGAAAAGGAGTACAAAATCCGTTGGCGGCCTTTCATCAACGGCGGCAACAGCGAATCGATGTCGTCCAGGCTGCAGGCGCGGTCCAGTGCATATTTTTCCGCTGCCGCCTGCGGCCCTATACGGTAACCGGTCCAGACCTCTTTGGCCGGGTCGCGCGGCAAGCAGAACAGCACCACCTCCTGCTCGGCACCGGGACAAAGCACCAGAACCGCATCCGGCTCGGGAAATCCGCTAAGGTAATGAAAGTCACTGTCCTGACGGAAAGGGTATTCACTGTCCCGGTTGCGCGTCTTCAACGGCGCAGCCGCCAGCACCGCAATCGCATCGTCACCCATCGCCGCCATCAACTGGCAGCGGCGGTTTACGAACTCTTCTACGCCGATTTCTCGCATGGTTACCTCAGTGTAAAACATCACCTTGGGCGGTGGTCTGTGCCTGGTCCTGTGGCACATTGCATTCTGCAAAGATCAGCAACGCCGCCATCCGCACGTACTCGGAGACCTCCATAAAGTCGGCCTCATCCTCTTCGCTACCTTCTTCGCTCACGGCTATCTGAGAAATATGCGCAAAATCTTCCAGCGCGCTGGCCGCTTCTTCGCCTAATTGATCGGTGCTCGCACCACTGAGGGTATAACCGCACAGGAAGCCGTGGCACCACTGCCCCAGCGCCTCACCGCGCTGATCCAGAGGCGTTTCTTCTTCAGGGAGCAGCAAGGGAAAACCAAAACCGGTTCCTTCGAGGCTGTTAAGCGTACTTTGATACAGCGCCGTCAGCCGCTGCTGATGGCCGTTATCGGTAATCGGGGCTATGCTCAAGGCTTCTTCTGCCGATTGCAGCCATAGGGGCGCCGATAAGCGGACGCCGGAGGCGAGCTGGCCGCACAGGATGCCGTGCAACTCCGCGGGCGAGTTCAAGGAACCCAGCTCGACAAACAGGTCTGCGATACTGTCAAAGTCGGGAAATGTTACCGGATTAGCGCTTTCAGATGTCATGGTATTTCCTTGCGGCGGGGTAAAGAAAGTCACGCCCCGAAGGGGCAGGAATATCGTGTTGCAATCGTAGCATCTCACCCAATTCATAACCAATCACTAGCGCAGAGATTGACCCTTATAACGGCCCACCTTATAGTGGGCGTTTAACTGCCGCCGGAATAATTGCCCACGGCTGAATCAAGGGATGGGTAAGCCGTATGCCTGACGAAAGCCTGCGTGTACTTGAACAAAGCATCGATCGCCTGATCGATCGCTGCCAGACATTAGAAGCAGAGAATCAGCGCCTGAAAGAGAAAGACGCCGTCATGAAAACCGAGCGCGCGCAACTACGGCAGCAACACGACAATACCCGCAGTAAAGTGGAAGCGATGATCACCCGGCTGAAGGCAATGGAGCAAAGCTGATGAGCGCGCAGGACGACAACACGGTTAGCATCTCGGTGCTGGGTAAAGAGTATCTGATCAATTGCCCGGAAGACGCCCGTTCCGAGCTGCTGGCCTCGGCCAAGCATCTGGACAAGAAGATGCGCGATATCCGTTCGGGAGGAAAAATCATTGGATTGGAGCGCATGGCCATTATGGCGGCGCTGAACCTGTCCCACGAATTGCTTCAGGCGCGCACCCAGGTAACCTCACTTGAAGCCAAGACTCGTCGCCTCAGCGATCGTATCGATCAGGCATTGGCCGACGATCAGCAACTGAGCAGCGACGACTAAAGACGCCGCCTGTCGACGGCCCCTGCCGGAAGAAGCCCCCACGCTTTCCTATAGCTCGCGAGCCGTAGCGCCCTATACATAAATTCGTTGAAATACAAGACTGACATTATTCGCGACACGGGTATAATAGGCGCCAGCTCCCTGAGGTGTTTGACAGCTGGTTATGTCCCTTGAGCCGATAACTAATACCCCGGGGGTTTCTCGCAGTACTGATGTGCATGTCCGCCTGACGGAAAGCCTAATGTACGGCAGGAACCACCATCTTGAACCTTCGGGTTCAGGGCCTATACCGGCATCGGCACTGCAGGGAGCCCCATGCAAGCCTGCCTTTTGGCGTAACCGTTCACAGCGGCCAAACCCATCTACTCCGTCACCTGATACCCAACGTTATGGATCGCAAACAGCTTCGCGCAACGATGCGCACCCGCCGACGGGCGCTCAACCCCACCCAACAAGCGCAAGCCGCGCGGCAGTTAACCCGGGTTCTCCATCGCCACCCCCTGTTTCGCTACCGTAGACGCGTCGCATTCTATCTGGCCGCGGACGGCGAAATATCGCCCGACCTGCTGATTAAAAGCGCTCGCGCTGCCGGAAAAGAATGCTTTCTGCCGGTCCTGCATCCGGTGCGTCACAATCGACTCTGGTTTGCACGCTATGACAACCAAACCCACCTGAGCCCGAACTGCTACGGCATCAAGGAACCCACACCCCGCCTGACCCGGCGCGTACCGCCCTGGGCACTGGACCTGGTTTTACTACCCTTGGTTGCGTTTGACGCAGGTGGAGGACGCCTGGGAATGGGAGGGGGCTACTACGATCGAACCTTTGCCTTTAAACAGCAGCGCAACGGTCTCCGCGGCCCGAAGCTACTGGGACTGGCCCACGATTTTCAGCGTGTAGAGCGCCTGGAACTGGCCAGCTGGGATATCCCGTTGTCGGGTGTCGCCACTGATCGCAGCCTGTATCTCGATTCGAGCGAATAAGGCCAGAACCGTTAACCGTTGCTGCGCTAGCGGTTGATTGGCTAACTGTTGTTTTGCTCACTGATCACAGAGGCTAACAGGTGGCTATTCTTGCTCACCCCCGTCACGACAAAGCCAACCACAAATACGACGATCAAAACCAGAAGCAGATCCGGTCCTTTTTTCATGATGCTCGAGCCCCTACCTGTAAAAAATCCGGCCAAAACTGGCTTGCTTTAATCAATATCACCCGCAATAAACGCGGCGTACCACTCTCCGCTGGCGCGGCGTGATGACGATCTACCGCAGCCCTTCTCCATGGCCATAACTCATCAATCGGAAAATAACCACTCGAAAATAGCGCCTATTAATACAACGTCGGCAGAGCGCCGAAAAACTTAACAAAAAGCGCTAAAAAAATGAAGTCATGCAGCCGCTTAAGCCGCTACTTTAACCAACCCGATAGAGTACGCGCCCAACGGCCTATCCGGGCACTTGCTATCCGCTCCCGTGCGATCCGGACACATATTTAGCCACCCCGTTTACGCGGACTCCGCATCTTGGGGCCCATCGACGGGCAACCAGATTCGAAAACGCGTCCCCTCACCCGCCGTACTGAATAGCTCAATTTTTCCCTGATGCTTTTCGATTATGCCGTAGGACAGCGACAGTCCGAGACCGGTTCCCTTACCGATCGGTTTGGTGGTAAAAAAAGGCTCGAACACCCGCTTCTGCTGCGCGTCATTCATGCCACATCCGGAATCTTCCACCTCGACCCAAGCCCAGCGTCCCTGACAACCGCTACGAATGGTGACCGTACCGCGCTCCTCTATCGCATGGGCCGCATTCACCAACAAGTTCATAAAGACCTGATTGATCTGAGAGGCGAGGCAGCGTACTTCCGGCTGGTCGCCATACTCTCTAACCACGTCACATTTGTATTTCAGCTCATTCCAGACCACATTCAGGGTGCTCTCCATACACGTCTGGAGATTAGCCATAACCCACTCACCCCGGTCCACATGGGAAAAGTCTTTCAGATTCTTGACGATCTTGCGTACCCGTTCCACCCCTTCCTTCGACTCGGACAGCAGGTGCGCTAAATCCTCCATCACAAAGTCAAAATCGACGGCCGTTTTAACCGCCTGTACCGACTGACGCGATGCAGCATCCAGGCCCGACTCTGCCGTTTTGTAGCATTGCAGAACCTCTTGGACATCCTTCAGGTAGTGGGTCAGGGATCCCAGGTTCGAATTAATATAGCCGACAGGGTTGTTGATCTCATGAGCCACGCCGGCGGCCAACTGACCGATAGCCGCCATTTTCTCCGACTGCAGCAGCTGATTCTGAGTGTCTTCCAGCTTTTGAATCAGCGCTTTCTGTTCGGCCTTTTCATGCTCCAGCGCGTCCTGGATCACGATTCGTTCATCGATTTCCCGTTCCATCTGGATCAACGTCTTGCTGAGCGCCGCGGTGCGCTCATCGACACGCTGCTCAAGGGAGTCATAAGCCAACTGCAACTCCTGCTCCACCTGAATCCGACCCGTGATATCGGTGGAAATCGAGCCCACGCCCACGATCTCCTGCTTGTTGTCCCGCAGAGGAAATTTCACCGACAGAAAGGTATGCATACCATCCGCCAGTGGTAACAGCTCCTCAAACTCACCGCCTTCACCACTGATCAGCACCAGCTGGTCATTCATGCTGTACTGCTCGGCAGCGACCTCGCCAAAAAGATCGGCGTCGGTCTGACCCAATATCTGCGCCTCTTCCAGCCCAAACAGGCGCATAAACCGTTGGTTGATCATCAGATAGCGGCCTTGCCGGTCCTTAATAAAAATAATCGCCGCACTGTTATTCAGGATCCCTTCCAGGTTCGTCTGCGTCGCGCTGTGGGCATCCTCCATTCGCCTGCGTTCGATCATAGAGCCCAGGGTGTTGGCAACCGCGTTCAGAAACTCCACTTCTGCTTCGCGCGGCTCATGCCCCTCTTTTATATAGAGCACAAGAACCCCTTGCAGCCCCTTGGCCGACTCAATCGGCACTACGTAATGCCCGTGCGCTTCCATAGCCTCGACAAGATTACCGTGCCGATCATCAACCGACGGCACATGCAGCAGGGTCTGCGTTTCAGCCACCTGCCCACACAGGCAATGCCCGTAGGCAACCTGCTGGCAAAGCTGGCTGATTTCCGGGCCGAGACCATGTTCCACTTCCAGATTCAGGCAACGCTGCCCGGGCTCAGCCAGAAAGATGCCGCCTTTTGGCGCAACCGGCAGCCAACGCGCGGTCACGATCAGGTCCAGGGCCTGCTGCAGCTGCGCTTTCAAGGGCAGCGGCTCCATGGAACAACGCAACAGATCGTTCAACAGCCGTTGATAGCGCAACGCCCCGCTGCGCTCCTGTTCGGCCTTCTTGCGCGCGCGTATTTCACGCTCTTTTTCCAGCATCCGTGCCTCCAGCTCCTGGGCATGCAGACGCTGGACCGAATCACGTTCCTCAAAATAAGAGATCCGCTCCAGAAGCTCATCGGGGCTCAGCCGCAGGTTGGATAAGATCCCGGCATAAACCCGGCTCACCTGCTCGTTCTCGGCCTCGGAATAGGACAGATGCCGACTCATCGCCTTATGCGCCGCCGCTGAGCCAATACAGCCAGACAACGCACGTTCCAACTCCCGATGTAAACGCATTAACTCACCGGGCGAGATATGTGATTTGTCGGTAATTTTAAGCCCTTCGGTAATTTGACGAATCTTGCTGCGGCAGATTTTTTCAGAGAAGTAGTGACGAAAAAGCGCCGATGCTTCTTCGACTTTTTTGGCCAGTTCGATACTGTCGTGGGTATTCGAATTCTGTTGCTCGCCATGCCCGGCCAGCGACAGGGCATACACGTAAGAACTGGCCATTTCCAGCTCAGAGTCCCGGTGCGGTACCAGTAACGACCCCAACAAATACACGCTGCCGTTAATCAGCACGGATAAAAACGCGGCATGGGTCACCGGATCAAAACGCTCCAGACCAAACAGCGCTTGCGGACGTAACCACATCTGCCCGAACAGACCTTCGCTCATGACACTGAGCGGCAACACGCCCGCATCGACAAACAGTGGCACCAGCAAGGTATAGATCCAGACCAGAAAACCGCTGCTCAGGCCCAGCAACGCCCCCAGCCGGTTACCCCGGACCCAAAACAGCCCTCCCAGCACCGCCGGCACAAACTGAAGCGCGGCGCAGAAGCTCAAAATACCGATATTGGCCAACAAACGCCCTTCGGTCAGATCACGGGCAAACACAAAGCTCGTCAGCAACACGATGGCGATCACGATCCAGCGCGCGGGTAACAGCTGACGTTTGGCGCTATGCAAGCGCGGATAACGGTCGATCAGCGGCATCAGCAGATGATTCGTGGTCATCGTCGCCAGCGTCACGGTACTGACAATAATCATCCCCGATGCAGCCGCCAGCCCCCCCACGAAGACCAACAGCGATAAGGCCTGCTGATCGGCCGATAGCGGCAATAACAGAACAAAATAATCGGCCAGCTCAACCGGCAGACCCGTGGCAACACCGCCCGCGGCCAACGGTACAACGAACAAGCTGATCAGCAACAGGTAGCCCGGCACGAGCCACATCGCCGTCCGAATATCATTTTCGCTGCTGTTTTCGACGACCGCCGTATGGAACTGGCGTGGCAATAAAAGAATCCCCGCCATCGATAGAAACATCACCGTCATCCAGTGCACGTAACTATCGAGGCTGTCATCACCCACGCTTGTCAGGCGATCCAGTTCAGCCGAACTCAAATGACCGAACAGGTCAGTCACCCCGTCAAACAGGCCAAAGACGACAAACACGCCGACAGCCAGTAACGCTACCAGCTTCACCACACTCTCTAACGCCAAAGCCGCCATCATCCCCTGATGGCGCTCCGTAGGGTCCAGGCGTCGCGCCCCGAACAGAACCGTAAAGGCAATCAGACTCAGGGTCACCCACAGGCCGATGCCGGACCAGTCCTGCTGGTCGACATCGCCACGGGTCACCAGGCTGAAGCTGGTCACCACGGCGCGCAATTGCAGCGCAATGTAGGGCAGCGTACCCAGCAAAGCAATCAGCGTGACCAGCATCGCCACCGCCTGTGAGCGGTCATAACGCGCCGAGATAAAATCGGCAATGCTGGTCACATGGTGCTTCTCTTTAATCCGCACCATCTTGCGCAACACGATCCACCACAGGCCAATCCCCAGCGTCGGCCCCAAAAACGTTGGCAGATAAGATAAGCCCGATTTTGCCGCCAACCCGACGCTGCCAAAAAAGGTCCAGGAGGTGCAGTACACCGCAATCGACAAGGCATAGATCCAAGGCCGGCCTGACAGTTTCTCGGCTAAACGCGGATTGCGCTCGACCATCTGCGCCACAGCAAACAACAGGCTCATATAGCCCAAAAAAATCAGTAAAACGGTACCGTTCGACAGCATTCCAGAACCCCTAGCGACGTGGCATCAGTTAAGACGGCGTGACAACAGGCCATAGAGGCAAACCACGGCGGCCCAGATCATAAAAAAATAACCCAGACGACCCAGCGGCGAGAACTGCCGGTGCAGCTCCATAAGCGGCCAGGTCAACAGCGCACCCACTACGCAAAACAGGATAAGGGGAAATTCGGGTTTACTTAACAAACCTTGTACTCCTTCGTCATTACGGCATCAGCAGCCTAAGCCGCATGATAAAACGTTTCAAGGTCGGTACGTTACGCCAGCATAGCCAGCATCAATGGAACCGTCATAAAGGCCAGTAACGTCTGCAGCGTGATCATCGATGCCATCAACGGCGCATCGCCCCCCAGCTGGCGTGCCAAAATATACGCCGAAGGCGCCGTTGGCAGGCAGGCGAACAACAGGAGTACGGCAAAGGCTTCGTCGGGGAGCGATATCCAGCGATTCAACAGCCAGAACAGCAGGGGATAAAGGATCAATTTAAACCCACACCCCAGCCACAGGATCGGATTCAGCCGCCGCAAGAGCTGAAAGTCCAGGCCGACACCCACCGCCAGCAAACCGAGGGGTAACGCCACAGGGCTCAGCAACGCCAGCAGCGCACCGCTACCCAAGGGCAGCCCCATCCCACTGATATTCAAAAACAAACCCAGTACGGAGCCTATAATAAGCGGGTTACCCAGCAATGCGCGACTCAGAACCGGCAACAACGGCTGGTCACGGTCCAGCGCCCAGGTAAACATGCTGACGCACAGCACATTCACCAGCGGGATGCTGATACCGATAAACACGGCAGCCCAGACCACACTCTCGCTGCCAAAAAATTCGACGGCTGCCGCCAGGCCTACATAGGTATTGAAACGCACAGAGCCCTGAAAGAACGACGTGAGTTGGGCGCCTCGCGCTCTGGCCCACCAGCCGACCCCCAATGCCAGCAGGGACGCCAGCAGTAACTGCACGACCAGGATAGTCGTCACGCTACCCAGCCCGCTGTCCGGCAGTGCTGTTGTCGCCAGTTTATTCACCAGCAAGGATGGAAACAGGAGGTAATAGGTGAAACGCTCCGCCAACGGCCAGAACGCCGCCCCGGGGAAGTCGATACGACGCAGCAGGTAACCAAGCAGAACCAGCGCAAACACCGGCGACAAGGCACCAAACAACGTGACCATCTGCTGCATTAGAACATTCCTTTAGCCACAGCCCAACACAGGCAAACCGCCACGTGAGACAAGGGCAGACAGGCGCCGGCCTTGTCGTCATCAAAAGACCGAATGGATCGGCAGGTTGATGCCAGGTTAATAACACCGGCATAGGATGCCGTATTCTACCGGTTAATTAAAGCGCTACGCGGCGCAAGCCGCAGAAGGTCGCAGGATAGGCCAGGCCGAAGTCCGCCGGCACCCACCCGTTTATCACTTATACTTACCACCTGCCACCTGCCACCTGCCACCTGCCACCTGCCACCTGCCACCTGCCACCTGCCGATAAATGATCGACCCGATAAACCCTCTATATCGACACTAACACTCTAAACTATCTATCTAAGTTCTATCTAATTGCGCAGGAAACACACCATGAATGTGCTTCGACCGATCCGCCCCGCCGATATCGATACGCTGCTTGAGATCGCGCACCACAGTGGACCCGGGTTCACCTCGCTACCCAACAATCCCGCCCTGATCGAAGCCAAACTGGCGCATGCCGTCGCGTCGATGCAACAGGAGGTCCGTCGTCCGGGACAAGAAAGCTACCTCTTTATGCTGGAGAATACAGAAACTCAGCAGGTCGTCGGTACCTGCGGCATCGAGGCTGCGGTCGGCATTCGCGATCCCTGGTACCATTACCGCCTCGGCATTGTCGTCCACGCCTCCCGGGAGCTGGACGTACACAACCGTTTCCGCACCCTGTATCTGTGTAACGATTACACCGGATTTGCCGAAGTCTGCACCCTCTACCTGCTGCCCGAAGCGCGCCAAACGGGCGCAGGTTCGCTGTTGTCCCGTGCACGCTTTATGTTCATGGCTGAATTCCCAGAACGCTTTGCCGAATCCGTCATTGCCGAAATGCGCGGCGTCAGCAACGAACAGGGTGTCAGCCCCTTTTGGGAAGGCCTGGGCCGCAAGTTCTTTACCATCGAATTCTCCGAAGCCGACTACCTGACCGGTATCGGTAACAAAGCCTTCGTGGCCGAGCTGATGCCCAAGCACACCCTGTATATTCATCTGCTCCCCCGCGAGGCGCGCAACGTTATCGGTCAGGTGCACGAAAACACCCTGCCGGCTCGCAGGATGCTGGAACAGGAAGGCTTTCAATATCAGGGCTATATCGATATTTTCGACGCCGGCCCCACGCTCTGCAGTCGGGTAAAGGATATTCGCACCATTCGGCGCAGCCGCTATTGCAAGGTGCTTATCGGCAAACCCCAGCCGGGGGACCGGCAATACCTGATCAGCAACACCCGTCGTCAGGAATTCCGCTGCACGCAGGCGCCGCTGCATATCAGCGATCACGATTGCGCCATTTTGTCGCCCGAGATGGCCCGCGCGCTGTGCGTTGAAGAAGGCCATAGCGTTCGCATCAGCCCACTACGCTAAAGATTAGCGCCCCTAGCTGCCATGGATCACTTTTTCACGCGATAGTGATTGGGATATTCGTACCGCCGCCAGCGATACGTTATGATTCGGGAAAGTGAACCCGCCGCGATGGTGAGCGTATTCGCCGGTAACACCGCGCAGCGATACCGATAAAACCTAGCAGTCCGGTTGCACATTCCAGCGGAGACGACTCAGCATGTTTTTCAGCAAGAAAGAAACCAACGAGGTTCTGATCGATAAAGACCAGCTCCTTGCTCTGCAGCAAAAAGCCGCGCTCCTGGATCAGCTCCGCGCCGCTGGCTTGTCAGACACCGTTCAGCAAATCATCCACAATGCCCAAAACGTCAATCAGGCGTCTGATCAGCGACTGGCCGCCATTGAAAACAACCTGGCCATGTTACAAAACATGATCGCGCAATCCGCCGAGATCGAGCGGCTGTCGGGCCAGGCGTTTTCCTCGGCGCAGCAAACCGCCGAAACCAGCGCGGAGAGCATCGTCCAGCTGCAAGCGCTGGCGTCCAAAATCCAAACGGCAGCGGGTAATATCGAGGCGTTCAGCGAATTGCTGCAAAGCCTGGATCAAAATAATCGCAATATCGATCAGTCGGTTGAACCCATCAAGGGGATCGCCAATCAAACCAACTTGCTGGCCCTGAACGCCGCAATCGAAGCCGCGCGTGCCGGCGAGCACGGTCGCGGCTTTGCCGTGGTTGCCGACGAGGTCCGCACCCTGGCAAATACGGCAAACACGTCCGCCGAACAGATCCAGAAGGAGATGTCGAGCATCATGTCCATCTCCAACACGATCATCCTTAAGCAGGACGAAATCGTGGAGAGCATTCATCAGAGTCGCGAAATCGCAGAAACCACGTCCGTCCACTTAACGTCACTGAACGATATGGCAAAAACCAGCACCCGCGCTGCAGGCACGGTGATCGAGCAGCTGCGAATTCAATCCCAAGAATCTCAGCACGTCTGTGACAACATGCGTCAGGTTGCCGACGATACCCGCGAGGCCTTGCAAAGGTCGTCAACCAATCTCCAACTCGGCGAGCAGCTGCTACAGAACCTGTCACCCCTGAACTAAACGCTGCCGCGCATTCTGGTCAGCCCTGCCCCTCACCGAGCAGGGCGTCGCTGCGTCGGACTGACGCCCAAGCCACAAAATAAACGGGCCTGACTGAAGGTTGTGGGTAATCGGGGAGCCTAAGGGTAGGGTGCCTAAGGGTGCCTAAGGGTGCCTAAGGGTGCCTAAGGGTACATAGTAAGGCGGCCTTGACGTCATCAAAAGACCGAACGGATCGCTATGTCGATGCCCGGTAATCGTCCAAAGCCACGGCAGACAGCACCTCGACCGACTAAAACCCAGAAAAAAAGCCATCGAACAATCGACACGCCGCCGCAACATGGTAAATTTAGTGCTCGTTGATCGGCAGACCACCGATGATCACCTGAAGTTGCGTTGTGCAGAGAGGGCGTTTAGATACATACATGATGTTTGCATTGCCGAAAATTATGGTTTGTGGCGCCGAAGGCCAGCTGGGTTACCAACTGCTCACCTTGGCTCGTGAAGAGGGTTTTGAGTTGATCGCATCCGATCGGCGCGACCTCGATTTACGCGATGCCGAGGCCGTTAGCGACCGATTAACGCGCGAACAGCCGGCGTTTATTGTCAACGCCGCCGGCGCCGTGCCGCTCGAAGGCGAACAGCTCGACGCGCAGGTACTGAAGGATAATTTACAGGCGGTCAATCATCTTGCCCTGACCTGCCACCAACTCAATATCGCGTTGATCCAGATATCCTGCGCCGAAGTGTTTGATGGCTCCGGGAGCACCCCGCGCAAAGAGGACGACCCCGTCTACCCTCGCACCCCTTACGGTAAAAACCTGTGGACGGCAGAAGAGCAGGTCCGGGATCGCTTAGAAAGGCATATTATTTTACGCAGTGGCTGGCTGTTTAGCTCCAGACCCGGCAGCCTGGTTCGCCGTCTGCTGGAATCAGCCCGACACAACACAACATTGGGGTTACGGGATGACCTGATCGGCGCCCCCACCTCGGCGGCCGACTTGAGCCGGGTGATCATCGCCATGATCAAACAACTGGACTGCGGCGCTCAAACGTGGGGAACCTACCACTACGCATCGGCGGAGATCACGACGCGGTTCGGCTTTGGTGAAGCCGTCGTTGCGGCGGCTCGTCAGTATGAGGACCTCCCCCTCGAGGAACTGCATAACGATGACAACCCCGCCGATAACTACCCGCGTTTTACCGGACTTAATTGCGAAAAGATCCGTACCACCTTCGGCATACACCAACGCCCCTGGCGATCGACCTTGATGCCAGTGGTACGTAACCTGTATATTTAGGGCCGTCAACCATACGGCCATCGCGTGATTTAGACGCAGATATCAGCAGTATGTGTTTGGATTACAACAGGTTTCGCTATAAATCATCGCATAGCGGCGACATCAGAAAAGCAGCGACAACGGCCAGGGATGATGAAAGCGCGCGACACTCAACAGGTAAGCCATACTCACTAAAGCAGCACCGAGCGCCAGATAGCGGATTTTGCGGGTTCGTCCGCGTCGCAACGCAATGGCCCCGCACACGATATACACCAGTAACGCGCAGACTTTCGCTGTTAACCAAGACTGTACAAACGGATACTGCTGCAGCATCACCGTCAAGGTCAGCGCACTGAGCAGCAGCACCGTATCGATAATCTGCGGTAGATAATAGGTCCAGCGCTGCTTAAGTAACGGGCTTTCAACCACCATCCATACCGCCCGCACCACAAAAAAACTCAGACTGAGGGTGACGGCCAGGATGTGTAGCTGCTTGACAAGAATATACATGGGATTTCCCGACGATTTCAGGCTGACCCTTTCGGTAGCCGGCAAAATACTTTACTCTAAAACTAGGGATTGTACCTCCTCCCGACACAAGAGGCACTATGCGCACTGAACAAGCCAAACCAGCCACCAACGATTTGCTTATAGACCGCTTTGGTCGACGGGTCGACTATATCCGCATCTCGGTCACGGACCGTTGCGATTTTCGTTGCGTCTACTGCATGTCGGAGCAGATGACCTTTCTGCCCCGCAACGACGTCCTGAGCCTGGAAGAGATCGTGTCAGCCGCGCGCGCCTTTGTCGAGATGGGCGTGCGTAAAATCCGCCTGACGGGCGGCGAACCCCTGGTTCGGCGCGGCGTTATCGAGCTGATGGCGACCCTATCGGCCCTGCCGGGGCTGGACGAGCTGGTGATGACCACCAATGGCTCACAATTGAACACCATGGCCAAAGATATTCGAGCCGCAGGCGTTAAACGCTTAAACATCAGCCTGGATTCGCTGCAACCCGAACGGTTTGCCAACCTGACCCGTAAAGGCCGCCTCGATCAGGTACTGGAAGGAATCGACGCCGCACAGGCGGCAGGCTTCAAACGCACCAAGCTCAACGCCGTGATTATGCGCGGACGCAACGACGACGAAGTGCTCGACCTGGTTGAGTTTGCCCGTGACAAGCAGCTGGATATCAGCTTTATCGAAGAGATGCCGCTGGGCCAGATCAGCGAACATAACCGTGGCGAAACCTATTGCTCCAGCGACGATGTCCAGCGCATCATCGAATCGCGCTACGCACTAACCCCCATGGACGCGCGCACCGCGGGGCCCTCCAAATACTTCAGCATGCACGACAGCGACAGCCGTATCGGCTTTATCTCTCCGCACAGCCACAACTTTTGTCATGAATGCAATCGGGTACGTCTGACGGTTGAAGGCCGCCTACTACTTTGCCTGGGTAACGAACACTCGATGGATCTGCGCGAATATATGCGCAAGCATCCCGGCGACAGCGCCGGGCTCAAGGCCCAGATCCGCTCCGCCATGGACCTGAAACCCGAACAGCACCATTTCGACCCCGACGGCGCGCCGCAAATATTGCGATTTATGAATATGACCGGCGGTTAAGCGCACTCTTTACTACCCGATCGACACTTGCGTACCCTCCGGCACTGCCTTTTTGCCTCAGAGTCGGTAAAATAGCCTTTTTTTGCACGTAGATGGGCCGGGGGCCCGGCGAGGAGAGGCATGTCCGTCAGTGACCAGGACCCATTTCAAAGCATCCGACCTTACAATGACGATGAGGTTGCGCAGGTTGTATCCAATTTGATAACCACCCCGGAACTGATCGATGCCCTCGCGCAGTTTCGCTTCCCCCGTCTGAGCAAACTGCTACCCGGCCCCGTACGCTGGATGGTCAAGCGTGTGCTGAGCGCCCAGCTCGGAAAAATAGACAGTGTCGAGAAGATGCAGCAGCTGGTTGCCAGCTATATGCAGAAAATGATCGGCCGCTCGACCCATTCCGTCACCTACTCAGGCCTTGATGAGCTCGACCCCAACGGCGCATATCTGTTTATTTCAAACCACCGCGATATCGCCATGGACCCCGCATTCGTCAACTGGGGGCTGTACCAGCGCAATATGAAGACATTGCGCATCGCTATTGGCGACAACTTGCTGCGCAAGCCCTATGTTTCCGACCTGATGCGCCTGAACAAATGCTTTATCGTCAAACGCTCCGCGAAAGGGATCCGGGAAAAAATGGCCGCGCTGACGCAGCTGTCCGGCTATATCAGCCATTCACTGGACACCGGCAACGCCATCTGGATCGCCCAGCGCGAAGGCCGTGCCAAAAACGGCAATGACAAGACCGATCCGGCGATCATCAAGATGTTATTTATGGGGCGAAAAAAGCAGGGAATGGCGTTTGCTGAAGCGATCAAGTCCCTGAAGATCGTCCCGGTTGCCATCTCCTACGAGTACGATCCCTGCGACCGCCACAAGGCCAGAGAACTGTACGAACGCGCCAGCCATGGTGAATACCACAAAAGCGAGTATGAGGATATCGACAGCATCGTCTACGGCATAACCGGCGATAAGGGCGACGTCCATATCGCGTTTGGCCAACCGATCGATGCCGACCTCGACACCGCCGAACTGGTTGCCGACGCCATCGACCAACAAATACTCAGCAACTATCACCTGCATGCATCCAATTTGCTGGCAGCGAAATCCGGCCATGTCTCACCGGCCAAGCAGGAGGCGTTCACTCAACGCCTGCAGTCTATTCCTGAAGAACACCGGGAGCAGTTTTTGCAGATGTACGCCTACCCCGTGACTAACAAACCGCCGCAGGCTTAGGAATAACTTCTTATGAGCGACATAAAACCTATGGACACGACCCATCGCAGCGACAAGCAGCTTACCCATCTCGACAGCCAGGGCCAGGCGCATATGGTGGATGTCTCGGCCAAAGGCGAGACCGTACGTGAAGCGCGCGCCCAGGCCCTGGTACGCATGCTGCCCGAGACGCTGGCGATGATCGTCGAAGGCCGCCACGCCAAGGGCGACGTTTTCGCCGTCGCCCGCATCGCCGGCATCCAAGCCGCCAAGCGCTGCTCCGATATCATCCCACTGTGCCACCCTCTTATGCTGACCTCGGTCAAGGTGGCACTAACCCCCGATCCGGATCAGTCACTGGTGCGTATCGAAACGCTGTGCAAACTGACCGGCCGCACCGGCGTCGAAATGGAAGCGCTAACCGCCGCCTCTGCTGCCGCACTGACCCTTTATGATATGTGCAAAGCCGTCGACAAAGGCATGATTATCGACAGCCTTAGCCTGCTGGAAAAGAAAGGCGGTAAAAGCGGCCACTGGCAGGCACCCACCACAAACAGCACAGGAGACAACAAATGATCCGCGTGGTTTTTTTTGCCAGCATTCGTGAAAACCTCGGATGCGACAGCATCAATATCGAACAAGGTGACGCCGATACCGTCGCCGCCCTACAAGCCCAGCTCGCCGAACGCGGTGAACAATGGCGTGCCGCGCTGAGTTCAGGCCCACTCCTCACGGCGCTGAACCAGGAGATGTGCTCGCTGGAGGCCAAGATCCGCGATGGCGATGAAGTTGCCTTTTTTCCACCGGTTACCGGCGGATAGGCCTGGAGGAGACCCCATGCTTCAGATTCGCGCCAGCATCTACTACACCGTTACGATGATACTGACTGTCGTACACTCGCTGCTCTGCCTGACTGTCGCCTCATGGTTACCCTTCCGGTTACGCTATCGCTTCGTCACAACGCTGAACCGGATCATCATCCAGCTAGGCCGCTGGGTGTGCGGCGTTCGTTACGAGGTCGAAGGCCAGGAAAACCTACCCAAAGACCGGCCGTTCGTCATACTCGCCAATCATCAAAGCGAATGGGAAACATTCTACCTGCAGCTGCTGGTGGGCCCCATGTGTACCGTTCTGAAAAAAGAGCTGCTACGCATACCGTTCTTTGGCTGGGGATTGGCCATGCTCAAACCCATCGCCATCAACCGGGCCGCCCGCACCAACGCAATGAAGCAGATTCTGCAACAAGGCAAGGCCCGGCTAAAGGAAGGCATCCCGGTGCTGATCTTCCCGCAGGGCACCCGGATCCCCGCCGGCGAAACCGGTCGTTTCAACAAGGGCGGGGCGATGCTGGCCTGCAGCGCCAAGGTACCGGTCATCACCCTGGCACATAACGCCGGCCGTCACTGGCCCTCGAAAAGCTTCATCAAGTACCCCGGCACGATTCGCGTGCGCATCGGGCCACTGATTGAAACCGAAGGCAGCAGCGTCGACGACGTCCACCAACAAAGCAGCCAGTGGATTCTGCAACAGATGGCAGAGATCGACCGCTGATCGACACCTCCTGACGCGGCAAGTGCCGCGCCTTGCCCCTCCGCGCACGGACACCGCGCTCATACCGGGGTCCGAGGCAATAAACGTGCGCGTACAAACCAGACCAAAAGCCCCACAAAAAAAGCGGCGGCCTGACTAGCGGCGTTATTCGCCGACAGTCTGACCACCGCTTCTTTGTTACTGCGAGGAGCCTGTTAGAGGCTAACCACACCAATCGATCAACCGATCAACCTGGCACCTGGCTTTATGCCACGGCGGCTCATCTATGAACCGCCTATTAAGGCGACATTCTTTGCTCGTATTACCTTGGCACCTTAATAGACTTGGCCCCGCGCAGCACGCGTATCAACCGAGTATTCCCGGTTCGATGCGCGTTATTACTTTAAACCTTCCACGTAAGCAGAAACCGCTTTGATATCGGCATCGCTCATACGCGCAGCAACACCGCGCATCATGGAGTTAGGATCGTTCGCCCGGGTACCGTCGCGGAACGCCTTCAGCTGCGATTCGACATAGGCCGCATACTGACCATTCAGAGTCGGGAAGTTAGCCTGGGCGTTACCTTCGCCGCTGTTGCCGTGACAGGCACTACAGGCAGCAACACCCTTGGCCGCCAGACCGGCGCTGTAGATTTCAGCCCCCTTGGCAGCCAGCGCCGCATCAACGGTGCCGGTGCTGGTGGTCAAGGTGCTGAAGAACGCACCCAGGTCCTGCTGGTCCTGCGCACTCAAGCCCGCGGCAAAACCGGCCATCATCGGGCTGGGACGCGCGCCGCTTTTAATATCAGCCAACTGCTTGGCGATATAACCCGGGTGCTGACCCGCCAGCTTGGGGAAAGAAGGGGCTGTTGAGTTGCCGTCTGCACCATGGCAGCCAAAACATGACGCGGCTTTAGTCTGGCCCGCTGCCGCATCGCCCTGCGCCATTGCCGCACCAGAAATTCCGAAGGAAACCAAGAGGCTAATCAGTAATTTATTCATTGACTCATTCCAGTCTATTTAAGTTAAAAACCTACCTACCGACTGCTGAACATGCCAGCGATCCGTGTTGCCAGGATTCCCGCGGGCCGAAACAAGCGCGTTATTTAACAGGCCTTTTCGCTATCACCCTACCACCGGGAGAAAATTTTCGGCATTATATACCAAACGCCTCCGAACGGGAATCCAACCATCCCGCACCAAAACACTCCAGAAATTGACCCATGGCCAACACCAAGATCCAATACAACAGCGCAACGTACCTGACCAGCGCGAATATGCTCAACCAGTGCCCTTCCGACGCAGGTGCCGAAGTCGCCTTTGCCGGCCGCTCCAATGCCGGGAAATCAAGCTGCATCAACGCACTGACCGGCAATTCCAAGCTCGCGCGCACCTCAAAAACGCCGGGACGCACCCAGCTGATCAATTTTTTTGATCTGAATACCGAAAACACCCGCCTGGTTGACCTACCCGGCTATGGCTATGCCAAAGTCCCTGTCGCCATGAAGCAACACTGGCAGAAACATCTGGATCAGTACCTTCAGGAGCGCCAGTGTCTGCGCGGCGTGGTCCTACTGATTGATATTCGCCACCCCATGAAAGAGTTTGACGAGATGATGGTAGCCTGGAGCGCGAAAGCCCGGATGCCGCTGCATATCGTGCTGACCAAATCCGACAAACTCAAACGTGGCCCGGCACAAAGCACCCTGCTACAGCTCAAGAAAAGCCTGACGCCAATCCTGGGTGATCTGCTGTCGATACAAACGTTTTCAGCGCTGAACAAAGACGGTGTCGAACCATTGCGCGCACGTCTGGATGATTGGCTGCAGCAGGATAACGAGAACGGAGAATAGGTCGGTCCGTCAGATCTGCGCGTAACAGGGACGCATGCCAGGTCCTGAGCCGAGCGCTTTAACAAATAAGCGCTCGGCTCAGGCATAAAAAGCCACAATTACGCCATCGATGTTTTCGGTGGCTCGACCCCCAAGCGACTCGCTTCGATCACCGCCTGAGTACGGCTGTGTACGCCGAGCTTACGCAGGATGGCCGTAACATGGGCCTTGATAGTGGCTTCGCTGACGTTCAGCTCGTACGCGATCTGCTTGTTGAGCAGGCCTTCGGTCAACATCATCAGCACGCGAAACTGCTGGGGCGTCAGTGACGCCAGCTTAGCCGCGAACTCGGAATCAGCATCGGGCTCGTCATCGGCCGGATCGCCGATATCTTCGGGTAACCAGATCTCTCCCGCCAAAACGGCCGTAATCGCATCCGCGATGCCATCGAGCGGCGATGATTTGGGGATAAAACCGGACGCCCCGTATTCAATGGCACGCCGCATCACACGGGGCTCTTCACTGCCCGAGACCACCACCACCGGGATACCCGGATTACGCCCGCGCAAATACACCAGCCCGGTAAAGCCATTCGTGCCCGGCATATGCAGATCCAACAGCACCAGATCCGCATCGGGATGTTGCTCAACCGTTTCCTGCAGTGCGGTCAGAGAATCGGCTTCGATCACAGCGACATCGGCAACCGCCTGCGCAACGGCTTGCTTGAGGGCCGCGCGAAACAGCGGGTGATCATCGGCAATTACGATTTTCTGGGCCAGTTGCATCCGTTAACTCCTTTGTCCTTCAGGGGATCGATCGCCTATAGCAGGCGTCAATATCCATACAGGTACAGAAAACATCGCGAGGGGATAGGTTATCGCCCTAGTGGACGTTCTTGACCGGTCTGGAGAGCGGCACCAGCGTGCCAAAAAACTCCCCATAGTGTAATGAACTACGGGGCGTTTTCAAACAAGTTACGTATCAGGGCCGATGAATATCCCCAATACGCCACCTCCGGCGTCAGCCCAGGTTATCAAGACTTGCGATTGGCGCGATTTTCGATCAGATCGTCAACAACCGAAGGATCTGCCAATGTGGAGGTATCGCCCAGGCTATCGAAATCGTCCTCGGCCACCTTACGCAGGATGCGACGCATGATCTTACCGGAACGGGTCTTAGGTAGACCCGGCGCAAACTGAATCAGATCCGGCGTAGCAATCGGCCCGATCTCCTGACGAACCCACTTACGCAGCTCCTGCAGCAATTCATCCGAAGGCTCTTCACCCGCCTGCAGCGTCACGTACACGTAGATACCCTGACCCTTCAGCTCATGAGGGTAGCCAACCACGGCCGCTTCGGCGACTTTCGGGTGCGCCACCAGCGCCGACTCCACTTCGGCTGTCCCCATACGGTGACCGGAGACGTTGATCACGTCATCAACTCGCCCGGTGATCCAGTAATAACCGTCTTCATCGCGACGCGCACCATCACCGGTGGTGTAATACCCCTTGTAGGTCGTGAAGTAGGTCTGAACAAACCGCTCGTGATCACCCCAGATAGTGCGCCCCTGACCCGGCCAGCTGTCGGTGATCACCAGGTTACCGTCGGTCGCGCCTTCAAGGATATTGCCTTCAGCATCGACCAGTGCCGGCTGAACACCGAAGAAGGGGCGCGTCGCGGAACCGGGCTTAGCCGCCGTCGCACCCGGCAGAGGCATGATCATCATGCCGCCGGTTTCTGTCTGCCACCAGGTATCAACGATCGGGCACTGGCTGTTGCCCATCACGCGGTAATACCACTCCCAGGCTTCAGGGTTGATCGGCTCACCCACCGAGCCCAGAATCCGCAGCGAAGACAGGTCGGAATCGCCTAAGACATCCTCACCCTGTTGCATCAGCGCACGGATGGCGGTCGGCGCGGTATAAAACTGATTAACCTTGTGCTTTTCGATCACCCGCCCGAAACGAGACATATCCGGATAGCTCGGAACACCTTCGAACATCAGCGTGGTTGCGCCGTTAGCCAGCGGGCCGTAAACGATATAGCTGTGACCGGTAACCCAACCGACATCGGCCGTACACCAGTAGATATCGCCGTCTTTGTAATCGAAGGCATACTGGTGCGTCATGGCCGCATAAACCAGGTAACCACCGGTGGTGTGCGCCAGACCCTTAGGCTGGCCAGTAGAACCGGACGTGTAGAGGATGAACAGCGGATCTTCCGCCTTCATCTCTTCCGGTGGGCAATCGGCCGACGCCTTCGCGACGATCGCGTCATACGCAATATCGCGGCCGTCGAACCAGGCAACCTTGCCACCGGTACGTTTAACCACAACCACCGTCTTACAGCAATCGGTGCCGGGCTGTTCCAGCGCCTTATCAACATTGGCCTTTAACGGAACGGCCTTGCCACCGCGCAGCCCCTCGTCCGAGGTGATCACAATGCTGGACTTGGCACCTTCGATACGTGCAGCCAGGGCGTCGGGGGAAAAACCTCCGAAAACAATGGAGTGAACCGCACCGATACGGGCACACGCCAGCATCGCCACAGCCGCCTCAGGAATCATCGGCATGTACAGGGTAACCACATCACCCTTCTTAACGCCTTGCGCCTTCAGGGCATTACCCAGCTTACAGACGCGCTGGTACAAGTCGCGGTACGTGATATTGGCATCATCGTCAGGGCTATCGCCTTCCCAGATAATGGCAACCTGGTCGCCACGGGTGGCAAGGTGACGATCCAGACAGCTGACAGAGGCGTTCAGCGTACCGTCTTCGTACCAACGGATATCCACATTATGCGGATCGAAAGAGGTGTTTTTTACCCGGGTGTAAGGCTTGATCCAGTCAATGCGTTTACCCTGCTCACCCCAGAACGCTTCCGGATCTGTCACGGACTGTTCGTACATTGCCAGATACTTGTCGTTATCGGCCCATGCCGCCTGCGCAATTTCTGGTTTTACAGGGTAAATTTTTTCTGCACTCATGATGATGCCCTTTTTTTGTTATCCCTTCATAGGGTGAAACTAGCCTGTTGTGTCGTTGCGTTTGCCTGTTTTTATTTACAGTTATTTACAGTTATTTACAGTTAATAACTATTAATAACTGTGATTGACGCCGGGTACCGCACGAAAAACCGGCCTCGTTATGTTGGCAAGGTTGTAGATTTATACAGAACAGTCCAAGTATGCCAACATTAGACATTGGTAGACACGGTTTAGGCCACAAGTCGCAGACGATTCGCTACACACCCCGTCATACGGGGTATACTGGCCATTCCAGGCTCAGCGTACGGAACCACCATGACCCTACCAATGTTTATAGCATTTGACTCCAGCAGTTACGAAGAAAGCGGTTTTCCCGTCTCCGTTACATGGTCGCTGACCAGCGGTGAACTGAAGACCAGCCTTATCTATCCCGAAGATGAGTGGCTCGAACAAGAGGACGATCTGTGCCGGGATATCGACCCGGAACGACTCTATCAGGAAGGCCACTCCGTCAAGATGATCCTGAAAGAGCTGCTCGAAGACCTGCACGACCAGCCGCTTTACACACCGGACCCTTATCTGTCGGAGCAGTGCCTGGAAAAACTCAACGACGCGCTGGATAACGAGTGCGACCTGCCCCTGCGCGCCACCGCCGAACTCTTCGCCGACATTTCCGCCGAAGAGCGCGAACTGTGCCGCACCGAACTCATCACCCTGCTCGACCTGGATGACCACCGCGCCGAAGCACAGGTGCGCCTCTGGCTGCAGATGTATGTTCGGTTGCAGGGCGAAGAGACTAGCCTCTAGGATTCTTTCAACTGCCGGTCCAAATCGATACCGCTATCGCGCATCTGCGCCAGCTTATAGCGCAAGGTGCGTGGGCTGATGCCCAGATTTTCGGCGGCGTCCTTGCGTGAACCACCGGTGCTGCGCAACGCTTCGATAATAAGCTGGTACTCCCGCTGGCGCAGATCGCTGCCCAGGGCACTGCCGGCGGCGTCATCCGCGTCGTCGCCGTCCTGGCGGGCCGACAGATCCTGTGCACCCTGGTTGGCAAGCAGGCCGGCGCTGATCGATTGGCTCATATTCACCGACTGCTGGGGCGCGTCGGGGTTGATACATAAATCGTGGGCGCCGATCACCGTGCCGCCTTGCAGAATCAGGGCACGCTGCACGGCATTCTCCAGCTCGCGCACGTTGCCGGGCCAGCTGTAGCGACGGATCAGGTCATTGGCGCTGTCGTCAAACGTCATCCCCTGCCGGTTCATTTTTACCGCATGCAACGCCAGCATCCGGTTGGCCAGCGGCACCAGATCCGCGGGGCGATCCCGCAACGGCAACCACTGCAGAGGGAAGATATTCAGACGATAAAACAGGTCTTCGCGAAAGCGCCCGCCCTGCACGTCTGCGCCCAAATCACGGTTGGTGGTGGCCAGCACGCGGACGTTAAGGCGGATGGTCTTGCGGCCTCCGATACGCTCGACCTCCTGCTCCTGCAAGACCCGTAACAACTTCGCCTGCAGGCCGATATCCATCTCGGAGATCTCATCCAGCAGCAGGGTGCCGCCGTCGGCCTGTTCAAATTTCCCCGGTGTACTGGCGTGGGCGCCGGTAAACGCGCCTTTCTCGTGGCCAAACAACATCGCTTCGAGCATGTTTTCCGGGATAGCCGCGCAGTTAATGGCCACAAAGGGGCCCGAGCGCCGGTTCGAGTGTCGGTGTATATACTGGGCCAACACCTCCTTACCGGTGCCGCTTTCCCCCATGATCAACACGGTAGAGTCGGTCACGGCTACCCGCTTCGCCAGTTGCAGCACCTGTTTGCTGGAGGCTTCTTCGGCAATCGGTTCGGCGGCCCCGGCATCGTTCAGCGTGCGATTGACGAAACGCGCGACGATACTCAGCAGCTGCTCGGGTTCAAACGGCTTGAGCAGATAATCCACCGCGCCATGACGAATCGCATCCACGGCCCGGTCCACCTGCCCATACGCGGTCACCAGCAATACCGGCATGCCCGGATACGCCTGATGCAGACGCCCCAGCAACTCATGGCCATCCATACCGCCCATATTGACGTCACTGACCACCATCTCCACCGCATGCTTGGTCAGCAACGCCAGCGCCTGCTCGCCACTCTCGGCCGCCAGAAAATCGTAACCGGCCAACTCCAGGGTATCGCACAGCGCCTCGCGCAGATCCGCATCGTCCTCAACTACCAGTACACACCCGTTCGTCATCGCCTGTTACCTGTCCTGTCTCGCCTGTAATACATCAGCACGCTGAACCCACACCGGATATCAGCGTCCGCCTGTCGCCTGAAGCCTGTCGCTTGTCGCTTGTCGCCTGCAGCCTGTCGCCTGTCGCCTGTCGCCTGTCGCCTGTCGCCTGTCGCCTGTCGCCCATCATCATCCCTTCTTCCCCGCCACAAAGGGCAGCACCACACCGGCGATGCTGCCTTTACCCGGTTCCGACTCCAGCAGAAACTCGCCGTGGTGGGCACGAGCCACCACCTGGGCCACCGCCAGCCCCAAACCGGTGCCCTGTGACTTGGTGGTATAAAACGGCTCCAGCGCCCGCTGCAGCGCCTGCGCATCCATACCCGGCCCCTTGTCTTCTACCTGCAAGCAGAGACGCTGCGGACCCAGCTTGCGGCTGCGAATCACCAGTTCCGTGCCTTTGCCGCAGGCCTGCAGCGCGTTTTGCACCAGATTGAGTAACACGCCGATCAGCGCCTCCCGATTGCATTGCACCCAGCAGTCCGGGGTTTCATTCACACACTCGGCATCGGCATCGGCGTGGGTCAGGGGCACATCCAGACCGTCTTCCAGCGCGGCAAACAGCTGCTCGACACTAAGCAGGTCGCTGAGTTTGGTTTCGCCGCGGGCAAACACCAGCATGTCGCGCAACTGCAGCTCCAGGGAGCCCAGCCGCTCTTTCACTTTACCCGCAAACTTGATGCGCTGCTCCGGGGTCAGATCGGGTTTGAGCAGGTGCGAACTGTACAGGGTCGCCGCCGTCAGGGGGGTCCGAATCTGGTGTGCCAGCGAGGCCATCATTTTGCCCATCGCCTGCAACCGCTGATGATGACTGAGGCGGGCCTGCAGCGCACGGGTATGGGTCTGGTCGGTCAACAACAGAATCTGCCCCGGCTCGCCCTCCAGCGAGCGGGTCGCCAGGCTAACACGCCGCCCATCTTGCAGCGACACCTCGTGGCCGTCATCGACCCGCGGCGCGAAACTGCGCTTGATCACGTCGATCCAGGGCGCACCCCGCAACGGCGTGCCAAGCAGGTCCTCGGCGGCCGGGTTGCATTCCTGTACCCGGCCATGGTTATCCAGCACCACCACACCACCGGGCAGCAACTGCAACAGGCTGTGCAGGCGTTGCGTGACCCGCTCCTTCTCCAGCAGCTCCTGCTCGCGCAGCGCATTGACCCGCGCCAGTTCAGCGGTCAGTTGCGCGGCCTGCTTTTCCAGCTCGCCATAGTCATGGCTTAGCCGATCAGACATCTCGCTGAATTGACGGAACGCATCGAGCAGCTCCGGCGACGCATGATCAAGCGCGGGCAGCGGGCTGTCAGCGTCGGCCCGGTGGTCGCCAGGGCTAGCGTCAGTGCCAACGCCAGAGCCTGCGTCAGTGCTAGAGCTAGAGCCAGGGCCAGGGCTAGCGGCATCACCTTCGGGTGTGGGTCTCGGCATACCGTTACTTCCGTTGGATATTGTATTTGCGCATCTTTTCAACCAGCGTCGTACGCCGGATCTGCAACAGTTCCGCTGCGCGCGCAACAACCCCGCTGGCCTGATCCAGAGACTGGTCAATCAAGCTCTGTTCCAGGTTATTGAGGTAGGCCTTCAGGTCGATCCCCTCATCCGGCAGCAGGACCGAAGCCGCGACCGCAACGGCGTCATCCGTCCCGCCGGCAACGGCTGTACTGACGGTTTCTCCCCCCAGCAATAGCGGTCCCTTTTCGGTGAAGGCCGCACCGCCCTCCGCGGGCTCGCCGACAAGGCCCTGACGGAATTTGGCCGGCAGCTCCCCGCCGCCGATAACCTGTCCGGGATGCATAATGACCAGCCGCTCGATCAGGTTGGCCAACTCGCGCACATTGCCCGCCCAGCCGTACTGTGACAGCACACGGATGGCAGACGGATGAAACTGTAACCGCCCCAACCCGTGCCGCTCGGCCCGACTCACCAGCGCGCTGATCAGCAGCGGCAAGTCATCCAGGCGGTCGCGCAACGGCGGCATTTCGATGGGAAAAACATTGAGCCGATAGTAGAGGTCTTCCCGAAAGGTGCTCTCGGCAATCATCGCTTCGAGGTTTTTATGGGTCGCCGCAATAATGCGCACATCCACGTCGAGGGTCTTGTTACCGCCGACCCGTTCAAAACAGCGTTCCTGAAGAATGCGTAACAGCTTCACCTGCATCGACAGCGGCATATCGCCGATTTCATCCAGGAACAGCGTGCCGCCGTTGGCCATTTCGAAGCGCCCGACACGGGTTGAAATCGCACCGGTAAAGGCGCCCTTTTCATGGCCGAACAGCTCGCTTTCCAGTAATTCGGCGGGGATAGCCCCACAGTTGACCGGCACAAACGGCTGGCCTTGGCGCGGAGAGCTCTCATGGAGGTTGCGGGCCACGACCTCTTTACCGGTGCCGGATTCGCCGGTGATCAACACACTCACATCGCTGTCGGCCACCTGCAGCATCATCGCCCGCACCCGCTGCATCGGCGCACTGAGCCCCACCAAATTCTGGAACAGCCGCGCGTGGTCCTGCCAGTGCTTCAGCTGGCCATGGGCCGTTATGCGTTGCTGCCGATACACCTGCGCCTGATGCAGAATATCCAGCAGATCGAACTGACGGTATGGCGGCAGAAAACACCCGATCAGCATCCCCTTCAGCGCCATCGGCACCGATTCGCCATCGTCCCAATCGACCACCGTGACGACCGCCACATGGGGGTCGCGCTGACGAAAATCCCCCAGCATCTTTTCCATGGCGATAGGCAACGAGCAGCGGCCCAGGAAGATGACGCTGTTCTTGGCCTCCTGCCGTTCGGCCAGATCGTTACGCTGAAACCAGCGGACAAAGTCACTGGCCAGATAATCCAGCCCGACAAATTCAAACAGCGCACTTAACCAGCGACGACGCGCGTCATCATCATCGAGCAATATGATGCGGGTTTCTTTCAGCATGACCGTCCCCGGGAGCATTGCAGGCATAACAGATAAAAGGCAGCCGTGAAGTATGCCAACAGGCGCTACAATGTCAATAATATGACGCATAGAAACGACGAACGAGCCGAAAAAACCGCTGGGCGTGCTTCGCCCCCACGGACAAGTCAACAAATTGACAGGCTTGACGCGCCGCGATCCGAGGCGTGAAATAGTCTTAAGGCGGCAACGGCATACCGCGCAGAAAATATCGCCGTGGCATAAAGCCACATGCGACAAGGACGAACCTGCACCGGCCTTGTCGTTATCGATATACGAAGGGACCGGTGTGTGGATGGCCGGTTAATACATGGTCGGTTAATAGTCGCCGGTTAATAGTCCCCCGTTAATAGTCAGGGCCGGGCTGCGAATCGACACAGCCCGGCCCGTAACGAGCGAATCCCATGAAACGCCCGCAACTACTATTCGGCCTGACCGGCCTGGCCCTGGTGGTCGGGTGGCTGCTATCCGCCACACCGCGCCACAGCGACATCGAATTGATGCCCCGCGCTGTGCGCGCACCGACCCCAACCCTCCTGCCCCCGCACGAGGAACCGCCCCCTCTAGCGGCCATCAAAGCCGACATCGCCCGCGCGGTCGAGGCCGACGTCAGCGCCGCGCTCGCGCAGTCCCCGTCACGAACCGCTCATGAACCGGCCCCACCGACCGACCGCACCATCACGCCCTGGCGAGCGCCGGACGCCTACGACCCGGCCCCCGGGTTTCAGCTAAGCCCGCAAGTCAGCGAGTTTGAAGCCATCACCTTCGACAACAGCAGCGCCTTGGTCGGCATCGGCGAGCGCGTTGAATTTCACTTACCGGGCGGAGAACGGGTGCAGGCTGTCGTCGAACAGGTGCAGATGCACCACAACGGTGATGAAAGCTGGAGCGGTCACCTGCAAGGCTATGGGGATCAGTACCCGGTCGCCGTCACCACCGGCGTTAATTCCGCGTTTGCCACCATCACCACGCCTAACGGCAGCTACTCGATGGAAGCCGTACGGGGCGCAGGCTGGGTGTATAAAAACCCCAGCGAAACAGAGCTGGCTAACCCGGGGCATATCGATCAGGTGATCCCGCCAGACGAATAAAGCGCTAACAGCCAGGCGCCTGCGTATCTGATACAACTCAAAGTAATAAGGCGAGCAGAAATCAAACCAATACGACCTGGTTATAAATTGACCTGTCGTCCACCTAAAATGTACCATGAGTCGTCACCTGATTTGGAAAGGATGCGTTCTCCGCCCCGCGGAACGTCAGGATAGCCTGCACGCAAAGCCACGGAACTTCTGTTATGAAACACCGCCATTCGTCCTTGATCAACGCCCTCAAAACCGCCACAGCCAACCGACACCGCCGATCTGATGCGAAGGCCCACGCAATCTCGCAGCGCAAACAGCCGATACGCGCCCGCAGCATGGCGATCACCTTGAGTGTCGCACTCATCCCCGCCACGAGCCTGTCGGCCGCCCCGCTTATCGACATGCTGGTGCTGCACTCCCCCGGCCTGGCGGCTCGCTACGCCGGTGACGCCAGCACCCGTATCAATCACCTGGTTAACGTCACCAACCAGATCTACGCCGACAGCGGCCTGGATACCCGGGTGCGCGCGGTGCACAACCAGCAGGTTAACTACAGCGATACCTCCGACTCATACGAGGCCCTGAAAGCCGTCACTTACAAGACCGGCGCCTTTCGTAATCTCGACAGCCTGCGCAGCACTTACGGGGCCGACATGGTGACCTTTCTGCGCCCCTACGACCGACGCCACGGCGGCTGCGGCATCGCCTGGATCGGCGGCAACCGCAGCAACGGCACCTTCAGCGCCAATCGCTGGGACCGGTATATGATCAGCCACGTGTCCGCCACAACCTGCGGCGACTACGTCATGGCCCACGAAGCCGGCCACAATATGGGCCTGAAACACTCGCGCAAGCAGGACGGTTCCGGCGGCACCTTTCGCTACGCCCTCGGTTATGGCGTACAGGGAAAATTCACCACCATAATGGCCTACCAATCTCGGTTTGGCGTCGACTACTGGCGCGGCAAGATCTACAAGTTTTCCAGCCCTAGCCTCAGCTGTAACGGCCTCCCCTGCGGCATCGACCGCAACGATTATATGCGCGGCGCCGATGCGGCCTACGCCCTCAGCCAAACCACACCGCAAATCGCCGCGTTTCGTCCGACTAAAATCACCGAGCCAACAACGAAGCCCACCGACGGCAAGCCCGACACGCCCGACACCACTGAAACCGACCTCGAACGCGCCTACAACGCCTGGCTCAAAGCGCGAGAAAGCTACTTCGCCGCACTGCAAACGAAAAGCAGCACCCAGCGCGCGTTAATGGCCGCGCAGAACGCCCAACGCAGCGCCGACCGTGCACTGCTGTACGCCGGTCGTTTCGAAGCCCAATGGAACCAGCGCATCGCCGGCTACAGCGCCACCGCCGCCCGCTATCAGGCCCTGGCCGACCGCTATAGCGGCGCCCTTCAGCAGCGCTACCAGAACATCGCCCAGATCTATCAAGATCGCGCCAGCCAGGCCGCCCAGATCCGCGACGGCTACCGCGCCAAAATCGCGACCCTGAAAGCAGAGAAAAACGCCACGGACGCGTTATACAACACCGCCAACAACGCCTACACCGGCGCTATCGCCCGGGTGAGCGAGGCCATAACGGCATACAACGAAGCCAGGAAGGCGTATATCGTGGCGAAACGAAATAGTTCCGAAGGGGTTGTGGTGTAAAGCACCGGGTTAGGCCAGCGGCGCTAATCCGACCGCAATAACCAACAAAACAGGCGCAAAAAAGCGCAGGAGATCCGGGATCAGCCTGCGCTTTTTTTGTGGCCTCTGTTAGGACACGCGTCGATTACTTATGCTCGTCGGGCATCGCTTCCCAACCCGATTTTACCTCACGCAGCAGCTTCGCCACCTCATCCAGCGCCCCCAGATCAAGGTCACGATTGGCATCCACCAGCCGTTGAATCATATAGTCGTACAGGGGGTCCAGCGTCGCAGCCACCTCACCACCCTGCTCATGATCCAGCGACCCCTTGAGGTGCACCAGAATACGACTGGCCTTGTTGATCTGCTGACCCTTGGGTTCCATCTGCTTCTGCTCGATCAGCCCCTTGGCCCGGGTGATCGCCGTCAACGCGCCGGCGAATAACATGTTGACCCGCTCATGCGCGGAAGCATTCTCTACCGCCGTGTCCAGATCGACGGATTGATATTGTTTAACCGCTTTTTGATTGTACGTCATGTAAATAAACCTGTTAACTTTGTCCGGTAAAGGGCAATCGATCGACCAACCCCGTTAATGAATCACTGGTGCTGTTCAAGGAACGGATAATCCGCTCCATCGCTAAAAACTGGTTCTGCAACACGCTCTGGCGCGCCTCCATCTTGCGGTTCAACACCTCAAGATCGCTATCGACCTCCTTCTGCTGATCCGACATCCGCGCTTCCCGGCTATCGATCAGACCGCTCTTTTTTAGAAAGCTGTCGAGAATATTATTCACTTCATTAGCAAAACCCCGCGACAGGGTAATGGTCGCACTGGTCACGCCCGGCGTAATTTGCAGGTTCAGCCCCGTCAGCGTACTGCCCAGCTCGGGTAGCAACACATTGCCGGAGCCAAATGCCGCTACGCCGTCAATGGTACCCACCACATCGACGCCAGCCGTCTCGGTCGACGCCGCATGTCCGCTGATACCCGACGCGGCGCTGATCCCAAGCTCACCAATATTGGCGCCAAGGGGGGCTGAAATCACCACAGCGGAACTTGCGCCCAATGTTTGCGAGGTAAAGGTAAATTTATTGGCGCTGCTGTCATAGCCGACCGTAACCCCGGCGATGGCGGTATCCAGCGCCGCCCGCACCTCCTCGGCACTGCTATAGATGCCATTAAGCGCGATATTGGTGGCCGCGCCACCATCCACGGCGATATCAAAGGAGTATCCCCCGCCGGTGGTATCCAGCGCGGTCGCAAAGGTTTCCGTCAGCACCCCCGCGCGTAACTGACCGGCAGATTCGCCCAGCCCGAAACGCGCCATCTCGCCGCTCAAGGACGAGAAGGCGACCTTGGACGCCGTGCCATACTCACGCGAGGTCGCGGTAAAGCTGCCGCTGCCGCTATCATAGCTGATATCCAGGGCGGCCCCGACCGCACTCAGGGCCGAGTCGCCATTGATCTTGGCTTGCAGGTCCGCAATCAGCGCCGTGGTATCGGCATAGGTACCGGCCAGGGTGATCAAGCCACTGCTGGTACCATCCACCGCCACCTTAAAGGAGAACCCGCCGCCGCTGGTGTCCAGTCCGGCACCAAAGCTGCCGGTTGCGGTGGTCAGCCCCAGGGCCGTCGCATCCGCGGCCAGAATCGCATTACCGGCCATAAACCCCTTCGCCGGCTGTGTCGTCACCGCCACCGCGAAGCTGCCCGACGCCGTGGCGCCTGTGGTTTTAACAATATCGACCCGCGCATCCGTGCTGCTGTTGCTGCCGGTCAACAGGCCGGTCAAGGCCGCGAAATTATTAGCCAGAACGGCGGTAAACTGCGACTCATTGATGCTGATCTCGCCGGTCAGCTCGGTCTGGATGCCGATCGTCGCCAGGGCCGTATAGTCACCGCTCAACCCATCGATGGTTGAGGAGACCAGCGCACGGACCTGATTAACCATACCCTTGGCCGAGGGGTCACGCGCCAGTGATCCCGGGGTTAGATCGTCGGCATCCTCATCCAGTTCGGTCGCAGTGGTCAGTGTTGCCACCTGCTCCAGAAACAGGTTATAGACCTCCACGAAATCCCGTACGATCTGCTCGCCAAAGCTGCTGTCGGCGCTCACCCCGATGCTGATATTGTCGTTGCTATCCGCCGACAGTGAATTAAGCGAAAAACTCAGGCCATCGATCACATCATCGATCGTATTGCTGGCGCGGGTCAGTGCCAAGCCATTGACGCTAAAGGCGGAATCTTTGCCACTGGAACCCTCGGCCATCGTTAATGAGCCCAGCTCATAGGCTAGCGCAGCGAGCCCCGCCGGAGTGCCTTCCGTCACAGCCACCTGTAACTCATTGTTGGCACCGGATTCAGACGTGATCTGCAAGGTATAGGTCGAGCCCACTTTGACGATCGCGGCCTGGGCACCAAAATCCCCCGCATTGATCGCATCACGAATGCCGCTCAGGGTGTTATTGGAGGCATCAATGGTAAGCGTTTTGCTGGCTTTTTCGGCATTGGCGGTGAAACTGCTGTGATCTGCTGCCCAGTCCCCCAAGGTAAAGGTCAACGAGCCGCTGCCGACCACCGCATCGATATCGGCAAACCCGCCGGCACTCAGCGAATGCGCCGCGGCCAGCGCGGTCACATTCACCGCATAACTGCCGGTCACCGCCCCCGCCTTGACATCGGTCGGTGTGACTAGCCGGGTATCGGCAAAACTGACATTGCGGGCGTTGAAGGTATCCGGATCGCTGAGCAGCTTGATGCTGTCCTGAATCCCGGTCATGGAGCTGCGCAGCGCGCCATAGCCGGAGATCTGGGTATCGAGGGTCTTGGTACGGCTATCGAGAATCGCCTCACGCGGCGCGCGCTCGGCGGCAATCAAACTATCGACCATCGCCTTGGTATCGATGCCCGAGCCGCCGCCCAGCGCGGAGAGAATATTCTGAACCATGCTAACCTCCGGTTCGGGGACCTGCCACGCCAACCCATGTCGGTGCAGCGGCGCATTATATCAAACAACAATCCAGCCGGCGCGCCTGCTCGTTAAACCACCCGCCCGGTTAGTGTGACCACAACGGCGCGAGATCGTTTAAACCGCAGTCTGTGCTGGCCAACTACACCTTCTCGCTAAACAGCATCCCCATGACCTGATCCAGATGCTCGCGGATCGCCAGCGCCTCTTCGGTCGGGATCTGGCGCACCAGCTGATTGGTTTCCCGGTCCGACACCCGCACCACCACCTCACCGCCAGACTCATCGACACTGAACGACAAGGCGCGCTGCCCCTCATGCATAAAGCGGTTCAACTGATCCACTGCGGTCTGTAGCTGCTCAGCCGAGACCCGCGCCTGCTCTTTGGAGCTTAGCGTCGCTGCCGCCTCAGGCGCAGCGTCGACCTGTTTAACCGCACTCTCAGCCAGCACCGGTTTCGCTTCCGACTGGGCACTGCCACTGCTCTCTATCGGCTGCGTCGGCAGCCTTGGCACGGCGTGATTAAGATTGATACCGTCACCCATGATTTATACTCCTGCGGCTTCATTATTGAATCAGTCTAGCTACTGCAAACGACGCCGCCCCGGAGGGCCGGGGCAGCGTTAGCTTAGTGGACGTCCTGCTCCGGCTTATTGCAGCAGTGACAGCACCTGCTGTGGCTGGGCGTTAGCCTGTGCCAACATCGCGGTACCGGCTTGCTGCAGTACCTGCGCCCGGCTCAGGTTGGCCGATTCCGCGGCAAAGTCCGCATCCTCGATCGCCGAACGCGAGGCCGAGGCTGACTGCGAAATACTGCTCAGGTTGCTGACGGTAAAGTTCAAGCGGTTGGTGATCGCACCCATATCGCCCCGAGCAGAGTTGATGGTGTCTAGGGCCTTATCGATCGTCGTAATGGCCTTTTGAGCACCGGCAGCGGTGGAGATGTCGATATTATCAACAGAGCTACCTACGCTGCTGGTATCTGAGTGATTCGACTCAAGCAGACCTGTAGCAGCCTTGATTGCGGTTAGCCTAGTAGCATCCTCCGTCATTTTGATAGAGATATCACCACCATCATCACTGGTCAGTTTGATCCCTTGCGCTGTGGTAGGATTGTAAGCCTCGTAAGCGGTCTCGGCTGCAGCACTTCCCGCACCCTGTCCAAACTTGAGGATTCCATCGGACTCAAGAACCAATGCACCACCTTGCGCAAATGCTTTGACACCATGAGTCGCCGCAACACCCGCGGCATTGATCGCCGTCACAAACGCAGCTAATTCAGCCGCATCTACAGCTGCACCGGGATCAACTAAGGTAACATCGGTACCGTTGATATTAAGAGTGGTGGTACCACTAGCAATGGCAACCTCTGCACTTGAGAAAACACTCGCCGTGACGCCGGCATCCGCCGCGTTTATCGCCGCAACTTTATCCGCCACAGACCCTGTGAGTGACGCACCAACGGCCACATCGTTGATAACCAGATCACCGGCAACCATCGCTACAGCATCGGCATCGGTACCTTCTATCTGACCCGACACACTACGCTCATTAAAGCCCAGCGCTGCCAGATCAGTCGCATTACCCTCTATTCTTACCGCACTGCCATCATCATTAGACAACAACAACCGGGCTTCTTTAGCGACCAGAGTACCAGTGGCGGCCGTCTGATCGGCAGTGATCACCAAATTAACTCCGACATCACTGGCTAGGACCAGCTTACCCGCAGCGTCAGTCGAGGCAGTGATGGCCCCGCTCGTAGAATCGGTTATTTTAGCGACCAATTCGTCCATGTTCTCAGTATCAGAAATCTTAAAAAGCTGCTCGGTGCCGTCAGCCAGCGTCAGAGTCAACTCGAGATCAGTACCCGCTGCCAGAATACCACTACCCACCGTGGTCGCGGTCTCCTCCAAATACGTTGAGGCACTGACCCCTTCTATCGCATTGAATTCGGCAACAAGCTCTGCTACTGACTGAGTTGCTGAGTCATAGGCGCCTAACGCCTTGCCATTAACCTTGATATCACCAGCGACTAAAGCATTACCGCCGGTCAAGGTAGCATCGGTAATCTCTGCACCCATCAGGTCACCCGATACACCACCCCCTAACTTTTTAGCCGTAAACGACTGCGCACCAAAATCTACCGAGATCGTCTGGTTGGCTTCGGAACCGACCTGCAGCTTGGTCGCACCCAGGGTGCCGTCGAGAATATTCAGGCCGTTAAAGGTGGTGGTCTCGGCGATCCGCGTCAGTTCCGCCTTCAGCTGCGTGACCTCCGCGTTCAGGGTGGAGCGGTTACCTTCTGTGAAGGTACCGGAAGCGGACTGGACCGACAGCTCCCGCATCCGCTGCAGCATATTGGTGGATTCCTGCAGCGCGCCTTCGGCGGTCTGCACCATGGAGATACCGTCGTTAGCGTTACGGACCGCCTGATCCAGACCCCGAATCTGCGAGGTCAGACCGCTGGCGATAGACAAACCGGCGGCATCGTCAGCCGCGCTGTTGATGCGCTTACCGGAGGTCAGACGGTCCATGGCGCTTTCCAGCGAGTTTTGAGAAATACCCAGGTTGCGCTGCGCACTGAGCGACTGAATGTTTGTATTGATTACCATTGCCATGATGACTTCTCCTAAGCTCGCAGACCCGCTGCCGAAACTTTATGTGAAATGTAGGGTTCGAGTACGTTGCTCTTTATCTTTCCTGATTGGGTTATCGACTTAGGTCGACGCCGCTTTAACTTTTTTTGTCTTTTTTATCTATATTTTGCCTCGCCTCGCCTCCCCTCCGATATCACCGGCGTCAAGCGTCGGTCTGATCGGTTGCCAAGGACCGGTTAAAAGCCCAGACTAAACCGGTGAGCCTACATAACCGAAGAGAGCGCCCCATGAAAAACCCGGTGACGTCCCTGTTAACCATGAGCGAACAGCTGCTGGAAATGGCCCGCGAAGGACGCTGGCAGGATCTTGCCCCTTTAATGGAAAAACGCGACGCCCTGCTGAACCGCCTGGCCGCGACCAACGCCACCCCCGAAGTGATGCGCCAGCCCCTGGCTCGATTACAGGTGATTAACGCCGAGATCACGCAGTTGGCCGAGCAAGAGAAACAAGGGGCGTTGAAGGGCCTAAAACTATTAAATAGCGGCAATAAAATGCAGCACGCCTACCATTCGGCACGCCACGGCCGTTAACCCCCGCCGTTACGCCGCATCGTCGGATTACGGCCTTCGGCCTAATCCGACCTACACCGCATCCGTACCGCAATCCAATCCAGCACCTGCTCCCACCCCGTAGGTCGGATTAGCGCAGCGTAATCCGACAACCCAACCCCACAGCCAGCGCCGCAACCAACATCCAACACCCCCAACCCACCCCCTCGGATGACGGACTTCGTCCTACTCCGCCTCCCCTCCCTTCTCAACACGACTATCCTGTTACCGACACTATCCTGTTACCGACACTGCCATTGTTACCGACACTGCCATTGTTACCGACACTGCCACATTACGGGCGTAACCGATGCAATATCGACGAGCACAAATTCCAGGAGGGGCCTATTTTTTTACGGTGGTAACCTATCAACGACGGCCGATACTCGCCTCGGAGGCGGCTGTCGGGGTCTTGCATGGGGCTATGCGCAGGGTTATGGCCAAACGACCGTTTCGAATCGAGGCGATGGTGATACTCCCCGACCATCTGCACTGCATTTGGAGACTTCCGGCAGGGGATGCTGATTTCCCCACCCGCTGGCGGTTAATCAAGAGCGGCTTTAGCCAACATTGCAATCCAGCCTTGCGAACGCTGTCGAGCCCCGCGCACAGGGACAAAGACGCACATAAAATTTGGCAGCCCCGCTATTGGGAGCACCTGTTACGTGATGAAGAAGATTTCTGCCGACATAGGGAATATATCCATTACAACCCGGTCAAACACAAGCTCGTTGCAACGGCGAGGGAATGGCCTTATTCCAGCTTTCATCGTGACGTCAGGGCGGGGCTGTATCCGCCTGATTGGGGTGGTGGTTTACAGGATTTGTCTGAGGCTGGGGCGGAATGAGCTTTCGTCGGATTACGCTGCCCTCATCCGTAGCTACAGACCAGGCCGTGTGGGGCACACGGCCCTAAACAGTCTTATTGCTTTAACGCAGATGGTCGAACAGGGTCATGCTATTAATCCGTGCGAAAGTCTGGCGCGCCGCTTCGAGCGCCAGCTCCTGCAAACTGAAGTCACTGATGGCGGTGGCGTAGTCGAGATCTTCGATTACCGATAAGGCGGTCTGGGTCTGCAGCTTGGTTTCTGCCCCCACATCACGGGACACGGTCAGGGTATTCATGCGAGCACCGAGGCCGGTCATGGCCGATAGTGTTCCTTCCTTGCTCAGGGCCAGGTCCGACAACATGTCAGCAACCCCTTCCTGCATCCGGGTCCGGCTTTGTTCATTGTTTACGGGCTCGCGCAACATCCGGGAAAAGGTTTGCGCGGTCTCGAGCAGGGAATGGCGCGGCTGTTCGGCACGCAGGGTGACACGGGCACCATCTGCCAGGCTGGCTGCGTTAAAGCTAAAGCTCAACCCCCCGACCTCAATCGGAGAGGCCGGCGTTATCATGCCGGCAATGGCGGTACCGGCCTCGTCCTCGACCGGGCTGCCCGCTCCGTTAAGCAGGGCGAATGTCCAGCCGCCCGCACCATCATCCGCGACGGTTAAAGTCACATCGCCGTGTTTCTCGCTAAACGCTTCGAAGGTTTCGGCGTCGTCATCGGCAAAGGTCGGCGCGCTGATCAACGCGGTATCGGCACCCAACAGGGTGACTTCGGTATCTCCGGGCACGACCTCAAAGATCTGCCGGCCGGAATCTCCGGTGGCGATCTGCAGTTCGGGGCCAATCTGGATCTTACGCTGGCCTTCATCACCGTGGTACGCGTACGTACCGGCGGCATCCCTCTGAAACGGCATCGTGCGCCCTTTGGCACCGGCAAACAAATACTCGCCCTGGGCGTCTTTGGTGTTCATCAGACCCGCCAACTGCTCGACCAGCCCGTCCACTTCATCGGCCATCACCCGCCGGTTTGAGTCGTTCAATGCCACGTTACCCGCCAGGATAGCCAGCTCTTTTAAGCGATCACTGGTGGTATTCACCTGATCCAGCGCCGACTCTTCCAGCACCAGACGCCGCTCAGCACTGTTCAGGTTATCTTCAAACTTTTCGTGGCGGCCGATCTCCTCCTTAAGTTTGATAATCCGCGCGGTGGCGATAGGATCGTCGGAGGGGCGCAGGTGCTGCTTACCGGTGGCGATGCGCTGCTGGGTCTCTGCCAGCTGCGTCTGCTGCGCCTGCATCTCGCTGGTGGCACGATTAAAAAACTGCTGGGTCGAGATACGCATCATTAACCTCCGGCGGCATTCAGCAGGGTATCGAACAGCTGCCGCGATGTATTGATTACTTGTGCCGCCGCCTGGTAGGCCTGCTGGTATTTCACCAGGTTGGCGGCCTCTTCATCCAGATTCACCCCGGAAATACTCTCACGCACCGCCGTCGAGCTGCTTAACACGGCTTCGCTGGCGGACAGGTTCAGGTTGGCGACGCTGGTTTCGGTACCGACCTTTTCCACCAGGCGCGCGTAGATATCCTGCAGGGTAAACCCCCCGACGGCTTCACCGGCGGAAAGACGGCGACTGACCAGTTGCGATTCCTGCAGATTCGACAGAGCCAGGGCGTTACGGTTGTCGCTGACGCCGTCCTTGTTAAAGGTAAACTGGTAACGATCCCCGGGATCGGGCTGGTTGATCAGCGTCACGGCAAAGCCATTGAGCGGGATCGGCTCGCCCGCCACATAGGCTTGACGTGGCAGTGCCGCGCCCGTGACTTCATCGGTATAGGGCTGTGGGTTGGTCGGGTCGGTGATATCAAACACACTGAAGGTGGTGGGCTCACCGCTGTTAAAGACGATTTCCACGGGGGGGCTCAACACGCCGGCTTTCTGGGTGAAGGTCGCACTGCCAGGGTCGGTGACTTCCACGTCGCTGATACGGGCTTTGCCGCTGTTGTCCAACGAGGCTTCGACCCGAATCGGTGACGCCAGCGCCAGCTGGTCTCCCGCGGTCAGCGCTAACGCCAGCTCCTCGGCACCGTTGCGTACCGGCTGAATAAAGAAGGCATCACCGGTGAGAAATGCGCCTTTCCCTTCGAGGCGCACGGTTATTCCATCGAGATTGAACTGCAGCAGCCCGGTACTCAGGTCACCGGAATAGGTCATATCGGCCTGCGCTGACGGATCGGTGGCGTCGAAGCTAAAGTCAGACAGACTATAGGTCTTGCCGTCACTCTCCCGGCGAATCTGGAAATCGCTACCGGCGTTGAACAACAGCTCGTAGTCGCTGGCTTTCAGCAGGCTGGCATCGGTGATGCGCACCGTGGCCTGACTGCTAAGCGGATTGCTGTTACCGACCCCGCCACGCACCGTACCGCTGCGACTGAGGTCGTTGAAAAAATCCTGCCCATAGCCACCGTCCAGATCAATACCCTTGGCATGCTGCTCATTCATGGCCTGGGCAAAGGTGATGGCGATCCGCCCCAACTCGTTCCAGGCCGGTGTCAGCACCTCATCGCGGTAGTCGACCAGGCCGCCGAGCTGACCGCCGCGCACCGCGTCGGTCACTTCGATAAATTTACCGGCGACCTCAACACCCAGCTCGGAACGTACCGGATCCAAAGACCCTGCGCGCACCAGCATATTACTCGCCTTGGACCCGACCACCAGCGGCTGACCACTGGTCAGAAACACGTTGACATCGCCGATACCGTCGGCACGGGTCTGCACGGAGATATCAATAATCTCGGACAAGCTCCGGATCGATTCATCGCGTTTGTCTTTGAGCGCATTACTGGATAGCCCGCGCGCCTCTTCCAGGGTAATGTTCCGGTTCAATTCGGCCAGGTGGCCGGTGATCTCGGAGACCTGCAGCACCAGCGATTCCATCTGGGTGTTGACGGCGACACTCTGGTCTTCAAGTTTTTGATCGATGGTGTGAAACCGGCGCTCCAAGCCGCTGGTCACACCGAGAAACAGTTCGCGACTGGGAATCGAGATCGGGTCGTCCACCACGGATTGCAGGGCGCCGAAGAACGTGTCGAAACCCGACGACAGCCCGCTCTCTTCGTTGGCGAGCAGGTCATCGAGCTGCGCGGCGTTAAACGCAAAGACCTCATTGCTGTTGAACGCCGCGGTGTCGGTCCACACCTGCTTGGAGGCGAACAGGTCGGTTGCGCGCAGCACACTATCGACAGTCACGCCCAGCTCGGGGGCGGCACGGGTCTCAAAGGACGCCAATTGCCGGCTATAGCCGGGCGTGTTGACGTTGGCAATGTTCTGCCCGGTCACTTCCAGTGCTTTCTGATTCGAAGTCAGGGCCTGTATACCCAGATTCAGTAAACCTACCATCGCTCAACTCCTGGGGTCAGACGACCCCGCTGCTGCTTAGGTCATCGACCCCGAATCAGCCTGCTTTAATGTTTTCGCTGATATTTTTCAGCAGATCGCCCGTCATGATGCCGCTGATCTTGCTGGCGTAAGCCGGATCGGTGGCGTAACCGGCCGCTTGCAGCGCCCTGGCGTAAGCCTGTCCGTCCTGGCCCTGCGCCAGTGCTGACTGGTAGCGCGGGTTGCTGCGGAGAAAATCGACGTAATCGCGCAGGCTCGCGTCCACATCGGGATAGGCGCGAAACGCGGCCTGCTCCCGGCGGGGAATCCCCTGCCGGTATTCCAGTGTTCCTACGACCGCCTGCTCACCCTGCCAGCGGCTATCGGCCTTGATGCCAAACAGGTTGTTGGCACTGCGACCGTCGGCGCGGCGGATCATATGCTGGCCCCAGCCGGTTTCCAGCGCCGCCTGGGCCACGATCACTTTCGGATCGATCCCCGCCGCGGCGGCAATCTTCTCAGCCAGTGGCAACAGCGTGCGGACAAATGCCTGCGGCGATTCAAAGCGTTCGGGCAGCGCCGTGACGGTGCGGTTCGTGTCGTCGGCCCGGCCATTTTCCGCCACGGGCTCAGGCGCTGCATCCGCCCTGGGTGCGCTTGTTGTACCGGCGGGCGAAACCGCCCGCGCATGCAACGTCGCGGCCAGCGCACCGCCATCCGCCGCGGCCGTCAATGTCGCCGGCGTGGCGCTAAATTCACCCGGTTCCACTTGCCCCAATGCCTGTCCGTCGGCACGGATGCGCCCCATGGCGTCGATGGCAGCCCGCGCCGTCTGCGCCAACGCCTGTTCGAAGGCCGGCCCCTGCGGTTGTGCGGCCAGACGGCTCAGCGGCATCTCCAGCGGATTCGTTTCGGTACGCGGGGCTGTCGGTGACAGCTGCTTGACCATCATCTCGGCCAGGCCGATGCCGTTGCCATTGGCTAGCGACTGGGACATCTGCTGGTCGTACATATCGCGATAAAACTTGCTGTCGTTGCTGTCGAAATAGCTGCCTTCGGCAAACGCGTCGTTGGCTTTGCGCATATTCTGCAGCAACATGTTCAGAAACAGCGATTCGAACTGTTTGGCCACCGCCTGCAGCGCCTTGGGGTCGTTTTTCGCCGCGCTCTGCTTCAGCTTCTGCAACCCCTGCAGATCATGAACGTTATTTAACGCCTGGTCGTTATTGATCATCCCGCACCCTCCACACCGCTGCCCGTAGCTTTTCGCCTGCGCTTTCGCCTTATCCTGTCACCTGTCACCTGTCACCTGTCACCTGTCACCTGTCACCTGTCACCTGCCGCCTGCCGCCTGCCGCCTGAAACTTGCCGCCTGCCGTCTAGATTACCACCAATTCGGCCTTCAGCGCCCCCGACTGTTTCAGCGCTTCCAGAATGGCCATCAGGTCGCCGGGGGCGGCCCCCACCTGATTGACCGCCTGGACGATATCGTTCAGGGTCGCGCCGGGGTTAAATTCGAACATATGACCGCTGTTGGCATCCACCTCGATGCCGCTGCGCGGGGTAATGACGGTCTGTCCCAGGCTCAGCTCGCCGGGCTGACTGACGACCGGGGCTTCAAGAATCGACACCGTCAGGCCGCCATGGGTAATGGCGACCGGCGACACCCGGACATTCTGGCCAATGATAATGGTACCGGTGCGGGAGTTAATAATGACTTTGGCCACCTCTTCCGCCGGCGAGACCTGCAGGTTTTCCAGCACCGACAGGAACGTCACCCGTTGGTTGATATCCCGTGGCGCCCGCACCCGAATCGACGTGGCATCGATCGATTCAGCCACCCCCGGCCCCAGCAAGCCATTGATACTCTCCACCACCCGTCGCGAGGTGGTGAAGTCCGATTGATTCAGGTTCAGCACCAGATGATCGCCACGCCCGAAGGGGCTAGGCACCGCGCGCTCGACGGTGGCACCGCCGGGGATACGCCCGACGCTGGGCACATTGATGGTAATCCGCGAACCATCCTGCCCCTGCAACCCGAGTCCACCCACCACCAGGTTACCCTGGGCGATGGCGTACACTTGCCCATCGGCGCCCTTAAGCGGCGACATCAGCAGGCTACCGCCGCGCAGACTCTTCGCATCACCGATGGATGAGATGGTGATATCTATGGTCTGACCCGGCTTGGCAAAGGGCTCCAGTTCAGCATGAATCGAGACCGCGGCGATATTGGCCGACTGCGGCGTCACCCCGGCCGGCAGGGCAATACCAAACTGCGCGAGCATATTCTTGAATGTCTGCGAGGTAAACTGCCCCTTATCGCCGGTACCGCTCAGGCCCACCACCAGCCCGTAGCCCACCAGCTGGTTGCTACGCACGCCGGCGACGCTGACGATATCTTTCAGGCGCTCGGCGTGCACCGTCGGTGCCAGCAGCACACTCATGATCAGTGTCACCAACGACGCCAACCGTACGCCTGCGGGCACGACGCGCCGATAGGCCCCTTGCCGCCGCGGCAGCGCGACACATAAACCGGGTTGTCTCATCATATCCGTTCTCATCAGGTCGCCGCGCTCGCCTTAAAACGGCCAGAGCGGGCTATAGAAAAATCGCGTTAACCAGCCCGGCTGGTTGCTGTCGTGCAAGGCGCCGGTGCCGCTGTAGGTGATGCGGGCGTCCGCCAGCTTGGGCGAGTCCACCGAGTTATCCGGCTTTACATCTTCCGGGCGCACCAGGCCGCTGACGCGGATATATTCGTCGCCGCTGGTCAGGGTCATCCATTTTTCGCCGCGCACCTGCATCACGCCGCTGGGCAGCACGTCGGCGACGGTGACGGTAATGCTGCCGGTCAGGCTATTACTCTGGTCCGCATCGCCGGAACCGTTTGCGGTACGGGTCCCGCCATTCAGGGTCGCCGACAACGGGTTGCCCAGGATAGAAACCCCCCGCCCCAGGATGGTCGGTTGTGGCAGCGTCAGGCTGCTGCTCTTTTCGATATCGGTCTCGGCCTTTTTGCTGGCCTGCGTACGCTCGGTCAGGTTGATGGTGAGGATATCGCCCACCCGGCGTGCACGCCGGTCTTCATAGAGCGACAGGCCATAACCGGATTGGTAGATCGCACCCGTCACCTGCTTCGGTGCGGTCATCGCCGCGGGCGGTACCGGGGCGAAATAGGGGTTGTCGGGCCGAGGCGGCGCGTTCACACAGCCCACCAGGCCGGTAACAACCCCGAACACGGCTGCCAGCCTGCGAATGCCTGCGTAGCGATTTATTTGCTGTTTTCGCAATCCGGTCACCCTCTCGTTAATTACAACTGCTGCGTGACGAAGGACAGCATCTGATCGGCCGCCGAGATGACTTTGGAGTTCATCTCGAAAGCCCGCTGGGTCGAGATCATATTCACCAACTCTTCCACCGAGTTAACGTTGGAGTTTTCCAGCGCGCCCTGCACCAGCTGGCCAAACCCCCCGGTACCACCGGTACCGATGGTCGGCGCGCCACTGGCTGCCGTTTCTTTGTAGAGGTTATTTCCCACCGGCTGCATACCGGCCTGATTGATGAAATCGGCCAACTGAATAGTGCCCAGCTGGGTTGGGGTGGCCTGGCCCGACAAGGTGGCCGATACGATGCCGTCGATACTGATCGTCACGCCCTGCGAGCCCACGGGGATGGTGATCTGCGGCTCCAGGGGATAGCCCTCGGCGGTAACCAGCGTGCCGTCTTCGCTGAGGTGGAAATTACCGTGCCGGGTATAACCGGTATCGCCCGCGGGGGTCGACACCTGAAAGAAACCGCGCCCTTCCACCGCCACATCCAGCCCCTGATCGGTAATTTCCAGCGTGCCCTGGGTAAAGATTTTCTGTGTTGCCACGGTACGTACACCGGAACCCAGCTGAAACCCCGAGGGCAAGGTGGAACTTTCGGACGATTGCGCACCGGGCTGGCGCTGTACCTGATACAGCAGGTCCTCAAAGACCGCGCGGTCACGCTTGAAGCCCACCGTGCTGACGTTGGCCAGGTTGTTGGAAATGACCCGCAGGTTGTTGTCCTGCGCACTCAATCCCGTTTTTGCGACGTACAATGCACCGTGCATGATGAACTCCTGCTAGCCTGTCTGCGGGTGCCCGCTTGCGGCGTTGGCACCCCCTCTGCCGAGAGTAGCCTCTCAGGCAGTCTTATTGTTTGATTGACGCGTATTCGTGTTCTTCATTTTGCAGGTCGGTTTAGGCCAAAGGCCGTAACCCGACAGCGGGCCGAAACTGTCGGATTACGCGGCGCTAATCCGACCTACGAAAGCCGATGTATTAAACCTGAACTTAACCTAGATTCTGCAATATACGTGCCGCTGCCTCGGCATTCTCTTTGGCGTCGGTCATCATCTTGATATTCATCTCGAAGCGCCGGGACAGGTCCAGTATGGCGGTCATCTCGGCAACCGCATTGACGTTACTGGTTTCCAGATAGCCGGCGGCCAGCCGCACCTGCGGATCGGCTTCGATATCGCCTGGCGCGCCGTTCAGGGCATCGTCTGCCGCCTGAATCCGCATCAAGCCGTCGGCGCCTTTGCGCAGGCTCTCGGCTGGAGGGTTGACGAGTTTAATCTGGTCGACGATGACCAGGTCGCCTTCAGCCGCCCCCAGGGGACGGACGCTGATGCTGCCATCCTGACCAATATCGATCTTCTCGGCCGGCGGCAACACAATCGGGCCACCGCCACCCAAAAGCGGCAATCCTCTGCCTGTGACCACCTGGCCGGTGGCATCAATGTGCAGCTCGCCGGCCCGGGTATAGGCCTCGCTGCCATCCGGTGCCTGCACCGCCAGCCACCCCTCGCCCTCGATGGCGACATCCAGCTCGCGGCCGGTCTGATTCATGGCGCCGGCGTCAAAGCGGGTCGCGGGGTTTTCGGTCATGGCATAGACCCGGCTCGCGTGTCCCTCGCCAAACACCGGCATCGCGCGGGCCTGGGCCAGATCGGACTTGAAGCCGGTGGTATTCACGTTGGCCAGATTGTTGGCATGCGCGGTCTGCGCCAGCATGGTTTCCCGGGCACCGGTCATCGAAAGATAGAGTAGCTTGTCCATTAATCCCTCCGCATGGGGTTCAGCGACTGGACTAAAACACAGCAATAAGAATGCCAAGTATCAGGAACGACAAAACCACGCTGCCGCCAACACGGAAACGTGGTTTATTGGCTGATCGATACCGGTGATCGACCAGGGACCGGCACGCGCAGTCGGTTACTGAATCTGCAGGATGGTTTGTGTCACCGCGTTCTCGGTCTGCAGGGTCTTGGAGTTGGCCTGGAAGTTCCGCTGCGCCTCGATCAGCGTCACCAGCTCCTCGGACAGGTCAACGTTAGACTGCTCCAGCACAGACTGGCGAAGCCTACCGTTAAGGCCGGTACCCGGTGCGTTCAGCGTCGCTTCCCCCGACTCCAGGGAAACAGTCCATTCGGTATCACCCGAAGAGCGCAAGCCCTGGTTGTTCTCGAACGTGGCCAGAGCGACCTGTCCCAGCGCCGCACGCTGGCCATTCGAATAGCTGGCCATCATGGTGCCATCGAACTCGAACGACACCCCGATCAGATCGCCCTTGGCAAAACCGTCTTGGGTGCTGCCCTTCACGATATTACTGGAGGCGAACTGGGTCGAACCGCTCAGGTCCAGGGAGATGGCACGGTTGGGATCAGTCGGATCGGCACCCAGAATATTAATCTTGGGCGCCGCACCGCCTCGGGATACATCCTCGCCACGCACCTCCAGCAACAGACCGCTGGAGGTATCGAACCGCATGATAATCGGCCCGATGCGGTTGCTGTCACCGTAACCCGGCGCAGGCTCTCTGCCGATATTCAGCAGGCTCGTGCCGTTTAGATAGCCATAGGTGCGGTAAACACCCAGGTAACTGTTATCGCCCGGCACCTCTTGCGTCGCCGCCGTCACACTGAAGACACCGACACCGGCATCCTCACCGACCGACATCAGGCTAATGGACGCCGGATCGGCTTCCGACTTAAAGATAAAGCTCATTTTGCCGGTGTTTCGGTCTACCAGCAGCGATTCAAGATTGGGATTAAGCGCGAGAATATCGTCCTCGCGGGCGATGATCTTATTCAAGACCGCGCTAACATCGTCTTCAGGCGTATTCACATCGACCAGCACCGCGCCGCTGCCGCTACCGATGCGAATCTGACCGTCTTTTTCCGGCGCCGTGATCGTTAACGCCTGGATCTCATTCGCATTCAGGTTGCTGGAGGTCCGTGCGCTAACACTGACTCCGGACGCGTCCGTATCGACAAACGCCACGGACTCCACATCGGTTGCCGACGCCTTAAACGTGACGACGACCTTGGATGCATCCAGGGGGTCGACCTTTACCGAGGCGACTCGCTCATCGGCAGTGAAGGCGCCTGGCACGGCAGCGATGGCGGGCGGACCCACTACGGCGGGGCTACCAACCACTTTAGCGGCGATAGAGGCCGCGGTCTCACCGGCATCATCCAGCGGGATGGCCACACCATTCACATCAATAACACGATTGGTCGCCGGCGCCACCGCAGCAGGCACATCAGACAGCGTAAACGTCTGTTGCTCACGAAACGGCCCCTGCTCAACAAAATCCAGCTTGATGGTATGCTCGTTACCCAGCGGATCGAAAATCCGCGAGGTGGTGGTGAAGCTATAGGAACCCGCATCGTCCTTGTCATAGTTCTGACGCGCCGGCGGCTCGAGACGCGAGTCGATATTAAAGGACAGCGCGATCGCTTCGGTCGCTTGTGGATCACTCTCTTTTTGGGTGATAGCGAGGTTGGCGACCGGCAGCTGGTTACCCGCCGCATCGATGCCATACCCCTGTACAACCTTCCCGTTTTTGGCGATAACGTTACCGTCCCTATCCAGCTCAAACGACCCGGCGCGGGTATAGGTCACCCCCCCCTGCGCACCCTTGAGCTGAAAGAAACCATCCCCGTCGATCGCCAGATCCATGTTGTTATTGGTAAACTCGACGGTGCCTGCGGTAAAGTTCTGCGCGATATCGGACACGATAACCCCCGCACCGGCCGCATTGGAACTGCCGGGGCCGGCAACCGAAGACGTAAAGATGTCGGCAAATTCAGTACGCGCACCTTTAAAACCCACAGTACTGGCGTTGGCGATATTGCTGCCGGTCACGTCCAGCTGACGCGCCGATGCTTTAAGTCCGGTTATCGCGGTATTAAAACCCATGAGACACCCCTTAGCCTATCTGCTTGATCTGATCGAGGGATACGGACCCGCCATCGACATTGATCTTCATTCCGACACCATTCACACCCAGCGTCACACTATCCACGTTGCGGCTGAGGTACACCGCAGCCGACCCATCGTCATCATTTTGGCCATTGATCTCGAAACGGAATCGCTCTGATTCACGTCCGACAGGCGCCGGCCAGTCTAAATTCACATCACCCGCGGCCTGCGTGCCCATGGAAAAGGTATCCACCAGCGCGCCCCCCCCATCAAACACATTCACCCGCAGATCGGGCTCGCTCTGTGTCAACGCAACAAGGCCTTTGACCGCCCCGTTTTCAGGCAGCGCCGTATCCACGGGCACCAGCACCTTCTGCCCCACCAACGAAGACGCCTGCAGCGCCGTCTGGCTGGACAGCATGGAGTTGGTAAAATTCTCCATCGAGCTGTTCAAGTTTGAGATCCCTTCCACCATGTTCATATCAGAAATCTGCTGCATAAACTCACCGGTTTCCGCCGGGCTGGTAGGGTCCTGATGCTTGAGCTGCGCAATCATCAGCTGCATGAACATATCACTCTGCGAGTCGGTCTTGCCGACCTCCTCTTTTTTGTTCAGCGCCGTATAGACGTTGCTCGCGTTATTTACACCACTAATATCGGCCATGCTATTCCTCCCCGCAGGGGACGCTACTGCTTAGGCCGCCACCGCGAAGCGCGGGCGGCCGTCGTTGTTGGATCAGCTCTGCCCTAAGGTCAGCGCCCGCTGCATCATCTCTTTTGCGGTATTCATAATGTCCGCATTGGTCTGAAAGGAACGCGAGGCGGAGATCATATTGGTCATCTCCTCCACCACATTCACATTCGGATAGAAAATATAGCCCTCGTCATCCGCCATCGGATGCCCCGGCTCGTACTCACGGCGCAAGGGTGCCTCGCTTTCAACAATACCCCGCACCTCGACGCCCTGACCGGCCGATATCCCCGCGCCAGCGGCCATGCCATCCGCACCGATCGCCGCACTATCCGCCGCTAGCTGCTGCTGGATCAGCGCAAAAACAGGCTGTCGCGCCCGGTACGTCTCTTCCACACTGCTGCTGACACTTTCGGCGTTGGCAATATTACTGGCGACGGTATTCAGGCGAATCGACTGCGCAGACATGGCAGAACCGGCGATGTTAAAAACATTCGTTAACGACACGTTTATTCACCCTTGATCGCGGAGGTTAGTCCACTGAATTTACGGTTAAGAAAGGTAAAACTGGCCTGGAACGCCATGGCATTACGCGCATATTCCGCCTGCTCTTCCTGCATATCCACGGTATTACCGTCGATCGAAGGCTGGCTCGGGGTGCGGTATTGAAGGTCCGCCGAGTAACCCGGCTCCAGCAGCGACGTTTGATGACCGGCCTGGGTACGGGAAACCGTCATGCGGTTACGCTCGGCTTCACCCGTTAACAAGGCGTGAAAATCGATATCGCGCGCCTTGTAATTGGGGGTATCGGCATTGGCGATATTGTTGGCGATAATCTCCGCGCGTTGCGTGCGCAGCAGCAATGCCTGTGGATGAATCCCCAACGCCTTATCGAAAGTAATAGCCATGCCTGCGTCCCGCCTTCTGCCTAAATAATCAGATAGCAGTTACAAAGCAAAATAGATGCCAACACCTGGAAATTGAGAAAAGCATGCGATATCAATGACAGGCGAACGGAGGTAACACGAAAAGGGCCCGAAAAAGACAAGAGAAGGGCAAAAACATGAAGGCCAGAGAAGGAAAGGCGGCAAGCTCTTACCGCCCACAGCGGCGAAGCGGCAACCGCCGCTCAGCCTTATACCGGCAAGGCCCCTATTTGACGCGGTAGATAATCCCCGGACGGCAGTGAATCATTTCATACAGGTCCGTGAGCGGCCCCAAGGACTCCGAGGCCCCCAGAAACAGGTAGCCACCGGGCTTCAGGGTGGCGTGCATCTTGCGCAGGATATCCCGCTTCAGCTCGCTGGAGAAATAGATCAGCACATTACGGCAAAAGACGATATCAAAACGCCCCAGCATCGCATAGCTGCCCATCAGATTCAGCGCGCGAAAATCCACCCGATTCTTAATGTCCTGCTTGATCTGCCAGCTACCGCTAGGCAACTTCGTGAAGTTGCGCGTCAAGCGCTCCTGGGACAAACCGCGCCCCAGCGCCAGCATGTCATACTCACCGCGCTTGGCATGCTCGAGCATGGTCGGCGAGATATCCGTCGCCGTGATGCGCTCCATACCCCGCAGGACGCCAGGACGGCTGCGCCTGAACTCATCCAGCACCATGCTGATAGAATATGGCTCCTGGCCCGAAGAGCAGGCCGCAGACCAGATCCGCACCCCTTGCCCGCCGGCTGCGGCGGCGATTTCAGGCAGCACCCGTTGCTGCAAAAGCGTGTACGGATGGCTGTCGCGAAACCAGAGCGTCTCGTTAGTTGTCATCGCGTCGACCACCAGCTCCCGCAGACCACTCGACGCGGGCGACTGCAAGCGACGCACCAGATCTTCAAGCGTGAAGCACTCATGCTCGGTAAGAATGCCGTTTAAGCGACTACTGACAAGATATTCCTTGTTTTCACCGAGCAAGATACCGCAAGCACTCTCCAGAAACAGACGAAACTGCTGAAATCCCTGCGCAGTAATCTGTAAGCGGGCGGTGCTACCTTGGTTCATCAACATCCTGAACAGTCCCTATGAATGTTATTTGGGTTGGCATGATCTGATCCGTTCACGCACCCGCGTTGCCAGCGCATCCGGTTGAAATTTAGCCAGAAAATCATCGGCTCCGACCTTGTCTACCATAGCCCGATTAAAGATTCCGCTCAATGAGGTATGCAGCATGATATACAGCCCCCGCATGCGATCATCGGTTCTCAGGGACGCGGTTAGGGTATAGCCATCCATTTCAGGCATCTCGATATCAGAGATCACCATCAAAAACTCATCGGCGGGGCTTTTGCCCTCGTCGGCCAGTCCCTGCAGATAGGCCAATGCCTCACGGCCGTTTTTCTTGGCGATCACTTCCAGGTCCATATCGGCCAGACAGCGCTCAAGCTGCTTACGGGCCACCACGGAGTCATCCGCGATAAGTACCCGCGGCCGATGGTCCTGAGTCGCACGTATCGCGTTAATATCGTTGCTAATGTGTGCACTGACCTCTTCAGATCGGGGTGCGACTTCCGCCAGAATTTTTTCCACATCCAGTATTTCTACCAGCTTGCCGTTCAGCTCCGTCACGGCCGTTAAATAGCTGTCGCGCCCGGTACCGTGGGGTGGCGCATGGATCTCCTCCCAGTTGGTATTGATGATGCGCTCGACGCGATTAACCAGAAAGCCCAGCACTTGCTGGTTGTATTCGGTCACGATAATAAAACCACTTTGCGGATTCTCAATGGCCCCGCGTCCCATTGCCAGGCTCAGGTCCAACACAGGAATGGCGGCGCCGCGAATCTGCGCCACGCCGATAACACCCGCCCGCAAGCGCGGTAATGCGGTCAATTTCGGACACTGAAGTACTTCCCTGACTTTAAAGACGTTCAGGCCATAGACCTGCTCTCCCCGCAAACAGAACAGTAACAGCTCTAATCGGTTCTTGCCGACCAGCTGAGTGCGTTGGTTTACGCTATCGAGGACACCTGACATGAACCGCTCCCTTACTTACAATATGGATCCCTGTGACGAAGACCCCTGCTTTAACCGTTGGCTCGAGGCCGGCAAAGCAAAACGGTCTGTTATTCGCACAAACAACCCGCTACGCTTTAGAGGCCTAACCACATCGACTCTTACTGATTCCTTCACGGCAAAATTATGCAGCAATTACCTACCGATACACCTGACACCCCTGCGTGTCGCCTAAGGATAAGCACGGGAAACACGCCGTGAACGTCGCCAGCTTAACACACCGCGGCGTAACCCTAACCTTAGGACGGCGGGTACTCCTGTCTGCTGCGCTCCTATCGTCACTCCTGCCTGCGCTACTGCCTGCGCTACTGCCCGCACGAGCGCTGGGCGCAGAACAGACGCTGAAGGTACAGGCACAACGCTACATTATGGAGCAGCTACGACCTGCTGAACAGGGCAGAATTGAGGTCGTATTCAACCGGCTAGCCAAAAGCGTGCGGCCTCTGGCCTGCTCGCAACCGTTACACTTCCAAACCAGCCGTCCACTGCGCGCAGGCTACTTCCGACTGCACGCCCGCTGCCGCCAACAACAGCCCTGGAGTACTTACGTTAGCGGACGCTTGCGAATTTACCGCCCGGTTCTGGTTACCAACCGGCCCCTGCCCAAGGGTACGAGGCTCAGCATGGATCTGCTTCAGCTTCAAGAAGTCGAGCTATCGCGCCTGCCGCAAGGCTTTTACACCAACATAGACAACATTCTCGATCATGAACTCAAAACAGCCCTTATCAGCGGCCAACCCATCAGCCCCACGCATGTCGCCCCGCCGGTTCTGGTTCACCAGGGGGACACCGTCACGATCGAAGCCGGTTCCGCAGGCATCACCGTTCACACCCTCGGTACGGCGCTTGAAAATGGCCGCCTAGGGCAACAGATATCCGTCCGTAACAACCGCTCGGACAAGGTATTACGGAGCCGGGTTGTCGCCAGGGGCCGTGTTCATGCGGGGCGATAGCCATGTTTCAGCCGGTCGCGGCTGCCAGGACAAGCGGATATCGTTGGCCCAATCGGTTATACTTACCCGCACGTGACGCTGACGCACGTTATACTGAATAGTGCACAACGCGGATGTGTAAAAACCACCGTAAAAATTGCTAAAGTCAGCCCCCTCGCTGCCGATATGCTGGACAGAAGGTTAGATTTTTTGAGGATACCCGGATGGCCATCAATCTCACAGGCTTAACATCGACCACTGCGGCGGAAAACCGCGGCAAGGTTGGTACCGCGCCTCCGCAGGGCCCTGCCGACAGAAAAACATCCACCGACAGCCCTGCGCCGGCGGCCTCGGAAACCGTCAATCTAAGCGCCCAAGCCCAAACGATGCAGCGGACAGAGGAAAAGCTCGCCGCGCTATCGGACGTCGATGAAGGGCGGGTTGCCGAGATAAAAAAAGCGATCGACGAAGGCCGTTACCGCATCGATAGCGATGCCGTTGCCGGGAAAATTCTCGATCTTGACGAGAGCCTGTTCGGATAAGTGGCCCCGCAATGAGCACAACATCGCTGCAACCCTTCTTCGACCTCACCGTACAGGGCACCCAAATTCTGAGTGCTCTTTGCCAGCTATTAGAAGAAGAAAAGACCGTCTTATCGGCCTTTTCGGCCACGGCGCTTGAAGACCTTGTCGCGCGCAAGAACAGTAAGATTCTCGCGTTCGAGGCCAATATCGACGCCCGTAATACGCTTATTGCCACGCTCGGCTACAGCCCGGACCTCGCGGGTATTGAGGCCCTGCGAAGCACGCTGCCAGAACGCCAGGCAAGCCTCATCGGGCAGGCATGGGATAATTTAGCCGCACAGCTCAAGCACGCGTCAGCGCTGAACAAGCGCAACGAACGCATCGTGGTGCGTAACCAGAAAAACCTCGATCAGATCCTTGCCATTATGCGCGGACAGGTCAATAAAAACGCGATCTATAACCAGGCGGGCTCCAAAGGCAACTACAGCGCACAGAACCGACTCGGCAAAGCCTGAGACAGGTCCCTGTCTATCATCACCTGAAATTGATCACCTAAAATTGCCACCACCCCTGCTAAAACAAGCACGCCGACGCGACGGTCGTCCAAATTAATCTGCTAGCCATCGACATTGATTTCGTTGAACTGCTAAAATGCCCGCCAATACGGCCCAGTAGCTCAGCTGGATAGAGCAGCCCCCTCCTAAGGGGCAGGTCAGAGGTTCGAATCCTCTCTGGGTCACCACCGATCGTCGATCACCCCTCGCTCGCCCCCAGTCAAGCCGATCACAGATTGAAAAACGCTTTAATACCCAGCAAGACACTGTTCATGGCGACGGCGGCCAGAATAATCCCCATGACCCGGCTGATAACACTGGCGCCGGCATTACCAATGACTTTGCCGATGCGGGGCGCGCCCAGCAACAAGAGCAACTGTATCGCCAAAACCACGAGCAGCACGCCCGTCGTCAAAAGCTGATGCGACACATCAAAGCGATGCTTGTCGGTCAATAACACCACCGCCATCATCGCCCCGGGACCGGCTATAGCGGGGACGGCCAGCGGAAATACCGCCGTATCACTGCCACTTTTAACGATCCGGACCTCTTCCTCGGGCTTACTCTCACCAAAGATCATATTGAAGGCAAACGCAAAGAGCACCAGCCCGCCCGATACCTGAAACGCGGTCAGCGGTACATTCATTGCCGCAAGCAAATACTCTCCGGCAATAATAAAGAAGATCAGAACGCCGGCCGCGATCAGGATCGCCTGAATGGCGATGCGCGCCAGCTCTTCATGTTTATGCCGCCGGGTCACGGCAAGAAAGACCGGGACGGTCCCTATTGGATCGATCACCGCCCACAACAGCACGAAAATTTGAATTGCATCAGCTAACATAGAAACACTCTCAGGGCCCTTGCCATCTAACCGTCACCCGACCAGCTACCGCCAGCCCGAGCCCATCGGCAATAGCGACGGCGATCGCGATCGTGCCGCTACGTTTGCGCCACATATTAACCTACCATCAAAATACCGATCCGTTCGGCCTTTTGATGACGACATTTTTTCTCGGTATGCTGATGCCCGGTTAATCATTATACTAACGGGACGTTATTCACGGATAGCCAGGAGGCGCCTGATGGTTATCAATAGCAATTCCGTTTTGGAAAACCGGCTTTTCCCGCGCTTTGATGTCTATTGGAAGGCGTCTATTGTCCGGCTTAACGGCGAGCGGCTGCTCGGCAGCACCGATAATATCTCCCGCATTGGCGTCAATATTATTTTGACGTGCTGCCTGACAGAAGGCGAACCCGTCGAGGTTGAGCTGATCTCCCTTAGCCAAGGACGGATGAATTATTTCCGCCTGCGCGGGGAGGTCGTTTACTGTAACTGCCTGGCGTCCAACTTGGGTACGGCGGTCGGGTTGCAGCTGCTTCAGCCAGACGCCGAATACACGGCCCTGCTGACAGGCTTAGAACAGGGCCTGCACGCAGCAAGCGTCGGCTAACGCCCCGCTGCCCACGCGCCAGACGGGGACAGCGCCACCCGTTTTCTGCCCGTGTCTGCCCGGTCAATATCCGCCAGGCCAGCCCTATTTAATGAGCGTCAACAAGGGCCCGGCGGCCAGCTGTGGCGTCTCGAGACGACCTAGCCGAACCAGCTCGCCCAGCCGCGCTTTTTCAGCATCCTCAAGTGTCAGTCGATGCGCCAGACGCAGATAGCGATCGAACATTCTGCGTCGCTCATCATGCCGGCTTGGCGTGTCTCTGGCCGCCTCGAGAAACAGCTGAGCAAGATTGAGCAGCGCCCGCCCGTTCGTCGCGTCATACTCCATCGCCATGCCAAAATAGCGCATCGCCTGTGTGCGCTTGCCTGCCATGTAATTGCGCACGCCGATGCGATTCACTTTATCGCTCATAATCGGATCATGCTCCACCTTACGCTTACCCTGTGCCGCCGGCGCTGGCGGCGAACCTTGCGCTGCCATGGCCTTCAGCGATACCAGACGCGCTTTCTGCTGCTCAATATCGACCACGTCCTTCAGACCCAAGCTAAATTCACGCGCTTCATCCAGTACACTGGCCGCCTCATCCTCCAAGCCCATATCCTCCAACAACTGCCCTTTCAGCAGCATGAGATTCAATTTAACCTCGGGCTGATCCCTAAACGCGCGCGGGACCCTGTCCAGCAGTTTCTCGGCTTCCTGAAAGGCATAGTCACGATCGCGCCCCTCCAAGTCACCCGCTTGATAGCGATGCAGATTAGCCAGACGTAAAAAGGGCTCCGCGCTCGCTTTACAACTCTTCTCACCCAGGGATATCGATTTACGATAAGCCTGTATTGCCACATCGATTTGTCCCGTTTCGGCGGCGAGCCGACCGACTTCATTTTGTCGCTCAACAGCCAGCGGCGAACGCACAATCGCCCGCTGCAACACGCGACAGGCATCCTCGTGCTCACCTTTAGCTTCGTGTATTTTGGCCAACAGATCGTAGGCCGGAATCAGCAATTCATGACTGGCAAGCAAGCTTTCCAATAAGGTCTGCGCCTCGCTGTATTGCCCCAGATGAAAATGGCAGGTTGCCAGCCAAAAGCCCGGCATCAAGTCTTTGGTGGACCAATAATGGCTTGCGAAGACCGGTTTGGCACGCGCGTATTGCTCAGACTGCAGCAACAACTGCCCTTTAATCAGCTGGGTATAGTCATAATTCTTACTGGATCGGGACACCTCGGTATCGCACAACTTAATGGCCCGATTCAGTGCGCCCTTTTCGATGGCGCGATCGATGGCCTCAAGTTCCTGGCGTCGCAGGCAGAGAATATGCAGGCGTTTTTTTAGCTCATTAATCGTAAACGGTTTGGTCAGCACCTCATCCGGACGCATCTCGATGGCATACAGCACCGACTCCTGCGAAGCGTCGCTGGTCATCAAGATCCAGGCACAGGTCGGCTTGATCAAGCCCCGGTAGCGCGCTTCTTCAAGGATTTGCAAGCCGGTATACCGGTCGCGGTCGTTATGCCCGATAAGAATGATGTCGTAGCCACCGTCACCGATAGTGTCCAGCAAATCATCACGGATTGGCGGTGCATCCACATGACCAAATCCTAACGATGTGAGCATCCCACGCAGCGTCGACCGAAAGTTACCGCTGCTATCGATCAATAAAATCCGCTTGCTGGAAAAATCAACTGCCGGCACCGCGCTCCTCCCTGGTTTCTCTCGGTTAATGTTATTTGGACGCAATGTTATTTGGACGCTATTGCTTGGACAACGTTATTCGGACAATACTAATCGGACCAGGCAATAAATATGCGCCCTGATCATGTGGGTGCCGAACCGCTAGCACGGCCGCCATCGCTGTTGAGAATTTACAGCAATTGCGGCCGCCCAGCTTTATATTTACACCACATATTTACACCTCGAATGCAAAAAACGTTCACTACCGATCCTGCAGCGGCGCAGACCCCGCACAATACGACGTTTGGCTAAGCGTTTACCCCCAGCCTTTTCAGTAGACTGAGCGGAGACTTAGGAGCACGCGAACGACTATGGTTACGACCTATATAAGCCACCAGGATTGCGGCCTGCATAATATGGGGCCCGAACATCCGGAAAGCCCAATCCGGCTACGCGCTATCGCCCGCCAGCTTGAACGTACCGGGATTATGGACCACCTGTTTCAAGTGCAGTCGGTACATATCACCGAAGATCAGATCTTACTGGCCCACCACCCCCTGCACCCGAAGCGCTTATTGATGCGCAAGCCGGAAAAAGGCATTGTCTACACGGATGAAGATACCGCCCTGTGCCCGCAATCGCTGCACGCGGCATCGCTGGCGGCGGGATCGACGATTCTGGCAACCAACCGCGTTCTGACCGGCAAGACCGATAACGCCTTTTGTGCGGTTCGCCCCCCGGGGCACCATGCCGAGCACAACCACCCCATGGGTTTCTGTTTTTATAACAACGTGGCCATTGGCGCTATCCACGCCTTAAGCCAGCCCGGCATTGAACGGGTTGCCGTACTCGATTTCGACGTGCACCACGGCAACGGGACGGTGGATATATTCAAAGATCGCCCCGAAGTACTGGTGTGCTCAACGTTTCAGCACCCCTTCTACCCCGAACGCTACAGCGATATCGTTCGCCCCAATATTATTAACTGCCCGATTGACGCACACAGTGACGGCACGGTATTTCGCCGCATCGTGGAACAGCGCTGGCTCCCGGCCCTGCAGGAACACAAGCCCGATATGATCTTTATTTCGGCCGGCTTTGACGCCCACCATGAAGACCCGATGGCCGACCTGCATTTAACCGAAGAAGATTATCGCTGGGTGACGCAATTGATTCTGGATGTCGCCCGCACCTACAGCAACAATCGTGTCGTTTCGGTTCTGGAGGGCGGTTACAACCCCAGCTCATTGGCGTACAGCACCCAGGCCCATATCGAAGCACTGCTGGGCTACTGAGCCTGGCGGCCGAGCGCATTCGGCACAACGGGCACCCGAGCAAAACAGGCGGGTGCCCGCCTCAATCAGGGCCGGTAAACTTTGACGTTAGTAAAGCCTTGATCATTCAGATACAGCGCATGCAGCTGGCTCATCACACCCCGGTCACAGTACAGCAGGTACGTCCGCTCCTGCGCTAACTCGGCGAATGCGCTGCCCAGATTGTAGAAGGGGAGTTTTATGACGTCGACGCCAGCAACGTCCAACGGCGACGCTTCCTCTTCGTCAGGGGAGCGTATATCGATAATGACCTCATCGGCACCCACCTCATCGCGGGTTTCCACTTCAATGCGGCTGCGAGCCTCGGTGTCAACCTCATCGATACGCATCACCTGCATCGATGCCAGCGCCTGAGATAAGACGGAGAAGTCGAAATTCTCCTCCTCTTCCAGGATGCGCGACAGTTTCGCTTTGGTGGTGGGGCGATCCGAGATCACCCCGCAGTACTCCGGAATACTCTTGGCAAAATCAAAGGTCCCAATCCGCTTCGCCGTATCGATAATATCCTGCTTATCGGATACCACGAGCGGTCGTAAAATCAGCATATCGGTGACTTTGTCGATAACCGCCAGGTTGGGTAGCGTCTGGCTGGATACCTGCGCGACACTTTCGCCGGTCACCAGCGCGTCTATCCCCATGGTATGGGCAACGTCGGTGGCGGCACGTAACATCATCCGTTTCAAGACCACCCCCATCTGGGAGTGATGGACATTTTTCAGAATTTCGGCCACGACCCCTTCGAAGGGGACCGTGACAAATTTAACGCGATGCGACGAGGCAAACCGACTCCAGATATAGTGCGAAACCTGCTTCACCCCGGTCTCATGCGCGGCACCGCCCAGATTGAAAAAGCAGAAATGGGTTTTGCAGCCGCGCTTGATCGTCAGATAACTGGAGACCGTTGAATCGAAACCGCCCGAGATCAACGACAGCACCCCTTCCTGACTTCCCAGCGGGAAGCCGCCTAGGCCGGGATAGCGATTTTCAACAATAAACAAACGCTGGTCACGAATCTCGAGGTTAACGATAACCTCAGGGTTGTGCAGATCGACCCCCGCCGCATCGGTGTGCTGACGCAGCCCGCCGCCGACATAGCGCTCGACATCGATGGAACTGAAATCGTGCTTACCCGCCCGTTTGACGCGAACCACAAACGTTTTTCCCGTCAGGCTAGCCCCATGCACCGCGCAGGTCTGCTCATAGATCTGATGCATATCCCCTAGCGGATACTCCTGGACCTCGAGAAAATACGCGATGCCAGGGGTTTCCTGCAGCGCCTGCTTGATCTGCGCAAGCTGATCGGTATCGCCGGAGCCGGTCTCCACCTCGATCTTGTCCCACAGTCCCTTGACCTTGATTTCGGGCTCAATGCGGCGCAAAACAACCTGTAGATTCGACTGCAATCGCTGTATAAAGCGCTTACGAACCGGCTTGCTTTTGATAGTAATTTCGGGGAACAGCTTGACGATGAATTTCATGACAGGGACTTCTGGCTAGGCAAAGAGCACCGATTATACCCGCGCCCTGCCGATTAGGCCAAACCGGCACCCGGCGAGCCGCAGCGCTCCGGCAGAGTAAACGCGTTTTATTGTAAAGGAAGGGCTTCGCGTAACGGCGGGGTTCGCCGCAAAGGACACGCGCGCAGAAACAGAAGATAGCGGCCATAAAAAAAGGGTCCGACGCAGGTCAGACCCTTTTTTTAATATGGCGCACCCGAGAGGATTCGAACCTCTGACCGCTCGGTTCGTAGCCGAGTACTCTATCCAGCTGAGCTACGGGTGCAATAAAACAACCTGCTGATCCAGCAGAATTCTGAAGTGGCGCACCCGAGAGGATTCGAACCTCTGACCGCCCGGTTCGTAGCCGGGTACTCTATCCAGCTGAGCTACGGGTGCTAAAAACTTCAGAACAAAAAAAAGGCCCGCTAACGCAAACCTCCTTCTATCTTACATACCGCCTGGCAACAGACGCTATTCTAAATAATGGCGCACCCGAGAGGATTCGAACCTCTGACCGCCCGGTTCGTAGCCGGGTACTCTATCCAGCTGAGCTACGGGTGCATATAGATGGCGGTGAGGGAGGGATTCGAACCCTCGATCAGATTTCTCCGATACGCCCTTAGCAGGGGCGCGCCTTCAGCCACTCGGCCACCTCACCAATCTACGGGGCGAATATTATCTAAAGGCCGCGACAAAGGAAAGCATAAATATGAAAAAAATTACTCTTCATCCTTATTCTTTTCTTTTTGAATCCGCTGATAAATTTCTTCGCGGTGAACAGCGACATCTTTAGGCGCATTAACCCCGATACGCACTTGATTACCCTTGACGCCCAACACCGTCACAGTAACCTCGTCACCAACCATCAGGGTCTCCCCTACACGACGGGTTAGAATCAACATGGAACTTCTCCTTAAAATTTTATCTATTAAATACCCGAGATCGGTAAGCGCGCCATACTAGCATACTCAAGCTAACTATAGCGGCTTATCCCTCCCGGATGACTTCACAACAAATACCGATGTTGATACAAACCAACGCATATTAACAGCGCGGCACCTGGCGCCAGGACATTACCTGTTAGCACCCCACGCGCGCTGACGACAAGATTTAATGCAATATGCAATATGCAATAAAACATGTAACACAACATGTAACAGAACACGTAAGACAAGACGTCATACAAGACGCATACAACACGCGCTTTGATACACCCTTTTTTCAGCCGGCCAGCACGGGGCATTGAGCGCCCCGAGGCCACGCCGGCGTCATGCTCAGGCTTCGCTAACGACCTCGGCTTTATCCAGCTCAAACGCGGAATGCAGCGTACGGACAGCAAGCTCTAAATACTTTTCGGCAATAACCACTGAAATCTTAATTTCAGATGTCGATATCAGCTGAATATTGATGGATTCGCGGGCCAAGGCTGCAAACATCTTGCTGGCAACACCCGCATGAGATCGCATCCCTACGCCAACGATGGAAACCTTGGCGATCTTGTTGTCACCAACCACTTCCCGTGCACCCAACTCCTTAGCCACTCCTTCAAGAATAGCTTGAGTTTTATCAAAGTCATTACGATGCATGGTAAAGGTGAAGTCAGTGGTCTGATCCTGGGCCACATTTTGCACGATCATGTCGACTTCAATATTGGCCTCACTGACCGGCCCCAATATCTGAAAGGCGACACCCGGGGTGTCTGGCACCCCGAGAACGGTCAGTTTGGCTTCATCACGATTGAACGCGATGCCTGAAATTACCGGTTTTTCCACGCTGTTGTCATCCTCTATGCTGATCAAGGTCCCGGGACCTTCCTGAAAACTGTGCAGTACGCGCAACGGCACCTTGTACTTACCGGCAAACTCTACCGCACGAATCTGCAGCACCTTGGAGCCGAGACTCGCCATCTCCAGCATCTCTTCAAAGGTGATACGATCCAGGCGCCGCGCCCCTTCGACAACACGGGGATCTGTAGTATAGACCCCATCGACATCGGTATAGATCTGGCATTCATCGGCTTTTAATGCCGCGGCCAGTGCCACACCGGTGGTATCGCTGCCGCCTCGACCCAGCGTGGTGATATTGCCCGTTTCGTCAACCCCCTGGAAACCGGCGACCACCACCACGCGTCCGGCATTCAGGTCGGCACGGATCTTCTCGCCGTCAATATCCTGAATCCGCGCCTTGTTATGGGCGCTATCCGTCAGAATCCGGACCTGATTGCCGGTGTAGGAGCGCGCCGGACAACCGCGCTTATTCAAAGCCATCGCCAATAAGGCGATGGTGACTTGCTCGCCCGTTGAAACCAGGACGTCAAACTCACGGGGTGTCGGCGAATTCTCGATCGCCTTCGCCAGGTCGATGAGTCGATTGGTTTCCCCGCTCATGGCCGAGACGACCACGACGACATCATCGCCCCGCTCACGGAAACCTTTGACTTTCTCGGCGACCGCCTCGATCCGCTCAACCGAGCCGACCGAGGTGCCCCCGTATTTTTGCACGATCAGTGCCATCGTTAATCAGCCTTGTCTAGTAGATCCTATGGGTATCATTCAGCGCTGGGACTCGACCCAGCCGGCGACGGAGGCCAGCGCGGCAGGCAGCGCATCAGACGCCGTGCCCCCGCCTTTCGCCATGTCAGGCCGACCGCCGCCTTTACCGCCGACCTGTGGCGCGACGTATTGGATTAAATCACCGGCCTTTATACGCGCGGTCAGATCCTTGGTCACGCCGGCCACCAGGCTGATTTTGCCTTCCTGCACCGTCGCCAGCAGCACAACCGCCGAGCCCAGTTTGTTCTTCAATTGATCCATCATGTCAGGCAGCGTCTTGGGGTCCGCAGCGTCCAGTTGCGCGACCAGCAGTTTCACGCCCGCAACCTCCTGCGCCTGACTCACCAGATCGTTACCGGCCGACTTGGCCAGCTTCGCTTTCAGCAACTCCAACTCTTTCTCGAGCAGGCGACTCCGCTCCAGCAAGCCGGCAACTTTGTCGGTAACCTTCTCACGCGGGGCTTTAACCTGCGCAGCGATCTGCCCTAGACGCTTTTCGTTGTCATGCAGCCAGGACATCGCCGCAGCGCCCGTAACGGCTTCTATGCGGCGCACACCGGCGGCAACCCCCCCTTCTGAGGTGATTTTGAACAGACCAATATCACCGCTCCGCTCGACATGCGTACCGCCACACAGCTCCAGTGATACCGTGCCCATCGCCTCGCTGCCCATGGAGACAACACGCACATCATCGTCATACTTTTCGCCAAAGAGCGCCATCGCACCGCGGCTCTTGGCATCGTCTATCGCCATCACTTGCGTCGTAACGAGCATGTTGGCACGGATCTGCTGATTCACCTGATCTTCCAATGCCAGCAACTGCGGTTCGGTTACCGCCTCAAAATGGGCGAAGTCGAACCGCAAGCGATCGGCATCGACCAGCGAGCCCTTCTGCGTCACATGCTCACCGAGCATGTCGCGCAAGGCAGCGTGCAGCAGGTGGGTCGCGGAGTGATTCAACACGGTCGCCTGCCTGGCCTGCGCGTCAACACGCAGGGCGAGCGTCGTCCCGACGCTAATCGTGCCCTGCTCCAAGGTGCCAATATGCAAAAAGGCCTTGCCCTGCTTGATCGTATCCTCAACCCGGAACACAATGCCGTCGCCACTCAGCAGGCCGCGATCACCGGCCTGACCGCCGGATTCGGCGTAAAAAGGGGTGTGATCAAGCAGCACCGCAGCGCGACTGCCTGCAGCCACCCTGTCGACCTGCTGGCCATCCTGTAACAACATCTGCACCGGGGCGCTATCTTGCAGACGGTCATAACCACAGAAGGTGGTTTCCTGATCCAGGCGCAAGCTCTCGTTGTAATCAACCGAGAAATGACCCGCCGCGCGGGCACGTTCGCGCTGCGCATTCATCGCCCGCTCAAAGCCGTCCATATCCAGCTGAAGGTCACGCTCGCGCGCGATATCGGCCGTCAGATCAACGGGGAAACCATAGGTGTCATACAGCTTGAACACGGTCTCGCCGCCGATCAAGGTACCGTCCAAGTCGGCCAGATCCTGCTCGAGGATTCGCATCCCTTGCTCGAGGGTCTTGGCAAACTGCTGCTCCTCTTTCAGCAAGACCGCTTCAACCTGCGCCTGCATCTTGCGCAGTTCGGGATAGGCATCGCCCATCTCCTGGATCAACGGAGCCACCAGCTTATGGAAAAAATCACCCTGGGCACCCAGCTTATGACCATGACGAATCGCCCGGCGCATGATACGTCGCAACACATAGCCGCGCCCTTCGTTCGAGGGCACGATGCTGTCAACGACCAGGAACGCGGCCGAGCGAATATGGTCGGCAATCACACGCAGTGACTTGTTGCCCATATCCTCGGCACCGGTCACGTCGGCAACGGCCTGCAGCAGACGGGCAAACATATCGATCTCGTAGTTACTGTGCACGTTCTGCATAACGGCAGCGATACGCTCCAGACCCATGCCGGTATCCACGGAGGGCTTAGGCAGCGGCACCATCGCACCATCGGCAGAACGGTTGTACTGCATAAAGACGATGTTCCAGATTTCGATATAGCGATCGCCATCTTCGTCCGGACTACCGGGAGGACCACCGGCAACATCGGCGCCATGATCGTAGAAGATTTCGGTACAGGGACCGCAGGGACCGGTATCGCCCATGGCCCAGAAGTTATCGGAGTTATAACGCCCGCCTTTATCGCCGATACGCACGATGCGATCGACCGGCACGCCCATCTCTTGGGACCAGATAGCGAAGGCTTCGTTATCCTCTTCGTACACCGTGACCCATAATTTGTCGCGGGGGATGCCCATCCACTGCGCGGAGGTCAGAAACTCCCAGGCAAACCGGATCGCTTCGGGCTTAAAGTAATCACCGAAACTAAAGTTGCCCAGCATTTCAAAAAAGGTGTGGTGACGCGCGGTGTAACCCACGTTTTCCAGGTCGTTGTGCTTACCGCCGGCGCGCACACAACGCTGCGACGTGGTCGCTCGGTTATAGGCGCGCTTATCGTCACCCAAGAACACGTCTTTGAACTGCACCATGCCCGCATTCGTGAACAGCAGGGTGGGGTCGTTGCCGGGGACCAGCGGACTGCTGGGAACAACCTCGTGCCCCTGACCGTTAAAGTAATTCAGAAAAGCCTGACGAATCTGCGCGCTAGTCATGTATTTCATAAATATTATGCACCAAACCGATTTCGTTCACTAAGCCGACGCGCACACCCCGATCGGGATCAAACCTGTCTGCGCCAAATCAACCGCCAAAAAAACGCGTGAAACATACCGCGGCTCACACCCTGCGAAGGCCGTCTCGCATTCACCCGCCCCGGCAGACTAAAAGCCATACAAAAACGCGTTAGTATACAGTGGCCGGTGCGAGGGTAAAACCGCCAAAAACCGCGCCACAAGGCCTATTTCACTCATTTTCCTCGCTGTCCAGGGCATAACGGACTTGATCGGGGTCGAAGCCCCGATACTGCAGAAAGCGGACTTGCTGCGCATACCCCTTGCGGTCGGCAGGCACGTGGAGACCAAAGCGCCGCTCCCGGACGGTCCGCGCCAGGGCAAACCAGTCATAATCCAGCCGCGCCAAGGTCTCCTCGGCCAAATCACGATTGACGCCGCGCTGGCGCAGCTCCTGCCGTATACGCAGCATCCCCTGCCCACGCTCGTGACGCGAACGCACAAAACTCTCGGCAAAGCGCCGGTCGCTAAGGTAACCATCGGCTTCCAGGCTATCCAGCACCCCAACGATCGCCGCCTGCAGCCCGGCATCCCCGCCGCTGCGGCGCAATTTTAACGCTAATTTGTGCTGCAATTCCCAACGGCTGTGCTCCCGTGCACCCAGCCGGTATAACGCAGCGTCTCGAATGGCCGCTATACTGTCCACATGACCTCCCCTATCTTTGCCTCTGCGACACCGCTAGAATATTGATACCGATATGAAAAAGCGAATCAGGCAAGGCAATGAAACTATCTTCTTTCGGCCGTAAGTTCACCAGCGAATCGGGCATTCTGAGCCTGATGGACGATCTGGGCCAGGCCCTCTCCAGCGGCAAGGATATGATCATGATGGGCGGCGGCAACCCCGGTCATATCCCCGAGGTTCAGCAGCTGTTTCACGCGCGCTTACAGCGCACCCTCGATAACCCGCGCGAATTTCAGCACCTGATCGGCGTATATGATCCCCCCCAGGGCGAAAGTGAATTTATCGACAACCTGGCCCGCCTGCTACGGCGCGAACTGGGTTGGAATATCAGCCGCCGAAATATCGCGCTGACCAACGGCAGTCAATCCGGCTTTTTCATGCTTTTCAACATGTTCGCCGGTGATTGCGACGACGGCCAGCACCGCCGGATCCAGCTTCCCATGGCGCCGGAATATATCGGTTATGCCGACGCCGGCCTCAGCCCGGACTTCTTCACGGCCGCCCACCCGCAGATCGACTTTCTGGACGAGCATACCTTTAAATACCGGGTCGACTTCGACGACTTCCGCGTCACCGACAACACCGGCGCCATCTGTGTTTCCCGCCCAACCAACCCGACCGGCAATGTTATTACCGATGACGAACTGGAACACCTGGATGCCCTTGCCAAAGCCCATGACATCCCGTTGATTATAGACGGTGCGTACGGCACGCCGTTTCCCAACCTGATTTTTAGCGACGCGACCCCGCTGTGGAATGAAAACAGCATCGTCTGTATGAGCCTGTCCAAGCTCGGGCTGCCCGCCGCCCGCACCGGTATTGTCATCGCCCGCGAAGAGATTATTCAGGCGCTATCGGGCATCAATGCCATCATCAACCTGACCACCGGCAGCTTCGGAGCGGTTCTCACCCAGGACATGGTCCGCAGTGGCGAGATCATCGCCATCAGCCGCGACTTGATCCGCCCCTATTATCAAGAGCGGGCAGAAAATGCCCTGCGCTGGCTCCATCAGGCCATGGGGGACACCCCCTTCTATGTGCATAAACCCGAAGGCGCCATGTTCCTCTGGCTCTGGTTCAAAGACTTGCCCATCAGCAGCCTGGAGCTGTACGAGCGCCTGAAGGCCAACGGGGTTATCGTCGTATCCGGCCATTATTTCTTCCCGGGCATCCCGGATGAATGGCAGCACCGCCACGAGTGCATCCGCGTCACCTACAGCCAGGATGCCGACCAGGTTAAACGCGGCATCCAGTTGATCGCTGCCGAGGTTCGCCGCGCCTACACGCAAGGCTGATTCGCAGTGATTACGTTGGCATTGATAAACCCGGCACGGGTAAACAAGGCGCACCACGAGATAGCTCATCGATGTCCATATTAAAGACGGGCCTGCGCCTGACACTGCTGCTGGCCACCCTACTGTTGCTCGGCGCGGCCAGCCTGGTTGTGCTTGCGATCGATGATCAGCCCGTCGTCACGAGCGCGTCCAGCGCCGACCCCGCGCAGGCCCGTCGCGTCAAACAACTGGCAACACGCGCCTGGCGCAACAGTTCACGGTCTCAAAGACCGACGCCACTGATTATCAGCGAAAACGATGCCAACAGCCTTTTCGCCTTACTGTCACGGGCGTACCCAGCGGTCAAGGGCTACGCCAAGATCAATACCGCCGGGGCAACGGCCGCGCTGACCATTACGCTCCCCCAAACACCGCTAGGTCGCTACTTATCCATCCGCACGCGCCTGCCGGCCGCCAGCGACCAACTGCGTTTTGACTATGTGCAAATCGGGTCACTGAATCTTCCGGGCCGCCTGCTGAATACGCTGCTTGCGCCGGCGTTAAACCTGCTACTGGGCAACAATGAAGGCGACCTGCTCCTGCAAAGCGTGCGCATAGCAACCAGTCGCCCGCAACAATTAACGCTGCTGATCAACCCCGTTGCCGACCTGAAACAACGCGCCGACAGGGTCCGCGAGCGGCTGCAGGGATTACGCTCGGAGGGACCCGGCATCGAGGCCGCGCTGGTCAGCCATTACTACCGCCAGCTGATTCTGGTCGATCATCAGTACCCGGATAAGCAGGCCATCTCTCTCGCCCGCTTTATCCAGCCGTTATTACAGAATGCCGCGCAACGCTCGGAGTATGCCACGGCGCAGCAGCATAACCAGTCAGCCCTGTTTGCCCTGGCGCTCTATCTTGGCACGCAGCGCTTTGAGCAGCTGACGGGCCCGATGTTAAGCGACGAACTGCGCGGGCAGCGCAGCCAGCAAGCGACGACGCTACGCGGCCGTGAAGACCTGCGCCTGCATTTTGTCTACTCCATCGCCCTGCAGCTGTTAGCCAAACAAGGTATCAGCCAGGCGGTAGGCGAGTTTAAAGAATTACTGGACAGCAACCGGGGCGGCAGCGGATTTAGCTTTGCTGACCTGGCCGCTGACCGGGCCGGCACCCGCTTTGCGCAACTGGCCACCCAGACCCCCGCCAGTGCACGGCGCCTGCAGAATCGCGTCGGGCAATCCATAAACGACCAGGATCTACTGTTCACTATCAGCAGCCTGCCAGAAGGGCTGACGGCAGAGGCCTTTACCCGTAGCTTCCAGAATGTCGAAAGCACGCGTTATCAACAACTCGTCGCCAGGATTGACCAACAACTCACCAGTTTGCGGGTCTACGACGAGACCCCATAGAAAACGGGCCAAAATGGCCCGCACAATGTCTAGATAACGCGCTCACACCACGCGGCGCAGGGGCTCAAGTGCCGCCCCTGCATCGACCTGCTGTGCGATGGCGTTCAACACCCGCCATTTTTTGGCACACCATTGCGGCGTCAATAACATATCGGCTTGCGCGGTTCCGGTCAGCCGATGGAACACCAATTCTTGCGGGCTACGCTGCACGATTTCGACCGATGCCGCCACATACTCATCAAAAGGAACGCCCTCGTACAGGCCTTGCCTGAACTCGCGGGCCAACTGCGTGCCTTTGACAATGTGCAGCGGATGCAATTTGAGCCCCTGCGTGGCCTGACTCGGGTAGACCCGTTCAAGCACGCGCTCAAAACTAGCCACGCTGTCCCAGGCCGATTCACCCGGCAAGCCAACAATCAGATGTGTGCACAGCTGCAACTGACGCTGCGCGACGCGGGCCACGGCATCGGCGTATTCCGCCCAGCCATGCCCACGATTCACCCGCTTCAGGGTCGCATCGTTGGCCGACTGCAAACCCAACTCCAGCCAGACTTCATAACCCCGGTCCCGATACTCGGCCAGGAGATCGAGCACCGGATCGGGCACACAATCAGGACGGGTACCCACGGACAGCCCGACGACATCGGGTTCGCTCAAGGCTTCATCGTAAAGCTGACGCAGATAGGCAATATCGGCGTAGGTATTGGTATAGGCCTGAAAATAGGCGAGATAATGACGCGCGCCCGTGCGCTTGCGAATGACGCGCCGCCCGGCTTCGATTTGTGAAGCGATACTGGGCGGCTGCTTGGCATTAGGACTGAACGAGGTGTTGTTACAAAACGTACAACCCCCTATCCCTTTGGTGCCGTCACGGTTCGGGCAGGTAAAGCTGGCGTTAAGCGCCAGCTTATGTACCCGGTGGCCGTATTTGGCTTGCATATGACGGCCAAACGTATTGACCTGCTGAGCCAACTGCATAAGAGCCCCTTACAGTGAGTATGCCCTCGCTAATGTACACATTAAGGTCCTGAAAACGCTCGCCCTCAGGACCCGGTTAGCGACGCACTGGGTTACAGACTAAACCTTGGAGTAGATTTCGCTGCCGGTTTCCCGGAACTCGTCGGCTTTGGCCTGCATGCCTTTATCAACTTCCAGATTGATGGCGGCAATCTGCGAGGCATCGAGTTCCCGCACTTCCTGGCTGATCTTCATCGAGCAGAACTTGGGACCACACATGGAGCAGAAGTGCGCCACTTTGGCCGATTCTTTGGGCAGGGTTTCATCATGGAACGCCCGCGCCGTATCGGGATCAAGGCCGATATTGAACTGGTCTTCCCAACGGAACTCGAAGCGCGCCTTGGACATGGCATTATCGCGAATCTGAGCACCAGGATGGCCCTTGGCCAGGTCGGCCGCATGCGCAGCGATCTTATAGGTAATGATGCCCGTCTTGACGTCTTCCTTGTTGGGCAGCCCCAGGTGCTCCTTTGGCGTCACGTAGCACAGCATGGCACAGCCGAACCAACCGATCATCGCCGCCCCGATCCCGGAGGTAATGTGGTCGTAACCCGGCGCGATATCCGTGGTTAGCGGGCCCAGCGTGTAGAAAGGCGCCTCATGACACTCTTCTAGCTGCTTCTCCATGTTCTCTTTGATCATATGCATCGGCACATGACCAGGACCTTCGATCATCACCTGCACATCGTGCTTCCAGGCGACCTTGGTCAGCTCACCCAGTGTTTCGAGCTCGCCAAACTGTGCCGCATCGTTAGCATCGGCAATGGAGCCAGGGCGCAGGCCGTCACCCAGCGAGAACGAGACATCGTAGGCCTTGCAGATCTCACAGATCTCATCGAAGTGGGTGTAGAGGAAGTTTTCTTTGTGGTGCGCAAGACACCACTTCGCCATGATGGACCCGCCCCGGGAAACGATACCGGTGACACGGTTGGCCGTCATAGGCACATAGCGCAGCAGCACGCCGGCATGAATGGTGAAGTAATCGACCCCCTGCTCGGCCTGTTCGATCAACGTATCACGGAACACTTCCCAGGTCAGATCCTCGGCAACGCCGTTAACCTTCTCCAGCGCCTGATAAATAGGCACCGTACCGATGGGGACATGGCTGTTACGAATAATCCATTCCCGGGTCTCGTGAATATTTTTGCCGGTGGAAAGATCCATGATGGTATCGGAGCCCCAGCGGGTGCCCCAGGTCATCTTGGCAACTTCCTCTTCGATCGAGGAACCCAGCGCAGAATTACCGATATTGCCGTTAATTTTCACCAGGAAATTGCGACCGATAATCATCGGCTCAAGCTCTGGATGGTTGATATTGGCGGGGATGATCGCACGCCCCAGCGCTACTTCGGAACGTACAAATTCGGGAGTGATTTCTTTGGGGATATTGGCACCAAAGCTCATGCCCGGATGCTGAACATTTAACTGCGGGTTGGCTTTGGCTTCGACCAACTTCATGTTTTCGCGGATGGCAATGTATTCCATCTCGGGCGTAATAATACCCTGGCGCGCGTAATGCAGCTGTGTGACGTTTTGGCCTTCACGCGCACGCAACGGCGTGCGCTGTAAATTGAAGCGTAGCGACTCAAGCTCGGTCAATGCTTCACGCTGGCGACCATACTCGGAGGAAAGACCGTCCAAGCGCTCGGTGTCGGCACGCTCCTCAATCCAGGCCGCACGCATCGGCGCCAAACCCCGGCGAACATCGATGCTCACCGCAGGGTCGGTATAAGGGCCAGAGGTGTCGTAGACACGCAGAGGCTCATTCTGCTCCCCGCCCATGCCGGTCGGTGTGTCAGCGAGGCTGATCTCGCGCATCGGCACCTGAATATCCGGTCGAGAACCTTCGATATAGACTTTACGGCTACCCGGAAACGGCTGTACAGAGGCGTGATCGACCTGCGCCGTGTCACGAAGATTGAGATTTTCTTTGTTGTTCATGTCGACATCTCCCCGGCGAATACGCCAGACGGGCTCGCACAGCGAGCGCAATTAAAAACTGTTAGCAGATGTCTTGCGGTGCGGATTACTGGTGCAGGAAACCGGAATAGAATGGAGCCGACCGGTTGCTTGTTTCCTACGCCGGTATTAACCGGATCAGGTTCACGGGTTGGCGAATACCTCTCATCTCTTAGCAACCTACGCACAGAGAACCCCGACAAGACAGATCAACCATAATAAGCCTTCGCTAGATAGACGCAAGGACCAATTGTATTATCAAACAGGTGCCAGCGGCTTTCCGTGCGGGGCGCATGCCTTATTCCACAGACAACTTGGCTGACAGATCGACAAAAAAAACCCGGCATAGCCGGGTTTTTTAACGTACTGCGTACTCAGTGCGATCAGTCTTCAGCAGAATCGTCTGCTTCAACCACCGGACGGTCAACCAACTCCACATAAGCCATGGGAGCGTTGTCACCTGAACGGAAACCACACTTCATAATACGGATGTAACCACCGGGGCGATTCGCGTAACGCGGACCAAGTTCGTTGAACAGCTTGCCAACGATCTCTTTGCTACGGGTACGAGAGAAAGCCAGACGGCGATTTGCAACGCTGTCTTCTTTCGCCAGGGTGATCAGCGGCTCAGCAACGCTGCGCAGCTCTTTTGCCTTAGGCAGGGTCGTCTTGATCAACTCATGCTCGAACAACGACACGGACATGTTACGGAACATGGCGTGACGGTGTGAGCTGTTTCGATTCAGTTTACGACCACTCTTGCGATGGCGCATGGTAAATTCCCTACAAATCTAAACGGTTGTCGAGCCAAGGCGGCTTAAGAAGCAGCCTTGTCGTCGTTCTTCAGACTAGGCGGCGGCCAGTTTTCCAGACGCATACCCAGGGACAAGCCCTTGGATGCCAGCACGTCCTTGATTTCAGTCAGGGACTTCTTACCGAGGTTAGGCGTCTTCAGAAGCTCAACTTCAGTACGCTGGATCAGGTCACCGATATAGTACAGGTTCTCAGCCTTCAAACAGTTGGCAGAACGTACGGTCAGCTCCAGATCGTCAACCGGACGCAGCAGGATAGGATCAACCTCCGGCTCCGGCGCGCTGTCTTCCGCCGTCTCTGCGCTTTGCAGATCGACGAAGGCAACCAGCTGCTGCTGCAGAATAGTCGCGGCGCGGCGAATGGCTTCTTCTGGATCGATGGAACCATTGGTTTCCAGGTCGATGACCAGCTTATCCAGGTCGGTACGCTGCTCTACACGTGCACTTTCTACGCCGTAAGAAACACGACGCACAGGACTGTATGTAGCATCCAGTGGCAAGCGCCCGATTGGACGATGCTCCTCTTCAGAGGTATCACGCGCGTCTGCTGGCACGTAGCCGCGACCACGGGTCACTTTCAGCTGCATCACTAGCTCGGCATTGCTGCTAAGGTTAGCGATCACATGTTCTGGGTTGGCAATCTCAACGTCCTGGTTCAGCTGGATATCTCCTGCTGTCACGACGCCGGGACCTTTTTTGCTCACAGTCAGGGTCGCTTCTTCACCATTGTGCATGGTGACAGAAACACCCTTGAGATTGAGAAGGATCTCAATAACATCCTCCTGCACACCCTCGATAGAGCTGTATTCGTGCAGTACGCCCTCGATCTCTACTTCAGAGATCGCACTACCGGGCATGGATGACAGAAGGATCCGGCGCAACGCGTTACCCAGGGTATGACCGAAGCCGCGTTCAAGCGGCTCCAGAGTTACCTTGGCACGGGTCGCACTGATCTCTTCCACATCAATTCGACTGGGGCTTAGAAATTCGTTGACTGATGCCTGCATTCTATCCACCTAGCAATTAAGTCTTACTTACTTCGAGTAAAGTTCGACGATCAGGTGCTCG
>JBFGZS010000006.1:0-90599 GCA_041586615.1 Motiliproteus sp. | reverse complement strand
GTGATCCGCATCCAGGAAGGGGCCTGGTACGGCCCCGTGGACGAGACGATCGGGGCATTGGATACCTACGGCGATCCCAATACCCTGACGCAGGATATCGGGACCTCCCAGCTGGCGCAGGCCGTCAGCGCCAATACCTGTTTGGTGGAGATCGAAAAGTTTGTCGGTAAGGCCCCCGCCGTGACCGCCTTCGGTGGCCCGAAAGAGATGGCATAGTGGGGTTCAGAGATTCAGTGCAGAATCCCTGAACCCCTGGTCTCCGCAACAGCTGAGAAAATAGCCGATGATGCAGACAGATACAGAAGATGCCGAAGCGCGCGCCAGCATCTATTGGTGGCTCTCTACGGTGTTTGCCAAAGAGCTCGAGGCGGATTCGCTCAACGCGTATTTCGGTGAGCCAGGGCTGGCTTTTATCGACGGGTTATCCGCAGCGTTACCGGGAACCGAGGAACCGGCATCCCTGGTTCGGTTAAAACACGCGCTGGTGGCGCTGAAGTTAATGGAACAACCGCGACTAGAGCTGGCGGCCGATTTCGCCCAGGCCTTCCTCGGCGATAACCGCACCTCGGCGCTTCCCTATGCCTCGGTCTACTTGTCAGCCGACGGGCTGCTGTTTCAGAAACCGCATGATGAGATGCTGGCGCTGCTCACATCCCAGGGGCTGGCGGTCACCGAGCAGTTCAAGGAACCCGCGGACCACCTGGCCATCATGCTCGACTACCTGGGTAATCAGGCGCTACGCCTGATAGCAGCCAAGACCGATTCGGAACGAACGGCGTTGTACCGAGAGCAGCAGGCCTTTATCGAAGAGCGCTTGCTGAGCTGGGTGCCAGAATTTAAGCAACGCTGCGAGCGCATAACGGCTAGCGGCTTCTATCCCGCTGTTGCCGAGTTTTTGTGCGATTTCCTTAAGGCGGAGCGCGCGTATCTGGCCGCGCAGCTGGACGCTACGACGCAGGCCCCTCGCGTATCTTAGAAGAGGAGATATCAGACCGCTTCACGCCAAAGGCTAACGACGTGTGGTTGAAGGGGAGGTTGTATAGAGAAGAGGGTATTCTGGTTGGCCTGACTGTTGCCGGTTGACATCTGACCGCAAGGCGCCCGGCGGATCGAACCGCCGGGTACCTTGCAGTCATATCCTGTGCAGTTAAATGGCGTCCTTGGCATTCTTCAGCAGGAAGTCCAGTACCAGGCTACGCTCGCCATCGTTGAGCCCGGCGCGGGGGAACATGCTTTGCGTGATTCCCTTCCATTGCAGCTGGGTAAAGTGTGTGGGGTCCTTGGGACCATGACACACGGTGCAGCGCTGATAGAAGATCTTCTCCCCTGGGCTAAGGTTGGCGCTGACCTTGCTTTTAAGGCTGGCGGCACGACCCAGGCCATAGAAGGCTGGATCCAGCTGGATATCGGATTTGATGATGGCCGGCTTGGTGTAGGCCATATTTGGTCCATCCGGATCGGTGCACTTCTTGATACTGGCCAGGGTAGTGTTGGCGGTCGTCGCCTGACTCAACTGGCTGGAGCACTTACTGGAGGTAACGAAGTTGATTAGGCCGCTGTTACAGCGTCCTTTGCTGTCCACTGACGGCCAGCAACCTTCGTAGATGCTGATCACCCCTTTCATGATCCGCTTGTCGACCCGGGCGCCGACGATGATCGCGCCCCGGTCGTTATAGACCTCCACCAGATCGCCATCTTTGATGCCGTGGGCCGCCGCATCTTCGGGGCTCATCAAGCAGGGTTCCCGGCCCTGAATATTGTCGATTTCACGGATGCTGGCATTGGCCATCTGGGAGTGCAGCCGCATCCGCGGATGGGGGCTGACGACATGTACCTGGCCCGGCTTGGCATTGCCCAGGTACTCATGGGGCTCCAGGAACTTGGGGATCGGTGGACAATCATCCAGCTGGTAGTCGGCGAAGTCCTGACAGAAGATTTCGATCTTACCGGACTTGGTGGCCAGCGGGCTCTTCTCCGGATCGGTGTAGAAGTCGCCATGACGCACCCACTTGTTGGCGGCTTCGGGGATCGGCATGATGGCGATGCCTTTCTCCCAGAACTCGTCGAAGGGCATGGTGGAGGAGCTCTTTGCATAGGCCGCTTCAATCATCTGCATCACGGTCTTGCCCTGATCCATAAACTGATATTCACAGTTGAACAGCTTGGCCAGGCGGCGGAAGATCTCGATATCATCCAGACTCTCGCCCTGAGGCTCGATGATCTGCTTCATGGCGTAGATCTTGTCGTTGCTGTAGGTGCCGCCGGAGGTGATATCGTTTCGCTCAACCGTTGTGGTTGCCGGTAGCACGATGTCGGACCAGCGGGTGGACGCGCACCACCAGGGGTCCTGGCAGACGACGGTATCGACGTTGTTCAGGGCGCCAATCAGCTCGTTGGTGTCCTGCTGGTGGGACATGAAGTTGTTACCCGCGTTATAGATCATCTTGGTCAGCGGGAACTTGTGCATGCTGCCGTTGTGAAAGAACTCCTTGCCGGGGTTGAGCAGCATCTCGCTGATGCGCGAGGCCGGGCAGTAGCTCTTGACCATATTGCGACCCTGAGACAGGCCGGCGGGCGTGGATTTTCCGGAGGCGGGCATGCCGCCGTTACCGTAATGCCAGCTGAAACCGACGCCTTCGCCGGGCTTGCCGATACCGCCGAGCATGCTGGAGAGGGCGATGATGGCCCAGTGCTGCATCTCGCCATGGTGCTGGCGCTGCAGGGACCAGGAGCCGGCAAACTGGGTGCGGTTTTTGGCGAACAGGTCGGCCAGTTCGATAATCTTCTGCGCCGGGATTCCGGTGATCTCGGAGGCCCACTCCGGGGTCTTGGCGGGCGTGCCGTCCGCATCTTTGCCGAGCAGGTAGGGCAGGAATTTTTCGAAGCCGACGGTGTATTTGTCCAGGTAAGCCTGGTCATGTTGTTTGGTCTGGTACAGGTGGTAGCAGATGGCCATAAACAGCGCCGTATCGGTGCCGGGCCTAATCTTAATCCAATCGCAGTCCAGGGCCTCGTCGGTGATCGTATACTGGGGGTTGATGGAGATAAACTTCACCCCTTTCTTCTTGATCGCCTCCCAGCGCGGGTACATCTGGTGATCCGCCACCCGGTATTCGATGCGGTTGTTCTTGAAGGGGTCACAGCCGATCATGCAGAATATTTCGGTATTGTCCCGCACCTGCTCCCAGGAGGTCTGTGCCGAGTAAACTTCCATATCGCCGATGATATGGGGCAGGCTGATCTGCGAGGCACCACCGGAATAGTCGCCTGAGGTGAGGCTGCAGCCGCCGATCAGGTTAAAGAAACGGCCCTGCAACACATTGGGGCGGAACACGCCGGCATGGCTCCAGCCGCCATAGGAGCTGCTGAAGATCGCTTCGTTGCCATGCTGGTCGATGGTGTCCAGAATCGCCTTCGCGACTAGGCCCAGGGCCACATCCCAGGAAACTTGCACAAACTCCTCTTTGCCGCGAAGCTCGACTTTGGTATCGCCGGTGCCGTTGGTCATCCCTTCCAGGTAGGACTTTCTGACCATCGGATGGTTGACGCGGGTCTCATGGTAGGTGCGGCTTAGAATGCCTTCGGTGAGCATCTTGGTGGGCATAGCGTCGATGCTGCCGATCGGTTGCACACCGATCAATTTGCCGTTCTTGACCACCCCATTGAAGGGACCGAAGTGGGTAGCATGGGGGATCAGTACGGTATCATCGCCGAAAACCGCATTAGGACCAAACAGCGTTAAGACGGGTACCGCGCTGGCGGCAGCGAGGGAGTTTACTACAAATTGTCGACGGCTAATATTCATGATTGCTCTCCTAAATAAACCCTTTTGTTTATGCGTACTTAGGATATCGAGCGGATATGAACGGGTATGTCGTTAGTCGTTAACAGGCTGTGAAGGAATATGAAGAATTGTAAACAGATGGGTTGCGGCGGCTAGTCTTGCTGCTGAGGGAGGGCGTTTTTGTGAAAAAATGCCGCATATTCTCCACGAGGATTACGCCCGTGTACTGCGCCGCATAATGCAAAAAGGGTGTACTATGAGTCATCAGGTGTTGATTGTCGAAGATGGCCCGTTACCCGAGCCACGTTGACCGGTTATTTCGAGCACGCGGGGTCGCGGGTCAGTGAAGCCGACGATGCCAGGTTCTAGTAAGGCGGCAACCTAATACCGTGCAAAAAATGTCGCCTTAATCGGCGGTTCATGGATGAATCGCCGTGGCATAAAGCCACGCCAGGTTAATATGTATCCGCGTCAACCGCCGCAGAGGGGAACCAGGCTGAAGGCCGATACCGTGGAGTTCTCTATGGTCAGCAAGCGTTTCAATCTGGAGTCACTCAGCCGGGTGATTCAACAAGTGGACAGGGCGCCGGGCATAGAAACGGCGCTGCGGGTCTTGGTGGAGCGCACCCGTGAGTTGATGGCGACCGACGTCTGTAGTGTTTACTTCACCGAGTACGCTACCCGCCGACATGTGATGGTGGCTACCAGCGGCCTGGAGCCGAGTGTGCTTGGCCACGTTCAATTTGGCTTCGGCAAAGGGCTTATTGGCAAGGTGGCCGAGAGCGCCAATCCCATCAACCTGGATCATGTCCCCCAACCCCTGGATCAGGGCTTCGTTGAGCAATCCGGTGCCGGGCGGTATCACGGTTTTCTTGGTGTGCCGATTACCCACCGCAGCCAGGTGCTGGGCGTTTTGGTCGTGCGCCAGCGAGCGGTGCGCCGCTTTAGCGACACCGACACCGCCATCCTGACCACGCTGGCGGCCCAGCTGGGCGGCGCTATTGCCTATGCCCGGGTGAGCGGCATGCTCTGTAGTCTGTGTCATCCGGACGACGCAGAATCGGGCCAGCTTGAGGGGGTGGTAGGGGCGCCCGGAATCGCCATGGGTATAGGCGTATCCGTCTTTTCGTCATCCGACCTCGGCGCGGTGCCCAGCCGTCAGGCGCAAAATATCGAGCGGGAAGAGCAGCGCCTGCACGCCGCTGTGGCCTGCGTTCAGGAGGAGCTTGGCCGTCTGAGCGAAGACTGGCAGGGTACGCTCCCTGCCGCGGATCGGGCATTGTTCGATGCCTACGCATTGATGCTGAACAGCCCGGAAATAGTGGACACCACGGTGCAGCATATCCGACAGGGAGACTGGGCACCGGGCGCGCTACGTCAGACTGTTGAGCTGTACTGCCGACGCTTCGAGGAGATGGATGACCCTTACCTGCGGGAACGGAGCGCAGACATTCGCGATCTGGGCAACCGCATACTCGTGCACTTACAGGATGCAGCAGTGACCCGGGACGGCTATCCTGAAAGCACCATTCTGATCGGGCATCAGCTCAGCGCCATCGACTTGGGTCTCGCCCCCCGTGAGTGCCTGCGCGGTATTATCTCCGCAGAGGGGTCTGCGCTGTCCCATGTGGTTATCCTCGCGCGTGCCCTCGGTATACCCGCGGTGGTAGGTGTCGGACGAACCCCCCTGGAGCGGTTGGACGGCCAGGACGTGGTCGTGGACGGCAGCCGCGGCCAGGTCTATCTGCGGCCCTCACTGCAATTGCGCGCCGAGATCGAACGCCTGATCCACGAAGAACGCGTGCTCGAGAAGGACCTTCAGCAACTTCGGCACCTTCCCGCGCGAACGACAGACGGCGTGGAGGTGCTCCTCTACACCAATGCCGGCCTTACCGCGGAGGTGTCTTTGGCGGTGACTGCAGGTTCGCAAGGCATCGGCTTATTCCGCTCCGAGCTGCCATTTATGCTTTTCGACCGTTTTCCCAGTGAACAGGAGCAGGTGGCGATCTATCGGCAGGCGCTAGAGGCGGTCGCGCCCTTACCTGTCATCCTGAGGACCCTGGATGTCGGGGGCGACAAGCCCTTGCCGTACCTGCCTATTGTGGAAGCGAACCCGGTACTGGGCTGGCGCGGGATTCGCCTTACCCTGGATCGTCCCGAGATTTTTCTGACGCAGCTCAGGGCGGCGCTGCGCGCGAACATCGGACTGGAAAACCTGAGGTTGCTGCTGCCGATGGTGAATGGTATCGATGAAGTGGAGCAGGCACGGGGTTTGATTGATCAGGCTCATCGCCAGCTGCTGGAGGAGGGCGTTGCATCGGTCCGACCCTCGATCGGGCTGATGATTGAGGTCCCTGCGGCGGTATACCTGGCAGAAGAGCTGGCGCAACGGGTGGACTTTCTCTCCATTGGCACCAACGACCTGAGCCAATATCTGCTGGCCATTGATCGTGGCAACCCTCAGGTCTCGGGCCGGCTGGATCCTCTGCACCCTGCCGTCCTGCGTGCTCTGCGGCAGGTGGTAGAAGGGGCTGGTCGCGCTGGAAAACCGGTTTCTGTGTGCGGGGAGATGGCCAGTGACCCGGGGTGCGCCTTGCTGCTGCTGGGGTTGGGTATCAACAGCCTGAGCGTCAGCGCTGCCGCCTTGTCACGGGTTAAATGGGCGATCCGCAGTGTGGATTCTCGGCACGTGAAAGCGCTGGCCAAGCAAGCACTGAGGCTGGAGAAGCCGGAAGCCATTAGGCAGTTACTGGACAGCGCACTCGAAAATGCCGGCCTGGAGCGTCTGCGCTCGCCAGCCACACGGGAGGCATAGCACGTCATGCGTTAAGGACGCCGCCATGATCGATATCGAGATATGCCGCTATCATCCTGGGTTTGACCAGAATGTGCGCCCCCTTCATGTCGCTGTACCAGGTCGTTGGTGCAACGTGGAGCCGACGATGGCTGCGTAAAGCAACGACATTAATCGCCTTTGCGTCGACGAATGTAAATCTGGGTTATTATGCGAGAGGAAAAGTTTGCCCGGTCAGACGGACGTCAGGGGCGGGCGGGGTGGGGCAATATGGAACCAAGTTTTGTTTTACTGCAATTGTAATAGAAAAATAGAAAGGTATAATCACCTTAGTCAAGTGTGGCAATTAAAGCAGGCATCGATGAGCGAATTATTGGATTTTCCGAGGCAGAAAGGCGAGACCAAGGATCGAAAGTTCGTTGAAGCTTTGGCCCGTGGGTTAGATGTACTGCGCGCTTTTGGCCAAAAAGGCGGTGTGCTGGGCAATCAGGATATTGCGGCGATTACCGGTCTTCCAAAGCCCACTGTTTCTCGATTGACCTATACACTCACCAAACTCGGTTATCTCTCGTATTCTTCCCGCTTGGAAAAGTATCAGCTCGAATCGGGGGTGCTGGCGCTGGGTAATGCCTACACCAGCAACCTGCGAGTTCGCCAAGTGGCTAAGCCGTACATGGATGAAATGGCTAAACGTGTCAAAGTCTCGGTGGGGTTGGCTACTCGGGAGGGCATGTCTATGATCTTTGTAGAGTTCTGCCGTGGAGACGAAGCGCAGTCTATGCGTATGGATATCGGTGCCCGGGTTCCGATGGCAGTTAGCGCGTTGGGGAGGGCTTTTCTGGCGACGGTTATGCCGGAGGAGCGCGCCATGTTTATGAAGGTTCTTGAAGAGCGGGCGGGTGATGAGTGGCCGACGCTTTGCGCAAAGCTCAATCAGGCGATTGCCGATTATCAGGAAAAAGGCTACACAACGTCCTTCGGTGATTGGGATCGAAACATGAACACCGTTGCAGTCCCTATTCGGTTGCAGGATGGAGAGATTGTCTGCTTAAGCTGCGGAGGTCCTTCTTATCTACTGTCTCCGGAGTATATGGAAGACACGCTGGCTCCTCAGCTGATCCACGTGGCACGCGAAATTGCATCGACGGGGATTTGACGCGTAGGGCCTGTTTTTCTGTTTGTTTTTCCACTGCCGGCGAGCGCTATCAGCCGTTTTCCTTGCTTCCTGTCTCTTTTTCGATGAAGTGGCGACCCTTTGTGGTCCCTCGCAGTCTGTCGGACTTAACACGGATCTGCTCGGCAACCCTCCTGCGTTGCTCTACCTTCTGCAGTCGTGCGGGAAAGTCGCTTCTCTTTAGATAGACGGGGCATTTTCCCCACTATTTTTGGTTAAAGAGAACCACTCTTCGCCTTAAAAGTAATTCGAAAGCAGTCTCAAATCGGTCTTGCCCTCGCTACGACCGGTCAAGTCCGACCGACTGCTAGTCGCTACCCAAGTAATTCTTTGGCGGCTGTCGACTGCAGATTCGGCTGACACCGCTTAGTTCTGGCTGGAGGTGGTGGCCTTCTTACCCCATCTGTCGTCCGTCGTCAGTCCCCCTTCCTTCCTTCCTTCCTTCCTTCCTTCCTTCCTTCCTTCCTGATCGGCCGTTGTAAGCGATGGTGAGGCTCGCCTTCGTGTTCGGCTTACGGATGGCTTTTGTGGGCTTCGTTTGCCCGGAAAATTGTGATAGGCATCGGTATGGCTGGTTTTTGATTCTGCACTGCGGAATCTAGTGTTGTAAAATAGCCAGCAATGCGGCAGTATTTGTTGCGAACGTTTGTTTATTTAACCGGATTTGTTCGGTGTAGTGAGGGGTGGTGCAATGCTAGACCACGCGAACGCTCTTCGCTGAGTCGCTTGCGTCCAAGAAAGCGGCTTTTGCGTGATTTGACTTCGACCCAGTATCTTCGATGTATTCTGCGGGCAATCCTATGATTTTAAAAGATATTCGAGTATTAGATTTTGGGCGTTACATCGCTGGACCCTATTGTGGCTCCATGCTGGCAGATCTCGGTGCTGAGGTGATCCGTATCGAGCGCATCGAAGGCGGCGAGGACCGCTATGTCCTTCCCGTGACGGAACAGTTGGACGGCACGATGTTTATGCATGTCAACCGCAATAAGCAAGGAATGACGCTCAACCCGATGAAGCCTGAAGGGCGCACTGTGGTGCGGCGGCTGGTGGAGACTGCAGATGTGGTGATCGCTAACGTCCCTCAGGAGGCGTTGCTGGCGATGGGGCTTGATTATGACACCCTGGTTGGCTACCGAAAAGATATCATACTCGTCAGTCCATCGGCCTTTGGCAGTGATGGCCCCTATGCAAAAAGAACCGGTTTTGACGCCGTAGCGCAGGCGATGTGTGGCGCGGTGAAGCTTTCGGGTACACCCAAAAATCCGAGTAAGTCGAGCGTTCAGTGGGTCGACTTTGCGACCGGTATGTATTCTGCGTACGCCACCCTAGCGGCGCTTATGCATAAGGAGCGGACGGGGAAAGGCCAAGTGGTGAAGACCAGTCTATTCCACTCAGCCTTAAGTCTGTCGCACGCGTTTACCATGGAGCAGGCGATTAATCAGCCGCATCGCGTCGCCTCCGGCAACCGATCCCAGTTGGCAGGTCCTTCTGACCTGTTTCAAACTCGCGATGGTCACATCATGTTAAGTGTGGTGGGGCGGCCTCTATTTGAACGCTGGGCTCGACTGTTAGGTGAAGAGCACTGGCTGTCAGATCCGCGCTTTTTGACCGATGAATACCGAGGTGAAAATGGCGAGCTGCTCAGCCAGCGAATGCAGCGCTGGTGCGCGCAGTTCACAAGCGACGAGGCGCTCAGACGCTTGGAAGAGGCCCGGATTCCGGCGGGTCCGGTGCTATCGCCTCAACAGTTGTTAGACGACCCTCACGTGCAGCAGGCCGAGATGTTCAGTTGGATGGATTACCCAGGAGTGGCTGGCCAAGTACCAATGATGAAAGCGCCTTATGCGTTTTCAGAACTGGATACTTCGATCCGGCAGCGCCCGCCGTCACTGGGTGAGCATACGGATCAGATACTCAAAAGCATTGGGTACAGTGAAAATGACATCAAAGCGTTGCGTGAGAAAAGAGTGGTCTAACACAGGGCTGTCCGATCGGCTTGTTGATCACAGGCTGCTTTCCGTGCCCAAGTCTCCTGAAAACGCCCCCGGGATAAGATAAATTTCTATAAAGCTGTGGTAATAAACGGGCGTGTTTACTGCCTATGACGTGTTACCTGTTAACGGCTCAGTGTTATACAGTCAGACCGTATTACTACTTGCTGTTGGTCTTTCGTTTGTGTAGAGTCTGCTTTGTAAATCGACATTCAGTTTCGCACAGCGAAAACAAAAAAAGTCATTCCTAGTCTCGAGGAGTCGAAACGATGAAGCTAATAAAAAAAACGGCCATGGCCGCAACGTTGATCGCTGCAAGCTTGAGTGCCTTGCCCGCGCTGGCGGCTACCACGCTGACTTATGGCGAGCCGTCGCCAAACCGTGGCCTGCGTCCTGCCGACGTGGCCTGGTTTGTTGATGAAGTCGAAAAGCGTTCGGCTGGTGACCTCAAATTTAATGTTCAGTGGGGTGGGGCGCTCTATAAAACTAAAGCCGCGCGCCAATCTATCGCCCGCGGTGTGGCAGATATAGGGTCGGTTATTCAGGCCTATTTTCCCAAGGAGTTGGTGTCCTACAGTATTGGCGATCTGCCTTTTGCCAACCAAGATCCTTGGGTAGGTATTCGTGCGCTGAGCGATCATATGCAAGATCCGGCCATTGAGACGGAGCTAGCCAAGCAGAATCTTAAGTTTATTGCTCCTTTTGCGGTGTCCAGAGTTGTGCTGGTCTGTAAGGGCGATGCAGTGCGTACGCTTGAGGATATTAAGGGTAAGAAAGTCCGCGGTATCTCAGCCTACGGCAACGTGTTTAGTGATCTTGGCGCCAATGAAGTCAGTATGGATATCTACCAAGCATTTCAAGGGCTGGACACCGGGTTGATCGATTGCACGCACAGCTATCTCGCTACATCCGCCGCGTTGAAACACGGTGAAGTGGCCGACAGTATTACCAAGCTCCACTGGGGAGTCGTCACTGGCGTTGGCATGTTTATGAACAAGCGAGTCTATGATCGCTTGAGTGCTTCGCAGAAAGAGGTGCTGGCGGACGTCGCTGCAGATTTTGTCGATCATCATGGACGGAATGTCCTGGCAGGCGATGAAAGCGGCGAACAGGCGATGAAAGCGGCTGGCGTCGAGATTATCGATCTGCCTAAAGCCGATTCTGCCAAGCTGGCTGAAGCGAGTGAGAAATACATCAGCGAATGGGCAGAAAAAGCTTCCGCTAGCGGTCTTGATGGAAAAGCCATGGTTAAGCGTTTTAGAGAGTCTGTGACTAAATACAGCCAAGAACGTGACGAGAGGGGCTATCCCTGGGCGCGTTAGGGTTTGGTCCGGGGCTTAACGTAAACAAGCTGCCGGTTCGGTTGTATTAAGGCGGCAACGTAATACCGAGCAAAAAATGTTGCCTTGATAGGCGGTTCACGGATGAATCGCCGTGGCATTAAGTCACGTAAGACAAGGACGGACATGCGCCGGCCTTGTTGTCATCAACATACCGAATGGATCGGTGTATTGATGCCAGGTTAATTGTGCGAGGGCTGGTTATCGCGACGAGCTAGCGCTTGTCGTACGCCCTTGAGGCGCAGGTCAAACAACTCAAGATCAGAGGTTGGCCTGCAATTTAATAGTTGCTCAGGTTATCGAAGGTGAACGTTATGCTGAGAAAACTGGAACTGGGTGGGTTAGCCATCGCCGGCGTGTGCATCGTGGCGCTGGGCTTGATGATTACCACGACGGTTATCATGCGAAATTTTTTTGGGAGCGGAGTCACCGACGATATCGTTATCGTTAGCGAATTTATGGTGGGGGCGGTCTTTCTCCCCCTGGCCTATGTGACGGCGAATTACCATCATATCTGTATCGAGTTTCTTTTTAACCGGATGAGTCCGCGCATTAAGTTGTGGACGCTTGCGGTCGGCTCAATCATCAGCCTGTTAGCCCTGGGCCCTCTTGCCTTGGCAGCATGGATAGAGTTTAGTCATGCGGCCGAATCGGGGGCTTATTTCTTTGGCCGGTTGGAGCTACCCGAGTGGCCGGGCCGGTTTGCCTTTCTCGTTGGGGCGGTGCTTTTTATTCTGCGCTTAGCTGTTATCTGCGTTGCTGATATCCGTGCAGCCATCGGCGGCAATACTGATTATATCGTTGAGCGCGTCGCCGCTGACAACGATTCCATTGAAGAGGGCTAATTTATGGATCCATTAATGCTTGGGTTGGTTGGTTTTGCCTGCGCGCTGTTGTTGTTGGCGATCCGTGTGCCAATTGCATTTACCTTGGCCGGCGTTTCAACAACCTTTATCTTATTGTTTTTTGCGGGGCGCTCTGGCGGTTTTGACATTGGTCAGGCTTTAGCACCAACCCTTTCGATGGTTGCAGCCAATACCTTCGACCTCGTGCACTCTTACGATCTGAGTATGATCCCTCTGTTTGTGCTGTTGGGGCATGTGGCCTATCACACCGGTATGACCACGGATATCTATCGGGCCGCGCGGGTTTGGCTGATGCGTATTCCGGGGGGAGTTGCCATGGCCTCCGTGTTTGGCTGCGGTGGCTTCTCAGCGATTACGGGGTCGAGTATCGCCTGTGCCTCGGCAATGGGTCGAATTTGCGTACCGGAGATGCTTCAAGCCGGGTATGACAAGCGGCTTGCTACTTCAACCGTGGCTGTCGGGGGGACTCTGGGCTCGCTGATTCCCCCGAGCGTACTGTTTATTATCTACGGTATTTTTACCGAGACGTCGATCAATCGCCTGTTCCTGGCAGGGGTCATTCCCGGCCTGCTGTCTTTAGTTGGATTCCTGTTAGTGATCTATATCTGGGTCAAACGCAATCCTGATGCGGCACCGCTGCCTGAGGTAGAACTCTCTCGCGGTGACCGGCGTAAGGCTGCGATCCAGTGCTGGCCGGCATTGCTGTTGTTTACCATCATTATTGGCGGTATCTATAGTGGCCTGTTTACCGCGACCGAAGCGGCGGCGATCAGTGCATTTGTCGCCACCGTTATTGGCGTGCTGCAAAAAAAGCTCGATTGGAAGCAGTTTGTCGAGTCGGTTAAGGAAACCTGTACCCAGACAACGTCCATCTTCTTCATTGCCGCTGGTGCCAAGATCTTTGTGGGCTTTGTCGCCTTGACGGGAATGGCCCCGGCGCTGGTAGGGCTTGTCGAGTCAGCGGATATGTCACTCTGGTTGCTGTTGGTTATGATCGCCGGTATCTATCTGTTGCTGGGTATGTTCCTGGATCCGCTGGGCATTCTGGTACTGACCCTGCCATTTCTCGTCCCTCTGGTGGAGGGGTATGGGCTGGACCTGATCTGGTTTGGCGTGGTTGTGATCAAGCTACTTGAAATCAGTCTGATTACGCCCCCCGTTGGACTGAATGTGTTTGTCATTGCGAGCGTGACCAATCCCAAAGTGGCGGTGTACGAAATCTTTGCCGGGGTGACGCGATTCCTGGTGATGGATATCTTCGTCTTAATCCTGTTGATCGTCTTTCCGATCCTGTCGTTGCTGCTACCCACGACGATGTTCTAGAAGCCTGTTTATCCCTGTTTGGTCTTAGTGGCCTAGCGTTTAGGCGGCCCTTGATGAAAGTTAGGGGCCGTCTTGCTTTGTGGTTACAGGGCGGGGAGCCTGAGCAGGGTCATCTCACACAAAGAGGCGGCAGGGGCTACCCTTGAGCGCTATTTTTTTAGAGATCACCAGAAACAGAGAGTAACGCTGATGTCTGACGATTTGAAAAAACTATTACAAATAATGAGCTTGAGAGAGGTCGATGCCGAGACCTTTACCGGTGACAATGTTCCGGTTGTCCTTAAACAGATTTTTGGCGGGCAGATCCTAGGGCAGGCGTTGAGTGCGGCATTACGTACTGTACCGCAAGAGCGTATCGTGCACTCATCACATGCTTATTTTATTCGGCGGGGAAAGCCCGAACTGCCGATCACCTTTAAGGTCGAAAACGTCCGTGATGGTGGCAGTTTCAACACCCGGCGCGTGGTGGCTTATCAGCAAGAGCGTCCGATTTTTGTTACTTCGCTGTCGTTTCATTCCAGGGAGGACGGTCATCGCTTTCAAGTGCCGATGCCTGCTACAGTCCAACCGGATACGCTGTGCGATGAAAGCGAACGTTGGAATCAGCACCCTGTCGTAATGGCCAACCCCGATAAGAAAATTACGTTTCAGCCGCTGGATATTCGTCATACGGCCCCCGTCAATTGGTTTGCCCCCGAGACTCAGTCACCGCAAACCGGTGTTTGGCTACGTACGCGGGGCCGATTGCCTGACCGACCGGCTATTCATCAGTCGATATTGGCGTACTTTTCAGACATTCTTTTGTACGGCGCTTCGTTGCGGCCCCATGCGTTATCGATCCATTCACCGGGCATACAAGCCGCAAGCCTGGATCATAGTCTCTGGTTTCACGGTAGTTTTCGCGCCGACGAGTGGCTCTACTATCAATTAGAAAGCACCTGGACAGGCAATGCCCGGGGCCTAAATTTCGGCAAGTTTTTTACTCAAGATGGCCGGCTAGTCGCCAGTACGGCTCAGGAAGGGCTGATGCGCGTGCGCGAGGATCGGTAAACACCCCCTGAGTGCAGAGCCTCGCTATCCCGATCTTTAGCGGCAATGCCACAAGTTGCAAGCGAGCAGGGTTGCGTATAAAGAGATTGTCGTTCGTTATACCAAACCACAGTTTGCAATACCCGCCAGCTCAGTGAATGCATATCCTTCTCAAGGGGATGTGTCCCGAACCAAACGGCGTGATTCGCGGCTTTGTTCTGGAGAAGGGGATGGAGGGGCTGAGTGCTCTCAGGAACGAGGGCAAGTTCAGTCTGCGTGCTTCCATTACCGGTGAGATCATGATGGACGATGTCTAGGTATCTGAAGAGCATCTGCTGCCCAACGTTATTAAGGCGGCAACGTCATACTGTGTAATAGGCGGTTTATGGATGAATCGCCGTGGCATAAAGCCACGTGAGACAAGGACGGATATGCGCCGGCCTTGTCGTTATCAAAATAGCTCGTCCTCTGGCCGCGACTCAGCGGGTCCAGAAAAGCTGGCAACGATTCTTGCTTATCCACACGCCCGTAGGCGCTAGCGGGCTTCGGTTTCTGGTGTGATGGGCAAGCCTTCCAGGCTTTCGCTGCCTCCACGATAACGTGACACCACCTGCCCTGTGGCAATGACTGTTCCTAGGGTGTCGGATATTTCTACGGTCGAATAATAAATTTTTCTGCCTTTCGTGGTGACTTGACCAACGGCTTTCAGGGTTTTGGTTTTGGCGAGGCCGGTAAAGTTAGTATTCAGGGAGAGGGTCGAGGACTGGCGCCGACGGTCGGGGTAGGGGCAATAGACCCCGGCCAGGGCACCGGCAATATCGATCAGGGTACAAACAAAGCCACCGTGGGGGGCATTCTGGCTATTACAGTGCTCCGGTTGAACCTCCACGCTCAGTAAAATGCGCCCCTCCTGCCATTCGCGAATGGTCACCCCTAGATGGTCGTTAAACGGGGGTTGGGTCTTATGTGTCCAGGTGCTCATTGTGGTACCTCTTTACTTAATATCGCGAAGCCGTTGCTAGGCAGATGGCGTGGCGCTCAGGGCTAATATATGGTCACCAAAATAAAGGTGAATACCGAGGGTATCGAGTTTCTCCTACCGGCCGATGTGTTAGCTGATAATGGTCTAGCTGATAATGGTCTAGCTGATAAATAGGAGCCATAGACTGATGCAGGCGAAGCCGAGAAGGCTGTACAGGCCGTTCCAATTCAGGGTCAGATCTCTGGTTGAACACCCCGTGGTATTGGCCACCATCAGCGCGGATAGGCTGATGGGGGAGCTGTTTAGGGCGAGAGCCCAGCCTGACATCAATGCAATGGCGAGCAGTTCCGGGGGCAGTTGCAGAGCGGTGGCGGAACTCAGGGTTGAGGCGATCACCGTAACCGTGACAATAGGTCCTATGCCGATGAGCGCAAAGAGGGGGACCAGCGCGCAGGCTGCAATGGCCAGGGGAGCGCTGCTCAGGCCGAAGGTTTGGACCAGCTGCACCAGCTGTTGCTGAGGTATGAGATCGGCGATGATCACCCCGATAAAGCTGGCACCGCACAGGATGGCGATCTCGGTACGCAGTCCGTTCAGCTCCGAGGGGAGCTGCTGTCCCAGCATGCGCGAGGTGCGTCCGAACGCGGTGGAGAAACCCGCAGAACGGTGTCCCCAGGCCAACCAGAGAAGCCCGCAGGGGGGGGCAGTCAGCAAAATTGCCAACGGTAGGCTCAGTGATGCGGTCTCTGCCAGCACAGCCGCTAAAGCAAAGAGGCTAATAATCAACCCTATAAATTGTAATGCCGGGTTCCAGCTTAGCTTCGGGCCGTGGTATTGAGCCTCAACGGGAGCCTTTTTGGGGTTGCTGAAATAATCGAATCCCCACCCAAGCCCGATCAGTGTCAGGGCTGTTCCCAGGCCGATGGGCAGCAGACTTTGCCATCTAAGATCGGGGATGGTTGCCAGCATCAGCGTCATGGTGATCGAAAAGGGGGACGCCAGGGGGATCGCTGAAAAACCACGATGTAACGCCAGGCTCATGCGTTGCCGGCGTTTCTCCTGTATCCGGGCGATACCGCCTGCTGCCTCCAGGGTGTTGCCCTTATGGATAATCAGGCCGATCAAGTGGACGACACCAAAGCTAAGTATGGTACCAAAGAGGCAGCTGGCAGAGGAGATGACGCCGTAACGCAATGCCGGTGGTTGGTTGACCACCAGTTTTCCGCAGCGTTTGACCATGATCGAGTGCTTGGCGGCCAGGCGTAGGAACGTGAGAGCTACCAGAAAGGTCGCGAAAAAACTGGCCCTGGAGATTGCTGATGAGGCGAGGTCTAGGGGGGCGTCACTCCAGTTCAGCAGGCCCAGCGAGACCACCGATACGCTTAACATCACTTTACCGGTGGTGTTGATCGCGCGCCACTGGTGTAGCAAAAAGGCCAGCAGGCTGATACCGGCGATGAACAGCGCCAAGCGTCCGCCTAATAGTGTATAGCTGAGGGTCGCTGTCAGTACCGCCAGCAGCAGGAGGGCGGAGAAGTTGGTGTCGATTCGGTAGCTCAGTTTGGCGATCCTCTTGCGTGGTGCGGGGCTGGGGAACATGCTCGTACTATTAACCCTAACCCGGCTAACCCGGCGGGTTAGTAGGCTAACTCAGGGATGCGTTAGCATTGGCCTATAGGCCAATGCCGGTTAATAGGACCCGTCGGGGCTCGTAAGGCTCACCCCAACCGGTGGTTAACGCCAGACAGTTCAACCCTCTTCTAGACTGAGTTTGGCCAACTCTTGTAACCGGCTTTTGAGAAGCTTGCCGGTATTGGTGGCGGGTAGCGTGGCCATCAGCGTGATCTTTGAGGGGCGTTTGTAGGCGGTTAGCTTTTCCTTGCAGTAAGCCTTGAGTTCCTCTTCGCTGATCGATGCGCCCGGCATCGTCTGAACGTAAGCCTGTACGTCCTCATCTCCCTGGTGGGTAACGCCGACTACCGCCGATTGGGTAATCATCGGATGGGCGTTCAGGACCGCTTCGACCTCGGCTGGATAGATATTGAAGCCTGAACGGACAATCATCTCCTTGGTCCGGCCGACGATGCTGATATTACCAACGCTGTCCAGTTGCGCCAGATCTTCGGTATTAAACCACCCCTCGGCATTGAGAACCTTGGCTGTCAGGTTCGGTTGTCGGAAGTACCCTTTCATCACCTGTGGACCCCTAACCCAGAGTTCGCCGACTCCGCCGGCGTCGGCGTCGCTGCCATCCCTTTTGACTAAGCGCACTTCAGTACCCGGAACAGGTCGACCGCAGGAGCAATCTTCTAGCCCCTCATCGCGCCGGGCTGCGCTGATGGTTGGGCTGGTCTCGGTTAATCCAAAGCCATTATGTAACGGCAGTCCAAAGAATGACTCGGTGGTCGCCTTGGTCTCAGGGTCCAGTGGCGCACCGCCTACCGAAAGATATTCTAGCGCCAGGTTATCTGCGCGTAGACCACGGGTCTTGATCGCTTCGATAAGCGCGGAATACATCGGTGGTACCGCCAGGAACATCGTGATCTTCTGCTCAAGCAGGGTGTTGAGGCAGGTTTCAGGGGCAAATCGCGGTTCCAGGTAAGCTGTAGCGCCGGCGTATAGTGTCGCCAGGCAGGCGGACGACAGGCCAAAGGAATGTGACATCGGCAGCACCACATAAATCCGCTGACCTTGAGTCACACCCCGGATCATTCCAGACATGGTGCAGGTGTATGCGATGTTCTTGTGGGTCAGCATCACGCCTTTGGGTTTTCCCGTAGTCCCGGAGGTGTAGATCATAGCAAAAACCTGGTCCTGATTGCTTTCGTACACAGGTTCAGGACTGGTATCGAGGGTGCCGCTGTAGGCAAATTCACCCCAGCGAGGGTGTTGCTCAAAGGTGGCGCCGTGGCGCTCAGCGTGTTTTCTGGCGTCGCTGGACACGTTGACGGTGTAGATGATATGGCGGGGTTGGCAATCGTCCCGAATGGCATCGAGCTCTGCGCCTGACATTCGGGAATTGATAAGCGCCACCCAGATATCTAGGTCGCTGGCCGCCAGTAGAAAAGCGACCTGCGCGCAGGAGTTTTCACACACCAGCATGATTCGATCACCGCCGCGGACCTGTCGGGCCTTGAGGTGTTGCTGGGCCTCTTTGATCGCTTCGCCCAGATCGGCGTAGGTCCAGTCACGTCCGGCTTCCTGCAGGGCGATGGCTTGAGGGGTTTCCTTGATCCACTGCCAAATCTTGTGGCTGACCCGCTCGGGAAGGTTGGCAATCAGCTCTTTGACTGCGCCCCCCATTATTATTTCATCACCACCGATCATCTTATGCTGCCCTCTGTGAAATTTTGTTATTCGATCTGATTGGAAGAATAGGAAGTCGCATAACCGGCCTCCTTCAAGCGCTGCGATTGCATATGTGGATATAATAGAACCATATTCCGCTATGCGAAAGCAAGTTTGAGTTTGTGTTTTGCTGTTGTGGACGGTTCTTAGCGGCAGAATAAGGGTGAGCTTTCGCGAAGGCGGTGGGCTTCAGAGGGGTAGCCATTGTTCCAGGCTGTTTATAAATTTAAAATTCCAGGTTGCTAAGCGCCGGGGATATATTTACAATGAAAGCCTATTCCGCATAGCAGAACAGCAGGTCAGTATATGGAGAGTCGTATGTCTAGTGCTTATATCTATGATGGTTGTCGCAGTGCTTTTGGTCGTCACGGTGGCGTGCTTTCGCCTCTGCGGCCGGATGATCTGTTGGCGCAGGTGATCAGGACCCTGGTTGAACGTAACTCTTTTGAAGCCGGTCTGTATGAAGATGTTATTGCCGGCACCACCAACCAGGCCGGTGAAGATAGCCGTAATGTAGCCCGTTTTGCCGGCTTGCTGGCAGGACTGCCTATCGAGACCGGTGGTTTGACCGTTAATCGGCTGTGCGGGTCTAGCTTGTCTTCCGTCTTGGATGCCGCGCGCGGAGTACGGTGCGATGAAGGGGAGCTGTTCGTGGCCTGTGGGGTGGAGTCTATGAGTCGTGCACCGCTGGTGTTGTCCAAGGCTAATAGTGCCTTTGACCGGGGTCAGGTGCTGGCAGATACCACCATGGGGGCCCGTTTTACTAATCCTCAAATTATCCGTCAGTTTGGTGGCCATTCCATGCCAGAAACTGCCGATAACATCGCCGCTGATCTGGGGATCAGCCGTGAAGAGAGCGACCTCTTTGCTGCCGCCTCGCAGGCCAAATATGAAGCCGCGCGTGTGGCAGGCTACTTCGTTGATGAGATCGTTCCCGTCGACGTGCCCCAAGGGCGTAAAAACCCCGTCTTGATCGTCGATGCCGATGAGCATCCGCGTCCCTCAACCGACATGGCTGTGCTGCAAAAATTGCGTAGCCTGTTTGAGGGCGGCGTTGTTACCGCTGGCAACGCATCGGGTATTAATGATGGTGCCTCGGCGTTGTTGATCGGCAACGCGCGGGTCGGTGAGGAAGCCGGTATCAAACCGCGCGGGCGTATTTTGGCCGGTGCCATTGCCGGTGTCGAACCAAGGGTGATGGGGTTGGGGCCGGTGCCCGCTACGAAGAAGGCTCTGGCGCGTGCCGGGTTGACCCTCGCCGATATGGATGTCATCGAGTTCAACGAAGCGTTTGCGGTTCAGGCCTTGGGCTGTATGAAGCAGCTGGGCGTGGATTTCAATGATTCGCGAGTGAACCAGAACGGCGGTGCCATCGCCATCGGGCATCCTTTGGGTGCCAGTGGTGCACGAATTGTTTTGACCGCGCTGCGCCAGCTTGAGCGCACTGGCGGCCGTTATGCCTTGGCCACCATGTGTATCGGTATCGGCCAGGGTATCGCCGTCGTTATTGAACGCGTCTAATTACAATACCTATCGAGGGTCTGTACATGTCAATTGTCAGTTACGAGCGTCAGGGTGATATCGGCGTTATCACCATCAACTACCCGCCGGTCAATGCCCTGTCTCAGCCCGTGCGTGAAGGGTTGATGCACGGGGTTGTAGCCGCGCAGAGTGATGCTTCCAAGGCATTGGTTATCATCTGTACCGGTCGGACATTTATCGCCGGCGCCGATATTAGCGAATTTGGTAAGCCGCCGATGGCGCCTTCTTTGCCTGAGCTGCTGAAGGCTATTGAAGACTCCGCCAAGCCGGTAATCGCCGCCATTCACGGCACCGCCCTGGGCGGTGGTTTTGAAACTGCGCTGGCATGTCACTACCGTTGTGCGCTCTCGTCGGCCAAAGTCGGGCTGCCGGAAGTGAATCTGGGCCTGCTGCCCGGTGCCGGGGGCACTCAGCGTGCGCCTCGCCTGGCCGGTGTTGAAGCCGCGTTGGATCTGATGACTTCGGGTCAACCGGTTTCGGCCGGCACGGCGTTAAACATAGGGCTGGTGGACAAGGTGATCGAAGGGGATCTGCTGGAGGGCGCGATTGCGTTCGCTAATACCTTGATTGCGGATAAGGCACCGCTTAAGCGTGTCCGTGATATCAGCATCGATGCGGGCTCCCTAGTTGATGGTTTCTTCGATGATTACCGCGCCAAATTGGCGCGACGGGCTCGCGGTCAGATGGCGCCCCAGCATATCGTTACCTGTGTTGAAGCGGCTGTTAACCTGTCGATGGTCGAGGGTCTGAAGCGCGAACGGGAACTGTTCCTTGAGTGTCGCGACTCCGTCCAGTCGGCCGCTATGCGGCATAAGTTTTTTGCTGAGCGGGAATCAGCCAAGATTAAAGGTCTGCCCAAGGATACCCCCATCCGGGAGATCAAGTCGGTTGGTGTTATCGGTGGCGGCACCATGGGTGGCGGTATTGCGATGAACTTCGTCAACGTCGGTATTGCGGTTACCCTGCTGGAGATTAACGATGAGGCGTTGCAGCGTGGTAAGGATATTATCGCCAAGAACTACGCCATCACCGTTAAAAAAGGCAAGTTATCCGCCGCGGCTGCCGCCGAGCGTCAAGGATTGATCACCGGTACGACCCGTTACGATGATCTGGCCGATGTGGATATGGTGATCGAGGCGGTGTTTGAGAACCTCGATATCAAAAAAGAGGTGTTTGCGAAGCTTGATGCCGTGTGTAAGCCCGGTGCGATCCTGGCTTCCAATACCTCGTATCAGGATGTGGATGCGATTGCTGCGGCCACACAGCGTCCAGAGGATGTGATTGGGTTGCATTTCTTCAGCCCCGCCAATGTGATGAAGTTGCTGGAGATTGTCCGTGGTGACAAGACTTCGGACAGCGTATTAGCCAGCTCGATGGCGATGGCCAAACGGATCAAGAAAGTGCCCGCGCTATCGCGAGTCTGTTACGGCTTTATTGGAAACCGGATGCTGCGTCAATACGCCCGCGAAACGCAGTTATGCCTGATTGAGGGTTCGACGCCTGAGCAGATCGACCAGGTGATGGTTGATTGGGGCATGGCGATGGGACCCTTGGCGGTGGGTGATCTTGCCGGTCTCGATATCGGTTACAAGGCGCGTCAGGGACTTTCCGATGAAGAGAAGGGCGATCCCAAGACCTACTGTATTGCTGATACGCTGGCGGAGATGGGGCGTCTGGGGCAGAAAACCGGAGCCGGATATTACCAGTATGATTCCGCCACCCGTGCCAAAAGCTCGGATCCCGTGGTGTTGGAGGTGATCGAGGCGCAATCGCAGCAACAGGGTGTCACCCGTCGTGATATCGGCGCTGAGGAGATCCTCAACCGTTTGACCTTCGCCTTGATCAACGAAGGCTTCAAGATTCTAGAGGAGGGAATCGCCCAGCGTCCGAGCGATATAGATGTGGTCTATCTCTACGGTTATGGCTTCCCCGTATATCGCGGTGGCCCGATGTTTTACGCCGATACGCTGGGGTTAAAAGCGGTCTATGACGGCATTTGCGGGTTCCGTGAGCAGCAGGGTGCCCAGAATTGGACTCCCTCGGCACTGCTGGAAACATTGGTCAATGAAGGCAAGACCCTGGCGCAGTGGGCAGCAGAGCAAGGCTAGTGTAAGGCGTTGTTCCAAATAATCGGTCGACGAAAGGCCGATTTATCCGGGAGTTTACCCGCCAAGATCCCTTGATCTGGCGGGCAATAACCCGACTTTCATGAGGAGATAGATGATGTTGAATACCCCCCGTCCATCAAAGCAGGATTTTAATGCCTTATTTGGAACACGGCTTCCCATCGTCGCCGGCGGGCTGATGTGGCTGTCGGATGCCAACTATGTTGCTGCGGCAGCGCGGGCTGGAATTTTATCCTTTATTACCGCCGCGACGTTTCCCGATCAGGACGATCTGCGCGCCGAAATCCGTAAGTGTCGTGATCTGGCCGATGGGGCCCCTTTTGGGGTCAATGTTTCTATGCTGCCGAAATTGGTGCCGGGGGAAAAAACCGAAGAGGTATTCCAGATCATCATCGACGAAGGGGTGAAGGTGGTGGAAACCTCCGGGCGCAACCCTGAGGCCTATCTGCCGATGCTCAAAGCGGCAGGGATCAAGGTGCTGCACAAGGTGCCGGCGGTCAAATATGCCCTCAAGGCTCAGCAGATTGGTGTCGATGCTGTTGCGATCGTGGGGGCTGAATGCGGGGGGCACCCGGGGATGGAGATGATTGGCAGCTTCGTCAACTCGGCGATGGCGTTGGAGAAGCTGGAAATCCCCTATCTGATCGGCGGTGGTATCGGCCATGGTTCCCAGATTGCTGCGGCGATGACGATGGGGGCGACGGGCGTGGTTATGGGGACCAAGTTCCTGGTGGCTGAAGAGATCTGGGCGCATGATGATTACAAGCGACGCCTGATCGAGGCAACGGAGTCCGATACGGCGTTGATCATGTCGAGTATCCGCAATACGGTGCGCGCGCTCAACAATGAAACCACCGACGAGGTGCAGGCGCTTGAGGCGGAGATGAAAGGCGTGACGATCCAGGATCTGTTGCCCTTGATCGCTGGAAAAATTGGCCGTGAAGCCTATGTTACGGGGGATACCCGCCGGGGCGTGCTGTCTGCCGGGCATGCGCTGGCCTTTGTCAATCAGATTGAACCGCTGGCCGATATCGTCGCTACCCTCGAAAATCAGGCAAGCGCCGCGTTTGAGCGTATTAGCGGTGTTTCACACTTATAAATGTTCAGTGATGAGCGGATGAGGTCATACGCCAACCAGGCACATTAATAGAGATTAATCTATGTCAAATTTAAAACAGATTGTTGTTGCCCGCAGTCAGGGCGTGATGCAGATCGGAATCAATCGTCCTGAAAAGAAAAATGCGCTTACCCGAGCCATGTACGTATCGTTGCGTGAAGCCTTGGCGGCGGCAGAGCAAGACCCTGACATTAAGGTGGTGCTGCTGCACGGCTGTGATGAGGCCTTCAGCGCCGGCAACGACCTGGCGGATTTTGACAGCCGTGATCCGAGCAAGCCTTCTCCTGGTGCGCTGCTGGTGGGCGCTATGCATGAATTTAAGAAACCGGTTGTGGCTGCCGTTTCCGGTCTGGCAGTCGGGATTGGGACCACGTTGCTGCTGCATTGCGATCTGGTCTATGCTGCGCCAGGGACCCGTTTCCGGTTGCCCTTTATCAATCTTGGGGTGTGTCCTGAGGCGGGCTCGAGCCTGCTCTTGCCGCTGCTGGCAGGTCATAGAAAGGCATCGGAGCTGTTGCTGTTGGGTGACTTTTTCAGCACCCAGGAAGCGATAGATGCGGCGATCGTCAACCGTGAAGTCGCGGGTGACGAGTTGATGGGATTTGCCTTCAACCAGGCTGTTGCGCTGGCCGAAAAGCCCACCGAGGCGCTGATGACCACCAAGCGGTTGTTGAAGCAGGCGCAGTATCAGCCGATGAAAGAGCGTATGACCGAGGAGTTTTCCCTCTTTAACCAGATGCTGCAGAGTCCAGAGTCCCAGGCGGCGCGACGAGGGCTGCAACAACGGATTAAAAAAACCGCTTAAAGGAGGTGCGGGAGCCTCTGATGGCAGTCATCGAACAAGCCGTCAAGCGCTACCAGGATCATGGCGACTGCCTTTTCTTGGGTGATGGGACGCGTTTCGGTCAGGCGGTACCGGTACCGTTGCGCTTGCAGGATGGCACGCCATCTGTATTGACTGCGCGGGCCTTGTCGTTATCAAAAGACTGAATGGATCGGTATTTTGATGCCAGATTAATGTTGTATGTCCCCCTGAGCTTAAACGTCTCGGTGCTGGATACCCCTCCTATCCAGATCGGTGGGGATGGTTGCTGAGCGATGGTCCCATCGCTGCGGACCGTTGTTCTGGATAGGGCTGTTCAGCCTGCATGTATTTACCGCTCTCTCTCCCTATCCGTCCATCCAGGGCTTCTGTTGTCCTGCTTACGTCGCCGACTGTGGTTGGTCAATGCGGATGAATTGCGCAGATCAATTTTCTTTTGTGCTCGATGAGCTAACAGAAATAAATCCTCATTCGTTTTATGGCTTGATGTTTCGCACAGCGAACACGAGTATCAAAAATGATTGGATGATTCGGTTGTTGGTGGTAGTATGTTTTGCAAAGTCTATGGCCAAAGGTGGAGACAAAAGATGAATGTAAGCTTTACAGCAGAGGAGCTCGCCTTCCGTGAAGAAGTTCGAGCATTTTTCCAGGACAAGTTTCCCGCGGATGTAAAAGCCAAGCAGGAGCAGGGGATCTACCTGTCTAAGGCCGATCACATCGCGTGGCAGAAGGCGCTTTACGCACAGGGCTGGGCGGGGATCAACTGGCCTGTGGAGCATGGGGGTACCGGTTGGTCGGCGACTCAGAAGTATATCTTTGCCAACGAGGCGGCCGAGGCCAAAGCCCCGCGCATTATTCCTTTTGGCCTTGCGATGGTTGCGCCGGTCATCTATTCCTACGGCAACGAGGAGCAGAAGCAGCGTTTTCTGCCGGATATTCTCGCCTCTAATGTCTGGTGGTGTCAGGGGTATTCCGAACCCAACTCGGGCTCGGATCTGGCGTCGGTCAAGACTAAAGCGGTGCGTGATGGCGATCACTATGTCGTCACCGGCACCAAGACCTGGACGACCCTGGGCCAGCATGCTGACTGGATCTTCTGTCTTGTCCGTACCGACGACAGCGGGCGTAAGCAGGAAGGTATCAGCTTCCTACTGATTGATATGAAAACACCGGGCGTCAGTGTGACGCCGATTATCACCATCGACGGGACCCACGAGGTGAACGAGGTTCACTTCGAAGATGTCCGCGTGCCGGCCAATAATCTGATCGGTGAAGAGGGTAAAGGCTGGACCTATGCCAAGGTGCTGTTAACCCACGAACGTACCGGTATTGCCCGGGTAGCGGAGTCCAAGGCGCGCCTGAAGTCCATCAAGAAGATGCTCGACGAAGCCCCGGCGGGTGTTGAGAGTATGAAGACCAACGCCGTGTTTATGGCGCGGCTGATGGAAATAGAAGTTGAACTTAAGGCGATTGAATATACCGAGCTGCGGGTTCTGTCTTCGGTTTCGACCGGAAATGCGCCCGGGCCCGAGTCCTCTATCCTAAAAATCAAAGGCTCGGAAATCATTCAGCAGCTGGACGAGATTGTGGTTGAAATGGCGGGCATCTACGCCCTGCCATTCGTGTCTGAGCAGTATCAGCCCGATTTCGATGGTGAGTCAGTTGGCCCCCTGTTTGCCGCAAAAGCGGCACCGGTTTATTACAACAACCGTAAGGTGAGCATTTACGGCGGCACTAACGAGATTCAGAAGAATATTATCGCCAAGCAAGTGCTTGGGCTATAGGAGGGGATGGGATGGATTTTTCACTGAACGACATTCAGCAGATGATGCAGGATAGCGCTGCAAAATTTATTCAGAAAGATTATGGGTTTGAGTCCCGTCGCGCCCTTGCCAGCAGCCAGGCCGGTTACAGTGAGGAAAACTGGACGCTATTCGCCGAGCTGGGCTGGCTGGCGTTGCCGATCGAAGAGGCATATGGCGGCCTGGGAGGCGATCTTGTCGATATCATGGTGCTGCAGCAGGAATTAGGTAAAGGCTTGGTTGTCGAGCCTTTCTATCCGACCGTGTTGCTGGGCGCCAGACTGATTCAGAAGCAGGGGTTTGAAGAGCAGAAGCAGGCGCTTCTGGAGCAGGTCGCTGGCGGTGAATTGAAACTGGCTTTGGCCCATAGCGAAGGCCAGGCGTCTTTTGATGTGTCTCAGACCCAAACCCGGGCTGTAAAGGCTGGCGAATCCTATATTCTTAATGGCCACAAGGCCGTGGTGCTGGGGGCGGAATGTGCCGACCTGTTGCTGGTACCAGCGCGTACCGCAGGTATGCCCGGAGAGGCTCAGGGCATCTCCCTGTTTCTGGTTAATCCCAGTCAAGAGGGCGTTACCTTGCGGGGTTATGCCACCAATGACGGGCTTCGTGCCGCAGAAGTGATACTTGAGGACGTGCAGGTGCTGGCGTCAGCGATGCTTGGGGCGACGGATACTGCTGCCGAAGCGATTCAAGCCGTACTCAACGAAGCCATCGTGGCGCTCGCCGCTGAAGCCGTGGGTGTGATGGATAAGTTGCTGGCAGCGACCTGCGAATACGTCAAGACCCGCCAGCAGTTTGGCCAGCCCATTGGCCGCTTCCAGGTGCTGCAGCACCGCTTGGCCGATATGTTTGTCGAAACTGAAATGTCCCGCTCCATGGTCTATTTTGCGTCGATGGAAGTCGGCAAAGGCGGCGCCGAAGGGGCTCGAGCCGCGTCGATGTTGAAAGTTAAGATCGGCAATGCGGCCCGGGTTGTCGGCCAGCAAGCGGTTCAACTGCATGGCGGTATGGGAATCACCGATGAACTCGATGTGGGGCATTTTTTCAAGCGACTGACCTGTATTAATAGTCAGCTCGGTTCCCGTGATTATCACCTGCAGGCTTTGGCCCGCGAAGCCTCCTTGCACTAGCCAGCTAACCAATTAGGCGCTTGGGCCTCCGGTGCCGGCGTTAAAGAAACACAGGGCGCACAGGAGCGTCTATTGCACCCTGTATGAATTTTTGGGTGAAGAGGGGTAGGTACAAGCAATGAAAATACTGGTAGCGGTAAAGCGTGTGATTGATTACAACGTTAAGGTTCGGGTCAAGAGTGACCAGTCTGACGTTGATCTTAGTAACGTTAAGATGGCGCTGAATCCCTTCTGCGAGATTGCGGTCGAGGAAGCGGTTCGTCTGAAAGAGAAGGGTGTTGCCAGCGAGGTGGTGGTGGTCTCCATGGGGCCCAAGGCGGTACAGGAACAGATCCGTACTGCCATGGCTCTGGGGGCCGACCGCGGTATTCTGGTTGAGACCGAGGCAGTCTTGGAATCGCTGGCCGTGGCTAAATTACTGGCCAAAGTGGTCGAGGCCGAGCAGCCTGAACTCGTTATTCTTGGCAAGCAGTCCATCGATTCCGACAATAATCAGACCGGCCAGATGCTGGGCGCCTTGACCGGCATGTCGCAGGGGACCTTCGCCTCCGAAGTCCATATGGGCGATGGTACGGTGGAGGTGACCCGTGAAATCGACGGAGGCTTACAAACGCTCTCCTTGACCTTGCCGGCTATCATTACCACCGACTTGCGCCTGAATGAACCACGCTACGCGTCACTGCCCAACATCATGAAGGCCAAGCGAAAGCCGTTGGCAGTCAAAAAACCTGCGGAGTACGGTGTGGACGTTAGCCCTCGACTCAAGACTCTTAAGGTTGAGGTGCCGCCCGAGCGTAGCGCCGGTGTGATTGTCGCCAGCGTGGATGAGCTGGTCAAGAAACTGAAGAACGAAGCGAAGGTGATCTGATATGAGCATCCTGGTAATTGCGGAACACGACAATTGCACCCTGAAGGCGGCGACCCTGAACACCGTCACCGCCGCCATCCAGATCGGCGGTGATATCGATCTGTTGGTCGCGGGCGAGAAGTGTGGCACAGCCGCCGAGGAAGCCGCTAAGATCAGCGGGGTGAATAAGGTGCTGGTGGTGGACAACACCACCTACGCCCATCAGTTGGCAGAGAATTTGGGGCAGTTGGTGACCGAACTGGCCATCGACTACAGCCACATACTGGCGCCAGCCACCACCAACGGCAAGAATTTCATGCCGCGGGTGGCTGCCGCCCTGGATGTGGCGCAGATCTCTGAAATTATCGCCGTCGACGGTACCGATACTTTCAAGCGCCCGATTTATGCCGGTAACGCCATCGCCACCGTACAGTCCTCCGACAGGGTCAAGGTGGTTACCGTGCGTTCGACCGGTTTTGATGCGGCCACCACTGAGGGTAGCGCTACGGTGGAAAACCTAGACCGGGCCAGCGACGCCGGCGTTTCTTCTTTTGTGAAAGAGGTGCTGGCGCAGTCCGACCGTCCTGAGCTGACCAGCGCTAAAATCATCATCTCCGGTGGTCGTGGCATGGGCAACGGCGATAACTTCGGTATGCTCGATCCAGTGGCCGACAAGCTTGGAGCCGCCATCGGTGCTTCCCGCGCCGCCGTCGACGCCGGGTTCGTACCCAACGATATGCAGGTAGGGCAGACCGGCAAGATCGTCGCCCCAGAGCTGTACATCGCAGTCGGTATCTCTGGTGCCATCCAGCATCTTGCCGGGATGAAAGACTCGAAGGTCATCGTGGCCATCAACAAGGACGAAGAAGCGCCAATCTTTCAGGTTGCCGATTACGGTCTGGTGGCAGACCTGTTTGAGGCGGTCCCAGAATTGGCGGAAACGCTCTGACGTCACCCCTCTTTATACTCACCCGTAGAGCGGTCGCTTCTTCTGGCACGGACTGGATTCTTGAACGTGCCCATCCACAAACAGCGGAAATGGGTGCAATAGGCGTCTAGGCGAGGAGAATGTCTCTGCGCCGGCACACCGAGTCGATGTTTATGAGGCGAGCGACCAGAGGCGCGGATGTCGCCTGCAATCATTCAATAGTTTATGAGGAACATCCTTGTGGAACGCGAAGCGATGGAATTTGATGTTGTCATAGTCGGTGCCGGCCCTGCGGGCCTGTCTGCCGCTTGCCGGCTGATGCAGCAAGCCCAAGCCAATGAACAGGAACTGATGGTCTGTGTCGTTGAGAAAGGCTCGGAGGTCGGTGCGCATATTCTCTCCGGTGCCGTTTTCGAACCTCGTGCCCTCGACGAACTATTTCCCGATTGGAAAGAGATGGGTCTCAATCTGGGCGCATCAGTGAGCGGCGATGAGATCTACCTGTTCAACAATGAACAAAAGGCGACCAGAATCCCCAATGCTATGGTGCCACACACCATGCACAACGACGGTAACTATGTCATCAGCCTCGGCAACCTGTGCCGCTGGTTGGCCGAGCAAGCCGGTGCCCTGGGCGTCGAGATTTTCCCCGGTTTTGCCGCTGCCGAGATTCTTTACAACGACGATGGTTCGGTCAAAGGTATCGCCACCGGCGATATGGGCTTGGACGTCAACGGCGAACCCAAAGATAGCTTTATGCCCGGCATGGAGCTGCACGCCAAGTACACCCTGTTCGCCGAAGGCTGTCGTGGCCACTTGGGTAAAGAGCTGATTAGTCAATTCGAACTGGATAAAGATGCCGATCCACAACACTACGGTATTGGCATTAAAGAGCTCTGGGATATCGATCCTGCCAAACACAAGCCTGGCTTGGTTATTCATGGTGCCGGCTGGCCGTTAGGTAGCAATGCGGCGGGTGGATCGTTTCTGTATCACGCCGAAGGCAATCAGGTGGTACTGGGGCTGATCACCGACCTTGGCTACACCAACCCGCACCTGAGTCCATTCGATGAGATGCAGCGGATGAAGCACCACCCGGTGTTTAAGCAATATCTCGAAGGTGGTAAGCGCATCTCTTACGGTGCCCGAGCCATCGCTAAAGGCGGCTACAATTCGCTACCGAAGATGAGCTTCCCAGGCGGCCTGTTGATCGGCTGTGATGCCGGCACATTAAACTTCGCCAAGATCAAAGGCAGCCATACAGCAATGAAGAGCGGTATGATCGCCGCTGAAACGGTTGTTGCTGCGATCGCCGAAGGCTTTGCCGGAACCGAACTGACTCAGCACGATGAGAGCTTTGAAAGAAGCTGGCTTAACGATGAGTTGCACCGCTCGCGTAACTTCGGCCCCGCAATGCACAAGTTCGGCATGACCATGGGTGGTGCGTTTAACTACGTCGATCAGAACTGGTTCAAGGGCAAGCTGCCAATTACCCTGCGTGACCGTAACCCGGATCACGCTCAGCTCCAGCCCGCAGCCGAGTGTGCCCAGATCAACTATCCCAAGCCCGACGGTGTGATCAGCTTCGATAAGCTATCTTCGGTTTTCCTCTCCAATACGAATCATGAAGAGGAGCAGCCCTGTCACTTGAAGCTCAAAGACAGCACTATCCCTCTAGAGCACAATCTGCCGATCTACGATGAACCGGCACAGCGCTACTGCCCGGCAGGTGTTTACGAGGTGGTCGAAAAGGAGAATGGCGACAAACGCTTACAGATCAATGCGCAGAACTGCGTACATTGCAAAACCTGCGATATCAAAGACCCCTCTCAGAACATCACCTGGGTCGCACCGGAAGGCGCCGGCGGCCCCAATTATCCGAATATGTGAGTGCGACGTGTGTCGTGCTTATTTCGCTTGGAAACTGGCCGGGTATAACAGTAAGTTGTTGATATAAAGGCTTAAAAACCCAAAAAAGCCTGGAAGAGCAAGCCCCGTTCGGGCAATGAATGGGACTTGCGCATAGGGCGTAAGCTCTCGTTCGTGCCGAATAAAAGCGTTTTATTGACGCTAAAGAGCGAGCACGCGATATCGCCGACTTGCGTGCTCTCATCGAAGCCCTGCGCCAGCCCCATCTGGATGACAACGAGAGCAATCGGGTGGTTGTGACTCGCAGCCTGTCCGTGCCAAACGGTTTGATCAGCTGGATTGGACGTCTAAGTAGTTAGGACGTCTAAGTCGTTACTTCTTTTTCCAATCAAGCATACGCGCCTAACTCCTGTGTCAGGACCCCGCTGATGAACTGCGCAGCGGGTCTCTCTGCCGCGCGCATGCTTTATTGTAATTCTCGCACGTAATGGCTGTTATTTTGTGCTCGCGTGTTGTTTTGTTCTGCCTGTGCGCGCATAAAGATATCTTAGTTCGCATAGCGAAACTAGGTTCTGTGTATTAGGGTTTATAGGTTGTTAATCGATGAGAAGGAAGTAGCATGAATAAGAAAAAGAAAATATCTCTACTAGTCGCAGCTATCAGTGCAGCAGCGTTCGCTGCTCCTGGCTATGCGGCCAAGTTCAACGCAGGAGAGACGGAGGTGACGCTAGGCGGTTACGCCAAATTTGATGTCAGTTATAACGATCCGGGTCTCGCGGTAAGCGGTACCGTCGTTTCCCCGTCTGTAGGTAGAAAAGTTAGTCAAGGTGCCGACGCGACCATCGACATGAGTGCGCGCGAATCGCGTATCTGGCTCAAGACCTCCACGGAAACCGATGCAGGAACACTGAATACCCATATTGAGGGTGATTTCTACGGTACCGCAGGCAATGAGATCGTCTCCAACTCAAACAGCTTTCGTATCCGTCATGCTTACGGCTCAATGAATGGCATCCTTATGGGGCAGACCTGGTCCACCTTTATGGACCTGGCAGGCCTGGGTGAGATGCTCGATTTTACTCAGCACGCCAGCGTAATCTTCGTGCGCCAGGCCCAGGTCCGTTACACCCAGTCGCTGGAGAACGGCAAGCTGATGTTGGCGGCGGAGAACCCTAATACGTTGGCTACGGATAACAACAATATACCGGACCTGGTCGCCCGCTATGATGCCAATAGCCGCGATAAGCGTTCCCACGCGTCTGCTGCGCTACTGGTTCGCCAGCTGAAGAACGCCAGCGACGACGACAAGATTGGTGCGGCGCTCAGCTTGACCGGTAAATTCAAGATTGGTAGTAACGGCGACGATCTGCGCGTGCAGTTGAATCACGGTGCGCTGGGTCGTTATATGGGGCTGGCGGCCCATGCCGCCTCTAAAGGCGCTGGTGCCACCTTCGATACCCTCGATAGTACAGGCGCTTCCATCGCCTATAAGCATGTCTGGGGCAAGGGTGTCCGCTCGACGCTAATGCTTGCCGCAACCGACGCCGAAACGGGCACTACTCTGAAAGGCGTTCAGTCGGTACATGCCAACATAGTGTGGGATGTGACCAAGCAGGTGCGTATGGGGGTTGAGGTTCAGCGCAAGAGTTATGACTTTCATGCGGAAGGCGTTGCTGACGTGGATCTGGATCGCATCCAGTTCTCGACGCGTTATCTGTTCTAACACCCGCAGGATCGATTGATTAACGGGGTATCAAAATACCGATTCATTCGTTCTTTTGATGACGACAAGGCCGGACATGTCCGGCCTTGTCTCACCCGGCATTATGCCGCGGCGGTTCATGCATAAACCGCCTATCGAGACGACGTGTTGTGCTCGGTATTACGGTGCTGTCTTAATACCCCAGCGCTTCACTCAGGTAATCTATCAGCATCCGCACCTTGGGCGATAGGTGCCTGTTGTGTGGGTAGAGCGCCCAGACACCCTCATCCGGCTCGCGCAGGTGTTCCAGTAGCGAGACCAGTTGGCCGCTTTCGATAAAATGCGACACATAGTAGTCCGGCAACTGGACGATACCGATGCCCTTCAACGCGGCATCAACCAAGGCTCGGCCACTGTTACAGCGGATGTTCCCCGTGATCTTGATATTGCGCGCTTTACCGTTTTCCTGAAAAAGCCAGTAGTCCAGCGTGCCTTGCAGGCAGTTGTGTTGCTCCAGTTCCGACAGCGAGTGTGGCACCCCGTGGGTTGAGAGGTAGTCGGGCGATGCGCAGACGTACCGGGTGCGTGACGCCAGCCGCTTTGCCATCATCGACGAATCATCCAGTTTCCCCAGGCGGATGGCCAGATCATAGCCTTCGTCGATCAAGTCTAGGGTCTGGTTGGTTAGGCGTAGCCACACATCCAGCTCCGGGTATTTTGCCACAAAGTTATTAATCAAAGGGACGATCGTTCTCTCACCGTAGGTGGTCGGCGCGGTAATTTTTAGCTTCCCTGTCGGTGTGCTTTGCAGATTAGTGATGGCGCGCTCCGCTTCATCCAAACCGTCCAATAGCTGCCGACAGTGTTGGTAGTAGATATTGCCGACCTCGGTCACCGCCACCCGGCGCGTGGTGCGATAGAACAGCTTGGCGGACAGCCGGGTTTCCAATGCACTGACCTGTCTGCTGACCTGGGCTGTTGATATACCGAGCCGTTTGGCGGCGGCAGTAAAGCTCTCCGCTTCGGCAACCGCGACAAATTCACAGACGCCTTCCCAATTGAACATTGTTACCTCGGTGTAAAAAAAACATGAATACAGCCAGATTATCTTTAATTGGTGGGCAAGTGCAACAGCTGTTTCTACGCGGGTGATCGCGTCTAAGTCCTATGATTGAGCGCTTGTCTAGCTGAAAGTGGCAGTCATGGCCAGGGTTTTGGCAGTGGCGCCTGAACCTTAGCTGCGCAAAGTTGGCATCAGGGTCAGCTCTATTGTTGCTCAGCAGAAAAAGTAATTTACCAACAAGCAGGATTATCAGCAAAAAATATAGGGATACACTGTATCTCAATGACGCCGCGTAGAGATCATTAGCGTAACAACCCGAACCCGCAAAGGATGATTGTTAACTCCGCTGCCGGTGTTCGAGCCAGGAGCCGAGCGCAGGCGACGAGCGAATTTTAGTTAACGTTGAGGAATGACTCATGAGCAATACTTTCTACATGCCGCAAATGTCTTTAATGGGACCCGACGCCATCAAGGAACTCGGTGCAGAACTAAACGCGCGAAACTTCAAGAAGGCGTTAGTTGTCACCGACAAAGTCTTGGTTGATATCAAGTTGGTCGATCACCTGACTCGAGTGCTGGATACGCACCAGATTGATTTCGTTATCTTCGATGAGGTGAAGCCCAACCCCACAGAGGCCAATATCGAAGACGGTCTGACCTTACTGCAAGGGCAAGGCTGTGACTTCGTCATCTCTTTCGGCGGTGGATCACCCCATGACTGCGCCAAAGGCATCGCCCTGGTCGCGACCAACGGTGGCCACATCCGGGATTACGCCAAAGGTGTCCACCTGTCAGCGCAGCCGCAGCTGCCGTTGGTTACTGTCAATACCACGGCAGGTACGGCGGCGGAGATGACAGTCTTTGCCATCGTCACCAATGAAGCAGACGAGACCAAGTACCCCGTCGTCGATAAGAACCTACTCCCCATCATTGCAGTAAACGATACCAAGCTGATGGTGGCGATGCCCAAGTCGCTAACGGCAGCGACCGGCATGGACGCCTTGACGCATGCGGTAGAAGCGTATGTTTCGACAGCCGCGACACCCATAACCGATGCTGTGGCAACCAAGGCCATCGAGCTGATTGCCGAAAACCTCGAAGCTGCGGTCAATGATGGTGAAGACCTCGAGGCCAGAGATGCTATGCAGTATGCCGAGTACCTGGCCGGTATGGCCTTCTCCAATGCGTCACTGGGCTATGTTCACGCCATGGCGCACCAGCTTGGGGGTGTTTATGACCTGGTGCACGGTCTGTCCAACGCCATCCTGCTGCCGGACGTATCACGTTTTAACGCGGTAGCAAAAGCCGACCGCTTTGCTGATATCGCCAGAACCCTGGGTGTTGATACCACCGGGATGTCTGACTCTGAGGCCGCAGAAGCGGGCATCCTTGCCATCGAGAAACTGTCAGCGGCGGTAGGCACCGCACAAAAGCTTGCTGACCTGGGCGTCAAAGAGGAGCGGTTGGCGTTTATGGCGATCAACGCCTTGAACGATCCTTGCTCTTTGACCAACCCGAGAAAAGCAACCACTGAAGAGATCGTCGAGATCTTCAAGAAAGTGATGTAAAGGTAATGCTAGGCAGGCTGCCTCTGTTAGGAGGCAGCCTTAATCTCAGAAAAGCGCCGTAAGGCAGTCCCCGGTGTGCGCCTGTGTGTTAGCTGCCAGGTAGCGCTTGAAAAGCAACAAACACGCCTGAGTACCTATAACCGCCGCGGTAGTAAGGACAGCCAGTTGCGGTGACCTTCATAGTGTACCGGGTGATCTTCATAATGCGCCGATAGGGAGGTTTCGGGCAATCAACTAATCCTGAAGGAGCACCCCGTGCAACCTGAAAACAACCCGTTTGACGCGCTGATGCCAGCAGCCATGGCGCACAAAGCCGAAGAGGTGGGTGTCAATAAAGCGACCAAAAACCCGCTTCAATCTTTCTATCTTGCCATCACGGCAGGTGTATTCATCTCCATTGCCTTTGTGTTTTATACCACGGTCACGACCGGTGCCGCTGATATGCCGTTCGGAATGGCTAAGCTCATTGGCGGTCTGGCGTTTAGCCTGGGACTGATCCTGGTGGTGATTTGTGGCGGCGAGCTCTTCACCTCGTCGGTGTTAACCACCGTGGCCCGAGCCAGCGGCCGAATCACCAGCGCGCAGCTGTTGCGAAACTGGGGTACGGTGTATGTTGGCAATATGGTCGGCGCCTTCTTCTTTGTGGCGATGATCTGGTTTGCCCAGCAGCACATGACCGGCAATGGTGCCTGGGGGATCAATGCCATGAAAATTGCCCAGCATAAGCTGCAGCATGAATTTGGCCAGGCCGTCGCCTTAGGGGTGCTCTGTAACCTGATGGTTTGCCTTGCCATCTGGATGACGTTCTCGTGCCGTAGTGCGACCGATAAGATCCTCGTGATGCTACTACCGATTGCGATGTTCGTCGCCAGTGGCTTTGAGCACAGCATCGCCAACATGTTTATGATTCCCATGGGGATTGTGATTAAGGTTTTTGCAGGTCCGGAATTTTGGGCCATGACCGGCCATAGCCCGGCAGAGTTTGCAGAGTTAACCCTGAGTCATTTCATCGTTAATAACCTGATCCCGGTGACGCTGGGCAACATCATCGGCGGCGGTTTTCTCGTAGGCATGACCTACTGGATAATTCACCGTCGGCCCGAATTGAAAACGAAGCCTGTCCGGTAGTAACAGTCTAGGGTCTATTATCTGCTGGCAATATGCCTGCTATCCCACGGCCATGGGCCGCTCCATTGGCCTGTCCGTCTGCGTCCCTAAAGGGCGCTGGGTTGTGCTCGCAGGAGGGGTAGGATCAGGGCCGAGAATGGCCGATAATTCCGCCCTATTGTTACCGTCTGGTAAAGGTGATTTGCTGTTTTGAAGGATTATCATTGCCGAAGGGGTAGCTATAATGCTTCTTATCGAAGCGGTGGCCTGATCGCCGCATGAACTCATCCATAAAAGTAGGAAGAACTCTGATGACACAGATGATCAAATCTAAAGCCGCCATCGCCTGGGGTCCCGGCCAGCCGCTTTCTATCGAAGAAGTCGACGTGATGCCGCCAAAGGCTGGCGAAGTGCTGGTGCGTATTGTTGCCACCGGCGTCTGCCATACCGACGCCTTCACCCTGTCGGGTGACGATCCAGAAGGCATTTTTCCGGTCATTCTGGGCCACGAAGGCGGTGGTATCGTCGAGCAGATTGGCGAGGGTGTGACCAGTGTCCAGGTTGGCGACCATGTCATCCCCCTTTACACCCCCGAGTGCGGCGAGTGCAAGTTCTGTAAATCCGGCAAGACCAACCTGTGCCAGAAGATTCGCGAGACCCAGGGTAAGGGCCTGATGCCCGACGGCACCACGCGTTTTTACAAAGACGGCAAGCCGATCTTCCACTACATGGGGTGCTCAACCTTCTCCGAGTACACCGTGCTGCCCGAGATCTCGCTGGCCAAGGTGAATAAGGCTGCGCCGCTGGAAGAAGTTTGCCTGCTGGGCTGCGGCGTGACCACCGGTATGGGCGCGGTAATGAACACCGCCAAGGTGGAAGAGGGCGCTACCGTAGCGGTCTTCGGTATCGGCGGCATCGGCCTGTCGGCCATTATCGGTGCCACCATGGCCAAGGCCAGCCGCATCATCGCTGTCGATATCAACGAGAGCAAGTTTGAGCTGGCGCGCAAACTGGGTGCTACCGACTGCATCAACCCGAAAGACTACGACAAGCCGATCCAGGAAGTGATAGTTGAATTGACCGACGGCGGTGTCGATTACTCCTTCGAGTGTATCGGTAACGTCAACGTGATGCGTTCGGCGCTGGAGTGCTGCCACAAAGGTTGGGGCGAGTCCGTGGTCATCGGGGTGGCCGGTGCCGGTCAGGAGATCTCCACCCGTCCGTTCCAACTGGTTACCGGTCGGGTCTGGCGCGGCTCCGCCTTCGGCGGCGTCAAAGGCCGCTCTGAGCTGCCGCAAATTGTCGAGCGCTACATGGCCGGTGAGTTCAAGCTGGATGACTTTATCACCCATACCATGGGTCTGGAGGACGTCAACAAAGCCTTCGACCTGATGCATGAAGGCAAGAGCATCCGCAGCGTCATCCATTTCGATAAGTAATCTGTAACGCAGCCCCAGACCTGTTCTATTACCAGACCTGTTCTATTAAGAGCAGGCTGGGGCTGTGCACACGTTGATTTAGAGAGTCATTTAATGAGTATCGAAAATCTGAACTGCAATAAGAGTTTTGGCGGCTGGCACAAGCAGTACAGCCACCGTTCAGAGACGCTGAACTGCAGCATGCGTTTTGCCATCTACCTGCCGCCTCAGGCATCCAGCGGTGAGAAAGTGCCGGTGCTGTACTGGTTGTCAGGCCTGACCTGTAGCGATGAGAACTTCATGCAAAAAGCCGGTGCCCAGCGCATCGCTGCTGAGCTGGGGATCGCCATCGTGGCGCCCGATACCAGCCCCCGTGGTGAAGGTGTGGCCGATGATGAGGGGTATGATCTGGGCCAGGGTGCCGGTTTTTACGTGGACGCCACCCAGGCTCCCTGGAATCGTCACTACCGGATGTACGACTACGTGGTCAATGAGCTACCCCAGCTGATCGAGTCGACCTTTCCGATCAGTGATCAACGGGCCATCGCCGGGCACTCGATGGGCGGCCATGGCGCCTTGACCATCGCGTTGCGTAATCCGCAGCGTTACCGCTCGGTGTCGGCCTTCAGCCCCATCAGCAACCCGATGAACTGTCCTTGGGGCAAAAAAGCCCTGACCGCGTACCTGGGCAAAGATACCCATGCCTGGCGGGACTATGACGCCAGCGAGCTGATGCGCGCGGCCACGCAAGTGGTACCCGCCTTGGTGGACCAGGGTGAGGCCGATGATTTCCTGGTCGAGCAGCTGAAGCCCGAACGACTGGAAGCGGCGGCGCAGGCCAGCAGCTACCCGCTGGAGCTGCGTCGCCAAGACGGTTACGACCACAGCTACTACTTTATCGCCAGCTTTATCGAAGACCACCTGCGCTTTCACGCTGCCCACTTGGATAAGTGAGTCTTCCACACCGGTATCCCCCTTCTGGTGCACCCTCGGCGGTGCTTTTGACCCTGCTTTGGCGGGGTCTTTTTCAGAACTCGATTTTCAGGGCTCGATTTTCAGGGCAATATTTTCAGAACAATCCACCTCAGACCGGACGTTGGTCGAGGCGATAACAACCCACTCACTTAGTGTTTTAATATTAGAGGATGGCGGCCATGTGCGACGCTTACCAGACCCGTCTGCAGCGGCTAGCAGCCCCAGAAAATTGCCAGGTACTGGCGCACATTCAGCGGGGTATCGAAAAAGAGGGGCTCAGGGTCACGCCGCAAGCAACGGTCGCACAAACGGGGCACCCGCAAGCCCTTGGCGCCGCATTGACGCACGCCAGTATCACCACGGATTATTCTGAAGCGTTGCTGGAGTTTATTACCCCGGTGTTCGCGCGGGTGGACGACAGCGTCGACTATCTTAACCAGTTGCACCGCTATACGCTGGCTAATATCGGCGCTGAGTCTCTCTGGCCCGCCAGTATGCCTTGCCGCTTGGCAGGGGATGAGAGTATTCCTATCGCCCAATACGGCGATTCAAACCCGGGTCAGATGAAACACGTTTACCGTCAAGGGTTGGCACACCGCTATGGGCGAATCATGCAGTCCATAGCGGGCATCCACTACAACTTTTCCCTACCGGATGCATTTTGGCCGATCTGCCAAAGCCTTTGGGGTAGCGAGGGCGACCTGCAGGCATTCAAGTCCGAGCGCTATTTCGGTCTGATCCGCAACGTCCAGCGTCATTCCTGGCTGTTGAGCTATCTGTTTGGTGCTTCTCCGGTACTGGACAGCAGCTTTATGGAGGGTAAACCCCATCAGTTACATCAGCTCAGCGAGAATACCCTGGGACTGCCCTTTGCTACCTCGCTGAGGATGAGTGACCTGGGTTATCAGAGTCAGGCTCAGGACTCCCTGAAGGTTAGTTATCGCGACCTGGATAGCTACCTCAATAGCCTCGGTGATGCGGTCCGTCAGAGTCATCCGGAGTATGAAAAGATCGGTGTCAAAGAGGGGGGCCAATACCGACAACTGAATACCCATATTCTGCAGATAGAAAACGAGTATTACAGCGATATTCGTCCCAAGCGTGTGATGCGGCCGGGCGAAAAACCGATCGAGGCATTGAGGGCGCGCGGGGTTGAGTACGTTGAAGTGCGTATCCTCGATATCAATCCATTTTTGCCGGTGGGTATCGATGCCGAACAGATCCGTTTCCTGGATGCCTTCTTACTCCATTGCCTGCTAACAGACAGTGATGAGATCTCGGCGACGGAATCTGCACAGATCCGCAGTAACCAGCAGCAAGTGATTCTGCAAGGGCGCAAGCCGTCGTTGATGTTGCGCCAGGCGGGCAAGCCCGTCTCCTTTTGTCACCTGGCCGAACAATTACTGAATGAGATCGACGCGGTCGCGGCATTGCTGGATAAAGCCCAGGGTACTCAAGCCGATAACAGCCAGCCCCATAGCAACCAGTCCCATGACCATCCGTCCAATAACCATCCGTCCCATGGCAACCCGTCCCATAATAACCAGAGCCACCGTCATGCCCTTTCTGCGCAGCGGGAAAAGGTGAAAAACAGCGAGCTGACGCCATCGGGTCGGATGATGGGCGCCATCGCTGCGGGGGCTAGCTTTGCTGAACTGATGCTGACGCAAGCGAAGAAGCAACAAGCGCATTTCGCCCAGCAACCGCTAGCAGAGGCTCTGAATGCAGAATTCCAACGCTTGGCGAGGGCGTCACTGCAGCAGCAGAGGGTGTTGGAAGCGAGCGACCAACGGTCGTTTGATGATTACTTGCACGCGTATTGGGCCTCAAGCGTGGCAGATGCCAGGCCGAAGGCGGCTTGAAGGCGTACGGCATCCCATAGCAGGTTGCTGTCGCTTGGGGGCAGTATAGGTGCCTGGGTGACGGTGCTATCCCCCGGACCATGCGTTCAGCTTCTATCTTTTCTTGTCGTGCGACCTTCAAAATCAGCTGATTGGTGCGCTCCCAGGTTTGATCTCGAATCGAACTGATACCCGCCTGCAAGGCGGACTTCTTCGGCCGGAACGAAAATGACAACCGAGCGAACGCCTGCAATGAAAGCGAATCCTCCAAGAAAAAGGCCACCCCCCCCCGTAACTGAGCTGGCGATACTGCTTGAGTATTACGCACCTGAGTATCGACTCAGCTGACAGTCCGATCCGGCCGGTGTGTTGGATATTGGGCCGACAGAGGTCTTCGGCGACCCATTCGAGCATCTCGCTATGGGCGTCGAGCCAGTCAGACATCGCCTTTAATTCACGGCCGATATCGTGCTCAGCATAAACATCAAATATACTACTCTGGACGGTGCGTTTTTGACGCATTGTCACCTCCGCGGTTTTTGGTTTTGTTATTTGTTTCAATGGCTTGCGACAAATGATACCGTTTTCCGCAGGAGGTCTCTCCTACAATATTCTACCTTTTCCTTAAACATCAGAACGTTACGTTTACGGATGGGAACTAGCTAGAAATAGCGCCTGAGCTTGGATTGAAACCAGAACCTTCGTTCTGATTCGTTTGGGCTTAAATCGTTGTTATGTTGATGCGTTTTGAATGGAAAGAAACTGCATTTACAGGTGTAAATGCAGATTTTCAGTCTTGCAGGGGAAATTTTGTTGCAAAGTTTCAGGCATTTCTAACCTGGAATTGCGCTGCGGGCTTACCGCCCGCAGTCTGGTTCGTTAAGGCCTGGTTTAGAAGTCCAGCTGTGCTTCCAGAATGAATGAACGGCCGGCGGCAGGTACGCGGCCTACCGGGCTGACATCAACGCCGCGGAAATAGTAGTCTTCGTCGAGTAAATTATTCACTGCCAGGGACAGTTGCAGATTCTTTTTGTTCTGCAGCATAAAGTCACGTGAAATGCGGGTGTTGAACAGGGTATAGGACGGCAGCTGGCCAGCACTGCCGTTGGATGTTTCAGTTACGCTATTCGCCGCGTCGCTGAAACTGTCGCTGACATACAGACCGTTCAGGCTGGCACGCCATGCTTGGTAGCTGTAAATCGCTTCAGCACCGAAGTGATGGTGAGGCGCATTCGGCAGCTCTTTGCCCATGTTTGTACCGCTGTTTTGTTCGGAATCCAGGTAGCTGTAGCTAAGCCCCAGCTGAAGGTTGTCCGATGCCTGCCAGTCAGCGGTAAGCTCAACGCCTTGTTGGGTGGTAGAGCCCAGGTTGATATAGGTGTTGCTTGGCTTGTCGTACTGGATCAGGTTTTCATGATCGATACGGAACAGTGTCGTTGAAGCGGACAGGTTGTCGGTTACCTGAATCCGGGTGCCCAGCTCATAGTTCCAGGCGGTCTCATTCGCAACCTCGCCACCTTTGGTTACCTGTGCAGTCTGAACCGGTACTAGGGAGCGCTGGACATTGCTAAACAGAAACCAGCGGTCTGTAGCCTGGTAGCCGACCGTCAGACCTGGCAGGAATTTATCGACGTCGTTGCTGTTCGTAGGACCGTTCTTATTATCGACAAAATCGGTTTTAACGGTTTCATAACGCAGGCCAGGCGTGATGGACAGGCGATCATCCATTAAGTGCAGGGTATCGCTTGCGTACAGGGCGAATGCATCAGTTTCGAAACTCCAGTCGCGGGCAGCGGAATCGGTATCGGTTGCCAGTTCTACGCGGTTAACGTCGAACTCTACATCTTCGTGGACATAGCGGGCCCCGAAGGTCAGCGTATGATTTTCCTTGCGCAGGGTTAACCGTGGTTCAGTGCCATATACCTTGAACAGGCGTGGAGAGTCTGCCACATGGGTTGATGGCAGGGCAGGATCTGCCCAGTGATCACTAGTGCCCAGTCGCTGGCCGAAGAAAAAGGTGCGGTCGGCATCATGGGCAAAGTTGCGCCACTGAAATTCGACATCGTCAGATGGTGTGTGTGTCCAGGTCAGCGAGCCTCTCCACATATCCGCCTTGTAGCCATCATGCGGTCGCTGTGATTGGCTCACATCGGCATCGTATGCTGCCGGGCTTAGTGCGCCTGGTAGTTCGGCATCAACATCATAGTATTGCAGCTGAGCGGCCAGTTCGTTAGCGTCATCGACGAAGTACTCGGCATCGACAATGACGTTGCTGACTTCAGTGTCGGAATGCTCCCGGGCCCCATCTCCCCGTTGGATGTTAGCCTGTAACTGCAGCGCCAAATCCTGGTTAACCTGACCGCCAATGCGGTAGTAAGTATCAGTGAAAACGTTACCGGTTTCCTCAGCGATCACAACCCGCTCGCGCAGGGTTTGTGTGGTTTCGTGGGAAATGGGCTGGGTGGTCAGGTTGATGACGCCACCCACGTTGTTCGGGCCGTAATGTACTGCTGCGCCGCCACGTACGACGTCAATGCTCTCGATGCTCGGCAAGGTAACCGGGAATAGCGATACGCCAACATTGGTATAAGGGCCGATGGCTATTGGATAGCCATCCACCAGGAATTGAACCCGTTCACTGCGCAAAGGGTTCAGGCCGCGGACGCCGATATTTGGCAAAATTCCGGTGCCGGTTTCATCCAGTACCTGAATGCCGGGGGTTGAGCGTAGTGCATCTTCCAGGTTCAGGGCGCCGCTTTGATGCAGTTGCTCACTATCCACTAGGTTACGTGAGCCTGGGTAAACTTTGACCTCTTCTGCCGTGGCACTGCCTAACCACTCGCTGCTGACAACGATGCTATCCAGTTCGGTTGGTGGCTCTTCTGCATGCACCAGGCTGCTACAGCTGGCCAGCAGGCACATATACATAGTGCTTCGAGCAAAGGGGGCCTTGCGTAGTCTGGTAGCTGGGGCAGGCTTGCCATGGGGGATCTGAGTAAACATGCTCATTGCGAATCAGGCCTTTTGATTGATTAATTATTCCTAACGGCGCCTTCTTTAGTAAATCTAAATTCAAAGCGTAGCAATTATTATTCTCACTAAAAGGCGCGCTTTGTGAATTCTGAAGTGTGCGTACAGCTAATGAGTTGCTGGCTTAAAGCCCCGAACAGGTGGTGTTTTTAGGGCTGGAGCCGTTTTGCGGATGAGATAGTAACACAAATTGGCGCCAATGAAATATAAATAATAACTATTCGCATTCGCATTTATGGGGAGGTGGATTTCGTGTCAGCGATTGATGTGTGTTGGTAAGTGATTGTAGATTAAGGTCTCTTCGAGTAAAGCCTGGACCATATCAAAATGATCCTGATGGCTGGCTTCAGTTGCAAGCCCGCGAATAAGCTCTGTTAGTGCCCTGTAAGCCCTGAGGTGTCTGAAGGGCATGTGCCTGCAGATGCAGGGTGCGGTGATCGTACCCTCAGGGTATGCAGTTAATGTCCCGAGTCCTAAGTAAGAAATGCGTTCTAACTGTTTGCTCCAGCTACGGTCGCGGTATCAACATCCCGTACATGCATACCATGCGCTACTTCTGAGAGATGGCGGTTGCCGCTGTAGTTGTTGTAACACCGTGTCTAGATTTGATGTCCATATTATAAGCCAGTGATGCATGCTGATGCAGGGGCTTCCCGCAATGTACAGCCTCCGAGGCAGGGTGGTCTCGGTCTGCTGCTTTCCTGGTAGCTTCAGTTTGTCTTATGAGATTGGTAATGCAAGTTGCAAAAAGGGGGGGGTAGTTGTTGCAAATGAGTATGATACCTGTTCTCATTGGCGCCAATATCGTCACCCCATATGGAGTTTGTCTCATGAAGCCCAGTCACCCACTTAAGCCTTTAACGGCGGGAGTGTTAGTTGCACTATCAGCGATGGCCGTTCGGGCGCAGGACGCTGTTGTGGAAGACAGTATGACCATTGAAGGTAATGCTTTTGCCGGTTACGCAGCGCATTTGCCAACGTCAGGGACAAAGACTAATTTGCCCTGGCTTGATGTACCGCAGTCGGTGTCGGTGGTGACGAGCACTGAAATGCACGACCGGGGTGCTGTGCGTTTAGTTGAAGCGCTGCAAGGTGTTGCGGGTGTGAATAACACTTTGGGTGAAGGCAGTCGTGACCAGTTTGTTATCCGTGGTTTTGATAGTCTGAATGATCTTTATCGTGATGGTTTGCGTGATGACGGAGCTCTGCAGTCCTACCGTAGCCTGGCGAATATTGAGCGGGTGGAAGTGGTTAAAGGTGCCGCCGGAGCGCTGTACGGACGTGGCTCTGCCGGTGGTCTGATTAACCTGGTCACCAAGCGGGCGAGCGGGGATGATTTTTCTCGTGTTACAACTCAGCTGGGTAGTGACGGTCTGTTGGTTGGACGCCTGGATTCTTCCGGCACCATCAGCGATCAGGTAAATGCACGTGTGAACCTGGAATATCGCCAGAGTGACTCTTTTGTGGATCATGTGGATTCGGAAGATTTCTTTATCGCACCGACGATCCGTATCAAACTGGATGAACAACAGACACTGGATCTGGATCTGGAGTATGCGCATCAGGAGCTGGTGCCGTACCGTGGTGTACCTTCGAAGGATGGTAAGCCGGTAGATGTTCCCGTTAATGCCTTCTTCGGCGGCATCAACGATTATCAGGAATCCGACAGCCTGCGCCTGGCGCTGAACCATGAGGTACAGATCAACCCGCAATTGAATTGGGTTAACCGTGCATCCTGGAATCAGATCGAACTGGAGCAAAAAGGTACCCGTCAGGGCAGTGTAACTGGAACTGACGTAGCGCAAACCGTCAATAACTTTGCCTACGATCCACGTACTTCCATAGCCTTGCAGTCTGAATTGACCTGGGAAGCCGAAGATAACCAGTTATTACTGGGCGTGGATTACAACAGCATCGACATCGACCTGCTATATGCTAAAGATTCTTCCCTGAGCCCGCAGCCGATCTTCGATCCGATCGCCCGGGTCACGCCTAATCCGGGGTTTGCTCCCTGGCGCGACAATACCACTGAAACAATCGGTGTTTACGCACAAAATGTGCACAGCTTTGGCGATCTTTCACTCATTGCCAATCTACGATACGACCAGATGGAGCTGGAACAACAGAAGGCGGGCAATGGCAAAGAATACCTCGATAACAACAAGCTGAGTTACCGTGGCGGGGTGGTTTATCGCCTTGATGAGGATGTGTCAGTGTATGCAACCGGTGCGCGTTCCTGGCAGTTGCCGTACGCCGGCATTTATATCAACCCAGCACTGGCTGAGTTTTTCCATACTGACCTCTACGAAGTGGGTGTTAAAGGCTACCTGATGGACGATGCCCTGATGGTCAATGCGGCGCTGTTCCGTATTGATCAGGAGCAGCCAAAAACCAATGCTGGTGGCGATGTGATTGACAAACAAGAGGTGCGTCACCAGGGGCTTGAGCTGGAGATTCGTGGTGAGCTGAACGAACGCTGGAATGTAGCAGCGGGATACAGTTACCTGAAGGCTGAAGATAAGGAAACCGGCCTGAAGCCCAATGATGTATCGGATCACCTGTTTTCGCTCTGGTCTACCTATCAGCTGGATCAGCAGTGGAAGCTGGGTGGTGGTGTGAAGTATGTAGGCACGCGTTATGCTGGTAACAACGAGAATGTTGAGCTGGACTCATACACGCTGGTAGATCTGATGGCTCAGTACCGTTGGAGTCAGCATTCGGTGCAGGTAAATGCCAAGAATCTGTTGGATGAAACCTATTTCCTGGGTGCAACGGGTGGTGGTTCCGGTCTGAGCCAGATTGGATACGGCGCGCGGGCTCAGTTCCAGGTGAGTTACAGCTACCAGTTTTAAGCGTTTCGGATGGTTTTTGGGAGCTATAGCAACTGCCAGTGCGGAGTCTGAGTGACTCCGTATCGGCGGTTTTGGTTTTTAAAGATGCGGCATACTAAGCCTGTAGTACGATGTTCAGGGGTGTGGGTCCTGATAACCTTCGCGCCAGCGATTCAGATGCAGGTGAATGAGCGACTGTAAGCGCACCACATTGCGCTCGAGCAGTGCACTGATCATATCAAAGTGATCCTGACAGCTAGCTTCAATAGTCGAACGCTTGGCCCAGCCCTGATTGGCACTGCCAACGCCGCGTTCGCGCATCTCGTCAATCATGCCGGAGAGATAATGGTTATTGCAGTAGTTGTAAAAGGTGCGATGAAAAGCAAAGTTATGCTCCATCATCTGCACCCGGTCTTCTTCTTCCATCGCCGAGCGAAACCCTTCGGCAAAGTCTTGCAGCTGTTGCATACCGATATCGTCAATATTGGCCATGACCTTAAGCGCCACAGCGCTTTCCAGCAATTCACGTGCTTCCGTAATCGCGATACGTTCCTGCACGGAATGTTCGATAACGCGGTAGCCTTTATAAGGAACGTGCTGCAGAAAGCCGTTGCTGCTCAATTCTGTAAAAGCGGATCGCACTGTAAAGCGGTTTACGTTAAATGTTGTTTCAATGTCGATCTGTTTCAGCCATTCGCCAGGACGGTAAGCGCCGGTTCCGATTTTCTGTTTAAGCTGGCTGATCAGCTCTTGAGTGGCTTGATCAGTAAGCAGTTTATTATTTGTGCTCATTTTTCGTCCTTGCTAACTCGAATGCGGGCTCTACAACGCGTGATGTTGGCCATGTTACACGCTAAATCGGGTGAAATCGGAAAAAACGGGTTATTTATTGGCGCCAATTATGCGATGATGCGCCGCGTTAGAACGAAATGATTATTATTAACTTTTGGGTAAGGCCTATGCGTAGGGTGAGGTTGTTAACTATTGGGCTTTTGAGTTGCTGGTTAATGGCGACCGTTCAGGCTGCAACCATCACTGATGATCGCGGCGTAGCGGTGACGCTGCCTGAGGGCGCAAATCGGGTTGTGGCGATTTCCACTTTTGGCTCTGATCTGATGTTAGCGCTAGGCTTAAAGCCTTTGGCTGTTACCAGCTTTGGTCCTTTTAGCCGACCGGACTTTCTCGGGCCGGAACTGGTGGGTGTACCGGTGATTGGTTCCCGTGCCCAGGTCAATATGGAGCTCTTATCTGAGATTGAGCCGGATCTGATTCTGGCGATTCGTCGTTATACGGAAAAAAATGCCAGCCAGTTTGAGAGCATTGCTCCTTACATGGCTCTGGATCTTGTGACATTGGCGGATAGCTTGCGAGGCGTGCAACTCAGTGGCGATATCCTTGGCAAGTCTGCAGAAGCGACAGCGCTGAACAAACAGTTTCAGCAGCAGCTGGCCGAGTTTAAACAACGGGCTCCAGGTGGCGTGTCGGCCGCGTTGCTGGTGACTAGCTCAGAAACCCCGTTTATTTATCACGATCATTTTATCAGTGCAGATCTGCTGGGTTATCTCAATGCTGAGAATATAGGTGGTGCTTCGGCCACCCCTGAACAGGCTTTACCACTGGGCTATCGCATGGGCCTGGAAGAGCTGCTTGAGCAAGACCCAGACGTAATATTTCTGTTTGCGTCGAATAAAAAACGTGCATTTACACTGAATCCAATCTGGCCTTATCTGAGAGCTGTGCGAAATGGGCGGGTTTATGAGGTTGGTCATCACTGGAAAGAGGCGGCGGGTCCGCAGGCACGTGCTTTGATACTGCAAGAGATGGCACACCGCCTTTACCCCAACCAGTTTGCACTACCGGCTTTGTCGGCGCAAATTCAAAGCCGCCCTTATCGCTGAGCACCACTCTGATGCTGTTATCTTTACGTTATTGTCTGTTAATTGTTGCGCTGCTAGTGCTGCTGTTTGTGGCCGCATTGCTGGTTGGGCATCAAACGCTGACTGTGCCTGATTTATGGCTTCTGGTGCAGGGGCAGGCAACACCGCTGCAGAAGATTGTGGTTTGGGAACTTCGTATTCCGCGTAACTTGTTAGCGTTGCTGGTTGGAGCTGCATTGGCTACGGCGGGCGCGATCATGCAGGGGGTGACCCGTAATCCACTTGCTTCGCCTGGCCTGACCGGGGTTGTTGCCGGGGCTTCGTTCGTGATTGTGTTGCTGGTAAGTGTCTGGTCTGTGGACGCGCACTGGTTGCCTGCTGCTGGATTTGTCGGTGGCATTGGCGCCGGGTGCTTAACCTTTTATCTGGCGTGGCAGGGGCGTCTGTTACCCCTGCGAATCGTTCTGGCAGGCGTTGCTGTCACAGCATTATGTGCAGCGATAAGCACCGCACTGTTACTGTTTTCCGGAGCGGAGGCAGGTGATCTTTTCTTCTGGCTGGCAGGTGGCTTAAGTGGTCGTGGCTGGTTGCAGGTCGAGCAAAGCTGGTACTGGATAGTGTTTCCTATGTTGCTCAGCTTTGCCCTGGTTCAACGTTTTAATCTGTTACTGCTGGACGATGATATTGCCCGTAGCCTCGGTCTGGCGGTCGGGCGTTGGCGCTTGCTGTTTTTACTGCTGGCGGTCCTGATGACTGCTGCGGTTGTTAGTGTGGCTGGGCCTGTAGGTTTTGTCGGGTTGGTGATTCCTCACATCAGTAAACGTTTGCTCAGTCAGCAACATCCGTTCTGGTTACCCTTTACCGCGTTGCTGGGGGCGTTGATATTACTCTGCGCGGATCTGCTGGCCCGCTTATCAGCCTTTCCCCAGGAAATTCCATTGGGCGTAATCACCGCACTTCTCGGCGGCCCCTGGTTATTACTTCTGATACGGCGAGGATTAAACTGATGCCCGGACCTGGAATAGTACTTAATGAAGCCCCCTGGTATCGATCGTTAAGCTGCTTGGTAGGGCCGGTTTTGCTGTTTCTGATGTTATTGCTGGGCTGTTTGCTGCTGAGCATTACACTGGGAGCATCTGAACTTAGCTGGCAGCAGATTGTGAATCTGTTCACTGCGCAGGAAAGTGGTCATGTGGAGCGAGTTGTCTGGCAGTTGCGTCTGCCGCGCGCGCTATTGGCGGCAATGGTCGGAATACACTTTGCCCTTGCCGGTTTTATCCTGCAAACCTTAACCCGTAACCCTTTGGCTGATGCGGGTATTCTCGGTATCTCGGCGGGTGCCAGTTTCACTGCTGTGCTGGCTATTTTAGGTGCCAGTTTGTTTGTTAGCGGGCTGGAGTCTCATCGCCAGAGTCAGATGATTCTGGGCTATCTGCCGCTGCTAGCTATGGCAGGTGGCGTGACCGCAGCAGGGCTGATTTACTGGCTCAGTGGTGCTGCACGCTTAACACCGCTGCGCTTGATCCTGACCGGTGTTGTGCTCGCGACGATACTCAATGCGCTCGTGACGGGGGTGTTGGCACTGTGGGGCCATTCCCAGACTGAAATGATCGTGGAATGGCTAGCTGGCAGTTTGCATGGGCGTGACTGGCAACATCTGGCAGTACTGTGGCCCTGGACCCTGAGTGGGCTTACGGCCTGTATCCTGTTGCAGCGGCCCTTAAACCTGTTGCGTCTCGAAGATGATCAAGTCCTGAGCATTGGATTGAACCTGCGCTTATGGCGTCTGTTTGCTTTGATTGTCGCAACCTTACTGGCCGCTAGCGCGGTGGGTGTTGTTGGGCCGATCGGTTTTATGGGGTTGGTAGTACCGCATATATGTCGGCGTTTAAGTCCACATGATGTGCAGCAGCAAATGCTTTTATGTGTGGCCGTCGGCGCCTTACTAATGATGTTAGCTGATCTGCTGGGACGCATAATAATCGTGCCTTACGAGTTACCGGTAGGGGTGGTGTGCGCGATGATCGGGGTGCCCTTTTTCCTGTATCTCTTACGTCGTCAGCCTTAGCCCGGAAATTATCCACAAGAGTTTAGACATGAGCTTAGTAACGCAACATATTCAGATGGGATACGCAGACAGCATCGTCATCGATGATCTCAGCGTGAAAATCCCGCAACAGCAGATTACAGCGCTGATTGGTCCCAATGGTTGCGGTAAAAGTACATTGCTACGTGGCTTGGCCGGCTTACTCGCGCCACAGAGGGGGCAGGTTGTCCTGCAGAATAAAGCATTGCCCAGCTGGTCGCGTCAGGCTCTGGCGCTGCAGGTTGCGATGCTACCCCAGAAGCCGGTAGCACCGGATGGTGCTCTGGTTCGGCAATTAGTCAATTATGGGCGTTTCCCCTATCAGGGGCTGTTGCGCAGTGCCAGCCGTGAAGACCTGGAAGTGGTGGAATGGGCCATGAAGAGAACCGGTATTGCCCATTACGCCGATAAGCCGGTGCAAGCTTTATCCGGGGGGGAGCAACAGCGCGTCTGGATAGCCATGGCAATTGCACAGCAGGCACAGATTCTATTATTGGACGAGCCCACGACCTATCTGGATTGGGGCCATCAACTGGAGATTCTTGAGCTGCTGTCCCAGCTCAATCGGGAACAGGGCCTGACCGTCGTCATGTCCCTGCATGATCTGAATCAGGCCGCGCAATACTCGGATTATGTGATCGCTATGGAACAGGGCCAGCTGATTGCGCAAGGTACACCCGTACAGGTCATTACACCGCAGTTGCTGAGCCGGGTATTTAAGGTGCGCGCGCAAGTTGTTCCGCAGGACAATGGTAAACCCTATTGCATCGCGCAGGGTACTGTATCTGCAGCAGATCTGGCCGTGGCCAGCGAAAAGGAAGTTGCGTGAGAGAGATTCAACTACGTTATCAACAGGGGCGTAAACCGTTCACTGCCTGTCAGGCTGATCAAAGGTTTTCCTATTGTCTCTATGTGCCGCAAGTACAGTGTTCGCAGACTGAAAAAAAACTGCCTCTGGTGGCTGTGATTCACGGCTCGAGTCGCACGGCGGAGAGTTATCGTGACCGCTTTGTCGAGTTTGCTGAGCAGAACAGCTGTATTGTATTGGTGCCCTTGTTCCCGGTTGGAATCCCTGCAGCGGGAGATGCCGACAGTTACAAAATGCAGCGCCCCAGTAGTGTTCGTTATGATCTGTTATTGCTAGCCATGGTTGATGAAGTTAGTGCCAGCTATGCAGTGTTGCCGAAACTGTACCTGCACGGTTTTTCGGGCGGGGCACAGTTTGCGCACCGTTTCTTTTATTTACATCCTCAGCGCTTGCAGGCGCTGTCAATTGCAGCTCCGGGCCAGGTGACTTTACTCGATGATCAGCACATCTGGGGGCAGGGTATCGCCGATATAGAACAGGTTTTTGGTCGCGCGCTCTGTTATAGCAGCATGCGTCAGGTGTCGATTCAGATGGTGATTGGAGATGAGGATAATGAGTTAATTATGGATGATTACGTTGCGCCTGATCGCCAGCAACGCAGTCGTCAGCAACGATTGCATGCTCTACACCAGAGCTTCAGCGATCAGGGGATAGCGGTTCAGTTCGTCACCGTGCCTGATGCAGGGCATGATGGTTATGCATTGCTAGCGGATAGCCAGCGCTTGCTGGCTGAATCGATAACTCGGTACTGGAAGAGAGCAGGTATTTCTGAGCTGGATGTGGTGTAGCTCAGATCCTCTCTGATAGTTAGTCCCTATTCAGGGACGAATCACTACGGCACATGATCCAACTGTAAGAGATATAAAGATAATTGAATTATATGAATACAGGTTTAATAATGATTCTCATTTGTATTAATGACTGCAAGAAGGATGCCCTATGAATCTATTTACTCAGACCTTTCTGGCGGCCTGCATGTTCAGCTTGTCAGCTGTAGTGCCGACCGTTTTGCAGGCTAGTGAACTGACCAGCAGTGAAAAGCAGGCCTCTGCCGGTCATAGGGTGGCGCAGCAATCACAGCAGCGTATCGACAAGATGGAAGAGACAACTCGCGAAATGCGTGACGAATACCTCGGCAACGAGCGTATGTCCGATGTGACTGAGGCGTACAACCAACAGATCAGACTGTTGGTGGAGTCGCAGGAACGTGAGCTGGCTGATCTGGAAGCGCAGTTGCAATCTATCGAGGAGACCGATCAGGCGGTGCTGCCGATGTTGAATCGCATGGTAAAGATGTTGCGTAAGTTTGTGGCGGCGGATCTGCCCTTTTTGAGTGATGAGCGGCAACAGCGTCTGGCCAGACTGGATGCGCTGTTGCCGCGTGCGGATATCAGTGTAGCGGAAAAGTACCGTCAGATTCTGGAAGCCTACATGGTGGAAGTGCAGTACGGACGGACATTTGAAACTTACAGTGGACGTCTGTTGCAGGATGGCGGTAATCGCCAGGTGAACTTCCTGCGCCTGGGGCGCACAGCCGTTTATTACCAGACGTTGGGCGGGCAGAAGAGTGGCCTTTGGCAGCCCGCTCTTCAGCACTGGCAGATGCTGACTGAAGAGCAAAATCTGACTTTGCGTAAAGCGATTCAGATCGCCCGGCAACAGCAGGTTCCGAGTCTGATTGATCTGCCGCTGCCGGCATTGGAGTCCCGCTCATGATAAAACAAATGATGGTTATTGTGCTGGTTATGTTGGCAGCGAGTGTTGCTCATGGCGCAGAGCGCGGTCCGGCGACACTGGATGGCTTATTGCAGGAAGTGCGTCAATTCAGTGCCGCTGACCGCGCTTTGAATAAACAGCGTGAGCAGTTATTCGATACGAACCTGAAACAGCAGCAAGTGCTGCTGGTGAAAAGTAAGCAGCGCCTGCAGGCGGCAGAATCTGAGCAGGAACGCCTGAAAAAAGCCTTTGATGATAATGATCTAAAACTTGCTGAGATGGAGGTGCTGATCCAACAGCGGGCCGGTCAGCTGGGTGAGGTTTTTGGGGTTGCAAAAGAAGAGGCTGGCAAGCTGCGTTCACTGCTAGAGGACTCGTTGACCAGTGCTGACAATCCGGGACGGGCTGCCCGGCTGGCATTTGCTGAATCCAAGCGGGTGCCAACACTGGAAGAGCTGGAAACTCTTTGGTATCAGTTGCAGCTGGAGATGATTGAATCAGGCAAAATTAGTCGTTTTGACGCGCCTGTAGTAGCGACCGACGGCAATGCTGTAGCACAACCGGTGGTGCGCTTTGGTCAGTTTGCCGCGGCGACTGAACAAGGCGAATATCTGAGCTGGGATATGAATCAGCAGAGCCTGATAGTATTGCCAACTCAGCCTGAGGATGCTGCAGCGCAGTTGTCTGGTTACCTAAACGGTACTACCAACGAAGTAACGGTTGACCCAGCTCGGGGTCAGTTGTTTCTGTTACTGGATCGTGCACCTAAACTGATGGAACGTATTCATCAGGGAGGGGAAGTTGGTTATCTGATTATCGGGCTGGGGGTGATGGGGATACTGGTGGCACTGCTACAGATGCTGGGCATGCTACAGAGTGAACTGAAGGTACGTCGTCAGCTACGTTCTCCAGAAACGCTGAGTCACGAGAATGCGCTGGGCCGGGTGTTACTGAGCGTCACTGACAAGGCGCTGAATCAGGAACAGCGAGAGCTGAAAGTAGATGAAGCGATCCTGCAGGAATTGCCGTGCATCGAACGGGGCCAGAGCTTCGTCAAACTACTGGCAGCGGTAGCGCCTCTGTTGGGGCTGTTGGGGACAGTAATCGGGATGATTGCGACCTTCCAGAGCATTACTGTGTTTGGCACCAGTGATCCGAAGTTGATGGCTGGTGGTATTTCACAGGCGCTGATGACCACCGTATTGGGTCTGGTTGTTGCGATACCTCTGTTGTTCTGTCACAGCTATCTGACAGCGCGTGGTCGCCGGTTGACCCAGATTCTGCAGGAGAAAAGCCTGGGGGTGCTTGCGGATACATCACAAGCCCACAGCGATGCGGTGTTCGATCGTGCTGCCTGAGCTGCCCTCCCTGCATGACTGGCTGTTTGCACTCGGGCAATTTTTCCAGACCGGTGGCTGGGTACTGTATCTGATTCTGGCGGTCAGCTTGCTGATGTTTGCGCTGATACTGGAACGCATTCTGTATCGCTTTTTCAGTTATCCCGGAGAGAAAAAACGTACCTTGTCCGAGCTACGCGATGAGCCGGTGGCAGTGAAAAAAATAAGTTTGCTGTGTGAGCTGGATCTGGCACTAAAGGATCAGTTTGCGCTGATAAAAAACCTGATCACCCTCTGCCCGCTGATCGGTCTGCTGGGTACGGTTACCGGCATGATTCAGGTATTCGATAGTCTCGCGCTATACGGTACGGGCAATCCCCGGTTAATGGCGGCGGGAGTTGCCAGTGCCACCTTTCCTACGATGACCGGCATGGCGGTCGCGGTGGCCGGATTACTGTTCCATAACCGGCTTTCGCGCTGGTCGGAATCTGAGCGCCGGAAACTGCGTCTGGCGCTGAACCAGAACCAGAACCAGGGAGTGCAGTGATGCGTCAGCGTCTTAACTTATCGCAACAGCAGGACGATGCTGAGATCAATATGACCCCCATGCTGGACGTGGTGTTCATCATGCTGATCTTTTTTATCGTTTCCACCTCCTTTGTGCGTGAGTCCGGTATTGATGTGAACCGGCCGAGCGCAGAAACCAGCAACTCGCAGAGTAAAACGGCGGTTCTGGTGGCGATCTCTGCCGACGATGAGATCTGGCTCGACCGCAAGCCGGTGGATCTGCGTATGGTGGGGCCGGCGATCGAACGTCTGCGCAGCGAACAGTCAGAAATCAACGTGGTGGTACAGGCGGATGAGAAATCCAGTACCGGACAGTTGGTGAATGTTATTGATCAGTTACGGCTGGAAAAAGTGCAGTACACCGTCGCAACTCAGGCAGGCGTGCAGTAATGGTACGGCTGCTGATTTCTGCGCCGCTGGCGCTATGCCTGTCGCTGTTACTGTTTTACTTATTGGCGCTGATTACCAGCATGGATGATCGGCTGGTCCCGGAGAAACAACTGAATCCTGGCCTGGACTTTCTGATGGTACGGCAGGAGTCGGATGTTGAATTGCGTAAGCGCCAGCTACCGCCGGAACCGGAAGACATCGTCGAGCAGCAACAGCCTGAAATTCCGCAGATTCAGCCGCAGAATGCTGCAGCGGTTAACTCCAGTCTGCCAAGCCTTAACGTACCGGACATCAATATGGACATGCAGGTGAGCCTGTCGCCAACGCTACACGATCTGGCTATGACCACACCCTCTATGACCATGGATACCAATCCCACGGTGCTGAGTCAGGTCCCACCGCGTTACCCACAGCGCGCGTTGCGGCGTCGTCAGCAGGGGCGCGTGGTGGTGGAATTCACTATTACAGAAGTTGGTTCGATAAAGCCCGGCTCCGTTGTCGTAGTGAAATCGACTCCGCCGGGTGTGTTCGACAAGGCGGTTCTACGCGCGATTCAGCGTTGGCGATTCAAGACCCGCGTGGAGAATGGGCAGCCGGTGCCATTTAAAGCACGTCAGGAACTGGAATTTCAGCTGGAGAAGTAGGATGCGTTATCTTGTAATTGCCGTACTCGTGCTGCTGCCACTGATCGCCAACGCCGCAGCCCAGCTTTCACAGCTGGAGTATCAGTTGCTGATGCAGGCTTCTAAGCTGATTGAGGCCGAACAGTATGCAGAGGCTCAAAAATATTTGCTGCAGGCGAAAAAGCAGGTCGGCAGTGACTACGCCCGGGCGCTCGTCTCTCATAGCCTGGGGCAGGTGGAGTTGCTGCGTGAACGTTATGCTAAAGCGTTGCTTCATCTGCGTGATGCCTATGAGTTGAAGGCCCTGCCCGAAGACCAGCAGATCAACCTGGCCCACACGCTGGCACAGCTCAACTGCATGGCAGAGAATTGGCAGACCTGCATCGCTCATCTCGAACACTGGATGCAGGAAGCGCCGGATAAGGTTAAAGGCGATGATCAACTGCTACTGGCCCAGGCTTTCAGTCAGTTGGATAAGTGGTCGAAGGTGGTTAAGCCGATCAGTGCTGCTATTAGTAGTCGCCAGGTCGCACCGGAGAACTGGTATCAGCTGAAAGTGGTTGCACATATCCGGCTTAAGCAGTGGCAGGCCGCTATTCGCGAGCAAAAACGGATGATCAGCCATTATGCTGACAAATCAGGACATTGGCGCCAGCTGGTTTCCCTGCAGATGCAGATCAAGGACCATGAATCAGCGCTGGCTGATCAGCGAATGGGTTTCGAACGCGGGCTGTTACGCAAGGCAGATGATTATCGTTTGTTGGCACAGATGATGCTGCAGGCAAATATCCCATACTTTGCCGGTCAGGTAGTACAGCAGGGGCTGGACAAAGGTGTACTGGATACTAACAAGAAAAACCTGGCTTTGTTGAGTCGCTGCTGGATACAGGCGCGTGAGCGTAAACTGGCACTGAATATACTAGCTAAACTTAATCGGATCGCGCCAAGCACAGATACACTGAGCCAGATGGCCCATATGCAAATTCAGCTGCAGGACTGGCAAGCAGCTCAGGGCTCGCTGCTAAAAGCCCTGAAGTATAATCAGGGAATGCAGGCTCGGTTGCAACTGCTGCTGGGTATTACCCACATTAAGCTCAAACATTACAAACAGGCTCGTCGTTCTCTTGCGGTTGCTGCCAGAGACAAACAACTAAAAGCGATAGTTGATGGCTGGGTGCGTTATCTGGATCAGATCAGCCCGGATAGCCTGTTGATGACAGTGAACTGAGGCATGGTGAGACCTGATTGCTCATATCCTCAGTCAGCCTTAGACGTCGAATAGGCATCGGCGCAGTTCTGGCAGCAATGAAGCAAAATTGGGGCAGCATTTTCTCCAGCTCGAAGCGTCTGTTGAAGCAATAGCAGTACTCCGCTAAATAGCGAGGAAGATGTTTGTGGTTGATTGCGTTATAGGCACCTCTGAGAGCGTTTTTTACTTTTATGACCATGTCAGCTACACCGCTCGGGCCATCGACGTTGCGCTGTTTGTCCTGATTATCGGCGGCTTCCTGGCCGTGGTGAATAAGACCGGGGCGATCAATACCGCTATCTCCGGCGCTACCCGGCGCCTCAACGGCCGGGAAATATTGATGATTCCCATCCTGATGGGGCTTTTCGCCGCCGGCGGTACCATCTATGGCATGGCCGAAGAGACCATCGCCTTCTACGCGTTTATTATCCCCGTCATGATCGCCGCGGGTTACGATGCGCTCACCGGGGTCGCGGTGATTATGATCGGCGCCGGAGTTGGCTGTCTCGGTTCTACCATCAACCCCTTCGCCACCGTCATCGCCTCCAATGCGGCCGGCATCAGCTTTACTCAGGGTATCGGCTTGCGCTTTGCCATTCTCGGTCTGGGCCGGCTGGCCTGTGTGGTTTACGTGATGCGCTATGCTATCCGGGTACGTCGTAACCCCGAGCTCTCCCTCGTGGCCGATCTGAAAGCCGCCAACGAAGAGCATTTCCTTAAGGATTTTGACAGCAGCTCTCAGGCCATGATGACCGGTACCCACAAGCTGGTGCTGACCATCTTTGTCGCCTGTTTCGGCATCATGATCTGGGGCGTTTCCGTCGGTGGCTGGTGGATGGCAGAAATTTCTGCACTGTTCCTCGGCGCCACCATCGTCACGGGTCTGGTTGCCCGCATGGGCGAGCAGACGCTGACCTCTACATTCATCGACGGTGCTCGTGACCTGCTGGGTGTGGCGTTGATCATCACCCTGGCCCGCGGCCTGGTGGTGGTGATGGATAACGGCAATATCACCCATACGCTGCTGTTCTGGGCCAAAGGCATGATCGATGGCCTGCCACCGATCGCCTTTGTTAATGCCATCTATTGGATCGAAGCGGCGCTGTCGCTGCTGGTTCCCTCCTCATCAGGGCTGGCCGTGATGACCCTGCCCATCATGGCACCGCTGGCAGATTTCGCCGGGGTCGGCCGCGAGCTGGTCGTCACCGCCTTTCAGTCGGCATCCGGGCTGCCTAACCTGGTCACGCCCACCTCCGCAATCGTGATGGGTGGACTGGCGCTGGGGCGGGCCTCCTATAGCCGCTGGCTCAAGTTTATTGGGCCGTTACTGGCCATTCTGATCCTGATGATCATGGCACTGCTGAGCGTTGGCGTGTTGATGGGCTGAGCCGCGTTCGTTGACTGATGAAGAGGCGTCCGGACAGGACGTCTCTTGCCAGCAGCGGCTCTCAACCCCTTTCCCCCGCGTACGAACCTTCCCGTGCACCCTCGTCGGTGCCTTGACCCCGCTGTTGCGGGGTCATTTTCAGGTCTAGTTTTTTAGGACAACCCACCTCTCACCGAACGTTGCTAGAGGCGGTCCTCCCGCAATCCCTTGGTTTCGCATTGACGCATGGCAGCACCCCCACGCATTCTTCAGAAGTGTTGCTGTGGGCTTAAGGCTGAACCTGTCTTGTGAGGGGGCTTGAGTAGAGGGGCTGAAGAGCGTATAGCGAATTTGGCCAATGGTAACGCTTGATCTGTAAGGTTTTGTTCGTCATCCTGATGTGGTCGAACATGCCATCCCATTTAAAGACTATCTGATGAATATAGTATCCAAGTCGCTCGCTTCACTGACCTTTTCTACGCTGGCGCTGTCTGCATTCGCGGCTGCAGCTACCGCTGGTGAGCAGGTGAGTGTGGCTGACCTGCACGCCAATCGGGTGCAGCTCAGTGAAAAGCAGATCAGCATTACCGGGAATGTCATCAAGGTGAATAACGGTGTGATGCGGCGTAATTTTATCCATGTACAGGATGGCACCGGCGCCGGTGACACCGACCGGGTTATTTTCACCTCCACGCAGACTGCCCGGGTCGGCGATAGGGTCACGGCCACGGGCACCGTCAAGCTTGATACCGATTTTGGGATGGGCTATTTCTACCCGACCCTGGTTGAGCAGGCGACACTTAACGCTGCAGAATAATTGCGCTAAGCGGCGATGTGCCGGTGCTATTATTAACCTGGCATCAACATACCGATCCATTCGGTATGTTGATAACGACAAGACCGGCGCCTGTCCGTCCTTGTCTCGCGTGACTTTATGCCACGGCGATTCATTCATGAACCGCCTATTAAGGCGATCTAATAAAAATTACTTAGCTTACATCATCAGGCTTACGAATAAGCCTTACAAGGAGACTGCGATGCGAATTGGCGTCCCAAGGGAAATAGAAGAGGGAGAGAAGCGCGTTGCGTTGACCCCGGAAGTGGCGACCCAGTTAAAGAAGCTGGGCTTTAGTCTTGCCATTGAGTCCAACGCGGGCAAAGCCGCCAATTTCAGCGATGCGCTTTATCGCGAGGCGGGTGTGGAGATTGTCGACGATCCCAAAGAGCTATGGACCTCTTCCGATATCATCGTCAAAGTCCGCCCGCCCAAGCAGCACCCAGAGCTGGGGTTTTACGGTATCGAGTTGCTGGGTAAGGGGCAGACCCTGATCAGTTTTCTCTACCCGGCGCAAAACCCTGAGATGTTGAAGGAGCTGGCGGCGCGGGGCGTTACCGCGCTGTCTATGGACAGTGTTCCACGCATCTCCAGGGCGCAGAAAATGGATGCGCTCAGCTCCATGGCCAATATCGCCGGCTACCGGGCAGTGATCGAAGCCGCGCAATATTTCGGGCGGTTTTTTACCGGGCAGATTACCGCGGCCGGTAAGATTCCACCGGCCAAGGTGCTGGTTATCGGCGCAGGTGTCGCAGGTTTGGCGGCCATCGGTGCGGCGAAGAGTATGGGCGCCATTGTACGTGCCTTCGATACCCGTCCCGAGGTTAAAGAGCAGGTTGAGAGCATGGACGCCGAGTTCCTGATGCTCAACTTTGAGGATGAAGACGGGTCTGGCGAAGGCGGCTATGCCAAGACCATGAGTCCCGAGTTTATCAAGGCAGAAATGGACCTCTTTGCCTCCCAGGCCGCCGAGGTGGATATCATTATCACCACGGCACTGATACCGGGTAAACCCGCCCCCGAGCTGATCACCGAGCGCATGGTGGCCAACATGAAGCCGGGCAGTGTGATCGTCGATCTGGCGGCGGAAGCGGGGGGCAACTGTAAACTGACCGAAGCCAATAAGGTCGTGGTTAAGCACGGTGTCACGCTGGTCGGCTACACCAATCTGCCTAGCCGCCTGGCGGCTCAGGCCAGCCAGTTGTACGCGACCAATCTACGTCATCTGCTCACCGATCTGTGCCCGGGAAAAGATGGCGAGATTGTGGTCAACATGGACGATGAGGTGATCCGTGGCGCGACCGTGGTCAAAAGCGGCGAGATCACCTGGCCGCCACCGGCACCGCGTATCTCCCTGGCACCCAAGGAAGATGTCGGTATCAAAGCGAAGGCGGCGATGGAAGCCGCCGCAGTCAAACCGGCGCATCCGTTGGCGTTTCTGATCCCGCTGCTGCTCTGCGGCCTGGGCTTGTATGGCCTGGGTAGCGTTGCCCCGCCCGCGTTTATCGGCCATCTGACCGTGTTCGTGCTGTCCTGCTTTATCGGTTATATGGTGATCTGGGGTGTCTCGCACTCGCTGCATACCCCCCTGATGAGTGTCACCAACGCGATCAGCAGCATCATTGTGATCGGTGCCTTGATCCAGATATCCAGTTCGAACCCCCTGGTGGTGGCATTAGCGACCCTGGCGGTGTTTATCACCAGTATCAACATTGTTGGCGGCTTTGCTGTCACCCAGCGCATGCTGCGGATGTTCAGTAAATAGAGGCGAATACCATGAGTCCTGGAGTAATAACTGCGGCATATATCGGCGCCAGTGCGCTGTTTATTTTGGCGTTGAATGGCCTGAGTCATCAGGAGAGTGCCCGGCGTGGCAACCTATACGGCATGCTGGGCATGGGTCTGGCGCTGCTGGTAACCATTGTTGGCCTGGTCAACGACAATCAGTTTTTTCTGATTCTCGGTATGCTGTCCGGTGGCGCCATCGGCTGGATTCTGGCTAAGCGGGTCGAGATGACGCACATGCCGGAGCTGGTTGCCATCCTGCATAGCATGGTGGGTCTGGCGGCCGTATTCGTCGGCTATGCCAATGCGTTGGAGCACAGCAGTGCTATCAGCGGAGTGGAAAAGACCATTCATGATGTAGAAACCTATCTGGGTATCCTGATCGGCGCGGTGACGTTTTCCGGATCGGTCGCCGCCTACCTGAAACTGAGTGCCAAGATCAGTGGTAAACCGTTGCAACTGCCCGGACGCCATCTGTTTAACCTCGCCCTGCTGGTGGCCTCGATCCTGTTAGCGGTGCTGTATGTCGAGCAGTCTGCCGCTGGCGGTGGTCTGGTACCGTTAGTGCTGATGACGATTATCGCGCTGGTCTTCGGTGTGCACATGGTGGTGGCGATCGGCGGGGCGGACATGCCGGTGGTAGTGTCGATGCTCAACAGCTATTCGGGTTGGGCAGCCGCGGCCATGGGCTTCATGCTCGGTAACGACCTGCTGATCGTGGTCGGTGCGTTGGTGGGTAGCAGTGGTGCGATTCTCAGCTACATCATGTGCAAGGCGATGAACCGCAAGTTTATCAACGTGATTCTTGGTGGCTTTGGCAATAAGCCCAAGGGCACGGGGGAGGCCGCTGCACAGGGGGATGTCGGCGATATTAAACCGATTGAAGCCGAAGAGACCGCGCACCTGCTCGAGACCGCCAAGGACGTGATGATTCTGCCCGGCTACGGCATGGCCGTCGCGCAGGCGCAGCACACCGTGTACGAAATCACCAAGAAGCTGCGCGCCAAAGGTATCAATGTGCGTTTTGGTATCCACCCGGTCGCGGGTCGCATGCCGGGTCATATGAACGTCCTGCTGGCCGAAGCCAAGGTGCCCTATGACATTGTCTTCGAGATGGATGAGATCAACGCCGACTTTCCGAAGGTGGATGTATCCATCGTGATCGGGGCCAACGACATCGTCAACCCGGCAGCGCAAGAGGTGCCAGACAGCCCCATCGCCGGAATGCCGGTACTGGAGCCCTGGAATGGCGGCACCACCATCGTGCTGAAGCGGGGCATGAGTACCGGTTATGCCGGCGTCGATAACCCGCTGTTCTATAAAGACAACACCCGCATGCTCTTTGGTGATGCCAAAGACAGCGTCGATGCGGTGCTGAAGTTCTTGAGTTAGCGGGTCTTGAGGTCGACCGCTTAACGCGGTTTAAGATAAACAGCCTTGAGCGGACTTGAACTAGAAAGCCTTGAGCGGACTTGAACTAGAAAGCCCTGAGCCGGACTTGAAGCGGGGAGTCCGACAGGAGTTGACCGGAAAACGCAAGACCTAGTACCGTTCTTCGCTTCCCCACTCCACTAAGCAGCGGGGTAAGCAAAACGTAAGACCTGGTACCGTGCTTCCCGGAGTCATTCCGTCTCCTACTTGATCTCCTCGTGTGCTGTCAGTCCGATCTTGGCTGATGCGAGGGTCTGGCTGATCAATGCGTTGATGGTCATCGGACCCACGCCGCCGGGAACCGGGGTTATTGCTGAAACCCTTCCTTTCAGCCCTGTTTTTTCGATGTCACCGATCCCTCCAGGATGGTAGCCTGCATCGACGACGACAGTGCCATCGCGAATCCATTTCGCTCGGATCAATTCAGGCTTGCCGACGGCACCGACCAGAATGTCGGCCTGGCCCACCAATTCGGCCAAGTTGCGGGTTCTGGAGTGACAGATCGTGACCGTGGCGTTGGCATTGAGCAGCATGGCCGCCATCGGCTTTCCCAGGATCGGGCTGCGGCCAACCACCACCGCATGCTTGCCTTCAATTTCAATATCGTAATGACGTAACAAGGTCATGATACCGGCAGGGGTCGCCGACCCGTAGGCGGGCTCCTCCATCACCATGCGCCCGAACCCGCGGGTGGTCACTCCGTCGACGTCTTTCTGGAGTTTAATCGCGTCAAAGCAGGCGCGCTCGTCGATCTGATCCGGGACCGGGTGTTGCAACAAGATACCACTCACTTCAGGATCGCGATTGAGTTGATCGATCTGGGCAAGCAGTTCTTCGGTGGTGGTAGAGGCGGGCATCTCAATCTTGCGCGACCCCATACCGACGCGTGCACAAGCATTGATTTTCATCTGCACATAGGTTGCCGATGACGGATCATCACCCACCAGCAGTGTGGCCAGGATAGGTCGTTTGGCACCTTTCTGGATCAGTGATTCAACGGCTTGTTTAAGCATCGCTTCACGGCTGTTGGCCAGGGCCACACCGTCCATCAGCAGAGTAGGCATTCAAAATTCTCCGGTATTTTTGTGTCATTTTTGGACTTGCCGCAGGCAACGGTTGCCCCCAGGGTGTGACCCAGCATGCCGGCCGTGGTGCGCCCGACGATCTTGCCGTCGGTCCAGATCGGCTCTTCGTGGTAACACGGGGGCTCGGGGTTCTCGAACAGAAACGCAACAACGCGTTTCTCCAGCGGGCCCGCGGCTTTTTGCGCCAGCAACGCTTCCCTGCCGATAAAACCGCCCACTTTACCGAAATTGGCGGCAAAACCCAACCCAAGTGAATGGTACCAGGTCTTGCCTTTTCCCCCTGCACGAAGGCATCGTGGCCGCTCTGTAGATACAGCAGTCAAACCGCCCCGAGGCCCCTTCAACGGTTAACTCATACAGAGCTTTTTTGCTTATTAACCCGCCGTATTATTATTTCCCTTCATCCTGAAACAGCGTAACCCGTTCTTGCGTAATGGGATGGGTCGACAGATAACGTCGCCACTGAATGTCGGTAGATGAATCGTTTTTTGACGCGTTCTTTACCGCAGTTTTTGACTTGATCGTTGTCTCGGACGTTGGCGCATGATCATCCGATTCCTTCGGCGTGTGTTTGCTGGCATCGAGGCGCAGCATCAGGTCGGAAAACCGTGAAGGCGGGATATTGCGCGCCTTGAGGAAGGCCAGTGCATCGCGGTCGGCTTCTGTTTCGTGCTGGCGCGAATAGGCCAGTTCGGTAAACAGTACCGGCAGGCTGAGCAGCACTTCTGGCGCACCGGAAAGATCGCTGGCAATCATCGCCATTAAAAACAGGGTCAGTGAGTTTTGCACCACCCGGCGCATGCTGTGCCGGTATTTCACGTGGGCTATTTCATGGCCCAGGATGGCCAAGAGTTCGTCATCATGGGCCGCAAGCGCCACCATGGCGTCGGTAAAGATGATCTGCCCGTTGGGCAAGGCAAACGCGTTGGCCCCCAGTGATTTGCTGTCACGAAAATCAACGCGGATATTCAGCCCTGAATGGCTGTCGATGGCCTCGGCAAAATGCTGGCGCAGTTGCTGTTGGCGCTCAGTATGCAGCTGGCTCGGTTGCAGCCAGTATTGGTCCAACAGGTAAAGTGACTCTTCGGATGACCGGTCCAGCAGGTTGGCCGGTAGATGATTGGCGATGGCGCGCGAGGCGGTCGGCACACCGTACTGTACGGTGCACCAGACCATAGCGACCACCCCCAGAACCGTCAGCACAACAAACGTTAGGTTCGACTCCAGCCGATGGACCAGGCCGGTGAGAAGGCCGGGACGCCGTTCACGGACCCAGCGGTCAACACTGTCATTTTCCAGTGTTTCGATAGATCGGCCATCAGGAAGCGTCAAGTAGCGGGGGCTGTTACCCAGCCGTGCAGAGATGCCAATTTGTTGTTGTTCAACACCAAACAGAACATCGCCACTGAGCTGATCGGTGATCATCACGTGCCCCGTGTCGGCCAGCGTCAGATGCACGGGTGTCTTCCTGGAGTCCTCCCCATCGTAATAATCACCGGTTAATTGCAGCATGCTGGCGTTACTCATGGCGGCCATTTAGACCTATCTAGTTTTTACCCAAAAGCAGGCCAACAGACCGTTCAGACGCCAAATAGACGCTAAACCGTTCCTGTGTGCCTGCTTGCTCGTTGTGCCGTGTATAACGGCGGTTACATACCGATATTCATATCGAATACATTACCCAGCTCGTCACCAAGGGCGCTGACGTCTTCAACTTCAGCGCCAATGAAATCATCGAGGTTCGCATGGGCAAGGAGTTCGAGACGTTCCGCCTTATAGGCGGCGATGTTAACCATGGCCCAGGGGGTGTAGAGGCCCAGGGTCAACAAGGTAAACAGACCATTCAGCGCCAGGACCTTCATCAGTGACAGGTCTGTAAAGGTATGACTAAACCCAAAATCGCCGTTGCGCAGCGTTGTGTTGTTGTAGATCAGGTTGGCTGTGCGAACGGAGATAAAGATCAGGACGTACAGATACGCGACGATAAAGGCCAATATCGACAGGGGTGCAAAAGCCAGGCTCACCAGCCAGGACAATGTGCCAGCAACTAATAACACCGGAATGGCCAGCACAAAGATCATGAAGTATGACTTGGCACAGGGCCTGAGTATGAAACGCGCGGAACCGTATTGGGTGTTGTTGATAATAAATTCATTTTGTTTGTAGAGCGCCAAGGGCATCAGCAAGCCGACGGTCAGCATGCCGGCCAGAGGCCAGAGTATAAAGACCTTGGCTGCGGGCCAGATTTCGCCGTCAAAATTGAAGCGAATATTGCGCCAGGCGGTCATACGACGGTCAAAGCGCAGCGAGCGCACGGCAATCCAGGGGAGGGCAAGGAACAGTGCCAGTGCCAACACCGCACCGGCGATAGGGTACAGATTTGCAAGAGCGGAAAAGATCATAAAGGCAATGATGGCGATAATACGGCCCTTGAGAATGTCCATCGGTTTGGCCAGATAGGCGAAGCGGCTACCGGCGATCTCGGTGTGGCCATAAAAATACTGCGCATTGCGAACCGTTGCCCAGGCGCTATAGATGCCGAGTGTGGCGATGGTCAGCAAGATGTTAACGATCCAGATGCGAAAATATTCGAAACCGTTGCCCAGAAACGCAAAGGAATGCACAGAGCCCGGTGCCGCGGATTGAGGATTGAGCGTCGCGGTGGTGGCGCGTCGAGCCTGATTATCCGTTGTGTTTGACAAAGGTGTATCGGATTCAAGCGCCAGGGCGACGTCGTCCGCCGCGCTGGCCTGTGCAGAGAGAGACGAATCAAGAGGGGGTGTTTCGGCGGGCAGCGATTCGGTTTCCAGGGCTGGGGCGTGAGGTAGGAGGTGCGCGCTGGCCCCAATACGCGCCAGAGCACTGATGATCAGGTTCGCCGTTTCTTCAGCGATATTCTTCTTGATGACGACATTACCGCGATGGAAAAGCTGATCTGTTTTTGCTGGGTGTAGCGCAAAAAGCCGTGCAAACTCCTGTTTAACCTGCTCCAGCTCAAAACCGTCTAAAGCGGTTCCGCTGACGACGACGTTATACCTGATTTCCGACATCTTAAACTCCCTGTTAGCGTGCTTCCATTGACTGTTAATCAGCCGACTGATTTGTTGATATCTGTCTGTAAATGATATTGCATCAATTTTTGTGTCGACGCTAGTGCCGTATTTGGCAGAGCCAGAAATTTCAATTGTGTGGTCGGTTAGACGGTGAGCCGTAACCCGTAACCCCGACGTAGATGCCGCGTTTGCAAGGTCCGATACCGTCGGCCCGTGTCGCTAAGCCGCTGGTGGGTTGGCTGCAGGGAATGCTGGCAAGCTATCAAGGCGGCAACTGTTTTGATGCCTGGTTAATAAGTATCGAGGGCGTGGTGGGCTTACTTTGATGAAGCCGCTTTAATACAACCGATAACCAAGAATCCGACGATCAGTAGCCACTTGACTGATGCTACGCTGCCGGCAACAAAATACAGCGCGGGATGGATGGATTCGTTGTTGAATAAGAAAAATAGATGCAGCGTATTTTCTGTTGCATCGGTCAGTGCGGCTGCAGGTAGCATGAAAGCCAGCAGCGTTCTGGTTACAGGCCTGACCTTGGCCAATAGGCCTGTCTTGGTGGCTACGAGGAACCCCCAAGCCCCGTAGGTGACGAGAAAGGGGTAATCAAGAAGAAAATGTGCTTTGAATCGATCCACCCCTGCCGGGGTCCATTCCGTCAGGATGGCGTTAAAGGCCGCCGGTGTAAACGTTAGCTGGATCTTAGGGATACTCGGCGTCAGTGGCGAGGAATGGACGGCGATGGCCGCGAAGAGCAATACTGCGAGGGTGGCCAGAGCGCCGATATAGCCGGTTAACGCAGAGGTACGAAAAAATCGTGAAACAGGCATGTTCTTCCTGTCATTTGTTTTAATTGAGTGCTCGTTTGAGCGCAAAGCTTGCGCCCCCCTGACGCGCAGCGACCTAAATGATTTTAGCCCGTTTTGTTTTGGTGGTTAACAGGTTAATCTTCTCTTTTCTAGCAGCCAGAATAAACGATTATGTCTAATAGAAATCAATTCACCTTTGTCAGCTTTTTATGGCGTTTCTTGTTCGCACTGCTACTGGTCTTTATCACCTACAACCCGAGTAACTACTCGTGGTTTCATTGGCTGACCGATGATGTTGCTCTGGTCTATAAAGTGGCGTCGGGTATTGTGCTGTTGATCGGCTGGGCGATGTTCTTGCGTGCCACCTGGAGCTCGCTCGGGCCGTTGGGCACGATTCTGGCGGCGGTGTTTTTCGGTACGATGATCTGGCTTCTGATCGAATGGGGCATGTTGAGCCTTGCCGATACCTCGGTTGTTATCTGGGGAGGTTTATTTATTCTCAGTGGCGTGCTGGCCGTGGGCATGTCCTGGTCGCATATCCGTCGTCGCTTATCCGGGCAGTTGGATACGGATGAAATAGAGGGGTAAGGGCGGCTTCAGGCTGCATGCGATAGGCCCAACAATCAAAGGTAAAGAGTGAACGTAAAGGAAAACGGCAGCCCGATTAGGCTGCCGTTTTTTATGGCGGATTACTGGTCGATCATCCAGCGGTCGAGTTCGTAGAGGTCATCGGGGTTGAGGCTGCCGATGGCTTGTTTGAACAGAAACAGGTTGCGTACGTAGGTGTAACGCGCGTTGGAGAAGTCTCGCTGCGCGGAGAACAGCTGACGCTCGGCCTGGAGCACATCGACAACGTTACGTGTGCCGACTTCAAAACCGGCGGAGGTGGCTTGCAGGGCCGTTTCACTGGAGGTGATGGCTTGCTGGCGGGCCTTGATTGTGGCGCGGTCGGTCTGCAGGTTACGGAACAGGCTGCGGGTATCCTGGCTCACTTTACGCCGCGTATCTTCGCGTAACTCGCGACTGGTTTCCAGACGGTATATCGACTGGCGCTCCTGTGCAGTGACGGAACCACCCAGGTAAAGTGGCACATTGAGGGTTAGCGCGATGGCGCTGGTGTTGCCATCGACGCTGTTTGTGTTGCTGTGACTGAGACTGGCGTTCAGATCGACGGTGGGGTAATGCCCGGCCTGGGCTATTTGGGTCTGGGTTTGTGCGGCGGCAATGCTGTGGCCGGCGATGGTCAGGTCGAGGTTTTCCAGCAGGGCTTTTTCGACCCAGGGATCGCGCTGATCCGGTGACAATGCGGCGATCGGGTAATCGGGGCTCAGCGGTGGCGTTGCCTGGACCGCGTCAGCCGTCAGCCGTTCCAGAGTTTCGAAACTGTTATCCAGGGCGCCTTCGGCAAGAATACGCTGGACCTGGGAGTTGTCGAAGGTGGCCTGGGCTTCCTGGACGTCGGTGATGGCGATCAGACCGACTTCAAACTGGACCTTGACCTGATCGAGGCGGCGTTTGATGGCTTTCTCTTCGGCCTGAGCGCTGGTCAGGTTGGTTTTGGCTTCCAGGACGGTCATATAGGCCTGGACGGTACGCTGGATCAGATCCTGCTGAGCCTTGGCAAATACGGCGGCGGCTTGCTCGGTGAGCTGCTGGCTGCGTTCGAAGTTGAACCAGTTCTGCGCCCGGAATACCGGTTGTGTCAGGGTTAGGCTGAGGCTGCTGGTGCCGCCGTCACTGCCCGGATCGCTGGCGCTGTAGCCCAGACTAGCACCCAGGTTGATCTGGGGTAGCAGGCCTGCACGGCTTAGGGGCGCGGCCTCATTATCGGCACGGAAGGTGGCCCGTGCGGCGCGCAGTTGCGGATCGTTATCCAACGCCTGCAGGTAGATATCCTTCAAGGCACCGGCGCTGACGCCATGACTCAACAGGCTGATAGCGAGGACGGCAAGCAGTTTTTTTGGCTGTGCTTTCACGTATTAATTCCTTTTTCACTGATGTCAGTCGAATAACGCATTCGGGTCAGTGTGCGGTCGTTGTTCGTTGCGACGCTGCGATTTTAACCTATCTCGTGGTCAGTCTGACGCCGGCTGAGATCGGCATGATTGTTAACCTATGACCTATGACCTATGACCTATGACCTATGACCTATGACCTATGACCTATGACCTATGACCTATGACCGGTGATCGGATGTGTTACCGGCCACCGGTTTGCGTCCGCTAGTAACCGGCGCGGTGGCTCGTCATGGTCGCCTCATCGGGTTGGACGTTTTTATGCGTCACGCGGCCCAGCAGAGTATAGACGGTCGGGACCACGAATAAGGTCAGGAGGGTCCCCAGCGCCATACCGCCGACAATGACCCAGCCTATCTGGTGCCGGCTCTCGGCACCGGCACCCACCGCGATGGCGAGGGGGAGCACCCCGAGCACCGTCGCGCCGGTTGTCATCAGGATCGGCCGCAGACGGAGTGTGGCTGATTCTTTCACTGCCTCCAAGAGAGACAGCCCTTGTTTTTGCAACTGATTGGCAAATTCAACGATCAGAATGCCGTGCTTGGTGATCAGCCCCACAAGGGTGATCAGACCGATCTGGCTGTAAACGTTGATGGTGCCACCGCTGTATTTTAGCGCCAGCAGGCCACCCAATGTCGCCGGCGGCACCGAGATCAGGATAATCAACGGCGCGCGGAAACTCTCAAACTGGGCGGCTAGCACCAGGAAGATAAAGATCAGCGCCATGATAAAGGTGGTTTCCAGGCTGCTGCTGGACGCCTTGAATTCGCGAGATTGACCGGCAAAATCGAGCTGTACCTCGGCGGAGATCTCTTTGACCGTTGTTTCCAGGAAGCTCAGAGCCTCGCCAAGACTGTAACCCGGCGCCAGGCTGGCCTGGAGCGTCACCGCTTTCATCTTATTGAAGTGGTTCAGCTCGCGGGGTGCGACGGTCTCTTCTACCGATAATAGGTTCGATAGTAAGATCATCTGGCCACTGCCGCCACGTACATAGATATTGGTCAGATCGTCCGGATTGCTGCGGTCGACGCCATCGACTTGCAGTATGACGTTGTACTGTTCGCCGTTCTGCTTGAAGCGAGTGACGTCACGACCGGCCATCATGGTTTCCAGGGTGCGGCCGATCACATCGACACTGCTGCCGACATCCGCTACTTTGTCGCGGTTCATCTGGATCTGCAGTTCGGGCTTGTTCAGCTTCAGGTTGTTATCGGGCTGTACGAAACCTTGGTTCGCGTACACTTTTTCCATCACCTGCGCGGTAATTTTCTGCAGTTCTTCGTAGTCGCCACTGGTCTGGATAACGAATTCAACCGGACGATTGACGATGCTTTGGCCCAGGGAAGGGGGGTTGAGCGGGAAGGACATGGTGCCGGTTATGCCGCCAAACATTTGCGGCATCAGGCTTTGTGCAATCTCCTGCTGGCTGCGGGTCCGCTGTTCCCAGGGCTTGAGGCCAAGAAAACCGATCGACTGGGTGCTGCTGGGGAAGCCGACGATCATAAAGTAACGATCACCTTCTTCTACCCTGCTGAAAATGCCTTCGACCTGACGCGCATAGCGATCCATAAAGTTCACGGAGGCGCCATCGGGTGCCATCGAGAAGCCGATGATGGTGCCGCGATCTTCGGTGGGGGCCAGTTCCTGGGGAATCGATTGGTACAGGGCCCAGGAGCCGTAACCGGATGCCAGCACCGCCAGCCACATAAGCGGGCGGGCTCTCAGGGTTAGGGTAAGCAGGGCGCGGTAGCCGCGGGTAATGCCGTTGAGCGCCGCTTCGAACAGGTTATAAATGGCGCTGTGTTTTTTCTGGTGCCGCAACATGCGTGACGACATCATCGGTGCCGCGGACAGCGCCACAAAACCGGATACAATAACCGCGGCAGCCAGGGTCAGGGCGAACTCGGTAAACAGCGTGCCGGTGCGACCGGGGGTAAAGGCGACCGGGATGAATACCGCGACCAGCGACAGGGTGGTGGCGATAACGGCAAAGGCGATTTCGCGGCTGCCTTTGAAGGCGGCCTGAATCGGATCGAGCCCCTCTTCCAGGTGGCGATAGATGTTTTCCAGCATGACGATGGCATCGTCCACCACCAGGCCGATCGCCAACACCAAGGCGAGCAGGGTCAGGGTGTTGATGGTGAAGCCCCACAGCTGCATCAAGGCAAAGGCGCCGACCAGCGACACGGGAATGGTGACCAGCGGGATCAGGGTGGCACGCAAGTTACGCAGGAACAGGAAGATAACCAAGATAACCAATCCGGTTGCTTCCAGCAGGGTCTTGAAGACCGAGTTGATCGATTCCTCGATAAACAGTGACGAATCATAGGCGACCGCGACATCCATGCCTTCGGGCAGCAGTTCGCGGATCTTCGGCAGTTCGGCGCGGATACCGGCGGATACGTCCAGCGGATTGGCGGTGGATTGCTTAACGACACCCAGGGCCACGGCACTCTGGCCCTTGAAGCGCGAAATGCGTCGCTCCGCTTCGGGCCCAATCTCAACCCGGGCCACGTCGGCGAGGCGGATCGGGTAATTGTTGTCGTGACGGATGATGACCTGTTCGAATTCGGCCACGCTGTTGAGGTCGGTCTGGCTGAGTACGCTGAACTCCCGTTCGACACTTTCGATACGTCCGGCCGGGATCTCGACATTCTGTTGCTGCAGGGCTTTTTCAACATCCTGGGTTGTGACCTGGTAAGCGGCCATGCGCGAGCGATCGAGCCAGATGCGCATGGAGTAGCGCCGCTCACCGAAGATCATCACGTTAGCGACACCGGGTACAACCTGCAGCGGATCTTTGACGCGGCGGTCGGCAAAATCGGTGACTTCGAGCGGGTCGTGGCGGTCGCTGGAGAAGGCCAGCCAGATAATCGGCTGGGCATCGGCTTCGACTTTGGCGACGATCGGCTCATTAATGCCTTCGGGCAGGCGGCCGCGTACCCGGGCAACCCGGTCGCGAACATCGTTGGCGGCGGCGTCGGCATCACGGTCGAGTTTGAAGGTGACGGTGATCTGACTCAGCTCGGAGCGACTGACCGAACTCATAAAGTCGATTCCTTCGATGCCGGACAGCGAATCCTCCACTTCGGCCGTGACCTGGCTTTCCATAATCGTGGCATTGGCACCGGGATAACGGGTTTCTACCGTGACCACCGGGACGTCGATATTGGGGTATTCGCGAACGGTCAACCGGTCATAGGCAATGAGTCCCACCAGAATGATGAGCAGGTTCATTACCGTGGCCAGCACCGGTCGTTTGATGCTGATATCTGACAGTACCATTAGCTATTTGCTCCTTTGGGTGCAGTGTTGCTGGCCTCGCCGCCACCCGCGGGGGCTTGTTCACCGGCCGCAGGGGCTGGGAACAGCGGGGTCACGGGCGAGCCGGGACGCAGTTTGAGTTGCCCGGCGGTGACGATCACGTCATCGATAGACAGGCCGCGCGTGATCTCAACCTGCCCCTTGCGGCGCAGGCCCAATGCCACCGGAACCATGTCGATCTTGCCGTCAACGACCCGGTAGACAAAGAACTGCTTGCCCTGGGGGATGATCGCCTGCTCGGGGATCATCAAGGCATTGGCGTTTTTACTCAGGGTTAGCTCAACATGGGCAAACAGCCCTGGGCGTAGGCGGCCGTCGTTGTTCGGGATGAGGGCGCGGATATCCAGGGTCCGGGTTTGTACGTCAATTTGCGGCGCGATGGCATAGATCTTACCGCGGAAGGATTCATCGGCGTAGGCGTCCAGCGAGACTTGTACTTCCTGGTCCTGATGGACCTGAGACAGGTAGCGCTCGGGCAGACGAAACTGAAGTTTAATCTGGGAGGCATCGACCAGCTCAACCAGATCCTGACCGGCGCTGACGTAGTCGCCCATGCTGACCTGGCGCAGCCCCAGTTGTCCGCTGAAGGGGGCGTGGATGGTCATTTTCTCCAAACGGGTATCGGTAAGCCGAACCTCGGCCTGGTCGATCTGCAGTTGCGCCAGGGCCTTCTCGCGCTCGTGTCGTGAGCCGAGCCGGCGACTCAGTAGTTGCTCGGCCTGATCGAACTCGACCTGACTGAGTTGCTGTTTGGCTTGCGCCTGCTGACGAGCCGCCTCATAGGTGGATGACTCCAGCGTGAACAGCTTGGTACCGCGCTTGACCACCTGGCCTTCGCGGAAATGGATCTCGTCGATACGGCCGGTGAGTTCGGGGCGCAGTATAATCGCTTCATTCGCCTGCAGACTGCCGACGGCCTGGACGGTATGCGCAATGGGCTGGCTCTGAACACGAATCACTTCAGCGGGCAGCCCCTGCTGTGCGGGCTGTGCGGCTTGGGCTGTGCTGGCAAACAACGTTGCCAGGGAAAGGCAGATGGCCGGTATTCTGGAGGTGGTCATGACAGTACCTTTAAATTAAAAGTGGGACCGATGAGATTGAAAGCGGAACCTGTGGGGTTAAAAGGGGGGCAAAATTATTGCTCATGGATTGGAGACCGGAAGTAGCCGTCTAGCAGGTGGGTGACCACCAGGCGCAGCGGCGCCGCTGACTGGGTGACTTTCATGCGCAGAATTGCGCCTTGCCAGGCGCTGAAGAACAGCGACGCCAGCTCGGATGCCGGGATATCGGTACGTACCGTACCTTCCTGCTGAGCAATCTCCATATCGCCCTGGATACAAGCCAGCACGTCCTGGCTGGCGCGGTGGATCGCTTGCCGAAAATAAGGGCTGCTATTCGCCAGTTCGCCGCTGAGGTTGGCCAGCAGGCAGCCGGTCATCGGTGTCTGAGCCTCATACTCGTCGATAATGATAGACAGGGCGCGTCGGATCTGACTGAGCTTATCGAGCTCCGGCTGCTGGAATTCGCTTTCCCAGCGATCAAACTGCAGTGCGTGGTAGTGATTGATGATCTCGACCGCGAAGTGCTCTTTGGATTCGAAATAGTGGTAAAAGGAGCCTTTGGGAATGCCTGCTGCATTGAGTATTTCCTTTAGGCCCGTACCGTTGTAGCCCCGATTATTAAACAGCGTAAAACCCTGCTCCAGAATATGTTCACGGGTACGGTCGCTTTTTCGGGCGGCGTTCATAGGGGCCTCGGGCATGGTGTTGTCAGTGACTGAGTAAAAAATAGACCCAGCGTCTAGATTGCGCAATATCATATTAGACCAGTCGTCTAGTCGTCAACCGGTCGGTTTGTTTTTTTAAGGCGTGACGAACTGGTGGGGCAGGGCTTGCCTGTGGTGTGAAATGACTACAATTACGCGGTGTGGATTCCCTTTCATCTATTGAGTCAAGCCGTATGCCCACGATGCCCACGATGTCTGCAGGTCTGATGCCCCCTAAGGTCATGTTGTTTGATTGGCACGGTACCTTGGTTGATACCCTCGATGCGATGTTTAGTGCGATGGAAGAGATGCTGCCCCAGATGGAGGATCTCGATCTGGTTGACCGACTGCTGCCCGAGGCGGCGTGTCGCACAGCGGATGACATCAAACTGGTGCGCTATATTCGTATTTTTCGGCGCCTGCACCCGAAAATTCTCGCCGAACGTCGCGTATCCCGTACCGAAATATTTAATGCCATTTTTGGCGAGGATACCGAGGCAAAACGCCTGGCCCATGAGGCGTACAATCGCTGCTATCGACACTATTATGGCCAGGTCCAGCCTTTTCAGGACGGGATTGGCCTGTATTTACAGGCCCTGAAAAGCCTGGGGATTACGCTCGGTATCGCGACGAATCGGAGCCGCGAGTTTCTCGACCACGAGCTGCAAACTGTGGATGACGGCGGGTGGGGGGGGCTAATAGCGACCACGGCTTGCGCGGACGATGTGATCCATTACAAGCCCCACCCCGAGGTGATTCATGCGGCATTGTCGCGGGTCGGTGTGATGCCTGGCCCGGATTGCTGGTATATCGGCGACAGTTATCAGGACATGGTTACGGCAAAAAATGCGGGTGTAAAAGCGATCTTCTTCAATGGGGCGCTGTCACCGCCCAGTTATCTGGATGCCTTGTTTGCCAATAACGTCGCCTGCAGCCCCGACGCCATCGTTAACAGTTTCGACGAGTTATTTGATGTACTGCAAGCCCTGCAGACGCGCGAACAGGAAAAAAAGGGCACTCTTTTAACTACCGGTGTGCTTTTCAAGGCCTCGGTGGTGAATGTTCGCCCCCGAGGCATCGAGCCCCCGCAAGCCCCGCCCCCGAGATTGGAGCCGGACTGGCATCCCGCCATGGCCAGTATCTGTGTGCCCACGACGATTCTGTTTGACTGGCATGCAACACTGGTGGACACCCTGGATGCGATGTATCACGCGGTAGATGATATGTTGCCAGAGATGCGTGAAATTGGCCTGCTGGACCGAATGGTCGACCCTAGCGCCAGTAAGTCACCGGAAGACGCGCGCTTGGTGGAATATGTGCAGAGCTACTGCCAGTTGCACCCTCGGGTAAAAGCGGACCGCAAGATATCCCGTACTGATATCTTCGAAGTGCTGTTTGGCAATGACCAGGAGGCGAAGCAGATCGCGCATAAGGTGTTCAACCGACATTACCGTAATCACTACGGCACGGTGTTGCCGTTTGAACCCCAGGTTAAGCAAATGCTGATCGCATTAAATCATCTGGTTAACGTCGGTGTGATTACCAATCGCGACCGTGAGTTCTTTGTCTATGAATTGGCCGCCGTGGACGGTACCGGCTGGACCGACCTGTTCGCCTGTACGGTCTGTGGTGATGATACGCCACGGCGAAAACCGCACCCGGAACAGTTGGTCATGGCTGCCGAGCTGCTCGACATACCGGTCAGTCCGGCGATCTGGTATGTCGGGGATAGCACCACCGATGTGATCGCGGCTAAACGAGCGGGGATGACGGCCGTGTTTTTTAACGGCGCCCAGTGGGATCAACCCTGGCTGGATAAGATATTCCCCGGTAGCGAAGTACACCCGCATAAGCCCGATGTGGTGGTCAGCGACTTCTCTGAATTCTGGGCACTGGTACTGGCGTGCTGGGGTAAAACCGAGTGAGTAGGTTGTGTATCTAAACGAGACTAAGCCCGTAACGAAAAAAGCAGGCGGGATTAGCCGCCTGCTTTTGAGATAGCCCCCAGCGTAAAGGGGGGCGTGACGAACCCCTGTGGGTTACTTTTTCGCCGTGATAGGGGTGGACGCCTGACGCTCGAAGTACTCGCGGGTCAGCTTGAACACCACCGGGCTCAGCAGCGCCAGCGCGATCAGGTTGGGGATCGCCATCATCGCATTCAGGGTATCCGCCAGCAGCCAGACGAAGTCCAGACTGACGATGGTGCCCACCGGTACGGCCAGGATCCACAGGATGCGGAATGGCGTGATGATCTTGACGCCGAACAGGTACTCGGCGCAACGTTCACCGTACAGGCTCCAGCCCAGGATGGTGGTAAAGGCGAAGATCGCCAGGGCGATCGCTACCAGGTAGTTGCCCACACCGGGCAAGGCGTCGGCGAAGGCTGCCGAGGTCAAGGATGCACCGGATTCACCGCCGGTCCACAGGCCGGAAGTGATGATCACCAGGCCGGTGATGGAGCAGATGATCAGGGTGTCGATAAAAGTACCCAGCATCGCCACCAGCCCCTGACGGACCGGATCTTTGGTCTGCGCACAGGCGTGAGCAATGGGCGCGCTACCCAGACCGGCTTCGTTGGAGAACACACCGCGGGCAACACCGAAACGGATCGCCATCCACACCGCGGCACCGGCAAAGCCACCTTCGGCGGCGGTGTCGGTAAAGGCGTGGGTGAAGATTAGATCGAGCGCATGAGGGATGGCATCGGCGTTGATCGCCAACACCACCAGACCGGCAACCAGATAGGCGATGGCCATAAAGGGTACCAGTACACCCGCGACGCTACCGATGCGCTTGATGCCGCCCAGCAATACCGCGCCGGTCAGTACCATCAGCACCACACCGGTGATCCACATGGGCACGCCGAAGTTGGATTCGATGACGCTGGCAACGGAGTTAGACTGTACGGTGTTGCCGATACCGAAGCCGGCGATGGTGCCGAAGATAGCGAACAGGGTACCCATCCAGGCCCACTTCTTACCGAGGCCGTTTTTGATGTAATACATCGGGCCGCCGACATGGTTACCCTCTTCGTCCACTTCGCGGTATTTCACCGCAAGCACCGCTTCGGAGAACTTGGTGGCCATACCGACCAGGGCGGTACACCACATCCAGAACAGCGCACCGGGGCCGCCGAGGAAGATGGCGGTGGCGACACCGGCGATGTTACCGGTACCGACGGTGGCGGAAAGGGCGGTCATCAGGGCGTTAAAGGGGGAGATCTCACCCTCGCTACGCTCGTCAGATTTAGTGGAGCGGCCGCTCCACATCAGTTTGATACCGGTACCCAGCTTAAGAATGGGCATTAGTTTCAGACCCAGTTGCAGGAACAGACCCACACCCAGAATCAAAACGAGCATCATCGGACCCCAGACAATGCTGTTGATTTCACTGATCACATTGGTCAGCGCTTCCATGTTGTTACCTCGGTTATTGTTATGAATAGAGCGGGATCGGTCAGGTTATGCCCGGCGCGGAATATCCCAGCCCGGATCAGCGCTCCGGGGGGCGCGTGGTGCAATAGACGTTACAGGACCAGAACGCCTTCTACCTCTACGGCAACACCCTTGGGCAGTGCGCTGACTTCGACCGCTGCACGGGCGGGGTAAGGTGCGTCGAAATAGCGCATCATCACCTCGTTGACCAGGGCGAAGTTGCTCAGGTCGGTAAGGTAAATATTCAGTTTGACGGCATCGGCCAGCGAGCCACCGGCGGCTTCGGCCACGGCGGACAGGTTCTTGAATACCTGGTCGGCCTGGGTAGCAAAGTCATCGCTGACCACCGCCATGGTAGCGGGGTCCAGCGGGATGGCACCACTCATGTAGACGGTGTTGCCCGCTTTGACGGCCTGAGAGTAGGGGCCGATGGCGGCGGGAGCCTTGTCGGTGTGGATAATGATTTTTTCGCTCATCTGCTTCTGTCTTCTTGTGGGTTGTTGTGGAATTGTTGTGGGTTTTTAGTCGGGTTGCCGTGGCATTATCCTGAAAGCGCTGAGAAAGTTAAACTGCGGCGATCACGGACATCTCGACCAGCAGTTCGGGGCGGGCCATCTTGGCCTCGACGCAGGCGCGGGCCGGGGCCAGACCTTCGGGTACCCAGGCATCCCAAACGGCGTTCATCTCCTGGAACAGCTCCATGGTGCTGACATAAATGGTGACCGACAGCAGCCGGGTCTTGTCGGTGCCCACAGACGCCAGCAGGGCGTCGATCTTATCGAGGGTGGTGCGGGTCTGCTCGGCCATATCGGCGCTGGCATCGGCGGCCACCTGACCACAGAGATAGACGGTGTTGTTGTGGATCACGGCGCGGCTCATGCGCGGCTTGGTTTCAAAACGCTGGATATCCATCGGTGGCTCCTGTTTGTTAAGCATGGGTTTGTGATTCAGCTGACGTAACGGCTTACATCCAGCCCGACCGGGTCGATGCCGGGCTTGCGCTGTGAGATGATATCTGCCAGCAACTGGCTGGAGCCGCAGGACATGGTCCAGCCCAGGGTGCCGTGGCCGCTGTTGGTGTACAGGTTGGGGTAGCGGGTGGCGCCGACCACCGGGGTGCCATCGGGGGTCATGGGGCGTAGACCGGTCCAGAACTCGGCCTGTTCGATATCGCCGCCGTCAGGAAAAATGTCGTTGACGACCATCGACACGGTGGCGCGACGCTGATCCAGCAGTTCATCGCTGAACGCAGCCAGTTCGGCGGTACCCGCCACACGGATGCGGTCATCAAAACGGGTCATCGCCACCTTGTAGGTTTCGTCCATGACGGTGGAGATGGGAGCCGCATCGGGATTGGTGATCGGCACGGTCAGGGAGTAGCCCTTGACCGGGAAGATGGGCAAGCGTACGCCGACCTTGTTCAGCAGTGGGGTGGTGTAACTGCCCAGTGCCACCACATAGGCGTCGGCAGTCTTGGTGCCAGCGCTGGTCTTGATGCCGGTGATCTTGTCACCGTCGGTATGAATCCCCAGCACGTGGGTGTTCATCTTGTACTCAACCCCCATGGCCTTGGTCATTTCGGCCAATTTTTGGGTGAAGGTGAAGCAGTCGCCGGTCTCGTCACCGGGCAGGCGCAGGCCGCCGACGATCTTGTCGCTGACCCGGGCTAATGCCGGTTCGGCGGCGATGCAGCCGGCGGTATCGAGCACCTGGTAAGGAACATTGCAGCGCTCCAGGACCTCGATATCCTTGGCGGCGTCTTTAACCTGTTTTTCGGTACGGAAAATCTGCAGGGTGCCCTGAGTGCGGTCCTCGTAGCGAATGCCGGATTCAGCGCGCAGGTCGATAAAGCAGTCACGGCTGTATTCGGCCAGACGCATCATGCGCTCTTTGTTAACGCTGTACTTACCTTCGGTGCAGTTGCTGAGCATCTGCAGCATCCACTTCCACATCGTGGCGTCGATTAGCGGCTGGACTTTGAGCGGCGCATGTTGCTGCATCAGCCATTTAACCGCCTTTATGGGGATGCCGGGGGCGGCCCAGGGGGCGGAATAACCGGGGGAAATCTGACCGGCATTGGCGAAGCTGGTTTCCAATGCGGGCTGGGCCTGGCGATCGATGACGGTGACTTCATGACCCTGTTTGGCCAGGTAAAACGCGCTGGTGACGCCGACGACACCGCTGCCGAGTATGGTTATTTTCATGATAAACCCCGTTTATTTTTATGTATCGGAGCGCTGAATAGCTCCTGATAGGCTGATATAACCTGTATTAAACGGTATATTGAGGGATTGTCTCAAACGAAAAGTTACGAAATTCGCATGAATCAAATTAATGAACGGCCTGTGGTTCTTAATTCCTCTATGTTAGCGGGGCTTTATTGTTTTAGCCGTGCTGCGCATTATTTAAATTTTACACGTGCCGCTGAAGAGCTGCATCTGACCCAAAGCGCCGTCAGTCATCGGATAAAAAAGCTGGAGCAGCAATTGCAATTCAAGCTTTTTCTACGCTTTAACCGACAATTGAGGCTGACTAAAGAGGGGGTGCAGCTGTTGGGGGTGCTTGACGGCAGTATGCACTCGCTGGAAACGGCCATTAAAGACCTGAGAAGGCAGGATGTTATTGGGCGGCTGACTTTATCCTCTGCCCCCTCCTTCACGCTGCGCTGGCTTGCGCCACGACTCGGTGGCTTTCAGGCGAAATTTCCCGGTTTGCTGCTCAATATCGAAACCCGCGATCGCCAAGTCGACTTTCGTCACGAGGAGATTGATGTCGCCGTTTATTATGGCGAAGGACTCTATCCGGAGCTGCGTGTCGTCAAGCTGCTCGATGAGCTGCATATCCCGGTCTGCAGCCCGCGTTATGCCGAGCAGCATGACCTCTACGCGAAGCCGCAAGGGCTAAAAGAGTGTTTGCTGCTGCATGACTCCAGCTCTTGTGGCCAGGAAGACGCCTATGCAGAATGGCGTTATTGGTGCCAGTCAGCAGGGATGCCGGAGCAGGATCTAAGTTACAGTTACTGTTTTAATCGGACCGAACTTGCCATTGCCACGGCATTGAATGGTCAGGGTATTGCGTTGGGGAAATATCGACTGCTGACGGAAGAGTTGACACAGGGGCAATTGGTTGCGCCCTTTGATCTGCGCATTAGCGCCAGGCAAAGCTATTATGCCGTCTGCCATCCGGATCGCATGCAGCAGCCATCGGTCAGGGCCCTCATGGAATGGCTTGAACAACAGGCCATGCACGAGCAGAATACGAAGGTGCTGAAACGCGACGATTATCCTCAAACATAACGGGGGGCGCCTAAATGCCTGCAGACAAATCGACCTTTAATCCACTCGACGCGCAAGAGCAGCGGGTGATCTTGCACAAAGGCACCGAGATGCCGTTCAGTGGTCAATACAATGACTTCGACGCCAAGGGAACCTTTGTTTGTAAGCAGTGTGATGCGCCGCTGTATCGTTCCGCTGACAAATTTTCTTCCGGCTGTGGCTGGCCGAGTTTTGATGATGAGATAGCCGGCGCGATCAAGCATCTGCCTGACGCGGATGGGCAGCGTGTTGAAATTATTTGTGCCAACTGTGCGGGGCATCTCGGCCATGTGTTTGTCGGTGAGCAGCTAACCGAAAAAAACACCCGGCACTGCGTCAATTCAATTTCCATCAAATTTGTCGGTGCCGAAAAATCCTAGCAGGCCGTTAAAAAGCGGCGTCTTTTTGCCGCCTGATACCGATATAAGGATTCGGCGGTAACGTCAGAGGCATCGGGTTTCTGCTCAGGTGTCTGAATGTGTGGGCGAAGGGAAAATCCGCGCTTTAGAATTGGTGAGGCGGAATTCGAAACGAACGCGCACTGCCATCCCTGTTCGCGCATGGAGCCGGCCTTGGGGAAGGGGGCGGCCATGCTGGGGCGCGGGGGGTGCGCCAAGATTATTAAGGGTGGTGTGATCCGGGTTGGGGATGAGTTGCTGTAATGCTTGTGATCGTTGGTGTGTAGAATTGAAAATTGACGATGTGCCAGAAGGGGGGGGGCTAACCGAATAACGCATTGTTGATTAGTGAGTGGTCGGGGTAGAGAGATTCGAACTCCCGACATCCTGCTCCCAAAGCAGGCGCGCTACCAGACTGCGCTATACCCCGTCACTAAATCTCGTTGAGCAACGCTAGTCTGCACTCAATCGAGGACGCGAATAATAGCTATGTTGTGCTGCCGGGTCAATACCCCGCAGTCGCTTAGTATGGCTCATGTTTGTGCCGCGGTTAATATTTCCACCCGGGAGGCATGCTGTAGTATGGGGTCTGGCGTGGACTGTCTTTTAGAGAGGACGGGGTATTCGGACGGCCTGAGACGTTCTTATGCGAAGGAAGCGAGCGGTAAAGTAAGGTGTGAATAGAAGGAGGTTTCGAGCCTGTAGTGAATGGTCGGGGTAGAGAGATTCGAACTCCCGACATCCTGCTCCCAAAGCAGGCGCGCTACCAGACTGCGCTATACCCCGTCACTAAATCCCCGGAAGAGCCTGTTTCTCTGTGCTTTCCGAGGCCGCGAATATTATCTAGGTTGCGGCGCCGGGTCAACACCCAAGCTGAAAATCCTGGCGCAGGGGATGGCGGGGTAGGGGTGGGGTAGGAGGCGTTACTGGCGTGCCGACGCCAGCCTCCTCGCGCGCTTTATGTGTTTGAGCCGGTCCCTGTCGCCACAGAACCGCTGTCAGTGTACGTTCTTGACTGTATGCAGGCGCGCAGGCTGTGGCTCTCGCCGGCGGGGATGCTCAGGCTGTTCTCGAGTGCGTTGGCCGTTTCGACACAGAGCATGGCAGGATAATCGCGGGCGTCGAAATCACCCATTGCCTGCGCCTTGTCCCGCCACGGATTCCAGACCACCGTCGAACCGCTTCCGATTTTGCTGATGTGTAACTGGCGACCAAGGCCCGCATCGTTAAGGCAGACGCTCGTTGCGGTGTCGAGGTAAACCCGGTCGGTTTCGGCATCGATGATTAACGGGGTGTTTTGATAATGCTCGGCATAATGGGCCAGCTTGTCCCGGTAGCGGCAGTTATCGAGCCCTCGGATTTGAGTATGGCGGACATCGCTCAGGGCAAAGTAGCTGTGTAAGGCTTCGCTGATGGTGATGGGGTGGTCGTTGGTGTTGTGGGTGGTCAGGGTAAGCGTCAGTGACTCGCCTAACTCCACCAATAGCTCGAGACGGAAGGTGTGAGGCCATAGGGCCTGCGTGTCAGGGCTGTCTTGCACCGTCAGCAGCAGACGGCTGGTATCGTTGTCGATACGGGCATCGGCTACTTGCCATAGCCGGTTGCGTACAAAACCGTGCGCGGGCAACGCCCCGTTGTGTGGATGGTCGCCGAACCAGGGCCAGCAGATAGGGATGCCGCCACGAATGGCCTTGCCGCTTTCAAATCGGGCTGTGCTGCTGAGCCAGAGTATGGGATGTTCGGCATGGAGGCGGTAATCGGTTACGTGAGCGCCTTGCAGGCAGATTTTTGCCGAGCCTTGTGTGTTACGTAACTCAACCATCGGTAATCCATTGCAGGATTCCAGGCTTATTATTCGATCGGCTATGGTATAGCGGGTTGGCATGGCGAATGTCCTTGTGCGTGATGAAAGCCATGGCTGAAAAGCGCGCAGGATTACGCCCCTCTCTCGGTGTATTGAGCGTGGGTGATTATAGGCTAATGCCGTGTCAGTGTTGTAAATTGATGATAGTGTTATGTCATTAAGCGATATTTACGTCGCTGTATTTTCTTGATATTTATGATGATGCCCTGTTTGAGTTCAAGCTGTTTGCGGGTTGCCAACCCTGATTTTTTGTAGATAAGACCTAAATAAGGAGTCCGCGGATGGCCCCCATAGTCCACGATCACCCTTGCGACCTCGTGCTGTTTGGCGCGAAAGGTGACTTGTCGAGGCGCAAGCTGTTTCCGGCGCTGTTTTATCTGCACCGGGAAGGTTTGTTGCACGCCGATACGCGCGTAATTGGTGTGGCGAGAGGGGAGGAGGGGGTGGATAGTTTTGTGGCGACCATTAAAGCGGCCCTCGCGCGTTTTGTGCCGGCGGAAGATTTTGATGATAAAAGCTGGCAGGGATTCCGCCAACGGCTGCTTTATGCTCCGGTAGATTTCACCCAGCCGCTGGATTACCAACAGATTAGCGATTTAGTCGATCACAAAGCGCGGGTCATGGTGAACTACCTGGCAACGCCGCCGGTGTTGTACGGTACCATTTGTCAAAATCTGCACGATGCCAAGGCGTTGTCGGAAAACGCGCGGATCATTCTGGAGAAACCGATCGGGCAGGATTTGGAAAGCTCACAAGAGATCAACGATACCGTTAGTCGTTTTTTTGCTGAAAGCCGTATCTATCGGATCGATCATTATCTGGGTAAAGAAACGGTTCAGAATCTGATCGCACTGCGGTTTGCCAATAACCTGTTCGGCTCACAGTGGAACCAGAACTTTATCGATCACGTGCAGATTACGGTGGCCGAGACGGTTGGCATCGAGGGGCGCTGGAGTTACTACGACAAGGTCGGTCAGATGCGCGATATGGTGCAAAATCACCTGTTGCAGCTGCTCTGCATGGTGGCTATGGACCCTCCCAGTCAGCTGACGGCCGACGGGATTCGCGATGAAAAGCTGAAAGTGCTGCGGGCGTTGCGACCGATCACGCAGGAAAATGTGTCCAAGTGCGCCGTACGCGGTCAGTACACGTCGGGTGCGGTGCTGGGACAGTCATGCCCCGGCTACCAAGATGAAGAGGGTGGTAAGGCGTGCAGTGAAACGGAAACCTTTGTGGCGCTGCGCGCCAACATCGACAACTGGCGTTGGGCGGGGGTGCCTTTCTATCTGCGCACGGGCAAGCGTATGCCAAACAAGATGGCCGAGATTGTGATTTTTTATAAGAATCAGCCGCACTATATCTTCGATCCGAAACAAAAATCGATGGTGCACAACAAACTGATCATCCGCTTGCAGCCTGATGAAAGGATCTGTTTGCAGGTGGTGACCAAAGAGCAAAGCCTGGATAAAGGCATGGCGTTGCAAACGCGGGCGCTGAACCTGAATTTCTCGGAACAGGATGAGCATCGTCGCACGCCCAGTGCTTACGAGCGCTTGTTGCTGGAGGCGGTGCGTGGCAATCAGTCGCTATTTGTGCGGCGTGATGAGGTGGAAGCATCCTGGCTCTGGTGCGATGCGCTGATGGATGCCTTCGAAGATTCGCACGATCCTGTGCGGCCTTACTCGGCAGGAACCTGGGGGCCTATCGGTTCCATCGCGCTGATCGAACGCGATGGACGCTCGTGGCACGAGTAGGGCGAGACCAAGTGAGCGATGCTAAACGGCACTGTTCATATCCAGCGAATGATGTGCCGGTACGAACCGTGTAGCCCTTGTGCTTGCGAGCCTTTCCAATGGCTTGAGCAGCGGCTTATAGCACTAAGAAGGAAAAACACGGTCTTTAGGAATTCTTCCTATATCCCTCGTTAATACCAGTCTATATCGTATGCCGCTCCATACCGCTCCATACCGCTCCATACCGCTCCATACCGCTGCAGGTTGGGCTCAAACTTTATTTACGGAAGATAAAATGAACGGATTAGCGCACGTAACCGATGACTTCGACCGGGATATGGATGTGGTGTATATACCCTCCAATAACTGAATTTATCCCTGATAACGGCGTGACCAGACGCCTTTTCTTGCCGGGTTAATGTAAAAGTTAGTGTTACCGGCAATCAGTTTCCTGCCATCTTTTCTGAAAATCGTAGCCGATACAGGTTACGTCGCGCTCCCTCCGATCCCTTTCTCCCACCGTTATCCCCCCAGGGCGCAGTTTTTAGCCGTTGCCGCCTGCTTATTGATCCTGTTATGTCCCAGTCGTAAAATCATGCGCTGGCATAGTCTGCATGTTAACAACGATTGGAAACAACCTAATGACCACCCCCGTTAAACTCATGAGTGTCTTTGTCGCCTTTGCCTGTGTGCTGTTGGCGATTAACTTCGGCTTGCGCTCATCCATGGGTTTTTTCATGGCGCCTATCTCAACCGAATTTGGATATGGGCGAGAGGTGTTCGCGTTTTCGTTGGCTCTGCAGAATTTGTGTTGGGGATTGTTTCAGCCTATCGCCGGTGCGGTGGCCGATCGATTTGGCACCGTTAAGGCGCTGATCGTCGGTGCCGTGCTTTATGCGTTGGGTTTGTATGTGACAGCTGTTGCCGACTCCATGTGGGGACTGCATATCGGTGCCGGTATTCTGATCGGTATGGGGATCGCCGGGACGGGTTTTGGCGTGGTGCTGCCTGCGCTGGCGCGGATGGTGGCGCCGGAGCGGCGAGCTTTTGCGCTTGGCTTGGGTACCGCGGCGGGCTCTGCCGGTCAATTGCTGGTGATCCCGGTCGCACAGGAGTTTATTGCCAGTTACGGTTGGCAGACCGCGTTAATCATCTTGGCGGCAGGGGCGCTTTGTATGCTGTTGCTGGCGTCGCCTTTCCGTCAGGATGCCGGGATCGGCGCGCGTACTTCCGGTGATCCGCAGCAGAGTCTGCCCGAAGCACTTCGCGAAGCAAAAGGTCATGTGCATTACTGGTTGTTGATCGCCGGTTTCTTTGTGTGCGGATTTCAGTTGGCGTTTATCACCGTGCATATGCCAGCGTTCTTAACCGACCAAGGCTTTGATGCTCACGTGGCGGTGACCAGTTTAGCGCTGATCGGGCTGTTCAATATCTTTGGCTGTCTACTGTCGGGATCCTGGTCGGGAAAATACTCGAAGAAAAAGCTATTAGGTGCGATCTATGCGCTGCGTGCCATCGCCATTGCATTGTTTATGCTGCTACCGATAACGACGACCACCGTTTACCTGTTCTCTATCGTGACCGGTTTTCTATGGTTGGCGACCGTTCCGCCCACGTCCGGGTTGGTGGCGCAGATGTTTGGCCTAAGACATATGGGCACGTTGTACGGCATCGTGTTTTTGAACCATCAGCTGGGGTCTTTTCTTGGTGTGTGGTTGGGGGGGTATCTGTATGACCAGACCGGTGCCTATACCGTCGTTTGGTGGGTAGCGTCCGGTATCGCACTGTTGACCGCTCTGATCCATATCGTGATCGATGAACGGCCGGTGTTGCGCCTGCGGACTCAGGATGGCATGCAGACGGCGTAGGGCTGCTTGCTTATTTATCGCTCAGGGCGAGCGTCGTGTGCGAAAGAGCGCCGGCGTCGTATGCTAAAGAGTGCGGTCTATCGAAGCGATCTCGTCGCCGGTTAAGGGGCGGTACTCGCCAGGGGCCAGCGCCGGGTCGAGGATAATGTCGCCAATCTGTTCGCGGTGCAGGCCTATGACCCGGTTCCTGAAGCGCCCGAACATGCGTTTGATCTGGTGATAGCGCCCTTCATGCAGTCTGAGCCTAACACGCCGCTCGGCCAGCCGCTCCAGTGAAACGGGTCGGGTGGTTATCTGCTCGAACGCAAAGTAGATCCCTGCAGCGAATCGTTTGGCCGTGTCCGGATGAACCGGGTCTGCCAATTCGACGCGATACACTTTGGCGATCTGTCGATCGGGCTCCGTTAAGGCCCGTGACCAACGTCCATCATCGGTGATCAACAACAGGCCCGTGCTGGCCCGGTCGAGCCGCCCGCCAATATGCAGCCGTTCCCGTTCCGGTTCATCCAGCAGCTCCAGTGCTGTCGGGTGTTGTGGGTCGGTGGTGGCGCTAAGATAACCGGCAGGTTTGTTCAGCATAAAATAGCGGGGTTGGCGCGCCTGTAGTCGCTGGTCGTTGAGTTCGATGTTGCTGAAAGGGGTGACGGGATGCTGACCAGATTGGATTATGTCGCCATCGACGCGCACGCTGCCAGCCGCCAGCCAGCGCTGCGCCCGTTGTCGGCTGCCTTGGGGCAGGTTTGCGAGGTAACGATCCAGCCGCACGATCAGGCGCGCTGTGCATTAAGTAGACGCGGCACGGCCTGTTTGGCGGTTCGAGTAAGCTTTTGCATCAATGCGAAAGGCAGATCGCGCACGGGGTACTGGTGTTTGATATCGCCCAGCATGGTTAACCATAGATGCGCGGTCATTTCGGCATCGGCGAGGGCGCGGTGGTAAGTGCCGTCGGTTGGTAGATCCTTGAAGCGAACCAGGGTGCCTAACTGATGGTTGGGCGCGTCAGGGTAGAGTCTGCGTGCGGCCAGCATCGAGCAGGCGAACTGTCCCTGGCACGCAAGACCGATGCGTTGCAGCTCGGTCTCCAGAAAGCGACGGTCGAAAGAGGCGTTGTGGGCCACCAGGTTATCGTTACCGATAAACTGGGCAAACTCGGCCATCACCACTTCGGCGGGCGCAGCGCGGGTCAGCATGGCGTTGCTGATTCCGGTGTAGTTTTCGATAAAGTCATTGATCCGGCAGCCCGGATTCATCAGGGCCTGAAAACGTTCCCCGATAACGCCGTCGCTGATGCGTACCGCACCGATTTCAATGGCGCGGTCGCCCTGATCGGGTGACAGTCCTGTCGTTTCGAAATCGAGTACCACGACCGTATCAGCCTGGATTTCACGGGGGGGCTGCATGGGGATCTCCGTTGAATGGGCCAACTATTGTATCGCCGCCTGGTTATACAGCGCTAGTCGTAGTGCATGGCTTTTTATAGGGCCGCTTTTTATAGGGCTACGGTGCGCGCAGGTAGTGCGACCAACTACACTTAACTCTTAACGCATAAGCCAGCGTTCGAGGGGGCTTTATGGATACGCAAAAACCCGGGTTCCGCACCGAGCGAGATAGCCTAGGCTCGGTAGATGTACCGGAACACGCTCTTTACGGTGCGCAGACGCAACGGGCCATTAATAATTTCCCGATCAGTGATATGACACTGCCGCGCAGTTTTTTGCGTGCATTGGGGCTGGTGAAGGGCGCATGTGCGCAAGCGAATGGCGAGCGGGGTGGATTGCCGCCGGCGGTTGCCGAGGCGATCCATCAGGCCGCTGTCGGGGTGGCGAGGGGTGAATACGATGAGCACTTCCCCGTGGACGTGTTTCAGACCGGTTCCGGTACCAGTACCAATATGAATGCCAACGAAGTGATCGCTACATTAGCCTCCGGCACCGTACATCAAGCCGTTCATCCCAATGACCAGGTCAATATGGGGCAAAGCTCCAATGATGTGATACCGACCTGCATCCACCTCAGTGCGGCGTTACTGGTGCATGACCGTCTGTTGCCCGACCTGGCACACCTGTCTGTTGTTATCGAAAACCGAATGACTGAGTTACAGGGCGTAGTGAAAACCGGACGTACCCATCTGATGGATGCATTGCCGGTGACTTTCGCGCAAGAAATGAGCGGCTGGCAGACCCAGATTAATCATGCGCAGGCGCGAATTCAAGGCGTGCTGCCGCGGCTTTGTCAGTTGGCCATCGGTGCAACGGCGGTGGGGACTGGCGTTAATGCACCGCCAGGGTTTGCCGAGCGCGTCTGTGAACTATTGAGCCGGGAGACGCATCTCGATTTCAATAGGGCTGACAATCCGTTCGAAGCCCTGAGCTGTCAGGACACCGCGGTGGAACTGAGTGGCCAGCTCAAAGTGCTGGCGGTTGCATTGATTAAAATCTGTAATGATTTGCGTTGGTCCGGTAGCGGGCCTCTGGCGGGATTGGGGGAGATCTCCCTGCCGCAGCTGCAGCCCGGCAGCAGCATTATGCCGGGGAAGGTGAACCCTGTCATTCCGGAAGCCGTGATCATGGCCTGTACCCAGGTGATCGGCAACGATACGGCGATTACGTTGGCGGGGCAGTCAGGAAACTTTCAGCTGAATGTGATGTTGCCGCTGGTGGCGCATAACTTGTTACAGAGTATTGAATTGCTAGCCAGCAGTTCGCTGGTGTTGGCCAGTAAAGTGATTCGCGGCTTGGAAGTGAATCCAGAGCGCATCGCGCAAACACTGGCGAGAAATCCAATATTGGTCACCGCGCTGAACGACGTGATCGGTTATGAAATGGGGGCAAAAATTGCCAAGCAGGCATATGCCGAAGGTCGTCCTGTGCTGGATGTTGCGCTGGAACTTACCCGCTTGGATGAGGCGACACTGCGCAAACTTCTTGATCCGCAGCGCCTCACGCAGCCAGGGCGCGAGTCTGTAGATAAAACAGTGTAACTGCCTATCATCATTATCAGTAAGGGATAAATGTGGATAAATGGACACCCATAATAAATCTTGCACTTTCAACAACCATCAACCACGCTTAGCGTTCACCGTTCCACATCAAGGACTGATGCCATGCCCAAACCAAGGAAAGCCGGGGTATCCCTCGATGCCACGCCCTATTACCACTGCGTCTCCCGCTGCGTACGCCGCGCCTTTCTCTGTGGCGAAGATACGCAGACGGGGACCAGTTTCGAACATCGGCGAGGCTGGATTCGTGATCGCATCATCATCTTGGCCAAGCAGTTTGCCATCGATGTCTGCGCTTACGCCGTCATGCACAATCACTACCATATCGTCTTTCACGTCGATCGTGACAAGGCCGATGCCTGGGAGAGCCGCGAGGTGATCCAGCGTTGGCACAGCCTCTTCGCCGGCACGCCCCTAACCCACCGTTATCTCAACAACGAGCCGATGACCCGCGCG
>JBFGZS010000005.1:0-94652 GCA_041586615.1 Motiliproteus sp. | reverse complement strand
CCAGCATCTGCCTCCCATCCTGCAGCGTCTGCAAATCAGTCCGAAGCAATGGTTGCACATGACCCGGCATTTCGAAAGCCGCTTCAAGGGGCTTATCGGCGCTGTCGAGGTACTCAAAGCCACCTGCCGTCAACTCGGCTACCAGCGGACGTCCAGCCTCAGCGCTTGCCAAGCTTTGCTTGGTTAAACCGCGCATTCTGACAAAACCTATCAGAGCTATCTGAGGATCGCGCGTGCCTGGCTCTGGCGAGTTGTGTATTTATCTCTTACTGGCCATATCAGCGGATAAAAGAAGGTAGCCGGGGCAATGCGGTGAGCACCTGGTGTCTTCCTAGCGTCATTGCTGATGATTACCAAACTAATCTGGGTGTCCATTTATAAACTAATCTGGGTGTCCATTTATCAGGCACTAATCTGGGTGTCCATTTATCAGGCAATTTCTTGATTTATCGTCGCCATAAGCCATATTTAAGGGATGATATGCTGATAGTGTTGAGTTGGAGGGTGCAGCCATGTCCAAAACCATTACCGTTTCTAATGAGGTATACGCAGCGATTGCGGCGCGGCGACTACGTAAAGACGAGTCGGAAAGTGACATTTTGAGTCATATTTTATCCACGGCTGGTAACGCCGAAGAAATTCATGCGCATGCCCATAAAGATGCAGATGATGCGCACCTCATTCTGGATAGCGAGATGGACCATACGGTCGAGACCGAACGATAGGCTGCGTTGTCGGTGTAGATACCGATAGGTCAGTACCTAGCAAATGCCAGTGTTGGACCGGCTGCGGTCACGAGGGTCTGATCGATGTAGAAACACGATTCCTCGGGCAGCATCGCGACCTCGCAAGCACACTAATGCCAGCCTACTTGTTTCCTTGTTTCAATCAACGGTTGTCTTCGAAGGAAATAGAATACCCATACCAGTGGTTGTGTTAAGACGGGATTCAGTCTATAGAATCGCGGACAAAATTCCGTTGCCGGATCATTTCGACTAGAAAGGAGGCTCCTTGAGTCGGAGTGGTGACGGGCCGAACAGAAAGGAGGTAGGCCCCGCATTGTTGCACGGGGCCCGGGTCTGGTAGTTTATTTAGAGGTCGACGCCGAAGACGAAATTTGCAAGCAGGATAAAGAGGCTAAATGCCACGGCGATCGCTATCAGATTGAGCAGGAATCCGGCGCGCACCATATCGCGCAGTTCCATCTGCTCGTAGGAGAATACGATCGCATTGGGCGGGGTGGCGACCGGCATCATAAATGCCATCGAAGCCCCCAGCGCCACCGGTACACAGAGAACCAGGGGATCCAGGCCAAGGCCCACCGCTACAGCAGCCAGTATCGGCAGGAACGTTGCCGTGGAGGCGGTGTTAGAGGTGATCTCTGTCAGGTAGACGATAGCCAGCGTAACCAGCAGCACCAGTACAATGGTGCTGACCTCGACACCCGCAACGGTGTTGCCGATCCACTCGGCAAGGCCGGTACCTTTGAAGCCGCCGGCCAGTGCCAATCCACCACCGAATAGCAGCAGTACGCCCCAGGGTACGTTGCGAGCCGCTTCCCAATCGAGGGCGAACTCGCCCTTTGCCCGCGAGATTGGTACCGCGAACAAGATCAGTGCCGCGAGCAGGGCGATGATGGTGTCGTTGAATGGTAAGCCAGTGAGGTCCACCAGAAACTTGCGGAAAATCCACCCCAGTGCGGCACCTAGAAAGACGATACCTACCAGCTTCTCGCCCCGGGACATGACCCCCAGCGCCGCTAGTTCACGCGTAACCACGCTGCCGGGATCCTTGATGGCGATCTGGTGCGACGGAAATAGCAGTCGTGTTAGTAGCAGCCATGTGATCGGTAACATGATGGCTACCACAGGCACACCGAGCAGCATCCAGTTGAAGAAGGTGATCTCGGTGTTGTAGGTATTCTGCAGAAAGCTCGCGAGCAGGGCGTTGGGTGGCGTACCGATCAGCGTTCCAACGCCGCCAATCGAGGCGCTGTAGGCGATCGACAGCATCAGCGCAACGCCGAAATTGCGCACCATTTTCTTGTCGTCAGTTTGTTTGGCGACGAAATCGATTACCGACAAACCTACCGCGAACATCATAATCGTGGTGGCGGTGTTCGAGATCCACATCGACAGAAAGGCGGTGGCCAGCATAAAGCCTAAAATAATCCGCGATGGCGAAGTGCCCACCCGGCTGACGATCTGCAAGGCAATACGGCGGTGCAGACCGACATGTTGCATCGCTGCGGCCAGCAGAAAGCCGCCGAGGAACAGGAAGATCAGTGGATGGCCGTAATTAGCCGCCACCGGTTTGATCTTGTCGATGTTGAGCAGAGGCATCACGATGATAGGCAGCAGCGCGGTCGCCGGGATCGGAATCGCCTCGGTGAGCCACCATATTACCATCCAGCAGGCCATTGCTACCAGGTGCCAGGCGGCTAACGGCATCCCTTCGGGCGCGGACGAAAGCAGAATTAGCGCCGCAACGATAGGCCCCCCAAGCAACCCAATCAGCCGTAATCCGGTTACAGGCGTGGGCGTGAGCTCGGAGCGAGCCTTGTAGTCAGGGTCGCGACGATCCCCTGGGGTTAAATAATCTTCATCATGGGCATGAACGCCCTTTTTTTCCGTCGTCATGGGGTATTCACCTCTTTAAATGACAGGGGGATGGTTTCTAATCGTTTTAGTAATCTGCCTTTGGATGAAAAAATCGACCAGCGCGGCGGCCGAAAGGTTTTTATCACGGCGGACTTGGTATGGTTAGCGCTGTTGATTAACGTCATTCGTTGACGGGGTGAAATTGGGGTCATAATCATCCTGATTGTTTTCCAATGGCGGTCTTTGGCCGTTTCGTCTTCGGCATTGTAGTCTTTGGAAGTGTAACTGGTTAATTTAATTGTGATAGTTTACCCCTCCCCAGGCAAGGGTGGCGATACTTAACCCCCTACATAGATCAAGTTTTTTGCGATGTCTTGTCAATGGGGCTGACGACCGGTGCGGTAATATTTACAGGCTTTGCTATGTTTCTATTAACCGGGCATCAAAATACCGATCCATTGGGTCTTTTGATGCCGACAAGGTCGGTGCCTGCTGCCGTTTGTTGGCAGTGACAAACTGAATGAGTGGGCGATCCCCACGGTGGTTAGGATGGTTGATGATATTTCCAAGACCAGCGTAGGCAAGATCAATAAAAAAGTGACTCAGTAGATTATCGGTAAGTGTCACTATTAACCTGGTGGACAAATAGGTTCCCTACCTGATTTTGTCCGTCGCCCCTGAAATCTGGCGCAGTTGCGCACCACGGCTTGATTTCAGGGGGCTCGCGTCGGTCTTCGACAAATACAGTCGTATCCTTGCGCCTGCTAGTAACCCACCGGGTTACTAGGACGGGATACCCAGAGAGGCAAACGCCCGGGATTAGGCGTTTGCTAGGGGCTTTATCGCCGTTTATAGGACATGCGGCATTTAGCGGGTCACTTATCTCTGGTTAAGTACCGGCGCTATAGCGTAGCCATTCGAGGTCAACCGGCTAGATTTTATCCGGCTGCGGATAGATATCTTTTAAAAAGCGTTGATGGTGCTCAAAGCTATGCTCCAAAACACCACTGATGGCCTCGCGGGCTTCGTTTACCGCCTTGTACTCCTCTTGGGCAATTTCCAGGATTTTATTATCCAGTTTATTGATGTAGTCAATTTGCAAGGCGGTTCCGGACTGCGGATCCTGAACTGCCATCATGGCCTTGAACTGCTGCAGATTAGCTTCCAGCAGTTGGGTGAGGTAGCTGTTCTGCATGTTGGCCAGCCGCTCAAATGTTTTCTTGTTTATCTCAGCAATTTCCAGAACCGGTTGCATGCTGGTTTCCCAACCGTTGGAACGAATTTTCTTCATGATCTTATACCTGCGGTGACGTGCTTAAAGGGTAGCGCCTTTCTACAGCGACGTGTATACAGCTACGTAGCAGAAATCGATAAAGGTCCACCGGAAAGACTAGCAGGAAATTGGCAGGATGCACGCTGGTGAGGCAAGTTAGCCGGTGAGAAAAATACCCGCGAGTAAGAACGGTTGTCGGTTGGTATTCTTGACACAAACCCGGGGCGCAGCGCCGATTCGCCGGCAATGGTCAGGTGCAGACCTTGATCATCGCTACGTATTAAGCAGCTCTTGTGCTTGTTCGATTTTCTGTTCTTTCCAGGCGCGGTGTTGGCACATCGCGGTGATCACTTCTTCGATATCATCCGAGATCGTGATGATTTTCAGATCGTCTGCCGAGATCAATTTTTGTTTTAAGGGGGCGCTTTCCAGCCAGTCGATTAGCCCTTGCCAGAACTCCCGCCCAAACAGGATCAGCGGTAAGGGGTAGATTTTCATGGTTTGCATCAGGGTCAGGGCTTCAAAGAACTCATCGAGGGTGCCATAGCCGCCGGGCATGCAGACGTAGCCGACCGAGTATTTGACGAACATGGCCTTGCGAGCGAAGAAGTATCGAAAATCGAGGGAGCGGTTTTGGTAGGGGTTGGGGTTTTGTTCCATAGGGAGCTGAATGTTCAGCCCAATGGAGAGTGCGCCTGCCTCATGCGCGCCTTTATTACCGGCGGCCATGATCCCGGGTCCGCCACCGGTGATAACCCCAAACCCCTCTTCACCGAGTCGGTGGGCCAGTTTTTCTGCTTGTTGGAAGTAGTGGCTCCCGGGTTCGGTACGGGCAGAGCCGAAGATCGATACCGCAAACTGGACATCCGAGAGCCGATCGAATCCCTCGGTAAATTCCGCCAAGATGCGAAAGAGCCGCCAGGTTTCTTCACCTTTAAGGTCGTGAATCATCGTCGCTATCCCTTTCTGACTGTCAATGGCACCGGCGTATTAGCCCTTCGATTAAAGGGGCGGGGCTATTAAATCGGACTATTTGCGCCGCCTTGGGGTTGTGTGCTTTGCGCGGTAACTCACAGCAGTATAACGCGTTCTGGAAAACGCGTCACAGACTCAGTCGCCGTTCGGCAGAAGGGGTTCCATTAGGAATTTGGCGGTGTCGGCGTATCCATCAAAAATTCGGCCTTTCCCTGGATCAGCAGTTCGGTGAGGAGCTTTTGACGGTTCTCTTCCAGCGCGGAGTGGTACAGGTAGTCGCGGATATTATCGCGAATCTGTTCAAAGGGCGGCGTATTGCGTTGGCGGTTTTCGTCATAAAACTGCTGCAGCGAGTCCTCACTGGGCATGGTGTCGGGGTAGAGTTTTTGCAGTACGGCGGTGCTATCGGAGTGCTCTTTTTTGGCGACCTGGTTAATGTAAGCGGATGTCAGCGCCTGTTCCAGTACCAATAAGCGCTGCCGATGAGCCATGCTGTCAATTTCATACAGGGGCTGGCTGAACTCCAGCGGTAATTCGTTCTGGTGATAAAACTGATTTTCGATGCGAAATAAAACCGGGGTTGAGTGGTGTGATTTCTCCGGTGCGGTCGTAACGGACTTCGGTGTTTCAGGAGGTGCCTGTATTCCGGGAGCGGGGGCTTCTGTCACGGCCTGGGGTGTCAAGGACGTGAAATAATGCACCGCAACGGCAATGATGGCCGCGGCCGCAACCAGGTTGGCGGCGCGTAACAGGGAAGAAGATGGTGATCTCAATGTTAAGTCCTGTTTTGGTCGAGTAAAGCGGTAAGTATATCGGCTTATTAGCGTGAGGCGTTAGGGGGCTATGTCTGTATGATTCATGACCTTAAGCAATAACCCGTTCAGGACTGGCCTTATCTTACGTGGCGTTATGCCACGGTGATTTATCCATAAACGGCCTATTCAGGCGACATTTTTTGCGCGGTATGACGTTGCCGCCTTAATATAGGCCAATGTTAACGCATTCCTGAGTTCGTCTAGTAACCCGCCGGGTTAATAGATAGCACGCTTTGGTCAGCGTTATCGCGTTCAAGGTAGGCGCGGATTGCAGCCAATAATTGCGTCATCTCCGTTTGCGCGTATCCGATAAGGGGTTGTAGCGCATCCGCGTCATCGTTTCGCAGCCCGCTTTCGATCTGTTCAACAAGCTGGTGTAGCCGTTCGGCGCCTATGCTGGCCAAGACCCCTTTCAGGTCGTGAATGATGGTTTGTGCGACGCGAATCTGTCCGTCATTTAATCGTTGTCGGGTGCGTTGAATATCAGCCTGGTGATGGTCGTAGAATAATTGCAAAAGCTGAGGATATAGCTCTGGAGAGCTGGGGATATTTGCCAGCCCCTGTTGGGTGTTCAGCGACAGGCGGGTGTCACGTGGTGCGAACGGTAGTGGCTGCTGGACTTGGGCTCGTGGGGCATTGCCCAGAACCCGTTTAATCTCGGCTGTCATCGCCTCAATAGAAATCGGCTTGCCAACATGTCCATTCATGCCGTGGCTCAAACAACGCTGAATATCGTCAGCAAAGACATTGGCTGTAACGCTGTGGGGCTATTTGTGTGGACGGCAAATCGAGCCCAATAGGTGGTGAATGTGATGCCAAAATTAGCGTCGGCGGATGGGCTGGCTTGAAGAGGCGCAGACGCTACCTGGTTGATGCTATAGCGTTGTTCGCGATCTTCGAGTACCTCAAGCTGTGTGCCAATATGAAGTCTATGCGTGTTTGTATTAAGTCCAAGCACGCCGGCCGAGGCCGAGGTCGTCAGACCCAGCAGGCACAAGATCTGGATAAGTGTTGTTAGAATACCTGCCTGGATTTTTGGCATAGTCAATGGAACACTGTTTAAGCGTCTTCTGATTCGGTAGATATTCATGAATCTGCTTGGTACTTCCTGTCATCCTTGCACCCGGTGACGATACAGGATAAGACCCGAATAGCAATGTTTTTAATGTGGTTATAGAGGGCTTGATTTGAATGCAGATAATCTGACGCTAGCGGCATTGCTGGTCGGGAATAGTGGTGCCTGGTGGATGGCGTTGTTGCTATTCTCGACCGGATTGGCCGCCGGGTGTCTCAGCGCGATTGCAGGGGCGGGCGGATTGTTGGTCTTGCCGTTATTGCTTTCCCTTGGGGTTGCACCGATTCAGGCATTGGCGACGAATAAACTGCAAAATGTGTTTGGAACTGCTTCTTCTACGTTGAATTATTTCAGGCGAGGACATATCCATTTCGGCGTGCTCTGGCCCGGGATGTTCTGCGCGTTGATCGGTTCTGCTCTAGGCACGCTTACGGTGCAACGTCTTGACGTGCACTTTCTAAATTGGTGTATTCCGGTACTGCTGATCTTGATTGCGGTGTATTTTTTGTTATCGCCCCGGATGGGCGATCGTCCTCATCCGCCACGACTTTCTAACGGACAATTTTCTGTTCTAGCAGGTTTGATAATCGGTTTTTATGGTGGTTTTTTCGGACCGGGGATCGGGGCAATCTTTGCCTTTGCTCAGGTTAGTCTGCTCGGTTATGGCTTGGTACAGGCAACCGCGCATACCAAGCCACTGGTGTTGGCAACCAATGTCGTCTCTTTGTCGCTGTTCATTAGTGCTGGTGATGTTTTGTGGTTGCTGGGCAGTATTATGGCCCTTGGTCAGATCGTAGGTGCACGTTTGGGCTCCGGTTTCGTCATGCAGCGTGGAGCTAGTCTGGTCAGGCCAATGGTTATCGGTGTTACGTTGATTTTGGCGGCGCGATTGCTTTGGATAAATATCCAGGCCGGTTTTTGAAGCGCTGCTTGTAAATCGATAATTGTTAGAAATTAATTCATTAATGCCAAGATAGGCCCCCGTCTGTGACCTAAACTGACCGAAAAGAAACATTTGGTTTTTCAAAGAGCTTGCGGAGGTCACATGGCACGTGTGCTAGTCGTAGATGATGAACCGAATATTGTCTTGTCGCTGGAATTTTTGATGCAGCAGGCCGGGTTTGATGTGGATACCGCTGCTGATGGAGAGCGGGCACTGCAATCGGTTGCCCAGCAGCCCCCCGATCTCATCCTTCTGGATATCAGTCTGCCGGGGTTGAGCGGTTTTGAAGTGCTCGATCAGCTGCGTAACCAGCCGGAGACCGCCCGTCTACCTATCATTATGCTGACCGCGCATGGTCGCGAGGTTGAGCGTGAAAAGGGACTCGCACTGGGCGCGGATGATTATGTCACCAAGCCCTTTTCGACCCGGGATCTTGTCGCGAAAGTGCAGGCACTTCTCGGTGAGGCGAGCTGATATGCCGACGCGGCAGAACCTGCTTGGCCTGTGGTTGGCCCTGAGTGGTATCTGTGTCTTCGGTGGTTTTCTCTTGGGTTGGTGGCTGGATCAGGAGCTGGGGCCCCAGGGGGGTGTCAGATGGGCATTATGGATCGTCGCTTTTTCTCCGGGCCTGTTGCTATTGTTGATGGGGCTGCCCCTTGAAATAAAACTATTCGGTCCATTGCGTCACTTGCAGGTACAGCTGGCGCGCTTTGCTGCCAACCCTGATGGTCATGATGATTACCCCGCAGAAGGTTGGTTGCAGCCCTTGCAACCGGATCTCAATCGGTTGCGTGAAGGCTGGCAGCAAGATCGCCGTGCAGTGGCTACCGCCCATAGCCAAGGCGCGGCCGATGCGGCGCGGATCCGGCATGAACTGGAGTCGGTTTTGTCGGTCTTGCAGTTGCCACTGTTGCTGTGTGATAAACATCGCCGATTGTTGATGTTTAACCCCGCTGCCGAACAGCTCTTTGCCCATAATCCTGCCTTGGGACTCGGGCGGCGGTTGGAGGAGCTGCTACCGGCGCCCAGCCTGGCAAATGCGTTGGGGTTATTACCGGCCGATGGCTCACCCCGGGAGTTGGTATTGCCCCATGCCGAACGCTGGCTGCGTTGCGACCTGCGTCGAGTGCTGGCCAATCAAGGTGAAGCCCTGTTGATGTTGCAAGACGTGACGGCGCAACTAGCCGCTGATCAAGAGTGGCGGCAGCCCTTGGCCGAGCTGTTACCCGAATTACGACGCCGTACGGCTAATCTGACAGCAGCAGGAGAAATTTTGGCAAGTGATGGCGTCGATGCGCCACTGCGCCAGCGGTTTGAAACAGCGGTTGCCGAAGATAGTGCTGCGCTGAGTGGTCTGGTTGATCAGCTGGGTATGTTGCTTGAAACCATGGCGAAGGGGCATGGCGAGTTGGCCGATACCTGGTCTAACGATTTGTTGCAGGTACTGACCGAGCGGGTCGCCGGCAATGGCATCGAATTGGTCGCAGTGGGTATCCCCGCTTGGTTAAAGGCGGATGGACCGGGATTGTTGGACCTGCTGCATCGTCTCGTTGTGTTATTGGTCGCCGATACCGGCCAACAGCAGATCGATGCCGAGATTCAAATTGGCAATCGGCGTGTTTATCTGGATCTGGTCTGGCGTGGAAAACCGATACTTTACGAGACCCTGGAGTGCTGGCGCGCTGAACGGTTAGCCGATAGCCCCATTGCACCAACGCTGGGCGATGTTCTACGCCGACATGATAGCGATTGGTGGTGCTTGACCGATGATGATGGTCTGCATGCACGTTTACGGTTGCCTCTGGCGGCTGCCGAGCGGGTGGGCGCCCCGACAGCGCCCCGGCAGAGTCGGCCCGAGTTCCATGATTTCAGCATTGCCGATCTGCCCGCACCCAGTACGGCACTGGGCGAGTGCCCGCTACGACAACTGGAGTTGGTGGTCTTTGATACGGAGACGACGGGGCTTGATCTGCGCGGTGCCGACGCGGTGATCAGTATCGCGGGATGTCGAATCTTAAACGGACGTCTACTGGCCCGTGATGTGTTCGATCAACGGGTGTTTCCCGAGCGGGCGATTCCACCGGACAGCACCCGAATCCATGGCTTGACCGATACCGATGTGGCCAATGCCCCCCCGATCCCCGTTGTGTTGCCGCGATTCCGTGAATTTGTTGGCCACGGTGTGTTGGTCGCGCACAATGCGGCATTTGATTTGTTAGCTGTTTCGCAGCATGCCCCGTCGGTCGGGGTCAGCTTTGATATGCCGGTACTCGATACGTTGCTACTATCGCGCGCCCTGGATCCGACGCTGGAAGGGCATGGTCTGGATGCCCTGGCCGAGCGTTTTCAACTGATATTTCCTCCGGGTACCCGGCATACCGCACTGGGTGATGCGCGCGTTACCGCTGAACTGTTACTGGCGCTATTGCCGAGAATGGAAGCCCGGGGCGTTACCACGCTGGCCCAGGCGATGGAATTACAGCGCCGCGCTCTCCAGGTATCGGTCTGATGAGCCGGCCAAAAGACGACGGTCCGGCAAGACCCGATCCGCAAGCGGGCAGAGCGTCTTCATTAGTCAGTCGCTTGATTGCACTGGCCTTGTTCGCGTTGGTGTTATTTACGCCGCCGATTCTTGGGTTGTTCGATCGGCCATTGTGGGGTGACATTTCGGCTTTACCGCTGTATTTATTCGCGGCCTGGTTGCTGGTAATCGTGCTCTGTGCACTACTGCACGAAGGGAAGTCCGATGAATGAAGGGGGGATTATTGCGGCCAGCTTTGGCTATCTCGGCTTGCTGTTTATTATCGCGGCCTACGGCGACCGACGCGCGGAGCAGGGGCGGTCGATTATCGGCTCATCGGTCGTTTATACGTTGTCGATAGCGGTTTATTGTACGGCCTGGACCTTTTACGGCAGCGTCGGACGCGCGGCGGAGCAGGGGCCTTCGTTTTTTCCCATCTACCTGGGGCCGACGTTGGCCATGCTACTGGGTTGGATGGTCATCCGTAAAATGGTACGTATTGCCCGCGCCCAACGCATCACTTCGATCGCTGATTTTATCAGTGCACGCTATGGCAAAAGCGGCGGTATAGGTGCCCTGGTTGCTCTGATCGCCGTGGTGGGCATCATGCCCTATATCGCGTTGCAACTGAAAGCGATCACCTACAGTTATGCGGTGCTTACGCACTATCCTGCCAGCCCGGTAGAGACCGGGTTGCACTTCTGGTCGGACAAGTCATTCTGGGTCGCGTTGGTTCTCGCGGTATTTATCATCCTGTTTGGAACTCGGCATCTGGATGCCAGCGAACGCCATGAAGGGATGGTTGCGGCGATCGCCGTTGAGTCGGTCGTCAAGCTGGTGGCTTTTCTGGCCGTGGGGCTGTTTGCAACCTTTGCTCTGTTTGGCGGCCCGATGGAGCTCATGGCGCGGGCGGCAGACGATGCGTTCCTGTCGGTGAGAATGGGCGTGGGCGCCATGCCGGGAGGGTATGGTAGTTGGGTCGGTACGCTGGTGCTGGCGACACTGGCGTTTATCACGCTTCCCAGGCAGTTTCAGGTGCTCGTGGTGGAAAATGTGGATGAAAAGCATCTGCACCGTGCCAGCTGGATGTTTCCGTTGTACTTGCTGGCGGTCAACCTGTTTGTGATACCGGTGGCGATGGCGGGGGTCTTGCTGGGGCCGGCGGCGCTAGCGCCTGATAATTTCGTCCTCACCGTACCCTTGGCAGGAGGAGGGCACGGGTTGCCGTTATTGGCCTTTATCGGCGGTCTCTCGGCGGCTACGGGCATGATGATCGTAGAAACCATTGCCTTATCGACAATGGTCAGTAACCAGTTGGTGATGCCGCTGCTGCTGCGCTGGCCCGCATTGCATCTGGACAGCTACCGGGAGTTGAGTGTCTGGCTACTTGGTATCCGCCGCATCGCGATCGTCCTGATACTGTTACTGGGGTATCTATACCACGCCCTGATCGGTGAATCGTATAGCTTGGTCACCACGGGCCTGGTGTCGTTTACTGCGGCCGCACAATTTGCGCCAGCGCTGCTACTCGGGCTCTATTGGCGCGGGGCCGCCCGTGCCGGCGCGGCTGCAGGCATGTTGGGGGGCGCTGCGGTCTGGGCCTATACGTTACTGTTGCCGGGGTTTGCACTGTCGGGATGGGTTGACGGCAGCGTGTTGACACAAGGCCTGTGGGGGCTGTCATGGCTGCGGCCCTATGCCCTGTTTGGTCTCGAAGGGTGGGACATCTACAGCCATGCATTGTTCTGGAGCATGTTGGTGAATATCGGGTTGTTGGTGGGTGTGTCGTTGTTTGTGCGCCAGAATCGCGTTGATCAAACCCAGGCCGCTTTATTTACAGGGGCCATGCGCCCTGAGTTGATGCAGACGCCGTTACTGCTGGGACAGACCAGTCGGGGCGAGTTAAAACAGCTGCTGGAACGGTATTTAGGGCGCGCGGCCAGTGTGCGGGTTTTTTCAGGATTTGACGATGGCGGCCAGGATGGGGATCCCGCAACGGCGGGGCTGATCAACCGTGCCGAGCAGGCGCTGGCGGGATCCTTGGGCAGCGCCAGTGCCCGCGCGTTGATCAATTCTGTGGTTAAGGGCCAGGCACTGGAGCTCGAAACGGTATTGAGTATTCTGGACACGACATCACAGACACTGGAGTACAACCGGCAGCTGGAAAGTAAATCGACGCAATTGGCAAAGGTCGGTACCGAATTGCGGGCCGCTAACGAGCGCTTACGTGAACTGGATCGCCTGAAAGACGAATTTGTTGCCATGGTCAGTCATGAGCTACGAACGCCGCTGACGTCAATTCGCGCCTTTGCCGAGATCTTGCGTGATACGCCGGACCTGAACGAGGAGAAGCGAACACATTTCCTTGCGGTGGTCGTCAAAGAAAGTGAGCGCCTATCGCGCTTGATTGAAGAGGTGCTGGATCTGGCTCGATTGGAATCCGGGCGTATGACGTTGCGCCCGGAACGGCTGGATCTTATTCAGATCACACAACAGTCCGCCGTTGCCATCAGCCATGTCTTACGCGAGCGGGGCGTCGCCCTCGAACTCTGTTTGTATATAGCGCAAGAAGAGCGCTGTCAGCTGGCCGCCGCAGATTCGCCGAGTTGGCAGGGACTGCCAGAAACCCAGGCGATGGTGATGGCCGATCCCGATCGGTTGCAACAGGTGGTGATCAATTTGCTGGATAACGCCAGTAAATTTGCTCAATCCCCCGGAGGGAAAATCCGATTGAGCCTATTGACGCACAAACGTCACTGGCGGGTGAGTGTGGAGGACAACGGTCAGGGGATTGTCGCGGAAGAGCGGGAGCGCGTGTTCGAAAAATTCCACCAGATAGAGCAACAGAACCTGACCAGCGGCGGGCGTCCTCGAGGAACAGGTCTGGGGTTGCCCATCAGCCGCGGTATTATTGCGCACATGGGCGGACGGCTCTGGATTGAAGCCAGTGCCGTACTCGGTGGGGCTCGGCTTATTATCGAGTTACCGGGGCTCGATGAAGGGGCTACGGGGGCTGATGCCCCAGAGGCAGGCAACGCCGATGTACCGGCCCCTCGGGTCAATAATAATCAGGAAACGCCAGGAACCTTGTGACGGGCCAGGCGGGTCAGTTCACGAACTTTACGCAGATCATACTTCAGCAACAGGGTCTCACTTTCGCTTAACGTGCGGATATCCAGCCAGTTATCGCAGGGTCGTCCGGCCAGGATGCTGTTCAGTTGGGCGTGGAGCAATAGACTTTGGATACGGTTGATCGCATCGTTCAACGCGCATGCCAGTGAGGGTGTCATCACCTGCTGTGTCGTCAAGGAGGCGATACGGGCTCGGCTGTCGACGTCCGCTATACCTTGGACCAGGCTTAACAATCGCAGTGCGCTTTGCAGAGGGAGTAACCCTTGCCGTTTCAGATTAATGGCTTGGGCATGGGGCGCGTCACGGCCATCGCCGCTGAGGTGGTCGAAGGGATCTAGGGCCACGGGAACCTCTTTCAGTAACGCCGCCATTTCGTCAAGAAACAGCCCCGCATTGGGCATGAGTGACAGGGTGTGCTGGCGCAAGGTATCGGCCATGGTTTTGTTGCCGTATACCGGGTAAAAATCTAACAAAATATTGGAGAACTGAACGATCTTTACCTGCCGTTGCCGGGTCCAAAGGTCCATCTGTTTTTGCCAGGATGAAAGCCGTTTACGCCAGAGTGGCCAGCGCGCCATCACGTGGCCGTGACACAACGCAATACCCGCCCGGTCAAGATGCTCGGTGAATCGTTGGCTCAGTGACTGAAACCAGGTATCGATGGCCGTATGCTGATCATCGGGGTAATCACCGAGGATCATCGCATTGTCCTGGTCCGGCCCGAGCAAGCTTTCGTGGCGCGCACCGGACCCCAGTGTTAGTACGCAAAAATCGACAGGCGGTTCGCCCCAGCCTTGAGAGTGCATCTCCTTCAGCGACGCATCGATACAACGGCAATAGATCCAGTCGTTATGATCGCTAAGTATCTGGCTAATGCGCCAGGGGGGCAGGTCAAGGCGCAACAGCGCCTGAACGAGCTCTGGCTGAAAGGTACGGCTCAGTTGCGGGCCGGGGTTATCGGCACTCGCGTCTAGCACCTCTTGCAAGGGGGCAAGCAGTGCCAGCAGGCAGGGAGGCGCGCTTGATGCAGGGTGCCGGGGCTCCGTGTCGGTGCCCTGACTATTCAGGCGACCGGATCGCTTAACATCCAGGCGATCGAACCGCTTAGCACTTGGCCAACTGTCGTCGGCGAACAGGCGGCGCCAGGGGGAGGGATCGGTTGAGATGGGCATCCTAGGCTCCTCGGTCGAGACAAGCATTCCTTCAAGCGTAGGACAGTTTTCGGTCTTATAGCAGGCAGGCGTTGTTGTGATCGGCGTTGTTGTGAGCGTATTTCTACGGTGTATTGATCGCAAAGTGACGACCTTCTTGAGCCCCCCCCGCAAAGTAGCGTCCTGAATCGACCAAGGTATGGAACCCATCAAGAAATCCATCTGGTATAATTCGCCGCAATTTTTTGGAGAACACCATGACAGCTTATGTTTTCGGACACAAAATACCGGATAGTGATTCCATCTGCGGCGCGTTGTCGCTGGCGTATCTTAAAAATGCCCTGGGAGAGCCGGCCACGCCGGTACGACTGGGTGAGATGAACCCGGAGAGTGCTTATATTCTGGATAAGTTTGGTCTGGAAGCCCCCGCGCTGAAAACCCGTTTCGCCGGCGAAAATGTCTATATCGTGGATCACTCTGATCTTGGTCAGAGTCCTGACGATCTGAAAGAAGCCACCATTCTGGGTATCGTTGATCATCATAAGTTGGGTGATATGACCACCGGGGCGCCGCTAGAGTGCTGGATCCGCCCGGTCGGCTGTAGTAACACCATTATTAAAGAGATGTTCGATTTCTACAACGTTGCGATCCCGGCCAATATCGCCGGTATCATGATGAGCGCGATTCTGAGCGATACCGTGGTGTTTAAATCACCGACCTGTACCGATCGGGACATCGCCGCCGTTGAGGCACTGGCAAAGATTGCCGGTATTGACGATTACAAGCAGCATGGCGTTGAGATGTTCAAGGTCAAGTCTCAGGTAGAAGGGACCCCGATCCGTGATCTGGTCAAGCGCGATTACAAATGTTTCGATATGAGCGGGAGTAAAGTCGGCATTGGCCAGCTTGAAGTGGTCGACCTGGCTATTTTCGATAAGATCAAGGGTGAGCTGGCAGCGGATATTGCGGCGCTGAAACAGGAAGAGGGCTGTCACAGCCTGATCCTGTTGCTGACGGATATCATGAAGGAAGGCTCAGAGTTGCTCGTCATCAGCGATGACGCGGTGACCATCGAGCGTGCCTTCGATGCGAAATTAGCAGATGGTAAGATGTGGATTGATGGTGTCCTAAGCCGTAAAAAACAGGTGGTACCGCCGCTGGAAAAAGCCTTCGCTTAATCTGTCCAGTCTGTCCAGTCTGTCCGTTTGCTGCTTCGCCGGGCTACACTGCTAGCCCGGCGAAGCAACAGCCTATGGACGGGCACCTACCCCGACAGGGCGTCTACACCGTCGAGAGCGAAAGACTCAACGCAGGCTGCGTGTCCCCAGCAAAAAACACCTACCGTATTCTCGTAGCAGCGATATAATCGCCTATTGAGTCATTAGTCAGGCGACAACGTAATACCAAGCAAAAGATGTCGCCGTGGCATAAAACCACCTGAGACAAGGGCGGACATGCGCCGACCTTGTCACCATCAAAAGACCGAATGGATCGGTATGTGATGGTAGGTTAATAAGCGCCGAATGCATGGCGAAAAGTGCCGCGCAAATGGCATGAATCTCTACGAACCTAAATCCTGGAAAGCCTGTCTATGAGCCGTTTCTGGTCGCCGATTGTTCACAAACTGACTCCTTATGTCCCGGGAGAACAGCCTAAAGTGGCCCAGCTAATCAAGCTGAACACCAATGAAAACCCTTATGGCCCCTCGCCGCTGGCATTGCAAGCGATGCAGCAGGAAACCAGCGAGAGTTTGCGCCTGTATCCCGACCCCAATGGTGACTGCTTAAAACAGGCCGTGGCCGATTATTATGGGTTAGAAACCGATCAGGTCTTTGTCGGCAACGGTTCGGATGAAGTGTTAGCGCATGTGTTTCAGGGGCTCTTGAATCACGATGCGCCCATTCTGTATCCCGATATTACCTATAGCTTTTATCCGGTGTATTGCGGCTTATACGACGTCGAATATCGGCAGATCCCTCTGACTGAATCGTTTGAAATTAACCTGCAGGACTATCAACAACCCAATGGCGGCATTATCTTTCCAAACCCGAATGCGCCGACAGGGCGGTTGTTGCCGCTGGACGCCATCGAGCAATTATTAAAGAGCAACCCCGATTCGGTGGTGGTGGTGGATGAAGCCTATATCGATTTCGGCGGTGAAACGGCTATCCGTCTGGTCGGTCAGTACCCGAACCTAGTGGTGATTCAGACATTGTCAAAATCACGATCGCTGGCCGGATTACGCGTCGGCTTTGCCATTGGCGATCCGCAACTGATCGAAGGCTTGGAGCGGGTGAAAAACAGCTTTAATTCCTACCCTCTTGATCGGCCCGCACTGCGAGGGGCGGCTGCGGCGATGGCCGATAGCGCGTATTTTGAACAAACCCGGCAAAAAATAATAGCCAGTCGAGACGGGCTTGAGCAATCCCTGAGCCGATTGGGCTTTGACGTCCTGCCTTCGGCAGCGAACTTCCTGTTTGTCCGCCATGGCCACCTGAGTGCACCGGTGCTGGCCGATGCGCTTCGTGAACAGTCCATTATCGTCCGGCACTTCAAGCAAGCGCGAATCGATAACTTTTTACGCATCACCGTGGGTAGTGAGGCAGACAATGCGGCCCTGATCAAGGCGCTTGAGGCGATAGTCGGCCGGAAACTGGATACCGAGTAAACCATGTCGCGGTGGCATACAGCCACGCGCCAGGTTAATAGGCGCCGCGCATCTTATTCAGGATGCTCGCTCAAATATCCGTATCCAGGTACTCGAGTGAGGGTGGGCCATTGCGGCGGGCCGACGCCAGCGCGAGACGTTGACCGATCCGCAAAGCGGGTCCCAGGATCGACATGTTCAGGTGCTGTCGGCGCAGAGTTCTTCCCGTTGCCGGGTCCAATTGGTGCACTCGCCCTTCGTCGTTGACCACAATCAGTTGATTATTGTGTAAGGTGGGTTCGAAGGGGGGGCGTCCTCCGAGATTATTGCGCCAACGAGGCGCAAAATTTTGCGTTGAAAACGCCTGTAAACTGCCGTCCATACCGGCTAAATACCATTGATTTGGCGAAGCCGTATGATTGCCTGTTGCGACTACCTCGAAAAACGCCGCCACGCCCGTGTCGAAGTGACGTCGTGAGACAATGCCATTCCGGCTAATCCGAAGGTGTAGCCCCTGGGCAGCAAATGTCGTAAGCAGCAGTTGGTCCTGGCCTATTTGCTGCACAAGTCGGATCGGCGCGTACACCAGTTCGGAACCCCCCAGGGAATATTTCCACAGCGTTTCGCCGCTGAGACGATCAATGCCCCAGATCATGCCATGGCTACCCCCTGTTACCAGGTAGGAGTCAAATAGTACCGGGGGGTATATCCAACCCGGCAACCGGGTTTGCCAAAGGACTTGGCCGTTATCCGCACGCAATGCGGCCAGCGCGCCGTTCAGGTTAGCGCTGTAGAGTATGTCGTCGCTTAGCACGGGGCGGAAGGCTTCACTGCCGAAGCTATGCTGCCAGAGGGGGGTGCCATCGGCGGTGGCGAAAGCGAATACCCCCCGGCTTGAGCCAACCACGATGCGCTCCGCGGTAACTATCGGGGGGTGAACTTTGGTTCGGACGAGCCTGCTCCAGACTAACTGCAACGAGGGGGCTGAAAACAGATGCAGGCCTTCGTGGGCAATAGCGACCGATTCGTCGGTCTGTGCGGACGTGCTGAAAGAAGGGGCCGATTGAGCGACGCCGGCGATTAATGCCAGCAGTGCCATGATGAGCCCGATAAAGGGCAGGCGTGCGTGGGGGTGGATTGGCATGCGCTCGGCGCTCCTGTTGTTGTGGTACTGCAGGGAGAGGCCGCTGGAAATAGAGGCACCTGACAAGAGAATCATGGCTTCGTGTGCAACCTGGCGCGTCGGTGAGGTGGTGGCGCGGATGCGTTGCTGGGCATGCCCCGCATTGAACACGATATCGCAGGCCTATACGGGGGCTTACGATCGCTTCTACATACCGGCTGCAAATTTATCGTGGTTAAACACCATATCGCCACCGGGTGCCGCCGCATGGCAGGCTATACAGCCCTTTGGTGCACCTTTTGCAACACGACCGGCCAGGGGTACCCCGGCTGGATTCGTATGCAGGGATCCGTCGGGCTTATATTTGATCCAAAACCAGTCTTGGTTGTCCGCATCATAGCCTGCACGGCGATACATGACGGTAATCGCGCCCAGATATTTATCGGGTTGATCGGCTACCATACTTTTGCTCACACCGTCGCCGTCGTAGTTTCGTTTCACGATTAGGTCCCCCGTGTTTTTACCGACGGTCAGGGATCCGTCGATCGTATCGAGAATGGCGCCATGGGGGTGTACGCCTATATAGGGCGTGCCGGCGATGGCACCTTTGCCGACGAACTGGCTCTGGCGCATCGCATGCCAAAGCTTCTTGGCATAAGCGACATCGTCATCACCGCCAAAGGGGGCCGCGCTAACGAGGCTCGAAACAAGGAGGGTTGTGATCCCCGCGGCGGCGCTCAGGGATAAGGAGGTCTTGGTATTCATCGTGTTGGTATCCTGTCTTATTGATTGTACAGCCTAGACGATGCGCCCATGTATTTGTTACATGATGCCAAGGGTTTATTTACAAAAGTCATTGTTGACGCGCCGATGCGCTGCGCATGATTGCTCGGTTGAAAGGCTCAGGAGAAACGTTCGCCAATGTATTGCTGGTGGGTCAGATAAAGCCGCAAATCAAATTCCAACTGGTGGTAATCGGGCTCCATATGACAGCAAAGGTTATAAAAGGCTTTGTTGTGGGCTTTTTCACGCAAATGCGCTAGCTCATGGACCACAATCATGCGCAGAAAGGCTTCAGGCGCGTGCTTGAACAGCGTGGCAATGCGAATCTCATGCTTGGCCTTGAGCTTATTTCCCTGGATACGCGTGACAAAGCTGTGCATACCGAGGGCGTTGTGAATAACATGGATTTTATCGTCGTAGCACACTTTGCTCACGGGAGCGCCGCGACGCAGATGACGGTCTTTCACGTCTTGCACATAGCGGTACAACGCCGCTTCTGTGACGAAGGCGTGGCCGGGCTGATAACGCGTGCGTAAATGCGCGCCAAGTTGGTTTCGGTCAATCAGGTCATGTACCGCAGCCTGCGTATCCGGGCTGTAGCCTTGCAAGAAAGGGAGTGTGCGTTTGGCTTGAGTCATGCTTAATCGCTTTTATTTCTTAAGGGAAACGCTTATCTAACCTACAGGGCTGCCCGTGCAGCCCTGTAGGTTAGTGTGGGTCAGCGCTTCTGTTTTTTTTGCTGTGCTTGGCGAAGCAGTTGTCCAAGCGTACCCTCATGGCCAGCTTGTGGCGTATTTGGCCTCGCGGCGGCACCGCCCCTCTTGTTCGCGGGCTCGCGGTTGCGTGCAGTGGTTGGCGGGGCTTGTTTCGGTGTTCGGCTATTCGCCGCTGCGGGTGAGGCGCTATCAGGGCTTTCACGTTTCATCGATAAGGCGATACGCATACGCTCCAGATCAACGTCCAGAACCCTGACCTGAACAATATCGCCCGGTTTTACCAGCTCGTGCGGGTCCTTAATAAAACGGTCGGCGAGCTGTGAAATATGCACCAGGCCATCCTGATGAACACCAATATCGACAAAGGCGCCGAAGTTCGCCACATTGGTGACGGTACCTTCTAATGTCATACCGACTTTTAAGTCTTTGGGCTGCTCGATGCCGTCCTGAAAACGGGCGGTGCGGAATTCTGGGCGTGGATCGCGACCGGGTTTTTCGAGCTCCTGCAGTATATCGCGAACGGTGTATTCACCAAATTGACTGTCGGTGTACTCCGTAGGTTTCAGGCTACGTAGGAAGCTGACATCGCCAATGAGCCCCGGCAGTGCGCGTTGATGGCGACTGGCGATGGTTTTAACCAGGCCGTAGGCTTCAGGGTGAACACTGGAGCTATCCAGGGGTTGGCTACTGTTGGCGATACGCAGGAAGCCGGCAGCCTGCTCAAAGGCTTTGGGCCCGAGTCGAACCACCTTTTTAAGCGTGGTTCGGTTGGCAAACGCGCCGTGCTCATCCCGGTAAGCCACGATATTGCGGGCCAGCGTCGGTGTCAGGCCCGATATCCGTGCCAGCAGCGCCTCCGATGCCGTGTTTAAATCAACCCCAACCCGGTTTACACAGTCCTCTACGACGGCTTCCAGTCCTTGTGCCAGACGGGTCTGGTTCAGGTCGTGCTGGTATTGGCCCACCCCAATGGCCTTAGGTTCGATCTTGACCAGCTCGGCAAGGGGGTCCTGTAACCGACGTGCGATAGATACGGCACCGCGGATAGTGACATCCAGGTCCGGGAACTCGCGGGCGGCCAGTGCCGATGCGGAATAGATCGATGCCCCCGCTTCGCTGACCATGACCTTCTGGGCGTTAATGTCAGGGTGGCGTTTGAATAGGTCGGTGACCAGGGCGTCGGTTTCGCGCGAACCGGTGCCATTGCCGATGCTGATTAATTCGACACGGTGTGCCGTGCAGAGTTTGGCGAGCTCGGCGATGGACTGGTCCCAGGCGTTGCGCGGAACATGCGGATAGATGGTGCTATGCGCGACCAGTTTGCCGGTCCCGTCGATGACAGCAATTTTGACACCGGTGCGCAGACCCGGATCGAGACCCAGTGTTGGGCGCATACCGGCGGGGGCGCTCAGAAGCAGTTCTTTCAGGTTGCGGGAAAAGACCCGTATCGCTTCTGTCTCTGCCGATTCGCGTAAGCGGGTCATGAGTTCTTTCTCGAACGAGGGCAGCAATTTACTGCGCAGCCCTTTACCGAGAGTGTCCTGAACCCAGCGGCCACAGCTCCCTTGGTTGTTGAAGGTGATTTGGCTGCAGACCAGGGCGTCATAATGGGCCAGGTGTTCATCCAGGTCGAAGCGGGTCGTGAGGATTTTTTCCTGAACACCGCGCAGGATCGCCAATACCCGGTGGGAAGGCGTGCGTTTAAGCGGTTCGCGGTGGTCGAAGTAGTCGCGGAATTTGGCGCCTTCCGCTTCTTTTCCTTTCGCGACGTTTACCTGCAGGGTCGCATCTTGCCAAATCTGTTCCCGGAGGCGGGTCAGCAAATCGGCATGCTCGCCTATCCGCTCGATCAGAATAGCCGCGGCTCCGTCGAGCACGGCGCTGCTGTCTGCATAGCCGGCCTCGGTATTAATAAAGTCTTCGGCGCACTGCTGCGGTGAGCGGGAAGATCCTTCGCGCAAGGTGTGTACCAGGGGCTCGATACCGGCTTCCCGGGCCATTTGTGCGCGGGTGCGGCGCTTGGGCCGAAAGGGCAGGTACAGGTCTTCGAGGCGGGTTTTGCTGTCTGCGTCACCGATTTGTTTGCGCAGGACTGGCGTTAACAACCCCTGGTCCTCAATGCTGCGAAGAACCACGCCGCGGCGGTCTTCCAGGTCGCGCAGATACACAAGGCGCTCCTGAAGATTGCGCAATTGCGTATCATCCAGTGCGCCGGTTGCTTCCTTGCGGTATCGGGCAATGAAGGGAACCGTCGCACCGTCGTCCAGTAGTTGCACGGCGGCAGCAACCTGGGATTGTTTGACCTTAAGTTCAGTTGCGATTTGCTGGTTAATCATGGGGCTTCAGTGTTCCGATAGGTTGATCGATGGAGCGTTACCACATGAGATCATCCGGTATGGCATAGTCGGCGTAAGGATCATCCTCAACTTCTTCTTGGCGCTGGATCACCCGGATCACGCGCGTCGCGTCACGTTCGGCGATGCGGCTTGCGACCGCATCGGGAACCAGGCGGTAGTTATCGCCGTCGATGGCGATAGCGACAAAACCTTTGGTCAACTGATTTTGTAATTCCTCGGTCACGTACAAACGCTTGATAAGCGTGCCCTGTACAAAGTTGTAGGTAATCTCCGCATCGGCGGGTATTGCAATGGTATGCGCCTGAATAAGCTGTACGATTTGGGCCTCGATAGCCCGCTGCTGTTTATCTTTTTCACGCTGTTCATTCAGTAAGCGATCTTTGGCAATTTTTTCCGCACGCTCTTTGGCTAAGGCGGCTTCGCGGGATGCGGCTTCGCTATCCGCCTGGCCGCCTTTCTTCTGTTTGGTTTTCTGGCGCTTTTGCGTCTTGGCTTGCTGGGCCTGCTTTTTATTCGCCATACCCAGTTTAAGTAATTGATCTTGCAGAGAAGGGCACATAACTCATCACCTTGGAAACATCCGTGAAGTGTAACATGGAGAGGGGAAAGTCTAGAAGACTCGCGCGCACGGGTGCGTCACGTTAAGGCGCAGGTTATTAGGCTAGATCGGGGCGACGGCGTTACTCGGACAGAAAAAGAGCGCGAGGGTGCAGAGATGCCCTCGCGCTGGGCTGTGGTAGAGGGCTATCAGACCTTGAACTGATGGGCGATGGCGTTGAGCTGTTCGGCAGCAGCGGCCACGTCGTTACTGGCTCCGGAAATCTCGTCTGCCCCACTGGCGGTCTGCAGGGCCAGATCGCTGATTTCGGTGATACTGCGATTAACCTCTTCGGCGACCTGAGATTGTTGTTCGGAGGCGGCAGCGATCTGCAAGGTCATGTCATTGATCGACTCGACTGCCAGCAGTATTTTTGAGAACGACGCGGCCGTTGCTATGGTTTGGCTGTTGGTTTGGGCTGCTTGCTCTTGGCTGAGGGCCATGGCAGCGGTGGCTTTTTCGGCCTGTGCCTGTACCGAGCTGATCATCTGCTGGATATCGGCGGCAGAGGTTTGAGTTCGTTGCGACAGGGTTCTGACCTCGTCAGCGACAACGGCAAATCCGCGGCCCTGATCACCCGCACGCGCGGCTTCAATCGCGGCATTCAATGCCAGGAGGTTGGTCTGTTCGGCAATACTTTGAATCACCTCCAGCACCTGCCCGATCTCCTGGCTCTTTTGTTGCAGTATTGCGATCACCGCGTTCGCGTCAGCGACCTGCTCGGTGAGGTTGGCCATCGAGGCCGATGTGTTTTGCAGAGATCGCGAGCCTTGCTGTGTCTGCTCTTGTGCTGTACGGCTTGCCTCGGCTGCAGCGCTGGTATTTTGTGCGATATTATGAACTGTCGCGGTCATCTGCTGAATCGCGGTTGCGACCAGCTCTGTTTGCTGATGCTGTGCGTCAATATTGTTGCGGGTTTGCGCTGTCGCGGCCGAGCTTTGTTCGGCGACAGCGGCTAAACGTGTGCTGGCCTGGACAATATCACTCAGCATGGCACGCAGTTTAGTGCTCATGGCGCGCATCGCGCCGTAGGTGCTATCTTTCGGTGCGTTGGTATCGAAAGAAACCGTCAGATTTCCATCCGCTATTTCTGTGGCAATTGCCATCATCTCACGCGGCTCCCCACCGAGAGGGCGGGTGATCGAACGCGAAATCACAACGCCGAGAGCGATACCTAAAGAGACCGACAGGCTCGCAATGATCAGTATCGTGTTGCGCGCAGAATCGGCTATATCACGGCCCTTGACGGAGACTTCTTGCATCGCTTTATAGGCGATGGTTTCGATCTGTGCCACCATGGCGGACGCCTGGTCGCCGGCTTCGTCGAGTTGCAACATGGCTGCAGCCGCTTGTTCCGAATGATGAACAAGGTCGCGTTGCGCGTCGATCATCGCTTGTCCCTGTTTGTGCATCGCTGCATGACGGGCCTTTATTTGATCGAGTTTTCCGGGAAGGCCTTTATCCGTAAAGTTGCGGCCGCCACGATCAATCAGTGCCTGGCTTTGCTGCATTAGTTCGGTGAATTCACGCTGGCTTGCCTGGAAATCGGCGATGGGCGCTTTGAGCTCGCCCTTGGTGTTTGATTGTGCGACTTCTTCAAGTGCCAGTCGGCTCTGCTGGACCAGAACCTGCATCTGCAGTGTCTGGCTGAACAAGGGCATACCCATGTCGGTGATCAGGAAGGCGGTGTATGGGTCTTTCTGCCAGAGTTTGAGCTGTTTTTGGACCGTGTCTTGTAACGACCTGCTCAATTCGAGCACCTGCTCAATGGCGCGCTTCATGGCTTTCATCGCGCGTCGTGCTTCAGCTTTATCACTGACTAAGGTCTTGCCGGTATTGATCAGCTCGGCTGCTGCGGCCTGAAAAACATGATTGTACAACTGACCGGAATCGGTGACTTGCTGTGCCAGTAGCGGGTTGCCTGTCGCTATGACTTCGGCGCCATTGGCCAAGACGCCGCCTTCAAGAATGGCCGTGGCGAGCAGGTCAAAATCGTGCACGGATTGCTCGAAAGCGGCTTGGGACGCGTCGATAGCGTTTACGTTTTGCTGCAGGAGTGCCGCCGTTGCCCCTTTGTACTCTTCCAACGCGTTGCGCCCGGTCATCAGCGAAAGCTTCATTTCCTTGGCGACATCCACCAGGGGGGCTTCGTTAGCGGTGATGGTAAACAATGACTGACCCAGCGAATTGAGTCCTTTGTAGCTGTTAAGATTGCTTAGGATCAATAAGAGGATTAAGAGCGAGAAGGCTAGAAAGAGTTTATGAGAAACCTTTAGGTTGTCTAGCATGGAAGCTCCCTATAAATACGTCGATTTGATGCGAACAGTCTATGCATATCGTGGCCATTATTCATGAGATAACAGCTGATGTCACCCCCAGCAAAGGCGTTATGAGGGCGAGTGGGACGAGCGTTGTCCATCGCGGCTCTCTCTTAAGGCTAGTAACCCCTTTTCAAGAGGTTTAAGAGGTTATAGCGGCCTTGATCGAGGCCAAATTCTTTTCTATCCAAGCGTTATCGATTGGGCCCCAGCCCGAAATTTGGTAATAACCGGCGTTATGCCGTACCCCATCCTGGACAAATGTTACCTCGATCCCCATACCCGGCAGGGCCTTGATGATATCTTGCAGAGAGCGGCGTGGCCAGCCGGTTAGCTGCATCAGTTCGGGGACGCTCGGCCGATCTTCTTGCTGAATGAGGTGTGCGGTTAACAGGCGGCGACAAAATGTCGGGTTGAGCGGGCTATCCATAACGGCTCCGGGTGTGTGTCAGACTAAGACGAATGAACGGTCCAGCGAGAACATCTGGCCGTGCTACAAAGCATACAGGATTCGGTTGACACGGGGTAACCGGTAGGCGCGGAGGATGCTCGATGGCTTGCGACCTGAGCCGGTCACAAGCAGGCAGGGCCGCCATGGCGAGCCTGCCTGCTTGTTTTTGCTAGCCTGTTTGCTTTTGCTAGAGGCTGTTACTGGCCGTAACGTTGCTTGGCGACACGACGGTGCGCGTGTAGTAAAGGCTCGGTATAGCCGCTAGGCTGCACGGTACCTTTAAACACCAGGTCGCAAGCGGCTTCGAAGGCGACGCCGTCGAAGTTAGGCGCCATGGGCCGGTAGAGGGCGTCACCGGCATTTTGCTGATCAACAATGGCCGCCATGCGCTTCATGGTTTCCATAACCTGCGCTTCAGAGCAGATACCGTGGCGAATCCAGTTGGCGATATGCTGGCTGGAGATCCGCAATGTTGCACGGTCTTCCATCAAGCCCACGTGGTTGATATCGGGTACTTTAGAGCAGCCCACGCCCTGGTCGATCCAGCGTACCACATAGCCGAGGATGCCCTGGGCGTTATTGTCCAGTTCATTCTGGATCAGCTCAGCAGTCAGTTTCTGATCGCCCAGCAGCGGGATCGTCAGAATGTCATCCACGCTGGCGCGCGTGCGGCTTTTCAGCGCTTCCTGGCGTGAAGGAACGTTGACCCTGTGATAGTGCAACGCGTGCAGGGTTGCTGCCGTCGGGGAGGGTACCCAGGCCGTGTTGGCTCCGGCCATGGGGTGGCCGATTTTAGCGTCCATCATTTCAGCCATCCGATCAGGGATAGGCCACATGCCCTTGCCAATCTGAGCCTTGCCTTGCAGACCGCAAGCCAGGCCTAAATCGACATTCTGATCTTCGTAGGCAAGAATCCAGGGCAGCGTTTTCAGCGTGCCTTTGGGCGCAAACGCGCCGGCTTCCATGCTGGTATGAATCTCATCACCGGTACGGTCGAGGAATCCGGTGTTGATAAACACCACGCGTTCTTTCGCTGCGCGTATGCACTCTTTGAGGTTAACCGACGTGCGGCGTTCTTCGTCCATGATGCCGACTTTTATCGTGTTGCGGCGCAAACCAAGGGCATCTTCAACCCGCGTGAACAGCTCGCAGGTAAAGGCGACTTCTTCGGGGCCGTGCATTTTCGGTTTTACGATGTTGATGCTGGCCGCACGGGAGTTTCGGAACGGACTGTTTCCTTTCAAATCGTGAATGGCAATCAGCGAACTGATCATGGCGTCCATGATCCCTTCGGGAATCTCGTTACCCTCTTTATCGAGTATCGCCGGATTCGTCATCAAGTGCCCGACATTGCGAATGAACAGCATGGAACGCCCTTTGAGCGTGATAGTGCCGCCCGTCGGGGTGCTGTACTCACGATCGGGGTTCAGGCTGCGTACGATCGTTTTGCCGCCTTTTTGCATACTTTCTACTAGGTTGCCTTGCATCAGGCCAAGCCAGTTGCGGTAGGCCAGTGCTTTGTCGTCGGCATCGACAGCGGCAACCGAGTCTTCGCAGTCCATGATGGTGGTTAACGCCGCCTCGACGACCACATCCTTGATGCCTGCGGGATCGGTCTTTCCGATAAAGTGATTACGATCGATCTGCAATTCGATATGCAGGTTGTTATGCATAAAGAGCAGGCAGTCAGGCGCTTCAGGGCGCCCCTGGTATCCGACCAGCTGACAGTTATCTGCCAAGCCCGTCGTCTGGCCATTGTTCAGCGAAACCTGAACGGCGCCTGCTTCGATGCGGTATTGCGTGGCGTCGGCGTGAGAGCCGGTCGCTAGAGGCGCGGCTTCATCGAGGACTTTGCGTGCATAGGCGACGACCAGCGCGCCTCTGACGGGATTAAAGGCGGTGCCTTTTTCGGCGCCGTCAGTTTCAGGTAAAACGTCGTTACCATAGAGGGCGTCATAGAGGCTACCCCAGCGTGCGTTAGCCGCGTTAAGTGCAAAACGCGCGTTCATAATCGGCACGACGAGTTGGGGGCCGGCCTGGTCGGCGATCTCCGGCTCTACGCTACTGGTGCTGATTTGAAAATCGCCACCTTCCGGAACCAGGTAGCCAATCTCCTGCAGGAACGCTTTATAGGCTGAAAAATCGCCGCGCCCATGCTCGCGATGCCACGCATCGATTTTGGCTTGCAGATCGGCGCGTTTAGCCAGCAACGCACGATTTTTGGGTGTCAAGTCGGAGAGAATGGACTCGAAAGCGGTCCAGAAATGGTCCGCGCTAATGCCGGTTCCGGGGATGACATCATTATTGATCAGGTCGTGGAGAACCGTGGCGATTTGAAGGCCGCCGATCTGAGTACGTTCGGTCATAGTTTTTTGCCTTATAACTGTGCAGGGCGGTGATCTGTGTTACCGGCCCGCATTCCTATGTCAGTTCCCATTTTGGGATTATGGTTATGATAAAACGGGGCTGAATGATTTGCCTAGTTTATCGCTGCTATGCTCGGCATTTATTTTATGAATAACAGTGTTGGGCCTTAATTCTCCTTTTTCTGCGTGCTCGTTTGTTCTGCTGCAACTTCTGTGATTAGCGCACGTAGCCACTGATGCGCTGAATTATGCTGAAGAAGCGGGCTCCACGCCATTTTAAGTTCAAATGGGTGGATATCGAAAGGCGGCGTACGAATCACCACAGCAGAATTCTTTTGCTGCAGGTTGGCCGCTCGACTCGGTAAAGTCACAATCAGGTCTTTCTGTTCGGCGAGGAGCATCGCGGCCTGGTAGTGACGCGTAAATACGGTGATATTGCGCTTTTTGCCAAGGCGATTTAGCGCTTCATCGACCCAACCTAAACGCTGAACGTCTTGGGGGTTGATGCCGACCCCGACGCCCCAGCCTGTCTTGCTGACCCAGACATGACGGCCCTGCAGGTAAGTCTCGAGATTGAAATGATTGGCGATTGGGTTTTCGCGGCTGAGCAGGCAGGAAAAACTGTCCCGCCATACGGTTTTCTGGTGAAAGGATTGCGGCATGGTATCAAACCGGTTGATAACCATATCCACTTTGCCCTGCTCGACATCCAGAAAGCTAACGTCACTGGGTGTCATGATATCCAGTGTGGTGTTGGGCGCCTCGTCGCGCATCCGACGTAAAACATGGGGTAGCAGGGTTGATTCGGCATAGTCGCTGGCCATGACTCGAAATACCCGGTCGGAATGCATGGCATCGAAAGAGCGTTGTGGCTGGATAGCGCGCTCTAGCTGAGAGAGCGCCTCACGTACCACCGGTTGCATCTCCAGAGCCCGTTCGGTAGGGGTCATGCCTTCGCTGGTTCTGACCAGAATAGGGTCCTCGAACAGGTCTCTGAGTCTGCGTAGCCCGTTACTCATTGCCGGCTGACTCAACCCCAGTTGGTTTGCCGCGCGGGTAACATTGCGTTCGCGCAGTAAGACGTCGAGGTAAACGAGAAGATTAAGATCGATGCGATCAATATTCATACTAAGGATACCGGGCATTGCGTGGGTGAATTGACCAAAGTATTTCAGCCTCGGTATGTTCTGTCCATTGGGTAAGTACAATTAAGCTGTAGAAAACAGATGTCGCTACGCTCTTGTTGGTGTTGCAAGCGGAGTGCGCCGAGCTATTAATGCGAGCATTAAGACGAGCACTAAGACGGCAAGTGAGACGACAACGTTATACCACGCAAAAAATGCCGCCTCGATAGGCCGGTTTATGGATGAACCGCCGTGGCATAAAGCTGCGTGGCAGGTTAAGACGCTAAGTTAATCGGAGCATTATTCACCTTTGTTGCTCGATATCCAATGCCTGCTATGCTTATCCGAGTACACAATAAGGTTTTATTCAGGGGATCCTATGGAAATTACAGATGCCCGGATTGGTGTGCAGATCGATGCATTGATTGAAGCGATTATTCAGCCCGGCGGAAAAGGCCAGGGTTGGGTTATGCAGTTTCGTGACATCGATGATACGTTGCTGCCCCTGACTTACGGCGGTCATACACGAATATTTGACGACCTGCACCATGCAACCCGTCTTGCTGAGGGGTTGGGGTTTTTACAGGTCTCGGTTATGCAGGGGGTAGCAGGGGGCTGATGCCTATGCTACCTCGTTGCTCCTGACTAGCGCCCCGTCCAGTGGGGCGTTCTCTTATTCAGGAAGGCATCGATACCTTCCTGAGCGTCTTCTGTCTGCATATTGCAGCTCATCACCGCGCTGCAATGCTTATACGCGTCGCTCAGTCCCAGGTCCAGTTGTTGGTAGAACGCGTCTTTGCCTAGACTAATGGCCCGTGAGGACTTGGCTGCAATCTGCCTGGCCATGGCGGTCGTTTCTTTTTCAAGATCCTGACCGGGTACCACCCGGTTGACCAGGCCGATTTCATAGGCGCGATCAGCCGCGATAAAATCCCCCAGCAGCAGCATCTCCATGGCATGCTTACGCGCCACGGCGCGTGTCAACGCGACCATCGGCGTGGAGCAAAACAGCCCAATATTGACCCCCGGCGTTGCGAAGCGGCTATCTTGGCTGGCAATCGCCAAATCGCAGCTGGCAACCAGCTGGCAGCCTGCGGCGGTGGCTATGCCGCTGACCTGGGCGATAACCGGTTTGGTTAACTGCGTAATGGAAAGCATCAGTTTTGAGCACGTTTGGAAGGTTTCATCGTGTAAATGGCTATCGTGGCTGGCGGTCATCTCGCGTAGATCATGACCGGCGCAGAATCCTTTGCCTTCGCCGCGCAAAACCACCACGTGAATATCGGCCTGGGTGCCGATGCGTGTCAACTCGTCGATTAAAGCCTGCATCAAGCCAAGGGAAAGCGCGTTGTAGGCCTGAGGGCGGTTCATGGTCAGATAAGCGACATGTTCCTGGTCGCTTCGCAGTAACAGTGATGTAGCGTGCATCCTAGAATACCTTGTCTGTGTCCTTTGCTAGGGATTATACCTATTCGCTAAGGGGTAGCGATGATTATTCATATGTTGTGTCAGAGTGACAGAAATAATCAGCACCGGGCGATCTTACGCTGTACAAGGGTGGCAGCGCAGCGATTCAGCGCCCATCAGGGGCTGTTTTATCGGAACCGCCTGGTCACGGGTGTTACAATGGCCGGCTTATCGATAATGGGGGCAGGTCGTTGTGAGTGTTTTTCTTGCGCCGATGGAAGGCTTGGTGGACCCGTTGATGCGTGACCTATTGACGCGTATTGGGGGGGTTGATCGTTGTGTGACCGAATTTATTCGGGTTTCTGACCGTGTGTTGCCGGCCCGCGCGATTCGGCGGCTAGCACCGGAACTGGATCAGGGGGGGGCGACAGCCGTGGGTGTACCGGTCCGGGTACAGTTGCTGGGCAGTGATCCGGCATTATTGGCCGCCACGGCGGCTCGGGCAGCCGAGCTCGGCGCACCGGGTATTGATTTGAATTTTGGTTGTCCGGCCAAAACCGTTAATCGCAGCCTGGGTGGGGCCGTTTTGCTGCAATATCCCGAGCGTATCGGTGACATCGTTGCTGCCGTTCGCGCTGCCGTTCCTGCGGATTGCCCCGTAACGGCCAAGATGCGACTGGGCTTTGCCGATAAATTGTTGGCGATCGACAATGCCCAGGCGATGGCGGGTGCGGGAGCCAGCGAAATTTGCGTCCACGCCCGTACCAAGGTCGAGGGTTACCGGCCTCCGGCGCATTGGGAGTGGATAGCCCGTATTCGCGAGCAGGTGCCGTGCCGGGTCATCGCCAATGGGGAGGTCTGGAGCGTGGAGGATTACCTGCGTTGTGCTCAGGTCAGCGGATGTCAGACGATCATGATCGGAAGGGGGCTGGTTGGTTGTCCGGATCTTGGACGTCAAATCCAACGGCACTTGGCCGGACAAGACCCCGCGCCAATGTCCTGGCTGGAGCTGCTACCCTGGATAATTAGCTATTTTGACCGGCTGAATGAGGTGGTTGACCGGCGCTATGCACCGGGCCGATTGAAGCAATGGCTCGTCCTGCTGAAAAGGACCTATCCAGAAGCCCAGGCGCTGTTCGACCGGATTCGTGCCGAGACCGTTGTCGCCGTGCTTCGTGCCGCGCTGGTGTCTGACCTCGCCGAAAGCGGGCAGGAGGCGCGGCCTGGCGGATGGTTATACCACGCCCCCGCTCAATTCCCACCGCTGACGGTTGCGCGCGCCTAAATTCAGCCATGGATTGTTGCTGAATTTGTCGGCATACCCTGACAGGGATAGCCGCCTTAATAACGCGGCGCATTTCAACAGCCTGCTGAGGTTAGCGCGTATGTCGCCCGCGTCGCCGGCCTCGGTCATGGCGGTGTTGTCCGGTTGCTCCGTGGCGCTTGCCTGCGGAGGTTGAGCCAAGGGTTGTCGGGGTGATTGCGCCTGGCTGCTTAATGGCGCGTAATATAACGAATTTTGCATTGCTGGCAACCAGCTCGCAATGGCCAAATAATTTACTTAATACGCCGTGATACCCCAGGTGACGGTTTCCAATAACCCAGAGCTCGCCGTTGTCGCGCAGGGTCTGGTGTGACTGGCGAAACATCTCGCGCGCGATATGATCCCCAACAACTTGCTGCTGATGAAACGGCGGATTGTTCAGGATCAGGTCGGCACTGGCCGCTGCAAAGGCCTGCAGGCAGTCGCCCGCCTGAAACAGCGCCGGGCGCTGTTCGCCCAGTGCATGGCGGAAATTGGCTTGCGCACTGACCAGCGCCATAAACGATTCATCGACAAAATGCAGTTGTGCGGCCGGATTTTTTTCCGCCGCCAGCAAGCCGACGATGCCATTGCCGCAGCCCAGGTCGATAATATCCTTAAAGCGATCAGAGACCGGCAGGTGTTCGATAAACAGCCGTGTGCCAATGTCCAAGCGCTGGCGAGAAAACACATTCGCATGGTTAACAATCAGGTAGTCTGTATCGGGCAGTGTATACCGGGTCGGGTAGGGGCTGGCTCCAGGCTGGATCGTTGCGTCAACGTCGCAGTGGATCAGGCGTGCTTTCTTTTTAGCCAGGGAGGTGCGTGTCGGGCCGATAATTCGCTCGAATAATGCCAGTGTTGAACGGTGAATGGACTTCACCATGCCCGCGCCAATGATCTGGCTTGTGGCGTGCAAGTGAGGTCGGATCCGGAACAGCTCATCTTCCAGTAGCGCGAGCGTCTTGGGTATCTTGATGATGACTAGGTCATAGTGCCCCGTTAAGGGGGCGAGTGAATCTAACGCCAGAACCACATCGTCAGGCAGGCTGTTTTGTGCCAGGTTATTAGCCAGTGCCTGGTGGGCGAGGAAGGAATCGCTGATGAGGGTCAGCTCCGGCGCAGCCTGAGAGGGCGCTGAGGCGTCACTTTTTTGCTGTTGGGCATTGACTGGGCGTGCTTGTGTAAGCTGCGCAGCGATTGCCACCGACAATGCACCAAAGCTGTCATTCAGGATAAGGTTTCGTGGTGGCTTACTCACCAGATCGACAGTTTCGTTGATCGTCTCTAGCAGGTAATGGTCTGCCGCGTCCCAGGCTTGAAGGTTGGCAGGGTCTGGCTGGTTAGCCGGTGTGCGGCTAAGAAGAAAGTCGCCTTGCGGGGTCGAAAAACAGTTCATCAGCAGTTGGCCTGATCCGGTAAATTGCCGAGGCTAAGCCGATGTCGGAGCCTGCGGGAGACACTGTCAACCAGCATGTTCAGTGCGGCAGTCAGTAATATAAGTAACAGGGCGCGGTCGAATCGAAACTCTTCAAAGGCGGAGTCGATATAAAAGCCCAAGGTATGGATGCCGAGGATGCCGAGGATGGCCGTTTCGCGCATAATGACCTCCCAGCGATAGAATAAAAAGGCCAGAAACTGGCGATAAACCCGGGGCAGTACGTCGTAAAGATAGAGTCCGCTTCCGCGTGCATGGTCGGGGCGCAGCCTCAGAGCCTGGCTGTAGCCGCCCAGCAAGTGGCCGATAATAGCGCCGTTATGCAGCGATAGCGCGGCAATCGCGGGTAGCATGGACGGGCCTGTGATTAACATAAACAAGTACGCCAGCATCAGTTCCGGAATGGAGCGAAAGATCACCAGCAGGACGTGACCGCTGGTCCGGGCGGGCTTGCGTAGAAAAAGGGGTGATACAAGCGGAAATAGCAGCAGGGACAGCATACCGCTGACGACGAGCGTGATCATGGTCAGGATCAGCGTATTGTAGGCGCCTTCGGCGCCCTGGGTGCTGAGCACGTGCCAGAACCAGTGCCAGAGCGCCATCAGTTGTTCCGAATGCCACGGCCCCTCACCGCGCAGTGGTGATGGGACGATATCCTGGGTTACGAAACGCACCAGTGTCGACAGGTTGGGGGTTGGTGCGCTTGGAAGCCAGATAAACGCAGCCAGCAGATAGACAGGGAGCAGGCGCAGTTTCATCCAATGGCGTATCGACGCGATAATCAGGAAGAACAGATACAGAAGTGCGGACGCCTCGGAGTAAAGGCCTTGGTTGAACGCGCTTTCCAGATGAAAGCCCAGTGTGGGTAGTCCGATGAAGCCCAGCACGGCGCTGGAGCGAATCGCGCACTCGAATCGGTACAGGCTATAGCTGCGCAGGTGTGACCAGGCCAGCGGGAGGCGCGTGTAAAAAAAACCGGCGACTCTGTGAGTTTGCGCAGGGAGTAACGCCCAGGCACTGCGATCGCTCTCCTCCAGGATCTCCGCATAAACTTTGGCAATAATGCCGGCAAACGGGATGCTAATGGCCAGGATCCCCGTCACGGTACTCAGGCCGAAAATTTGTAAAAACAGCAAGCCCCAGAAGAGCTCGTGAATCGAGCGAATCAGTGCGCAGACCAGGCGAACCGGTCGCCAATGAAACATGAGCGCCAGTACAAACCCCGCCAGATTGGCTAAGACAACGCCGATAAGGGCAAAGGCAACGGTATTGAATAACGCCTGGCCGAGCGACTCAGTGGCGCTGAAGTCGGGCGTTATCAGACCTTGTCCTATGCGGTACAGCTCAAGCCAAGGGTCCCCCGAACGAAATTCAATATCGGCAAAAAACAGCGAGACAACCGCAATCAGGATAAAACCCAGGCTGATGCGCAGGTAGCGCCGTGCGCTGCTGTTGCGGTGTGGCGTAGAGAGGCCGTGGCGGTTCGCTGTCATCGGTGCGCGTAAACGCCGTCAAGCTGCTGCAGCGTCAGCGTGTCACTCGGGGCGTCGAGAACAATGCGGCCTTCCTTGATGCCGATGACGCGATCGAAGCCTTCCAGGGCCAGTTGGCGGTTATGCAAGGCGATAATGACGGTGCTATGACGTTGGTTTAACAGCTGTAACAGGTGGCTACCCTGCATAGGGTCGAGCGATGATAGGGGTTCATCCCCCATAAAAATGGGGCGCTTTTGATAGATTGCCCGGCCCAGCGCGGTACGCTGCATCTGCCCGCCGGAAAGTTGGTCGACCGAGGTGCGTAGCTTATCATGCAGCCCGAGCGCGCGGGTCAGCTCGCCAATCTCGTTAAGATCCGGTGTAGCGGGTACCAGCAAGGTACGCAAGTTTTTCAGGAGGCTGCATTGATCCAGGCGTCCCATATAAATATTGTGGAACACGCTAAGCATGGGTACCAGGCCGAGTTGCTGCGGGCACAGGGCCGTGCTGTCGCGCTGCTGGGCATAGAGCAGTCTCAGTAAGCTAGATTTGCCGGAGCCGCTAGCACCGATGAGAGCCACTTTTTCACCGGGCTGTATCTGTAGGCTGATATCATGCAACGCCGCGCGGCTCTGATAAGAGAGCTGCTGGCGGTCACAGACAAATAGGGCGCTGGAAGTCATAGCGGTATGGGGTCGAGTTGCCTATCAGACGGCCGGGCTTGTACCCGGCCGTCTGATAGGGTGGCTAGAACGTGCTTAATCGATGAGTCCGATAGCGCGTGCAACGTTTTCAACCGGCGTAAAATCGCCGTTGCTGGCGGGTATAAAGCGGCTGCGAGGAAAGGCGTTTAGTAATAGAGGGTCTTCAATGGCCAGTAAGGCCTGCTGAACGCGGTGTTTGAAACCGGCTCCCCAGGCGTTGTCGACGTCACCCCGGATAGACCATTGATAATCGGGATAGGTCGGTGTTTCCCAGATTACTGTGACGCGATCGCCCTGCACGTTCCCCGCTGCCAGTTCGCGCTCCCATACTTTGTAATTGACGGCGCCAAGATCGTATGTGCCGGACTGGACCAGTGCGATCGTTCTTGTGTGATCGCCGCTGAAACCCACGCGGGAAAATACCTGTTCTGGTGATTTTTCGAAGGTTTGCCTCAGGTAAAATTCCGGCATAAGGCGGCCGGAAGTCGAGCCTTTGGAGCCAAACGTAAACGCTTTACCCGCCAGCGATGCGTCAGGCTTTTGCATCGGCTTGAGACCGCTGGCAACATTGGCGATGAAGTAGGTTTTAAAAAACTGGTCCTCATAACCTTGAGCAATCGCTTCGGAACCCGGTACGCGCATCCGGGCTTGTACCCCGGACAGGCCGCCGAACCAAGCTAGCTGGACCTGGTTGTTACGAAATGCCGACACGGCAGCGGCGTAGGACTTAACCGGTATATAGTTAACCGGCACGCCAAGCGCGCTTGACAGGTACTCGGCTATTTTTCCGAAACGGGTTTTGAGCTGTGTTTCATCCTGGTCGGGAATGGCGGTGAACGTAAAGGTCTGTGCCTGGCTGCCGAGAGAAAGTATCAGCAGGCAGGATGCAATGAGAACACGAAGCATGGTGGATTATACCGAATTCAAAGAGAGGGCGGTTATTTTAAAGCCTTCCCAGCGGCATTCAAGTTGTGCAAGGCGAGATTTAAGACTTTTTCCTAAAGACCGCTCACCGCTCACCGCACATTGCACATTGCACATTGCACATCGCACATTGCTCATCGACAGCAACGGATGAACGATGCCGCGCGATGTTCTACACTTGCGAGCGCGTTGCGCGCGCGTCACTAAAATCCGGAGAGAAGCATGAAGAGACGTTTTTTTATATGGCTAACGGCAGGGGTATTGGTGTGGGGGGGAGCATCGGCCGCTGAAATACCGCTTGGGGAGCTCTCGGTCCGCGGCGAAGCCACCATTTATCAGCCTGCGGATAAGGTTGAATTTGAGATTGGTGTGGATGTCGTCGCTCAAACAGCCGCGCTGGCACTGGCGGATAACAGCGATAGGATGGCGCGTGTGCGTTCGCGCTTGTTACGTGAAGGTGTCACAGGTGAGGAGCTGCAGACGACGCGTTTGACGGTGGAGCCGGTGTGGGAGCCGCGGCCACGACAAGTTTCACCCGAATGGACCCCGAAAATCGTCAGTTACCGGGCCAGGCATAGTTTTCGCGTTAGCAGCACCCGCGTGGCACAGGTGGGGCCTTGGATTCATGAAGCGATGCAGGTTGGCGCCAATCAGTTGAGTGCCTTGAGATTTATGTTATCTGAGCCTGAAGATGCCCACAACAGCGCCATCGCGCTAGCAACCCAGCGAGCGATAGCCTCGGCGCAGGCGGCTGCTCAGGCTGCCGATGTTACGTTGGTTTCCATTGCCCTGCTGCGCGTCGATGGTACAAACCCCGCCCCTCTGCTTAAGCAATCCCGCGGTCTGGATATGTCTGTGATGTCCGCGGCCAGCACGGCGCCGCCAATTGATGGTGGCGATATTGAAGTGCATGCGCGCGTGGAAATCAGCTACGTTATCAAGCCCTGATCGCCCGGATAAGTGACCGATACCGAATGAAAGACAGCCGTAACTGCTCGACCAAGAATGCCTTAGCGCCATGGTTGTTAACGCTAGCGACCCAGGCTTCCGGCCTCCATCATCGGCGCCTGCTTGTGATGCACGGCAACATGGCCTGGGTGCTGGAGGGGTTGGTCCTGTTGGCCGATCAGTTTGCAAATGGCCGTTGCTGGTTGTTGAGTGATAAGGAGGTCGCCGGATTTCAGCAGCGGTCTGTTGAACGCCCGCGCATGCTGCTCGGCGGCGAGTGTGATCTGCTGGCTCTGGATCTTAGCAACGGACTCGAGCCGGATGTGCTGGGCATTGCCAGCGGGACATTGCGCGGCGGGGGCTTGCTCGTGATGTTTGGCATGCCTTCGGTTTGGGGAAGCGATCAAGCGGGCGTGTTTGAACGCTGGATTTACCGCTGTATTAATGACGATAACGCGGTGCTGCAGATACACGAAGGGCAGCCGCTGCCGGTGCTGGATGGCGCTGTCCCCTCGGCAGAATCGGTTAACACCGATAATGTTGACGCGCACTCGGCCGCTTTAGATGCGGGCGATCAACAGAACCTATCTGCGCAGTGCATCACAGAAGACCAGGCCGATGCGGTCCGATTGATCGAAAAAGTAGCCGGTGGTCATCGGCATCGACCGTTGGTGATGACTGCAGACCGGGGGCGAGGTAAAAGTTCAGCCTTGGGTATTGCGGCCGCGCGATTGCTCAACGAGCGGCCGCGGCGGATTTTGGTGACCGCACCGCGGGTCAGTTCCGTGGCTTCGGTGTTTTACCATGCACGGAAATGGCTCCCCCATGCCCAGGGTCAGGCTAACTGCTTGACCCTTCCCGACGGTGAAATTCGGTTTATTGCCCCCGACGAGTTGATTCGTCACGCCGCCCCTTGCGATCTCTTGTTGGTGGATGAAGCGGCAGCCATTCCTGGGCCGATGCTGGCGTTGTTGCTTGCCCGTTATGCGCGGATTGTTTTTTCTTCGACGCTGCATGGCTACGAAGGCGCTGGGCGGGGTTTTGCCGTGCGTTTTCGAGCACACCTCGATACAAAGGCGCCACACTGGCGAGGCGTGCATTTGCGCCAAGCCGTTCGTTGGGCCGATAACTGTCCCCTGGAGCGCTGGGTGTTCAAGGCGCTACTGCTGGATGCCGAACCTGGTAATGCCGAACAGGTTAAGCGCGCCTTCGCGACGGGTTTTCGCATCAAGCGAATGCCTCCTGCTCAATTGGTGGACCAACCTCGTTTATTACGGCCGTTATTCAGCTTGCTGGTGCAAGCCCACTATCAGACGACGCCTACGGATCTGAAAACCATGCTCAACCACCCGGATTTTGAAATTTGGCTGGCCACAGCGTCGGGCGCGGTGCTGGGTGTTGTGCTGGCGGTAGCCGAGGGTGGGTTTGATCGAGCCGTGGCGCATGATATTTGGCTGGGGAAGCGCCGGGTAAAAGGGCATTTAATGGCGCAATCTTTGGCGGCGCATGGCGGCTGGCGTGAGGCGCCTGAGCGTCGATATCTTCGGATCGTGCGCATCGCTGTTCATCCAGCAATTGAACGAAACGGGGTGGGGCAGAGACTGTTGTCCGAGGTGGCGACGGATGCGGCCAAGCGCGGCGTTGATATTGTGGGTTCCAGTTTTGGCGCGACTGCTGAATTGGTCCGTTTTTGGTCGGCAAATGGTTATGACGCTGTGCAGTTGGGGGCCTCGCGGGACGCCGCCAGCGGTCATCACTCGGTGTTTGTTGCGCGTGGGGTCTCCGAACGCGCTAAGCAGCAGGTTAGCGCGATGGTGCAGCGCTTCTCCGATCAGTTGCCCCTCTGGCTATTGGGCATGTTGCGGGAATTAGACCCGGCGCTTGTGCTGCAAATCTGTCGAGGCCGGCCGTTGTTTCAAGCCGGTCCTATGTTGCCAATAGATCATATGTTGCCAGCCGGTCCTATCCACGGTTGTGGCCAAGAATCTCATCAGGATGCCGTCGATGTGGAGAGTTTTGTTGTCGGCAATCGAGGGCTTGATTATTGCCGTCCAGCGCTAGGGCGCTGGCTAATCGCGCGGTCAGCGCGCGGTGACCTTGACGGTCTTGAACCCTTATCGGTGACGCTTCTCATTATGAGTCTGCTGCAAGGGCGCAGCATTACCGACGTACAGCGCGCCACAGGTTTGATGGGGAAACGGGCTGTCGATAAGCAGTTACGTGCGGCTGCGCTGCAACTCTGGGAAAAGCAACAGGTTAATTAATCCGAACATTGACTCTAAACGCGTCTGCTCCAGTCGTTTCTTGGTGCGCGCGTCTTTCGCCACGCCAGCGCAATTCCTATTGTCTCGTTGAGCTAGGGTATAGTGACTCAGGCGTTTTATGAGGCTATCTGGGCTGCCATTGAACGGCAGGGGTATTGGCAAGGTGAGATCTGGAATCGGCGTAAAAATGGCGAATTATACGCCGAATGGCTGTCGATCAATGCGGTTAAATCCAAATCAGGAAAAATAAGCCACTATGTGGGCGCTTTTCTGGACCTGACGGATCAGAAGCGCCAGCAGTCCTTGATTGCGCGCGGGACTGCCGAAGAGGAGCTGGTTTCCCGTTTGTTACGGCTTTCGCACGGCGGCACGTCGGTCGAGCAATTTATACAGCAAAGCGTGGATCTCCTTTCCAGAACCGAAGTTTGGACTCAGCGGATACAGGGCGTGGCGTTCTATTCCTTTGCGCAGGCCGGTGTGCCGGAATCTCTGCGAATCGTCGCCAATTGCATGGCGCCGTGCTCTTTATCGATTTGGACCAGTTTAAGCGACTGAATGATGCGCTGGGTCACAGTGTCGGTGATCTGCTCCTGAAGCAGGTGGCTGACCGATTGAAAACGCTATTGCGGGCGCAAGATACCGTTGCGCGCCTGGGAGGTGATGAGTTCGTTATTATTCTTCCGGCTCTGGATGGTGGCGAAGATGAGGCGGCCAACCATGCCTATGCCGTGGCCGACAAGGTCCGTTGGGCGTTGTCGCAGTTCTATTTCCTGGGTGAGCATGAATTTCACTTGACGCCAAGTATCGGCATTGTGCTGTTTCCGACGGCAGGCGAGGATGTTGATGATCTGCTCAAGCATGCCGATACGGCGATGTACCAGGCTAAGAAAGAGGGGCGTAATACGGCGTGATTCTATAAACCCAGTATGCAGGTTGCAGCCAGTCATCGGTTAACCCTGGAAAAGGACCTGCGTCACGCGCTTAACCGTAATGAACTCGCGTTACATTACCAGCCGCAGGTGCTTGCCGACGGCTCGGTGATCGGTGCCGAGGTACTGATCCGATGGGGGCATCCCGAGCATGGCGTGGTGTCGCCGGTGCTGTTTATTCCGGTGGCCGAAGATACCGGTTTGATCCTGGAGATCGGTGAATGGGTGTTGCGTACCGCCTGCGAGCAAATTCGACGCTGGGAGGTCGCCGGCGTGCGCTTGGATCACCTGGCCGTTAATGTCAGCCCGAAACAATTCCGTCAACCGGACTTTGTGGCCATCGTTGAGCGGGTTCTCGATGAGACCGGGATCGATCCAAGGCACCTCGATCTGGAAGTGACGGAAGGCATGTTGATTCAGGATGTGGAATACACCATCGAAAAGATGGAGCGAATACGCGACTTAGGGGTGCGTTTTTCCATCGATGACTTCGGTACCGGCTATTCGTCACTGGCCTACCTGAAACGGTTGCCGTTGGATATCCTGAAAATTGATCGCTCTTTCGTCCAGGATGTACACCGCGATGCGCAGGATGCGGCAATCTGTACGACTATTATCGCTATGGCGAAAAGTCTTAACCTCGCTGTTGTCGCTGAGGGTGTCGAGACCGAAGAGGAGCAGGCATTTCTTGCGGGAAATGGCTGTGATATCTATCAGGGCTATTATTACAGTCGCCCGTTGACGCTTGGTGACTTTGAAGCCTACCTGGTCAAGCAAGGGGTTGGCCCGACGATTGGCCGTCATCGCACCGACAAGCCATCGTTGCATGTTATTGATCCGACTTGAGTTGTTATTAACCCGCCGGGCTAATAATAAGGTCGTTTAGTCGTGGAGGCGGTCATGGACGCAGGTCACTGGATTGCCCATCGAGGCTATCCCGCACATTATCCGGAAAATACCCTGCTGGGGTTCGCCAAGGCGATAGAGGCAGGGGCGCTGAATATCGAGTGTGATATGCAGCTGAGCCGTGATGGTTTTCCGGTGGTTTTTCACGATGAAAGCCTGTCGCGGCTCTGTGGTGTGCCCGGTCTCGTACAAGAAACCACCCTGGCAGAGCTACGTGGTTTAAGTGCCTTCGAGCCGGGGCGTTTTGGTACTCGCTTTCAGGGTAATCGGTTGCTGGAGCTGGCCGATCTACTGGATTTTATACGGCGTCATCCCGATGTCACACTTTACCTGGAAATCAAACACTCTGCGATCAACGCGTTCGGCGTCCCGGGGGTGCTCGATAGGGTGTTGCCCTTGTTGGAAGGACTGAGTGGGCAAGTGGTTCTCATCAGTTTTTCGCTGTTGGTGTTGCAGGGCGCTCGCCAGCGCGGTTACCCCCGGGTAGCGCCTGTTATTCGTCAGTGGGGGCAGCGTATGAGCCGCACAGTCGAGGCGCTTGACGCCGAGCTGTTGTTGATGAATTACAAACGTTTGCCGTTCGGTGTTAAACCTGATCTGAACGGTGTGCCTGTCGCGTTATACGAGATCTCTGATTATTCGTTGGCGCGTCGGTGGCGGCAATGGGGCGCATGTATGATCGAAACCGATTCGATTGGCGAAATGATAACCGCCAGCGGCGCCGGGAATTCTGGCGCATAGTGCGCATGGGCTACCGATACAAATAAGCACTGCTAACGCAGGCGGTCTACTCTTTTCGGCTGGAAAGCGCAGACTCACAGGGCTTGAGGTTTTCTTGCGTTTCCTTGTTTTTGAAAACGCTACAAATGCCACTTGGGACGCCACCGCGAAAGCGGCAGCGGGGGCCTGTGGGTGAGCGGCGAAAATGGGTGCAGCGGGTACAATTAAAGTGTTGGCTCATAGGCTTCCTGCATATTCGGACAATGTTCAGACAGCGATCCTGTGGTTAACCAGCCGTGCATTGCACCTTCATGCCTCGCCGTCGGCTCTTTTACGTTTGCTGATGGCGTGTAACCTATATGCTGGCCGTGGGCAAGGCGTAAAGCCGATGGTTGCAGGTCGGCCTGTTGCTGGTCATCTGTTCCGCTCACCGCCGGTCTCTTGCTGGTAGCGCCGTTTGTTTTCTGCGTCACGGCTTAGTAGGTGCTGGCCAATGAGTTCCTGTTGCGGGGTGCCAAGATCAATAAAGCGGCAGCCGGTTCGCCTCGAACCCGCTACTTCTGTGTGTTGATAGATGACCCTGGCGCAGGTCGTAATCCCCAGCCCGCTGGCGCTGAGTCGAAAGCGTAGCGCCAGAAGACTGTCAATGGCCAGCGGTTCAGGGCAGAAAAATGACAGGCCGTCGGTGCTTAGGGTGATAGGCTCGTCAGAAAATGGCTGTCCGGTATTGTCGGATAAGGCCTGTGCAACCCAATCGATCTTACGGCTTAAGAGACGCAAAATCTGAGTGAGTGCGTTGTCGTGATCGGAGAGGCGAATAAAAAGGCTTTCAAGATCATGATCTATCTGGCGTAGGCGGGATTGGAGTGTGAAGTCACTGCGCGGGGGAAAGCCGTCAAATCCTTGAATCGGGCTTTCGTCAGCAAGAACCCGGTACTCAACCTGGGCTTGATCCTCGATGCGAAAACAGTGACGGCGTTCATGGTTCGGCGAACAGTTTGTCATGGCGAATCCTTATTAGATCAGCAATATAGCCTGGATTGGAGGTGATTTTTCTAGGTCAGTATCCCGTCTTATGTTTTAATCCCTCACCATGTACAGACCTATATCACTTTTTATCGGATTGCGGTACACCGGCGCCAAGCGGAGTAACCACTTTATCTCATTTATCTCCATGGTTTCCATGGCGGGACTGACCTTGGGGGTTGCGGTCCTGATCCTGGTGCTTTCGGTCATGAATGGTTTTGACCGTGAGTTACGCCAGCGCATCCTGGGTATGGTGCCGCATGCGACGCTGAGTCAGTATGGCGGCGAATTACACAACTGGCAGGACCTAAGACTGCAGCTCAAGCAGTTTCCGCAGGTGCTGGCCAGTGCGCCCTATATCAGCGCGCAAGGGATGCTGACCGGACGTGGCCAGGTGCGGGGCACGCTGGTGAACGGTATTGACCCTGAACTCGAAAAATCGGTATCGATTATCCAGAATCATATGGTCAGTGGGCGCATCGAGGATCTTGATGAGGGGCGCTACGGGATTATTCTGGGCGATATTCTGGCGCGCTCCCTCGGTGCTTCGATAGGCGATAAGGTAACCCTGGTCTTGCCTGAAGCCTCGATTTCGGTGGCGGGTGTTTTCCCACGGCTAAAACGCTTCACGCTGGTCGGGGTGTTCAAGGTGGGCGCAGAGCTCGATGCGTCCATGGCATATATCCATATTCGCGATGCCGCCGTGATTAAGCGCATGGGCGACAGTGTCGAGGGCTTGCGACTGCAGTTTGTTAATCTGTTTGATGCCCCATGGCGGGTGCGGCAGATTGCCGCCGAAGTCGGTAGCAATATCCGCGCGTCAGACTGGACTCGCTCCCATGGCAATCTGTTTCAGGCGATTCAGATGGAGAAAAAAATGATTGGCCTGCTGTTGTTTATCATCGTGGCGGTGGCGGCATTTAATATTGTCTCTACCTTGGTGATGGTGGTAACGGACAAACGTGCCGATATTGCCATTCTGAGGACGATGGGCGCCAGTTCGGCCACGATTATGCGCACGTTTATGATTCAGGGCGCCGTGATCGGTGTCGTGGGTACACTGCTGGGCACTGGCCTGGGTATTGTCCTGGCGCTTACCGTTACCGACCTGATTGCCTGGGTAGAGCAGCTGTTCGATTTTCAGATTTTGAATGCCGATGTGTATTTCATTAGCTATCTGCCTTCTCAGCTTAAATGGGATGATGTTGGATTAATCTGCATCAGTTCTTTAATGATCAGTCTGCTTGCCACGATTTACCCGGCGTATAAGGCGGCCCAAACCCAGCCCGTGGAGGCGCTGCGCTATGAGTAATCAGGCGGTCATTGTTTGTGAGCAGGTCAGTAAGATCTATGAGGAGGGCGGGGTAACACTCGCCGTGTTGCAGGGGATCAATCTGCGTGTTTCCCCGGGTGAGCGCGTTGCGATAGTCGGAAGTTCTGGTTCCGGGAAAAGCACCTTGCTGAATATTCTTGGCGGCCTGGATCGACCGACCTCCGGCGTCGTTACCGTCATGGGTACGCCCTTGGCGAGTTTGAATGAGAATCAGTGTGCGCGCTTACGCAATGAGGCGCTGGGTTTTGTCTATCAATTTCACCATCTGTTGGGTGAGTTTTCCGCCTTGGAAAATGTGGCGATGCCCTTGTTGCTTCGGCCGGGCGTACGCCGTGAAGAGATTGAACAGCGGGCGCGGGACCTGTTGTGCCGTGTCGGTTTGGAGAAGCGATTGCAGCATAAACCCGCTCAGCTCAGTGGCGGTGAGCGCCAACGGGTGGCTATCGCCCGGGCGTTAGTGACTCACCCGCGAACCGTGTTGATGGATGAGCCCACCGGTAACCTGGATAGGCATACTGCCGATGACGTACAGGCCTTGATGCTGGAGTTGAATGAGCAGCTGGATACGGCTTTTGTGGTGGTCACCCACGATCAGATGCTGGCATCGCGCATGGATCGTATCCTGCATCTCGATGAGGGTGTGCTGCAGATATAGCGCGTTTAGCGTAGCGTCTAGTAAAGGGCCTTAGCGGGTCTGAGGCATGCGGCGGGTAGCGCGAGCTCGTCCTCTTAAGTCATCTCCCTTTTATGTTGTTCTTCTTTTAAGTCACACCCCTTTCAAGTCTCGCCCCTTGTAAGTCATTGCGCGGTGGTGCGCCGTAGTGCGTCTTGCGCCTCACCGGGCCTGTGTTTTGCGTATCACATTAGCCCGCCGGATTAGTGCGGGTCTGTCGGTTTTTCATCTGTGCGCTGTGCCGCGTTGGTTTTTTTAAGGCGCCGCGACTTGGCGTGACGACGCATACGACGAGCCTCCCAATCCCGATTAACCCGCCAGACCCATAGCATCTGAACAAGCGCATAGCTGACGGCAGCAAGTAGGATGCCACACACCAGTGAACCAAATAAAAGCGGCCACCAGATATGGCTGATACTGCTTTCAAGCCACTCAAGCGAGAGCGCCATTTCAGTCTCTTGAACGGGCAGGCTGAGCAAAAAAGCACCGATCTTATACGTCGAATAGAAAATGGGGGGGATCGTCAGTGGGTTCGTGATCCAGACCAGGCCAATAGAGATGGGTAAATTGCTATGGATGATAATGGCGAGTACTGCCGCCACCAGCATCTGAAACGGTATCGGCAGAAAGGCGCAAAATATACCGACGAGAAAGGCCCGTGATACCGAACTTCTATTTAAATGCCAGAGATTAGGGTTGTGGATGGAGTTGCCTAGCCATTGCAGATGCGGGTGCGCCTTGATCTTGGACTCATCCGGCATGTAGCGTTTTATAAATCGGCGTGGCATACAGCAAAAGCCTGGCTAGAATTGTAAGGTTATTAGTCGATTATGCCCGTTCGCTGTACTTAAGCCAACAGGAGATCATGGATGATCCGCTTCTGCCTGGGCGTGGTGATGGTGGCCTTTTGGCCCTCATTAGCACAAATGGCGGCGCTGTTGCTGGTTTTGTCGGTGCTCGCACTGCTACATCGCGCGCTGTTTAACATCGGGCCATTATTGCTTGGGCTTGCCTGGGGAATCGGCTATGGCTATTGGGCGCTGGCGCATTATCTACCCACCGATTGGGAGGGGCGCGTGATTAGCGTGACAGGGCATGTTGTCGGCTTGCCGCGTATTGATGGTGACAAGTGTCGTATCGATATTGTCCCGCAGAGATCGGAACGCCCCGATAAGGCTGCATTGACGGCGTTACTTCCAACGACGTGGGCGCCGCGACGGTTACGACTTACCGAGTACCGATGTCATCACCGTTACCGGGCCGGTCAGCGCTGGCAGTTGCAGGTGAAATTAAAACGCCCGCATGGGGGGCGTAATCCGGGGGTGTTTGATTATGAAGCGTACCTGATGCAGCAGGGTATCGATGCGACGGGCTATATCTTGCCGGGTGCGCGGCAACTGTCGCAACCGGTGACATGTCTGAGTGCAGGGCTTCAATGCCTGTCTCGCCTTCGAGAAAAAGTGGCCGATAACATTGATCAGCTAGTGCGTAGTCGGGGTGGGGCGGGATTGCTGAAAGCGCTGTTGATTGGTGACCGGCGCGGGGTTAGTAAGGCGCAGTGGTTGACGCTAAGGAACAGCGGCACGGTGCACTTGCTGGTCATCAGCGGTATGCATGTGGGTGTTATCGCGGCGATGATATTCGCCGTGGTTAGCAAAACGCTGCGTTTATTTCCGCGCCTGTTGTTGCAGCGTCAGGTGAGCCTGGCGGCATGGTCGGCCTTGCTGGCCACGGGTGTGTACAGTCTTCTCGCGGGGTTTTCGTTGCCGGCGCAGCGTGCCTGGATAATGATCGCCGTCTGGATGTTGAGTCTGGTTTGTTTTCGGCGTGTCGGTGCATTTCGGCGCTTGCTGCTTGGGCTGGGCTTTGTGTTGATGCTGGACCCTTTGGCAATCCGGTCTCCGGGGTTTTGGTTGTCATTTTCAGCCGTCGCCACGCTGCTTTATCTCTTCTGCTGCCGTTGTAGAGCGTTGCGATCTGAAGGGCGTTGGGAGTACTGGTCCGCAACGTGGCGCGCTCAGCTGGGTGTGTTTTTGGTTCTGGCACCGCTTACGGTGGTTTTTTTTCAACAGGTCGCCTGGAGTGCGCCGGTAATCAATCTGGTTGCGATTCCTTTTATCACGTTGCTTGTCTTGCCGCTGGCTTTCGGCTCTTTGCTGCTTGTGCCTGTTTGGCCGTCGGTTGCTGCAGGCGGTCTGAATGCCGCAGCTTATCTGCTTGACATGTCACTTGCTGGTTTGCAGGTGTTGCTCGCAACCTGGGATCTTATGTGGATAGCGGCCGCGCCTTCGGGAGGGAGTCTTTTTTTGGCGGCAATAGGGGCGTGGTGGTTCATGATGCCCAGGGGCTTAAGCGGTCGTTGGCTTGCGGTGTTGCTGTTTTTTCCCCTGTTTATGCCCGTGCAGCAGTTATTGCCAATGGGCGGGTACCGCGCCACCGTGCTCGACGTCGGCCAGGGGCTTGCGGTACTGGTTGAAACCCGGCATCGGCGTCTGTTATACGATACGGGTCCGCGTTTTGGCACGGATAGCGATGCCGGAGAGCGTGTCGTGATCCCGTTTTTACGGGACGCGGGTATTGCGGTGTTGAACAAAACAGTTATCAGTCATGCGGACAGTGATCATGCCGGAGGGTTGGCATCACTGCGCGAGCAGATGGTTATCGGCCAATTGATCAGTGGTATGTCGTCGCAGGTGGGTGGTAATCCCTGCCATGCTCCACAGCGTTGGTGGTGGGATGGCGTCCTGTTTGAGTTTATCAATCCCGTTGTTACGGGCAAAGTGGTAAGTAACAACAACAGGTCTTGCGTATTACGCGTAGGTCATCTTTCTCGCTCTGCGCTGCTGTTAACCGGGGATATTGACCAGCGGTCCGAAAAAGCCTTGTTGGCGCGAGGTGTGGAGGTCAGCGCTTCGGTACTGGTCGCGGGTCATCACGGCAGCGCATCGTCCAGTGCGGGTGAATTTCTGGCAGCCGTTGCCCCATCCTGGGTGGTTTATAGCAGCGGGTATCGGAATCGCTGGCGGCATCCGGATGCCGCTGTGCGCGCACGCGTCGCGGCATATGGGGCGCGGGAGCTGTTAACCTCGGAGCAGGGCGCGGTGCGAATAACGCATATCCCCGGGCAGCCGATTCGTGTTGAAGGGTATCGCTCACTGGCTCCCCGCTATTGGTGGCAATAGACGGGTCCAATTAGATCCTGATGTTAGTAAGATCAGGCTATCAATTGTGGTACATTAAGCGCCAAATTCTAGAGGGGATTCTACGGTGTTTGAATTGGTTCAGTCTGGCGGGTGGTTGATGCTGCCGATTCTTTTCTGCTCGATTCTAGCCATGGCCATCACGGCTGAACGATTTTGGAGCTTGCGCGAGAGCCGAGTGGCTCCTGGGCATCTGTTGGGGGAGGTCTGGGCGCTGGTGCAAGCAGGCACGCTGAGTCCTGAAAAAATGGCGTCCATTAAACGCTCCTCCGCCTTGGGTCGCATTATCTCCACGGGCTTGGCCAACTCCAAGCATGGTCGAGAGATCATGAAAGAGAGTATTCAGGAAACGGCCAGTCAGGCGGTCCACGAACTGGAGCGTTTTCTAAACCCCCTGGCCACTATCGCCGGGGTCGCGCCGTTGCTGGGGCTGCTGGGTACCGTTGTGGGTATGATTAAAGTGTTTAATGAGATCATGATTCAGGGTGCCGGAAATGCCAGCGTTCTGGCAGGTGGCATCTCTGAAGCACTAATCACGACGGCTGCGGGGCTGTGTGTCGCCATTCCGGCGCTCGTGATGCACCGTTATTTCAGTCGGCGTGTAGACTCTCTGGTCGTTCAGATGGAGCAGGAGGCAATCAAATTGGTGGAAGTGGTCCACGGTGACCGTGAAATCGATTTTGACTAAAGGGGTGTGTCTTGAAATTCAAGCGACAGAGGCACGACGAGGTCGGGGTTAACCTGACGCCACTCATTGATGTGGTTTTTCTCCTGCTGATATTCTTTATGGTCTCGACCACGTTTACCAAGGAGAGTCATCTGAAATTGACGCTGCCGACGGCTAGTGGCGAAGTGGCAGAGCATTCGGCGCGACAGATCGATATCACCATCTCCGCGCAAGGCGCCTACAGCGTAAATGGCCAGGGGTTGGTCAATAATCGGCTGGATACCCTGAAGCGGGCGATTGGTAAGGAGGCCAGAAGCCAGAAAGATCTGCCGTTGATTATTACGGCCGATGCCCAGACGCCGCATCAATCGGTCGTCACGGCCATGGATGCGGCAGGGCAGATGGGGTTTCTCAATCTCCGTATTAGCACTCGGCATTCAAAAGGTGGATCCTAATATGTCATGGTTGCAGCGTGCCTGGTATGGAAATCGTGTTTTGCTTGCCCCGCTTTATCCGCTCGAAGTGCTTTTTTGTCGGTTGTCTCAGTGGCGAAAACAGCGTGCATTAATGACTGCCAGGCATTGGCGTTCACCCGTACCTGTGATTGTGGTGGGTAATGTCAGTATTGGCGGTACCGGTAAAACGCCGGCGGTTATTTGGCTGATTGAGGCGCTGCGAGAGCTGGGGTACAGGCCGGGTGTGGTGAGTCGTGGTTACGGTGGCAAAGCGCCTCATTACCCTTACCGCGTGACTAATGGTTCGTCGCCTCAGGCCTGCGGCGATGAGCCACTGATGATCGTACAGCGCACGAGCTGTCCGCTGGTGGTTGACCCAGATAGAAACCGGGCGATTCGCTCCTTGCTCAATGGCAGTGATTGTAATGTGGTCATCAGTGATGACGGGTTGCAGCATTATCGCATGGCCAGGGATATTGAAATTGCTGTTGTGGATGGGCAGCGAGGGATCGGTAATGGGCATTGCTTACCGGTCGGTCCGCTTCGTGAGCCGCCGCGGCGATTGTCGCAGGTTGATTTTTGCATCGTTAACGGCGAAGGGTTTGTGTTTGCCGGCGGAGTGCGAATGGCACTTTGCCCGGGGGTAATGCGTAGCCTGGATGGCAAAGCGGCCTCGCTGGTACCGCAACGGGTTCATGGTGTGGCAGGCATCGGTAATCCGCAGCGTTTTTTTGATACATTATCGCGAATGGGCTTTGATGTTGTACCGCACGCCTTTCCGGACCATCACGCTTATCGTGAGAAAGACCTGGTCTTTGATGACGCACTACCTGTGATCATGACAGAAAAAGATGCCGTTAAGTGTCGAGCGCTCGGCGGCTCACGGCGCTATTATCTCCCCATCGATGCCGGACTACCGGCTAATTTCAAAATTCAGCTGGCCGATCGCTTAGCTGTACTGAACAGAAGGATGAATCATGGATAAAAAATTGTTGGACATACTGGTTTGCCCGGTATCCAAGGCGCCCGTTGTTTGGAACAAGGCGACCGATGAATTGTTTTGTCGTGCCAGCGGTCTGGCTTACCCTATTCGCGATGGGATTCCGGTCATGCTGGAAAACGAAGCGCGAAAGTTGACCGCCGCTGAGTGTGAGAAGAAGGGTTAGTATGAGTTTTAGCGTCATTATTCCTGCGCGATTCGGTTCGACCCGGCTACCTGGTAAACCGCTGCTGGATATCGCCGCAAAGCCCATGATTCAGCACGTCTATGAGCGTGCCCTGATGAGTGAGGCGCGGCACGTCGTCATTGCCACCGATGATCCACGTATCGAGGCGGCTGCGCATGATTTTGGTGCGCAGGTCTGCATGACCCGCGCGGATCATCCCTCAGGCACAGATCGCTTGCAGGAGGTTGTTCAGCAGCTTGGTTTATATGCCGATGATATCGTGGTCAATGTGCAAGGGGATGAGCCGTTGATCCCACCGCGTATCATTAATCAGGTTGCGCATAATTTATCAGCCACGAGGGAGGCGAGCATAGCAACACTCTGTGAGCCCATTGAGGACATGGTCTCGCTGCTTAATCCTAATGTGGTTAAGGTCGTTCGTGATCAGCGCGGCAGAGCGCTCTATTTTAGCCGTGCGCCGATACCTTTTCCTCGTGATGCGTTCACAACGGGCACTGAGGGCGCGGTAATGCCGGAGGGCGTTGACTACCGGCGCCATATTGGTATTTATGCGTATCGGGTCAATCTGTTAAATGACTTTGTACGCTGGCCAACCTGTGCGCTGGAGGAAACGGAGTGCCTTGAACAGCTTCGAGCCATGTGGAATGGCGCGATTATCCACGTTGATGAAGCCGATGAAGCGCCGCCAGCCGGGGTGGATACGCTTGAAGATTTGCAGCGGGTTCGTGCCATTATCGCTGACAGCTAGTCTTAAACAGGGAGCTATCCCAGGTAGCGTTACGTCTTGCGGCGATTCGGCGCGGTGACCGCATTTCCAGTATTGAGCTGCTGGCGTTTATGAATAACTGGCTGGGTCTGCATATTCTGCAAAGTGACCGGCAGGTGTGTGAATGCATCAAGCTGCGCGCTAATTGATGGTGGTGTAATGACAGAGCGTCCGTTCGCGCAGCGAGGAGGGCGCTTTATCTGCGTTTGAAGTAGAGGTGTTTTATGGCTAATCAGCCCGTCCTGTCGGTTCTTTTTGTCTGTTTGGGTAATATCTGCCGTTCGCCGACGGCGCAAGGTGTATTTGAACGCAAGGTGGTTGAGCGTGGCTTGGCGGATCGCATCCAGGTGGATTCTGCCGGAACCGCCGCTTTCCATGTCGGTGCCCGGCCTGATCCGCGTTCTGTTGCAGCGGCCAAACTTCGCGGCTATGACCTCTCGCGCTTAAAAGCCCGCCACGCGCTGGCGGAGGACTTTTTTCGCTTTGATTATGTGTTAGGTTTGGACCAGTCAAATCTGGATAACCTGCGCGCCCTTGAGCCCCCTGAATCGCGGGCCAAACTGGGCTTGTTGCTTGATTTTGCGCCCCATACCGGTATGCGCGAAGTGCCAGATCCTTACTATGGCGGGCCTAAAGGTTTTGACCGGGTGCTTGATCTGGTTGAGGTGGCGGCCGATGGTCTGTTGAATGAGATCGAGCGGGAGCTGCTCGGCTGATGCACCCGATTCAGGAACAGGTTTGTCTTGCTGAGTACACAACCCTTCGTCTTCCGGTGCGGGCGCGCTATTTTGTGCGGGTCAGTTCGCTTGCTGCACTGAAGGATGCGCTGCATTTCTCCCACAATAACGGCTTGCCACTGCTTGTGCTGGGTGAGGGAAGCAATCTGGTGGTCCGTCAGGATTTCCCGGGACTCTGTGTCAAGCTGGAGCTGCCGGGAATTCGCGTTGCTGTTCAGGAGGGCGATGCGGTACAGGTTACCGCGGCTGCAGGAGAATCATGGCATGCATTCGTCGTTTATTGTCTCGAGAACGGTTGGCACGGCTTGGAAAATCTGGCGCTGATTCCTGGGTGTGTGGGGGCGTCGCCGGTACAGAATATCGGCGCCTATGGTGTCGAGATTAAAGATCGCATGCTGGCGTTGAGCGCGCTGGACAGGCAGACGCTGCAGCGTCGTACCTTTACACGCGCCGAATGCGAGTTTGGTTATCGAGACAGTGTATTTAAGGGGCGTTTGCGAGACCGGTATATTATCCTGTCCGTCACATTTCTTTTATCTTCTCAGGCCTGCTCGGTGTCGAATTATGCCGGTTTGCGCCAATGGCTTCCCCATCCCGAACCGACCCCGCGCGCATTGTTCGATGCGGTCTGCGCGGCGCGAAGATCCAAGTTACCCGACCCTTCTACGCTGCCGAATGTCGGTAGTTTTTTTAAGAACCCGGTCGTCGGTGCCCCTGTTCATCAGGTGCTGCAACAACGCTATCCTGAGCTTGTCAGTTATCCCGTAGGAGGCGAGTTCAAGCTGGCGGCGGGGTGGTTAATTGATCATGCCGGTTGGAAAGGGGTGGTCGACGGTGCCGTCGCCGTCCATTGCGACCAGGCGTTAGTGTTAGTGAATCAGGCGGGTGGTACCGGCGGCGATATTTTGCGCTTGGCGGGACGGATACAGGCAGATATCCAACGACGGTTTGGTATCGATCTGGAGATAGAGCCGCGGGTTTACTGAGTGTGATGCCAGTTAATAGGCGGTTCATGGGTGAATCGCCGCGGTATAAGGCCACAGGTTAATCGTTTAATCAACCCGGTCACTAAAAAGCCCCCGGCATCAAGGATGACCGGGGGCTTTTTTATCAGGGGCTATCAGCCCCTGCAGGGTCGAGGGTTTGCACTCAGGACGGCTGTTTTTTGTGGCTTTCCTGTTGCGCTTTCGTTTCAGTCGCGACGTCAGTGGCTGCCTCGGGTTCAGGCTCGGATGCAGGCTCGGATACAGCAGAGGAGGGCGCCGCTTTAGCGGGTGTCTCTGCCGTTCTTTCATCTGCAGAAGGCGTGCTGTCTGAAGGCTTGCTGTCTGAAGGCATTGTGCCGGTCTCGCATGGCGCTTCATCGCTGCTGGGCTGCGTTATAGCAGGCTCTGCTGTAACGACGTCCTTGGCTGCAGAAGCAAGGCGTGCAGCCTCTTCTTGGCGGCGGCGAACTTCACGGGGGTCGTTGGGGGCGCGACGGCGCGGACGCGGCTGATCGTCGGTCTTTTCAGCAGCGGGTGTCGCAACGACAGTCGCTTGAGCCAACTTCGGTTCTTCGCTGGCGGGGTTGTTTTCGCTGGCAGACTTGTCTTCGCTAACCGCGTTGTTTTCGCTAACGACGTGGTTTTTGCTAACGGCTTTGCCACCACTAACGGCGTTGTGATCGCTGCTAGCTACGTGGCTTTCCTGGCCGGACTGAGCAGGTGGCGTCACGGCAGGTTCTTCACTGGCTTGCCCTTTCGGTGGCGCTGTTTCTGCGGCTTGCGTTTGCGTCTCGGTTGCTGCGATTACGGGCGCTGGCTTGGCGTCAGGCTTGCTGGAATCGCTGCTGGATGTCGCTGGCTCAGACGAGCTCTGTGCCGTTGCCTCGGCGGCGGTCGGCGTGCTGGTCGCTGTCGTTTCGCTAGCGGCGGAGGTCACCGTGGCGTCGGTTGGCGTTGCTTGCGTTGTGTCCTTGGCGTCGGTCGGGTTCTCCGTCACTTGAGCCGCTATAGCCTGAGCATCCTGGGCATCCATGGTCGCTAACACGTCTTCGCGATTGGAGCGCTCGCCCGTGCGCTGTCCTGCGCGCTCACGGCGACGTTTGCCGCCACGGCTACGACGGCTGGGCTTTTCGTTACCCTCGCTTTGCGGTGCGCAGGTTTGATCGGCAGCGTTGATGACCTGTTCGCCCTCTTTGCGCGCTTCAGGCGTCACCGTTGTGTTAGGGGTGACAGCTTCAAGGGCGGCTGTTTCAGCAGCGACAGCTTTAGGAGTGATTGCGTCAGGAGCCGCTGCGTGCTCTGCAATCTGTGCGCCCGACGCTTCGTCACGGTTCTTGTTGTGGCGGCCACGGTTGTCGCGACCACGACGGCTGCGACGCCCCGTACCTTCTTCCTGCCCGGTTGCGCTGGGGTTGCTGCGCGGATGGCTGCTTTCATCGGTCTCGTTGCGCGCGGGGCGAGTGCTGTTGTCGTCCTGATTGGCACCCGTATTACGGCTGCGGCGGCGAGCCTCTTTGGCTTCTTCTATCTTGGCTCGGTTGTCCGTTTCTGCGGCGGGCTTGCGGTTTCGATTGTTACGACGCTCCTCGTCGTTGCCCTCGCTTGCACCGCGACGGCGTCGATTGCGTCCGCGACCACGTTCATTGTTGCGCTCCTCGGAAGAGCGAGCGGAGGGGGTGCGTGGCTCGTGCTTGGCTGCCGGCTCGCGTGTAGCGGGTTGGGGTTCGGTTTTGGCTTCCTCTGCGCCGCCAAAAAGGCCGGAGAAGGCAGAAAGTAGGCGCTTACCGAGACCAGGCATGCTGCTGGTGACCAGTTTCGGTTCTGGCTTCGCTGCTGCTGCGCCGGAGGGGGCGGGCGTTGCGGGTGTGATGGCTTTGACAACGGCTTCGGTACGCGGTGCCGGTGTTGGTGCGCTCAGCTCGTCAACGGCTTCGCTGGTCTCGGTTGTAATTTCGTAACTGGCATCGTTGTTGTTGATGACGACATTGTCATCGCGCAGCCGAACAACCTCGTAGTGAGGGGTTTCCATGTTGGGATTCGGTACGATAACGATATTAACTTCCTGCTGTTGCTCCAGCTTGCTGATATTGCTGCGCTTTTCATTAAGAAGATAGGTGGCGACATTGACAGGGACGATGGCGCGGATCTGAGCCGTTCGGTCTTTGGCGGCTTCTTCCTCAAGCAGGCGCATGATGGATAGCGACAGTGAACCGACGTCACGAATACTGCCTTGTCCGCTGCAGCGTGGGCAGACGATTCCGCTGGTTTCACCCAGAGAAGGGCGCAGCCGTTGACGGGACATTTCCAGTAGGCCAAAGCGTGAAATGCGGCCAAGCTGAACCCGTGCGCGATCCAGTTTCAGTGCATCGCGCATACGGTTTTCAACTTCGCGCTGGTTGCGAGCCGGGGTCATGTCGATAAAGTCGATAACGATCAGGCCGCCGATATCGCGCAGGCGTAACTGTCTGCCGATTTCGTCTGCGGCTTCCAGGTTGGTCTGCAGAGCCGTTTCTTCGATATCGCTACCCTTGGTGGCGCGGGCCGAGTTGATGTCGATGGATACCAGCGCTTCGGTGGGGTCGATAACGATTGAGCCGCCAGAGGGCAAGCGCACTTCGCGCTGGAAGGCTGTTTCAATCTGGGATTCGATCTGGAAGCGGTTAAACAGTGAGGTGTCGTCAATGTAGAGTTTGATCTTGCTTTCGTAGCTCGGCATCACGTGCTTGATAAAGCCCAGCGCTTCCTGGTGTACCTCTGGGTTGTCGATCAGGACTTCGCCGATATCCTGGCGTAGGTAGTCACGGATCGCGCGGATGATAACGTTGCTTTCTTTGTAAATCAGGAAGGGGGCTTTCTGCTGGCTGCCCGCCTCTTTAATCGAGGTCCAGAGCTGATGCAGGTAGTCCAGATCCCATTGAAGTTCTTCTGGCGTACGGCCGATACCTGCTGTGCGGACGATGGCGCCCATCTGGTCAGGCATCTTCACTTGATTGAGCGCTTCACGCAGTTGGTTGCGGTCTTCGCCTTCGATGCGGCGTGAGATGCCGCCAGCGCGGGGGTTGTTAGGCATTAGGACCAGATAACGTCCAGCCAGGCTGATAAACGTGGTCAGTGCGGCACCTTTGTTGCCACGTTCTTCCTTGTCAACCTGTACGATCACTTCAAGGCCTTCGCGGATCACATCTTTAATGCTGATGCGGCCCTTGATTTCCGACGGTGATTTACTGAAATATTCGCGGGAAATCTCTTTGAGCGGTAGAAAGCCATGGCGCTCAGCGCCAAAGTCCACAAAGGCGGCTTCTAGGCTGGGTTCTACCCGGGTGATTTTGCCCAAATAAATATTGGCTTTCTTTTGTTCGCGTGAGCCTGATTCAATATCAAGATCATAGAGGCGCTGGCCGTCAACCAGGGCAACACGCAACTCTTCGGGTTGAGTTGCATTGATAAGCATTCTTTTCATGGGTGGTCTTTCAACTCTGTATTGAATAGACGCACCTCTCTCAGCGAATCCGCGGAAAGATCGGTAAATCGATATGTTTATGCGTGCAGTCAGTGTTTCCTGTTGTTTCGCAGTATCAACATCTCTCGCTGGCATGTGCCAGGGGGGGGGTCTGCTACAGGGCAACCTCTTGGTGGAGGAAACAACAGCCATCTCGGATAAGTCGGTTACCAGACTAGTCTTTAGCTGCGCGGGACATCGTTTCTCGTTGGGAAACCGGATGCCTGCGCGCACAATCCATGGGCTGTGTACGTCTCCACCTCAACACAAGGCATAAATCAATTCACTATCGCGAGCTGTTCGAAGCGCGACGAGTAAACGAAATCAGCGATAGGCTGATTTCACTAAAACGTTACTTTTTCACAAATTATTTTCTTAGGGTTGCTCCGCGCGTCTTTTTTGCCTGCTTGCTTTGTCAGGAATCGGTTACAATGCAGATCAACCGTCGTCTCAGCGCTACGGGCCGGTGTCTCGGTCTGTGATCGTTGGCTGAGCGACGCAACAATATAGCAGTAAAGCCCAATTCCAGTAAAGGCGTTTGGCTAAATAGCCCGGAACGATATCTTATTAATATGACAGTAAAAACAGAGGGCTCCGCACCGGCGGTGCAGTGGTTTGATGTGGAAGCCGATTGCAGCGGGCAGCGCATTGATAATTATTTGATGTCGCGGCTCAAAGGGGCTCCCCGGACCCTTATTTACCGCAAGTTGCGCAAAGGCGAGATTCGGGTCAATAAAGGCCGCATCAAGCCTGATTATCGCGTGCAGAACGGTGATCGCATTCGCGTACCGCCGATGCGCTTGCCCGAACCCGGGCAGCCTGCCAAGGCCAGCAACTCCCTTGCTCAGACCCTCGAATCGGCGGTGTTGTTTGAAAATGACGAGTTGATTATTATCAACAAGCCCTCGGGGCTGGCGGTGCATGGGGGCAGCGGTGTTAGTCTCGGTATGATCGAAGCGTTACGCCAGATACGTCCGCAAGCACATTTTCTGGAGTTGGTGCATCGTCTTGATCGTGATACGTCCGGTTGCGTCATGGTGGCAAAGCAACGGTCTACGCTTAGAGGGCTTCACGAGGCACTGCGTAATGGTAAGGTGACTAAAATCTACTATGCGCTGGTGCACGGTGAGTGGTCCAAACGCAAACTCAAGGTGGATGCACCGCTGAAAAAAAATGAGCTGAAGTCAGGCGAGCGCATGGTGAAGGTCAGTGGTGATGGTAAGGTATCCCTGACAGAGTACCGGGTCTTGCGGCGCTTTAATGATTGTACGCTGGTTGAAGCGAAGCCGATTACGGGTCGAACGCATCAAATCAGGGTGCATTGCCAGTTTGCCGGTCACCCGATTCTAGGGGATGCAAAATACGGTGAAGACGCGGCGAACAGTGCGATGCGTCAGCAGGGGTTGCGACGGTTGTTTTTGCATGCCGCTGAATTGAAAGTACGGTTGCCAAAAACGGGGCAACAGATTACCGTCAGCGCCCCGCTGGAAAAACCGCTGTTACAACTGTTGAATCAGTTGGGCAGTGTTGTGAGCTACGATTAAAAACGGAATCAGAGACGCGCATGATCACGGTGATAAGTAACGAAATTATTTTTGAACTGGCTGACCGCTTATTGGCGGAAGGTACCTGCCCGACGGCAGAATTGATCAGCTCGCTTTTGAAGGAATCAGATCCTGACATGGTTGAAGCGGCGCTTCGGCTCTGGTGGGGTTCGCTTTCCGGGCGGGTCGTTGTGACATCCGCTACAGCGAGCCAGGTCCCCGATGGGCTCGCTCAAGCCGTCAGAACACTCTGGCACGATGCGGTTCGTGAAGCCACCCTGGTCGTGAATCGCGAGCGTGAGAGCGTGGGAGAAAGCCTTGAGTTGTTGTGCCGGGATAGTGAAGAGGCTATTGTCGCCAGTCGTGCCGACTACGAAGTGCTGGAGATCCGCTACCGTAATGAAGCGATGCGTTCAGATACGGCTGAACATCAGGTAAAAACGCTTGAAGCCGAGTTGTCCGTTCTGAAATCGAATATCACCGGAGAAATTACGCAACGCAAGCAAGCAGAAGAGCGCCTTGACGATGCGCGTAATGAGGTCAAGCGTGCCAATAAGGCCTTGGACGATGCTAAGCGAACCTTTGATCACCGTATCAAAGATGAGCAGGGGCATAGTCAAGAGCAGCTGATGAAAGTAGAAGCGGAGTTGCGCCATTATCGGACCAATATTGAGCGTTTGCGCGATGAGTCGGGTAAAAAAGAAGCCGCGTTAATAAAAAATCATCATGATCTTCAGTCAGAAATCGCCCGCAAAGATGTCAAGCTGGAAACATTGCAGGGGCAGCTGAAGAGTCTTGAGTCGGAGCTTAAAGTGCTGCGCTCTGATAACGTGGCACATTCGCGCAGCATTGCTCAGCTGAACGCCAAGCTGTTGACGGAGACTAATCGCGCCAAGCGCCACGACGAGCGGGTTAAGCAGCTTGAGACGGATCTTCGTCAGGAGCAGCAGCGCGTTTCGCAGGCGACCAGCGAGTCGTTGCGCAAAGAAGCTGATTTGCGTTTGACGCTAAAGGCTAAAGAGGAGGAGTTATCCCGCGTGAAGTCGACGATAGGCGGGCTGCAGAAAAAAATTGTTGTCCAAGAGGAGCAGATCCGGCGTCTGAGCTCACAGGTAAGAATCTGATGCCTTATCCGTTGGCTTTGGCATGTTATTAAGGCGGCCACGGAGTGCCGAGCAAAAAATGTCGCCGTGGCATAATGCCACGTGAACCAGGTTGCTAGCGGGGTGATCGGGACAGATAGATCCCGATATGCCTGCTAAACTCAGACGGTTGGCTTGTTACGCGTGCGCCAATCAATTAAAGCGTATAGATAATTCTGGGGCGCGGCCGGTTGGCCCTGGTGGAGGGTGGTGTGAAACTACAGCAATTGCGATATATCTGCGAGGTCGCGAGGCATGACCTGAATGTTTCAGCCACGGCGCAGAGTCTTTTTACCTCTCAGCCGGGTATTAGCAAGCAAGTGCGGTTGCTGGAAGATGAGTTGGGTGTTGAGGTCTTTGCTCGCAGTGGCAAGCATTTGACCCGTGTGACCCAGGCGGGTGAAGAAATCATCGCGATAGCGACTGAAATTCTGCATAAGGTGGAAACCATTAAGCAGGTCGCTCAGGAGTTTGGCGATGAGAAAAAAGGCAGTCTTGCCGTCGCAACAACGCATACGCAGGCACGCTATGCGCTGCCGCATGCGATTGGCGATTTTATTCGGCACTATCCGGAAGTCTCTCTGCATATGCATCAGGGAACCCCGTTACAAATAGCCGAAATGGCCTCCAATGGCGCGGTCGATTTTGCCATCGCAACCGAGGCGCTGTCGCATTTCGCCAATCTGGTTATGATGCCCTGTTATCGCTGGAACCGCTCACTGGTTGTGCCAAAGGATCATCCGTTGGCTAAAATAAGTCGGCCTACACTGGCCGATGTTGCGGCGCATCCGATTGTTACCTACGTGTTTGGTTTCACCGGGCGCTCAAAGCTGGACGACGCGTTTAAAAAAGCGGGGCTAAATGCCCGGGTTGTGTTCACGGCGGTGGATTCCGATGTCATAAAAACCTATGTCCGTCTAGGTCTGGGCGTCGGGATCGTTGCGAGCATGGCCTACGACCCCAAAACCGACCAGGATCTGGTCTGCATCGATACCAGTCATCTGTTCGAGTCCAGTACGACGCGTATTGGATTTCGTCGCGGCACGTTCCTGAGAGGCTATATGTATGACTTTATTCAAGGGTTTGCGCCGCATCTTGATCGCGCCGTGGTCGATCGGGCGGTAAATTGCAGCAATAAGGCAGAGCTGGATGAGATTTTTGCCGGTATTGATCTGCCGGTGTTATGATGCCCCGGCTGTGTGCCGCCGTTGCTTGTCGATACCCCGCGGGGCAGAGTGCTGAGCCTTAGCGCATGCTTAATATCTGCCTTAACCAAATCAAATGCCTTAAGCTAATCTAAGTCTCGAGGAGTCGCTTGTGGAAGTCGCCTGTCTAGATCTGGAAGGTGTTCTGGTCCCGGAAATCTGGATCGCATTTGCCGAAGAAACGGCTATTGAGGAGCTGAAAGCCACCACCAGGGATATCCCTGATTATGATGTGTTAATGCAGCAGCGCCTGCGCATTCTCGATCAGCACGGTTTGACGTTACCGCAAATTCAAGCGGTAATCGCTAAGTTGAAGCCGTTAGAGGGTGCCGTGGAATTTATTCATTGGCTGCGAGAGCGCTTTCAGGTGGTTGTTTTGTCGGATACGTTTTACGAGTTTTCACAACCTTTGATGAGGCAGTTAGGTTTCCCAACGCTTTTTTGTCATCGTTTAATCGCCGATGAGACCGGTCGTATCGTCGACTACAAGCTGCGTCAGGCCAACCCTAAACGTCAGTCGGTCTTGGCTTTCAAGAGTCTTTACTACCGTATAATTGCCACGGGCGACTCCTACAACGATACCTCTATGCTCGCCGAGGCGGATGCCGGCATTCTGTTTCATGCGCCGCAGAATGTGATTGAAGAGTTTCCGCAGTTTCCGGCGGTGCATACCTTCGAGGATCTGAAAAAAGCCTTTGTCGCGGCCAGCGATCGGGATCTTTCTTTGTGAATGTTGCTTATCTGCACTAAAAAACCCTGCAAGCGGGGCTTTTTGGTGGCTATATCTGAGGTCGCGGTTGTGAGCGGCAGGACGCTACCTAGGCGGGTTTGGCGGCAAGGCCATGCAACGTGCTCTTGATAAATACCTCTGGAAGGTCGGAGTCGAACAGGAATTAACAGGCAAAACGCAAGACCTGGTACCGTTCTTCTTTCCCCGTTGTCGGAAGCGTTTAGGTGTCGGGCTGGAGAAATGCCTGTTCGAGCGGGGGAAGCAGATTGTTGACCTTGTCCAGAGTCTCCTGAAACTCGGCGTCGCAGGTTGAGTCAGCAACAATACCGCCGCCGGCCCAGCAATGCAGGTGTCCATCTGTAGCTACCAAGGTTCGAATGCAGATACTGGTGTCCATATTGCCATTCAGGCCTATGTAACCGATAGAACCGCAATAGGCGCTACGCCGATGGGGTTCCAGCTCCTCAATGATCTGCATGGCGCGAATTTTCGGTGCGCCGGTGATGGACCCGCCTGGAAAGCAGCCTTCTAGCAAGAGCAAGGTGTCGCGGCTGTGCTTCAGTTTGCCGGTGATCGTGGTGACCAGGTGGTGAACATTGGTGTAGCTTTCGATCTGAAACAGGGCGGGAACCTTGACCGAGCCAATGTCACAGTTTTTACCCAGGTCATTGCGAAGCAGGTCGACGATCATCAGGTTTTCAGCCCGATCCTTACTGCTCTTGCTTAGGGCTTTTGCGGCTAGGCGATCTTGCTGTGGGTCGCTGCTGCGCGGCGTCGTACCCTTGATCGGGCGTGTTTCAACCTGGCGCTGATTGACCTGTAGAAAGCGTTCCGGGGATAGGCTCAGCAGTGCACCCTTCGTCAGAGTCAGGTAGGCGGAAAAGGGTGTGGGTGCGTGCTGTCTCAGGTGGCGGTAGGCCTGCCAGGTTGAGCCGCTGTAAGTGGTGGAAAAGCGCTGGGCAAGATTGACCTGGTAGCAATCACCGGCATGAATGTAGTCGATAATGCGCTGAAAGCGATGCTGGTACTGCTCTTTGGTCATGTTCGACCGAAACGGCGCCTGAAGCCGGAATCTCTCGGCGGGTTGAGCCGGTGGGGTTTTCGCCGGTTCGGTGAGTAGCGCGACGATATGCTCGGTTTCACCAGCCGTTAGGCTGGGCTGGCTGACAAGCCAGCTTTGTTGATTTTGGTGATCGACGATCACGGCCCAGAGATACAGGCCTACTTCCATTTCTGCCAGGTCTGTGTCGTCTTCTGCGAGCTTGGGTAGCGCTTCAATACAGCGGCCGAGGTCGTAGCTGAAGTAACCCAGTGCCCCACCGTTGAAGGGCAGGTCGGAATCGTCACCGGCTTCTGGGCTCAGTTGCTCCAGTTGCTGTTGTAAGGCCTGGAGGGGGTTGCCCGGCAAGCGCTGCTTATTCCCCGAACGATCAGACATGACCGTGATGCAGTTTTTAGTTTGGATATGACGAATGGGGTCGGCACAGAGAATGTCGTAGCGACCGGATTGGCATCGCGGTGCGCCGCTATCCAAAAACGCGGGATGCGGTAGGTGCCGGATGCGCTCGAACAGCTCAGTGCTGTCGGCTTTGTATGTTAGGGAGATGCGTTGCACGGATAATATCGGACGGTGGCTATAAAAGAAGGCGCATTGTACTGGTATGTCGCAGTCTCCACCAGACGTGGAGGCGCTTCTGTTGTGGTTGCTTTGCAGAGGCTGTTTTACAATCAGGCCTTGTGTCAGCTAAGAGAGTTTTGTCAATGAAAGCGCATTTTGTCGTGCACCTGGGGCGGCTAGAGGCCGATCACCAGACGATTCGTTACCGCCTGTACCGGAATAAATATCAGGAAAATAATCGGCGCCTGCTGTTGCTGCATGGTGCGGGTGTTGCCGGTAAGGATACCTGGGAGCATATTATCACGCATCTGCATAGCTGGCATGAGGTGTTGGTGCCGGATCTGCGGGGTATGGGTGAAACGACCGACCGGGACGGTGTTGAGCGGCCTTTCACCGTTGAAGAGGTGGTTGAAGATCAGCGCCAGTTATTAGATCACTTAGGCTGGTGGGCTTTTGACCTGGGCGGGTACTCATTTGGCGGATTGGTTGGTTTGCTGCTCAAATCTATATGTGGAGCGCGGGTGCACAAGCAGTTTTTTTTGGAGTCGGCGCTGCTTGACCGGCACAGCATGGCCGACGTCGTCGCCTTGCGCGAGCGCTACAGCGAGGCTGCTGCGCTACTGAAAACGGGCGTCAATATAGAACAAGGCGTGCGTCTCTTTATGGATACCATTTCGCCGAACCGCATCCCGTCGCCCAAGGCGGAGCAGACCACGGTAGAGCGCTTGAGTTATCGGGCACTGGGTTTTGCAAATGCATTGGATTGTGTCAGTGAGGCGGCGCGGCGCTTGACCCGCGAGCCGTTGATTGCGGTTCAGGGCGATGTATCCAGTTTTGCCGGGGGGCGAAGCGTGGATGCGCTACACGAATACCAGCGCCACTTAGCCGCAACTGTCGACAATTGGTCCTACGAATCGGTACGCGGGTGCGACCATAGTCTACCTTTCCAAAAGCCGCGGCAAATTGCCAAGGCGATGGATGCCGCCATGGCGAATTACCTCCAAGGCCTGTAATAACGGGCGCTGCAGTCAAAAACAGGGCTGATTCTAGGCCCGCTTTCCTGTTGGTTTTCTTACTAGGGTTTCCCCTATATACTTTCGTATCGTGTCGACAGTCCGCGCTTTTTTTGGCTTGACGAGGCGCTATCAGGGGGGTATCTTAATATTTATCAAAACATTGTCGACAATCTTCTTATGAAAACATCTGATTCAGCATTGCAAAATGAACAGCCTGCCTCTCGGACATTGGCAGATCGCGTTTGTCAGGAGATTGTTACGGCTATTATCAAAGGCAAGATTCCGCCGGGACATAAGATCAGTGAGCCGGAGCTGGCAAAAACCTACGGCATTAGCCGTGGTCCGCTGCGTGAAGCAATCCGCCGGCTTGAAGGCTTGCGCTTGGTTGTTCGGATCCCGCATATCGGTGCGCGCGTCGTGTCGTTGAGTACGACCGAGCTCCTGGAAATTTATCGGGTTCGTGAGGCCATGGAAGGGATGGCTTGCCGCCTGGCCGCTGAAAATATGACCGATGACGAAATCGCCGGCCTGCGCAAGCTACTCGATGAACATGAGCATCATCTGCAGGAAAGTGAAGGGCGCTCTTACTTTCAGAAAGAAGGGGATCTCGACTTTCACTACCGCATTGTTCAAGGCAGTAAGAATACTAAATTAAAAGAATTGCTGGGTGGCGAGTTGTACCACCTGGTACGGATGTACCGCTATCAGTTCAGTTTGTCCAGCTCACGCCCGGTGCGTGCGCTGATTGAGCATAGAAATATCGTCGATGCTATTGAACAGCGCGATGGTGAGCTGGCGGAGATGCTTATGCGGCGACACATCAGTGCGTCACGTAAAAACATCGAAAGTAAGCTCAAGCAAAATAACGAAGCGTAATTATAGGGGATGAATCATGGCGAATAATCTTACAGCGGGCGGACGTTTCCGCAAGGCTCTTGCCGAGAACCAGCCACTGCAGATCGTAGGGACGACTAACGCGTATCACGCGATGATGGCCGAGCGTGTGGGTCATCAGGCGATTTACCTGTCCGGTGGGGGGGTTGCTAACCATTCGTATGGTCTGCCAGATCTGGGTATGACGTCGTGCAACGATGTGCTGGAAGATGTTCGTCGAATCAGTAGTGCGGTCCAAACACCACTGCTGGTTGATATCGACACGGGTTGGGGGGGGGCGTTTAACATCCAACGCACGGTCAAAGAGATGATCAAGGCCGGCGCCGCGGCGTGTCATATCGAAGATCAGGTTGCCCAGAAGCGTTGCGGTCACCGCCCGAATAAAGAGATCGTTTCCCTTGGCGAAATGTCAGATCGCGTTAAAGCGGCAGCCGATGGCAAAACCGACGATGCTTTCTTCCTGATTGCCCGTACGGATGCATTCCAGATGGAAGGCCTCGACGCCGCTGTTGAGCGCGCACTGGCCTGCATCGAAGCCGGTGCCGACGGTATCTTCGCCGAAGCGGTACATACGCTGGAAGATTACAAGGCGTTCAGTACCGCGATTGGTGATGTGCCACTGCTGGCTAATATCACCGAGTTTGGTGCGACGCCTTTGTTTAACAAGCAAGAGCTGGGCGATGTGGGTTGTGCCATGGTGTTGTATCCGCTGAGTGCCTTCCGTGCAGCGAACAAAGCCGCGCTGACCGTGTATGAGAGCATCCTGCAGAAAGGCGATCAGAAAGATGTTGTGGATCTGATGCAGACGCGTATGGAACTGTACGATTTCCTGAATTACCACGACTTTGAGCAGAAGCTGGATCATCTTTTCGCTGAAGGTAAAAACAAGTAAAAACAGCACAAAAAATAGACAGTCGGAGCTTGAGCAGGGTCTCCGAGCATTAACACGAAAGCTGATAGGAGTTTCACATGGCTGAGAAAAAAATAGGCGGCGCAGGTTTACGCGGACAGTCCGCAGGCAGTACTGCATTGTGCACCGTGGGTAAAACCGGTGCAGGCCTCACTTACCGTGGTTACGATATGGTTGAGCTGGCAGAAAAGGCCAGTTTTGAAGAAGTCGCCTACCTATTGCTAAAAGGCAAATTGCCGAATCAAGTAGAATTAGATGCGTATATCGCAAAGCTGAAGACGCTGCGCGGATTACCCCAGCCTCTGAAGGCCGTGCTGGAGCAGATCCCGGCGTCCGCCCACCCCATGGATGTTATGCGTACCGGTTGTTCCATGCTGGGTAACCTGGAGACCGAAATGGACTTCAGCGAGCAGCAGGATAAAGTGGATCGCATGCTGGCGGTGTTTCCGTCTATCATCAACTACTGGTACCGGTTCAGCCACGATGGCGTGCGTATCGACACCGAAACCGATGACGATTCCATCGGGGGGCACTTTCTGCACCTGTTAAAAGGCGAAAAGCCTAACGCGCTGCACGCCAAAGTGATGAACATCTCTTTGATTCTGTATGCCGAGCACGAATTTAATGCCTCGACCTTCGCCGGTCGTGTATGCGCATCGACCTTGTCTGATATTCACTCGGTGATTACCGGTGCTATCGGCACGCTGCGAGGCCCACTGCATGGGGGTGCCAACGAAGCGGCGATGGACATGATCGAAAACTGGACGTCTGCCGACGAAGCCGAGCGCGAAATGATGGGCATGCTCGAGCGCAAGGAAAAGATCATGGGCTTCGGTCACGCGATCTACCGCGAATCTGATCCGCGTAACGCCGTGATCAAGAAGTGCTCCGAAGAGCTGGCCAAGGATGTTGGCGATGAGGTTCTGTACCCGGTGTCAGTCCGTTGTGAGGCGGTGATGAAGCGCGAGAAGAACCTGTTCTGTAACGCCGACTTTTTCCATGCTTCTGCGTATCACTTTATGGGCATTCCGACCAAACTGTTCACGCCGATCTTTGTTTGTTCACGCCTGACCGGCTGGGCGGCACACGCGTTTGAGCAGCGTGCTGACAACCGCATTATCCGTCCAAGCGCGGATTACACCGGTCCAGAAAGCAGCGAGTGGGTTGCCATCGAAGACCGTGCGTAAGCATCGGTAGCAAAAAGCGGAGTCGACTGTGATTGTTAGCGCTGTAGTTAACAACAGCGCTACTCCGTTTTTTTATGAACATTACTCGAGGATTCCCGAGCTATGAATACGCAATATCGTAAATCCCTGGCTGGCACGGACCTGGATTACTTTGATACCCGCGCGGCAGTCGAAGCAATTCAGCCGGGTTCTTATGCCAAGCTGAACTACACCTCGCGGGTACTGGCTGAGCAGCTGGTGCGTCGCTGCGATCCTGCTATGCTGACCGATTCGTTGAAGCAGTTGATCGAGCAGAAACAAGATCTGGACTTTCCCTGGTACCCGGCGCGTGTGGTTTGCCACGACATTCTCGGCCAGACCGCACTGGTTGACCTGGCGGGTCTGCGTGATGCGATCGCCGACCAGGGTGGTGACCCGTCTAAGGTGAACCCGGTAGTGCCGACGCAGTTAATCGTCGACCACTCGCTGGCGGTTGAGGCGCCCGGTTTTGACCCGGATGCCTTCCAGAAAAACCGGGATATCGAGGATCGTCGTAACGATGATCGCTTCCATTTTATCGAGTGGTGCAAAACCGCCTTCGACAACGTCGATGTGATTCCTGCCGGTAACGGCATTATGCACCAGATCAACCTGGAGAAGATGTCTCCGGTGATTCAGGCGCGTGAAGGCGTGGCCTTCCCTGATACCTGTGTCGGTACCGATTCGCACACTCCGCACATCGATGCGCTGGGCGTTATCGCCATCGGTGTGGGTGGACTGGAAGCCGAAACCGTTATGCTGGGCCGGCCCTCGATGATGCGTCTGCCTGAGATCATCGGTGTCAAGCTGACCGGTAAGCGTCAGCCGGGTATCACCGCCACGGATCTGGTGCTGGCGATTACCGAGTTCCTGCGTAATCAGAAAGTGGTCTCTGCCTATCTCGAGTTCTTTGGTGACGGTGCTAAAGCCCTGACCATCGGTGACCGCGCCACCATCTCCAACATGACACCCGAGTTCGGTGCTTCGGCCGGTATGTTCTATATCGACGAGCAGACCATCGACTATCTCAAGCTGACCGGTCGTGAGCCCGAACAGGTTGCACTGGTTGAGCAGTACGCCAAAGAGACGGGGCTGTGGGCCGACGCGCTGGTCGACGCCGAGTATAAGCGGGTATTGGAGTTTGATCTGTCGACGGTTGTTCGCAACATGGCCGGTCCGTCTAACCCGCATCGTCGTCTGCCGACCTCTGCACTGAACGAGCGCGGTATTGCCGGTGACGCGATGCTGGCTTCCGCCAAGGCTGAAGAGGCCGAAGGCCTGATGCCCGATGGCGCGGTCATCATCGCGGCGATCACCTCGTGCACCAATACGTCTAACCCGCGTAACGTGGTGGCTGCCGGTCTGATCGCCAAGAAAGCCAACGAACTGGGTCTGGTGCGCAAGCCCTGGGTTAAGTCCTCGTTTGCACCGGGTTCCAAGGTCGCCAAGCTGTACCTGGAAGAAGCCGGTTTGCTGTCTGAAATGGAAACACTGGGCTTCGGTATTGTCGGCTATGCCTGCACCACGTGTAACGGGATGAGTGGTGCATTGGATCCCAAGATCCAGCAGGAAATCATCGACCGCGACCTATACGCCACGGCGGTGTTGTCCGGCAACCGTAACTTCGATGGCCGTATCCATCCGCATGCCAAGCAAGCGTTCCTGGCCTCACCGCCACTGGTTGTGGCTTATGCTATTGCCGGTACTATGCGTTTTGATATCGAAAAAGATGTGCTCGGTAACGATAAAGCCGGAAACCCCATCACCCTGAAGGATATCTGGCCGAGCGATGAAGAGATCGATGCGATCGTCGCGACCTGCGTTAAGCCTGAGCAGTTCAAGCAGGTCTACATTCCGATGTTTGATCTGGGCAAGGTTGAACAGTCTGAGAGCCCCCTGTACGACTGGCGTCCACAGACCACCTATATCCGTCGTCCCCCTTATTGGGAAGGTGCGTTAGCCGGTGAGCGGACCATGAAAGGCATGCGTCCGCTGGCGGTACTGGGTGACAACATCACCACCGATCACCTGTCGCCATCCAACGCGATCCAGGCTTCCAGTGCTGCGGGTGAGTACTGTGCCAAGATGGGGCTACCGGAAGAGGACTATAACTCTTACGCGACCCACCGTGGCGATCACCTGACCGCACAGCGTGCGACCTTCGCTAACCCGAAGTTGTTGAACGAAATGTGCCGGGACGAAAGCGGTAATGTAAAGCAAGGTTCATTGGCCCGTATCGAGCCAGAAGGCACCGAAAGCCGGATGTGGGAAGCGATCGAGACCTACATGGCGCGCAAGCAGCCGTTGATTATTATCGCGGGTGCTGACTACGGTCAGGGCTCTTCCCGTGACTGGGCGGCCAAAGGCGTTCGTCTGGCCGGCGTGGAAACGATTGTTGCCGAAGGCTTTGAGCGTATTCACCGTACCAACCTGGTCGGTATGGGTGTTCTGCCGCTGGAATTCAAAGCGGGCGATAACCGTAACACGTACGCCATTGACGGCACCGAGACCTTTGATGTGAAGGGTGACATTAGCCCACGGGGCGACCTGACGGTCGTGATGACCCGTGCGAACGGCGAAACCGTTGCGATCCCCGTGACCTGTCGTCTGGATACCGCCGAAGAGGTGCATGTTTACGGCGCCGGTGGCGTGCTGCAGCGTTTTGCTCAGGACTTCCTGGAAGCTAACGCGTAATACGTGTTCGGCTAGCGTTGCCGGTATCGCTCCGGTCTGCGCTAGCCGATACGTTTAACTACGTTCGGTAGTTTATTTGGTCAGTGCTATAGCTATTCGCCCGTGGGGTTAATAGCTATAGCGCCCCCTGTGTTTTAGACCCAGTTAACCTTAGGATAGATACCCATGGCTCATGTACCGCAGATCAAAGTGCCCGCTACCTATATTCGTGGCGGAACCAGCAAAGGTGTTTTCTTTAATCTGAGCGACCTGCCTGAAGCTGCGCAGGTTCCGGGCACCGCGCGCGACCATCTGTTGCTGCGGGTTATCGGTAGCCCCGATCCGTATGGCAAACAGACCGATGGTATGGGCGGTGCGACCTCCAGTACCAGTAAAACGGTGATTCTTTCCAAGAGCAGCCAGCCCGACCATGATGTCGATTACCTGTTTGGTCAGGTCTCCATCGACAAGCCTTTTGTCGACTGGAGCGGTAACTGCGGTAACCTGACGGCAGCCGTTGGCGCATTTGCCATCAGTCAGGGTTTGGTGGATGCCGAGAGAATCCCGCAAAATGGCATTGCCGTGGTGCGGATCTGGCAAGCCAATATCGGCAAGACCATTGTTGCCAATGTGCCGATGACCAATGCGGAGGTGCAGGAAACCGGTGATTTTGAACTGGATGGCGTGACGTTCCCCGCGGCCGAAGTGCAGGTTGAGTTTATCAGCCCCGTCGATGCGACAGATGCGATGTTCCCGACCGGTAACCTGGTTGATGACCTTGAAGTGCCGGGAATCGGAACGTTTAAAGCCACCATGATCAACGCCGGTATCCCCACGGTGTTTCTGAATGCCGCCGATATTGGTTATACCGGCACCGAGCTGCAGGACGCGATTAACGGCGATCCTGAAGCACTTGCTCGTTTCGAAACCATCCGCTCCTATGGCGCGCTGCGCATGGGGCTGATCAGCCGTGTGGACGAAGCCGCAGGGCGCCAACACACACCAAAAGTGGCCTTCTGCTCGCCGGCGCAAGCCTACGTTTCTTCTAGTGGTAAGCAGATCAATAGCGCGGATATCGATCTGAACGTGCGGGCCTTGTCGATGGGTAAATTACACCATGCCATGATGGGGACAGCCGCCGTTGCTATTGGCACCGCTGCCGCTATTCCGGGTACGTTGGTTAATCTCGCCGCTGGAGGCGGAGATCGTGGCAGCGTCACCTTTGGTCATCCGTCGGGTACCCTGAAAGTCGGGGCTGAAGCTTGTCAAAACGACGGTGATTGGAGCGTTAACAAAGTTGTTATGAGTCGGAGTGCACGCGTGTTGATGGAAGGCTGGGTGCGTGTTCCTGGCGATTCCTTCTAAGAACTTCTTGGGGCTCATGTTCGCGTTTAATATTATGCGTCTTGTCTGTTACCAACGGGCTTGGCTGGCAATGAGGTTATTGTCATGGGGTTTTGTCATGGAGTTGTTAAAGCCGAGTCCCGCCTCCTACGCTCAATCAGCTTGATAATATTGATTTTTCGCTACCCCGGGTAGCGGAATTGGCTGGCGGGTTTCCCTATCAGGATCCGCCGGTTGTTGCTCTTGCCCCGCAATCGTTTGCTTGCGGGGCTTTTTTTTATGTGACGGTAAACGGCTTGGGATGCTATAAAGGGCTACGCTGGCGTCTGGATAACACGTGCTGCTTTGCGCCATACGCCAGCGTATAACCACCCTTTAAGTTTGTATCTAGGTACCTGAACATGTTAATCGATCAGAAGCTGTTTGAACGAAATCGCCAATGGGCTGAGAGGATCAAACACGAAGATCCTGATTTCTTTACCCGCTTGTCGCAGCTGCAAAGCCCTGAATTGCTCTGGATTGGTTGTGCCGATAGCCGCGTGCCCGCTAACCAGTTAATGAAATTGGATCCGGGCGAAGTATTCGTGCATCGCAATATCGCTAACGTCGTGGTACATACTGACCTTAATTGTCTGTCCGTGATTCAGTATGCGGTAGAGATCTTGCAAGTTAAGCACATCATCGTCTGTGGTCATTACGGCTGTGGCGGAGTGCAGGCGGCCCTTGATAACCGTCAGTATGGTTTGATCGATAACTGGTTACGGCATATCAAAGATGTATACCGTTTTCATCAGGCGCGGGTTGATGCCTGTGAATCACCCAAAGAGCGCTTGAACTTGATGTGTGAGCTGAACGTTGTCGAGCAAGTGGCCAACGTTTGCCATACTTCCATCGTGCAGAATGCCTGGAAAGCAGGGCGTGAATTGGCCGTGCATGGTTGGGTTTACAGCATCGAGGACGGCATCTTGAAAGATCTGTCGGTGTGTGTGAACAGACCCGAAGATATCGCGTCTATACACCGTTTTCAGTAAGCAGTTCCTGTTCTGCGGGTTTCAGGCATAGATCGAATGACGGTTGTTCGATCTATGCTGTGTTCGATGTCGTCATTATCTAGCGTCCTTTCATTAAATAGGGTGGGCTACCCCCCCCTTAACTTCTTGATACAGATCAATATGTAGCGGAAAACTTTCGCGCGTATACTTTTTTTTACATTTTTGGATACCGTTTCTATCAGAGCGACGCATACTTAAAATCGGTAGTTGAACGCTGGCCGTTTATTCGTTAAGGCTAAAGCGTCTATCGCATTTAAGCTTGGCTCGTTGTCAACCATGGGTTGCGACTGGTCATTCGTTGGGTCTGTTCAGCAACGGCATCAAGCCACAGTTGTAGCGGCAGGCTGTTGTCTTTGGCGAAACGGAGGTCGTATGAAAACAACTAACAGTCTTCCTGCTGGGTTTGCTACGCTGACACCCCATCTGATAGTCAGCGGTGCTATGCAGGCGATAGAGTTGTACCAAAAAGTATTTGGTGCCGAGTTGTTGCAGTATCATCGTTTACCCGACGATGGACGCGTCGTGCATGCATTGCTGGCGATTGGAAGCAGTTGCCTGATGCTTCGCGATGAGCGAGTCAGAGAGCCTGCAGGATGCGGATCGGCAGAACACTTGGGTGGTTCTGCCGTCATGCTGCACCTGTACGTTGATGATGTGGATAAGGTGTTTAATCGAGCGGTTGCTGAAGGCTTTGTTCCTGAAATGGATCCGATGGATGCGTTCTGGGGAGATCGATATGCCCTGGTTGCTGATCCCTTTGGGCATCTCTGGGGGATTGCCTGTCGACAGAAAAATTTAACCCCGCAAGAGATTGATCAAGCAATCGCTGCCAACCCAAATTTGGCATAGAAGGCCCTGTGGTGGTAGGCGCTTCGGAGGCTGGATAAACCGGTAAGCACTATACTGTTATTGCTGTTTAGAGATAAATCCTGCTAAGCGGGAAGGTCGGGTTTATGATTGTGTCTAAGAGGTAGGGACGAGTGTATGCGCAGGGGATTACAACAACATCAGACGCGTAATCATAATGTCAGCGGGTTGGGTAAAGACTTGACCCGGCGCTCGGGTGCGAGTTGCGAACTCTGTACGGCCAGCGGCACACGGTTGCTGATTCTGGAGGTTCCTCCCGTGCTCGCGGATCCTGATATTGATCGATGCCTGCATGTGTGTGAAGTCTGTCATGAACAACTGTTGCACCCCAAGAAGCGAGATTCTGATCATTGGCACTGCCTTACGCGTGCTGTTTGGAGTAACGAGCCCGTGGTTCAGGTTGTTGCGGTGTGGATGGCAAGGGAGCTGGCGACGACAACCCCCTGGATTGCCGAATTGTTAGAGCCGCTATACCTCACCGACGAGCAGGAACAGTGGGTTCAAGCCGTTGCGTTCTGATGTGGCGCGAGATCTTCGCGGGCGTCGTTGTTGGATCTTTGATCTAGACGGAACGTTGACGGAGCCCATTCATGATTTTGAACGCATTCGTCGGCAATTATCGGTGCCTGCCGATGAGGGGATTTTGGAGTATATTGCTCGTCAGCCAGAGCCGCGCCGGGTAACACTTGATCGCGAACTGTCCGTCATAGAGTTTCAGTTAGCTGCGCAGGCACAAGCCAGCCAACATGTGTCTGCGCTGTTAGGGTATTTGGCAGAGCAGGGGGCGTTGCTCGGGATACTAACGCGCAATATGCGCGGGTGTGTACCGCTGATCCTTGAGCGGCTTGCCATTGCGCATTACTTCGACCCGGATACCATCGTGGCGCGCGAGGACTGTCGGCCCAAACCGGACCCGGACGGCGTCAATACCTTATTGCGTCGCTGGCAGGCGGATCCGGCTGATGCTGTGATGGTTGGTGATTTTCATTATGATCTGGAGTGCGGGCGACGGGCGGGTGTTGCAACCGTGCATTATAACGCGCTGGGTCGTAATGGGTGGCCTGCACTCACCGACATCGAAGTTTCCAGCTTTGCCCGACTTCTCGCTGTTCTGCAGGCCGGTTAGTCCTTTATCCGGCTGAGTTCAGTGCTTTGTGCTCCAGCGGTCCAGCATAACCATGCCGACGGCCGACAGCACGAAGGTCATATGAATGACGACGAACCAAAGCAGTTTGCCGTTATCAATCTGCTCGGCATTCAGAAAAACACGCAGTAGATGTATGGACGAGATGGCCACGATAGACGCCGCAACTTTGGCTTTTAAAGAGCCTGAATCCAGCTTTCCCAACCAACTGAGCTTTTCTCGGGAGTCGTCGAGATCGATTCGGGAGACGAAGTTTTCATAGCCGCTGAACATCACCATGACGATAAGACCACCGACCAGTGCGATATCGATGAGCCCCAAAACGACCAACACCAGTTCGGATTCGCCAATGCTTAAAATGCTGGGCGCCAAATGAAACAGCTCCTGGAAGAATTTTACGCCAAGAGCGAGCAGTGCCAAGCTTAAGCCCAGATAAATAGGGGCCAGAAGCCAGCGGCTGGCGTAGAACAGACTTTCTATCTTTTTTTCCATGGGTATACAAATCTCCTGATGCAGTCAGGCTGCGCGGAACTTATAGGCTATCGTCCGTTGGCAGGCAAACGGCACTCAAGCTCAGCAAGAACGTCATACTATCATTGCGCGCAACAAGCTCACCCGTCTGTTATCGATTTAAACCCATTTTTTATTGGGGGTGACAGGTGTGATAGCAGGTGTGATAACAAATGCTGAATCTGAATTGCGGTTTTTCTGGCCAAGGCGCTACTTTATGACAGCTGCATTTATCGGCATATTACTGCATGATTGCCCATGGCAACTGTTGAATTAAAGGAGAAATATTGTGCAAGACTTGCTTCCCGACTTATGTGACGAGTTTCCCGACCTAGTGACCGTGGTCGAACCCATGTTTGCCAATTTTGGTGGCCGGGAGTCCTTTGGTGGTCAAATCGTTACGATCAAAGCGTTTGAGGACAATTCCCTGGTGCGCGAACAGGTGGCTTTGCCCGGAACAGGAAAGGTGCTGGTGGTTGACGGGGGGGGCTCCATGCGGCGTGCGATGTTGGGCGATCTGCTAGCAGAGAAAGCCGCAGGCAATGGTTGGGAAGGGATCGTTATCTATGGCTGCATCCGTGACGTGAATGCCATTGCGGACACCGATATCGGTGTGCAAGCGTTGGGCTCTCACCCCATGAAGACCGATAAACGTGGCCTCGGCGATCTTAATGTTGTGCTGAATTTTGGCGGTGTGACCTTTCGCCCTGGCGATTACCTGTATGCCGATAACAACGGTGTTTTGGTCGCCAGTCAGCCGTTGGAAGTATCGGTCTGATATTAAGGCGGCAACGCCATACCGAGCCAACAATGTCGCCGTGGCATAAAGCCATGCCAGGTTAAGAGGGGACAGCGGCTGGCCCGCGGCGACGCTTTAATCGAATAAAACGCCCCTGAACGGGTGATAGGCTGGCGCCGTGGTGAGTAAGGCAAGCGTTACTCGGGTTTGTGGCGCGACTGCAGCAGGTGGCCCTTTAAGGGCCCATACCATCTTATTCGGTATATTCCTTCACGGGTTGCGAAGAGGACGCTGTGCGGGCATTGAGGCTTTCTTGTAACATTTTCCGGAGCTGCTGACGGCAATTTTGTACCTTGCAGTCACAGGCGTGAGGGCAGTCTGTCTCAATCGCGATAATCTGGTCTTCGTCTACATCCAGCAGAGAGACCAAAATAATCTCTTCCTTTTCACGCTCCGTGTGCGCGGCTTTTAATAGCGTGATGGTATCGAATCCTTCGATGAAGCGCTTTTTCGCGAAGTAGACGATGTGTTCAAAGTCATAATCGCCTAAGCATCCTGGCACGCGTAACGTCATCTTTATGGCTTCCCGTGGCTCGGTTAAAGAAAAGCATCCCCTGAATTCCCTACCGTTCTCAGTATAGCCGCTGTGGATGGAAAAACGCCCCCGCAGATTATCTCCCACACCGATCGCCCTTTTCAGAAACCTATGTGGGCTAACGTACAGACAGGCGAACGCTCAGACAGCGATCCTGAGGGGTCCGTTAGCGTTGGTGTCGGCTGACTCTCTCTTGTTCGCGCGACAGGGTCCATGCCTAGCGCATAACAGCGGTTTCGAACATGTAATTAAAAAAACACACGAGGAACCCCTCATGATCAAAATCAACACTGCGGCAATCGCTGCCTGTCTTCTCGGTGCACTGCCCCTGGTCGCATCCGCACAACCCTTAGTGGCAGGCCCTCAGCAGGATGACCGGGAATTCTCCCTCTCCGGAACCGGTAGTAGCGATCGGAAATTCGATAGCGGCAGCATCGGCGTAACCGGTGAGATGGGCTGGTATCTGCAGAATGACATGGTTGCCGGTATCCGGCAAAGTATCAATTACGCCAGTATCGAAGGTAAAAGCATCAAGGATGATTTCTGGAACGGTTCAACCCGTGGTTACCTCAACTATCAGTTTCTCCAGAATCAGGCGCGACCTTTCGTCGGCGCTAGTCTCGGTGGCATCTACGGCGACGGCGTCAAGAATAGCGCCTTCGCCGGCCTGGAAACGGGCATCAGGTACTACGTGCAGGAGAAAACCTACTTTCTAGGCCGCGTCGAGTACCAGTTCTTCTTCAGCAGCACCAATGATGCTACCGACGCGTTCCAGGATGACGGAGCCTGGGCCTATACGCTGGGACTGGGTTACAACTTCTAAACCAGGGCAACGCGCTGGCGAACGACAGCACGTGAGCCAAACGCGAAGGGGGGGGCGCTGAGCCAAGACGCCTTCCTCCTCTTAGTGACACCCATTTAATGCTGTTAACCTCGCATTGGCCATTGTTAACTCATCCCTGCGTTAGCCTGTTAACCCGCCGGGTTAACCGGAGGCTGACCGCCCCTCAAGCGATATCGTGCGGTGCTCAGGGTATTTCAGGACCGAGCAATCAGGTCACGTAACCGGCACTGCAGAATGCCGCCGTGGTGAAAGAAACGCAGTTCATCTTGGGTATCGATCCGGCAGCGGGTCTTGAGCACCCGAGGATCACCCTGCTCGGGCTGAATCTGCACGGCGACGCCGCATTCCGGGGTCAGCTCCGCCAATCCGGCGATACTGATGCACTCGTCACCGGTCAGTTTTACGGTGGCGAGATCGGTACCCGTTTCCAGTTGCAGGGGCACAATTCCCATGCCAATCAGATTGGAGCGATGAATCCGCTCGAAGCTCTGGGCGATCACCGCGCGCACGCCGAGCAGATAAGGCCCCTTGGCGGCCCAGTCGCGCGAGGATCCGGTGCCGTATTCCGCCCCGGCGAACAGTACCAACGGGGTTCCTAATTGGCGAAAATGCTGCGCCGCAGCAAAGATGCTGACGACCTCCGGGGAGGGAACCAGCCGCGTCACCCCGCCACGCTGGTGCGGCGTCATCAGGTTCTGCAACCGGGGATTGGCGAAGGTGCCACGCATCATGACTTCGTGATTGCCGCGGCGACTGCCGTAGGAGTTAAAATCAACGGATGCCACGCCACGGCTCTGCAGGTAGGCGCCCGCCGGGCTGTCTTCGGCAATGCTGCCGGCCGGGGAGATGTGGTCGGTGGTGACGCTGTCGCCGAGCAGCGCCAGGATCCGGGCCTGAACAATATCGTCGACGGCGGGGGGCGTCGGTTGCAGCCCGTCGAAGAAGCTGGGGCGACGTACATAGCTGCTGTTGCTGTCCCAGGGATAGCGCTGGCTGTCGCTGATCGCCAGCGCCTGCCAGTGAGCGGTGCCGGTAAACACGTCGGCGTAGCGTTGTTGAAACTGCGCCTGATGAACATGGGCGGTGACGGTGGCGGCGATCTCCTCGGCATCGGGCCAGAGGTCGCGCAGATACACCGGTTGGCCACTCGAATCCACACCCAGCGGGTCGGCGGAGAGGTCCAGATCGACCTGTCCCGCCAAGGCATAAGCTACAACCAACGGTGGCGAGCAGAGGAAGCTGGCCGATACTTTTGGGTGAATCCTACCCTCGAAATTGCGGTTGCCAGACAGCACGGCGCAGACGCTGAGTTGCTGCTGGTCGATGGTCCCGGCGATGGCGGGGTCCAGCGGACCGGAGTTGCCGATACAAGTGGTGCAGCCGTAGCCCACCAAGTTGAAGCCCAGATGATCCAGATCCGCCTGCAACCCGGCGGCCTGCAGGTAGTCGGTCACCACTTTGGAGCCCGGGGCGAGGGAGGTCTTGACCCAGGGCGCGACCTGCAGACCGCGCCGACGGGCGTTGCGGGCCAGCAGGCCGGCGGCCACCATCACCGAGGGATTAGAGGTGTTGGTGCAGCTGGTGATCGCGGCGATCACCACCGCGCCCTCTTGCAGCGCATAGGGTTTGCCCAGCACGGGATAGGATCGAGGGGGATTGGCGCGGGATGGATCAGGTTGCGGAGAATCGGATCGAGCGGGGTCGCCAGCCGGCCGACCCTGCGCCTGACCCTGGGTTTGAGTTTGAGTAAACTCGTGGAAGGCCGCCGCGACATCTGGCAGCGCCACCCGATCCTGGGGCCGGCGCGGACCGGCGACACAGGGGGTGATGCCGGCCAGGTCCAGCTGCAGCGCAACGCTGTAGGTCGCCAGCGGCGTGTTTTCATCATGCCAAAGCCCCTGAGCGCGGGCATAGGCCTCCACCAGAGCGACCTGCTGCGGCTCCCGCCCCGTCAGGGTCAGGTACCGCAGGGTTTCGGCATCGATGGGAAAAATTCCGCAGGTGGCGCCGTATTCCGGCGCCATATTGGCGAGGGTGGCCCGGTCGGGCAGACTCAGGCTGTGCAGGCCGCTGCCGCAAAATTCGACGAAACAGCCGACCACGCCTTGCTGGCGCAACAGCTCGGTCACCCGCAGCACCAGGTCGGTGGCGGTACTGCCCGGCGGCAACCGGCCGCTGAGTTCGACCCCGACCACCTGCGGCAGTTGCAGGCTGATCGGCTGACCCAGCATGGCGGCCTCGGCCTCGATTCCGCCCACGCCCCAGCCCAGAATGCCGAGCCCGTTGATCATGGTGGTATGGCTGTCCGTCCCCACCAGAGTGTCGGGATAGGCCAGTCGTTCGCCGCTTTCCAGCGGTTGCGTCCATACCACCTGCCCCAGGTATTCCAGATTGACCTGATGGCAGATGCCGGTGCCCGGCGGTACCACACGGACATTATCGAAGGCCGCCTGCCCCCAGCGCAGAAAGGTGTAACGCTCGTGGTTGCGCTGCATCTCCTGGCGCACATTGTCATCAAAGGCGGCCCCATCCCCGGCGTGATCCACGGTGACCGAGTGGTCGATTACCAGATCCACCGGGATCTGCGGGCTGATCCGCCCCGGGTCGCCGCCGGCCTCGGCCATGGCATCACGCATCGCTGCCAGATCCACCAACGCCGGCACACCGGTAAAGTCCTGCATCAGAATCCGCGCCGGCATAAAGCTGATCTCCTGGGTCGACTGGCTATTTTTAAGCCATTCGCCCAGCGCCTCGATCTGGGGCCGGGTGACCTGCTCACCGTCCTCGTGGCGTAACAGGTTTTCCAGCACGATTTTCAGGACAAAGGGCAGTCGGGACAGGTCACCCAGTTCGGCGTAGGCGGCGGGTAACGCGTAGTAGCGGTAGGTCTGTGTGCCGACTTGCAGGGTGCGCTGGCACGGAATAGGGTGATGCTGTGTGTCGGTCATGGGTGACTCCCTCGGGGGTATTTGGGTGTACGTTCGATCACTGAGGGGCTCCCATCGCGTTGGTCGGTGCGACAGGGCCATCCGGCGACATCCCTTTTAACTATTTGAAAAGCAGGCTTGTTTTTGTTATTCCAGGGGTATTTCTGATCACTGCTGCTGTCTTGAGTCGACATGACACGCTCTACTCCTGATAGGGACCGTCTTGATTTACCACCACCCGGTGACGAGGTTACCTAGTCTTAGGGTACGCGTTAGCCCTGAAGGGTTCGGTACGCTAGCGAACACAGTGCTTTTTGGACGAGGTTGCGGACTTGCAGGGAACCTTGGATCAAGTCTCAATTGCTGAGTGATTTTGCTGATTGCGACATACCCCATCCGTCAGCCTATAGATTTTATAGGGGCCAGCTCATTTTTGACCCTGTACCTCCGCGCAGAGTGTTCCGAACTGCTAACGCACAAGAGGGTTCATCACCGACCGCAGATTGGAATATCAGCACCTAATCTCAATCAGGTTCACAGGTTCGCTGGCGCACTATTCAAGCGCCCGGGCCACAATCCATACAACGCTTGATCACGTCAGGACCGATATGCAGGTTATGATTGAGATCACGCAGGGCGGTCCGTAACCCCTCCTCGATGACCGGATGATAAATGGGCATCTCCAGCATTTCAGACACGGTCATGCGCTTTTGCGCCGCCCAAGCCAGCAGGTGCCCGAGGTGCTCGGCGGCAGGGCCGAACATCTCCGCTCCGAGGAACAAACCGCTGCCGCGCTCGGCATAGACTTTCAGGATCCCCTTGTTGCGCAACATGACGCGGCTGCGTCCCTGTTCCTCGAAGGACACCTGGCCCGTGGCGAAACGACCCTTGAACTGCTGGTTCAACTGATCCAGATTGAATCCGACGAATGCCACTTGTGGATCGGTGAACACCACAGCCAGCGGTGTGCGGCGCAAGCCCGAGCGTACATCGGGGTAACGTCCGGCATTGTCGCCGGCAATGCGACCCTGATCGTCCACTTCGTGCAACAAGGGGATGTCATTGCTGGCGTCGCCGGCAACAAAGATCGAACTATTACCACAGCGCTGGGTGAAGCGGTCAAACCGCGGAATACCGCGCTCATCGAGCTCCAGCCCGGTGCGTTCCAGACCGAGCCCCGTGACATTGGCAGCACGGCCCGTTGACGCCAGCACGTAGTTGAACTGCTCGGTTCTCCAGCCACCATCCCGGTGCAGGTAATGGACCTCGACCCCGGTGCTGGATTCTGTGACGGACGTCACCTGTGCCGCTGCATCCAGATAAAACTCGCCATTGAACGCCTGGTCGGCGTAGGCACGAATCGTTGGATCACGGATGCCGGCAACACCGCCTCTCACGCCGAATATTTTGGTCTGCACGCCCAGGCGGCTCATCGCCTGCCCCAGTTCCAGTCCCAGTGGACCGGGCCCGAATACCACCAGACTCTTGGGCAACGTGGGCAATTCGAACAGGGTTTCACTGGTCATCAGGCGAGCGCTCAACTCTTTCAGCAGCGGCGGTAAGACTGGACTGCTGCCGGTGGCGATCACGATGCAATGGGCGTGTATCGACTGACCCTGCTCGGTCAGCAGCGTATTGGCGTCCTGAAACCGGACCGTTGCAATAAGACGGTCGTTTTGCGGAAAGGCGTCGACCGACTCCAGCACGAAGCCGACAAAACGGTCCCGTTCGCGTCGCACCCTTGCCATCACCGCCGCACCGTCAACGATGACGTCCTTAACCTGGACCCCGAATGGCTCGGTATGACGCGCCTGATGAGCGGCTTCTGCGGCGGCAATCAGCAACTTGCTGGGCATGCAACCGACGCGGGCGCAGGTGGTGCCGTAGACGCCGCCTTCGATCAGCAAGACGGAGTCCGTATGGGCTCGCGCGGCTTGGTAGGCACCCATACCGGCGGTGCCCGCACCAATAATGGCGACATCGACATGAATCGGGTTCATAGGATATTGCTCCTATACAGAGACTGGATGGCCTGTCCCAACGAGTCAGGCAGGCCTCGCGCTGGTGACGCTCGGCGAGAATCCTTCACTTGCCCAGCCAAATTGTCGGATCATCGGAACTAATCTTTTGCCACTTACCATCGACCCGGATCTAAAAAGTGACCTGGAGGACTTTTTGCCCTTGTCGTGATTTCAGCATAGTTATCTCGGCTTTGTTGTTAGTTCGGTATTAGTTCGATGCTTGCACTGTACGCATCCATCCAGCAGTCGTCTGTTCGCTGGCGAACTGAGTGGGTAGTGAGGATGGCCAAACAGGGTCGACGACTCGATATTGAAACCAGAAGACATTCTGGTGCTCAAAGCCGCACGCTCACTGAGCAAAGCGGACTTCGGTGGACTGGTAATCCTCCCGAAAAATAGTGCTGCGATCGATGCCTATCTCGACCACCGGGTAATGTGACAGGTTGAAAGCAATCAGACGCCCATGAAATTGAACGTTTCGTTAGGCAGGTGACGCCGATACCGCCGTGGCACGCAACCATAGATAGAAGTAGATGGCGAAGGCCAAGTCGCCAACTGAAATGGAGAAGGTTCGCAGCAGGATATCGCCGCGTATCAGACACACGAGCGCGACGATAAACGCGCCCGTTTTGCCCACAGCGGCGAGCACAACTAGAGGCCGGCAGATTGTTGGCTCAACGGCCAACCAGCCGTAGGTCGCGCTAAACAGCACCACGAAGAATGTGAGCATCCAGCGGTAGAAGACGGAGCCGACAGGGGGAAGGGCCGCTAGCGCGCCAAGCGTTGACGGAAACATCAGCATGAGCGCTACCAGCGCATTAAATACCATGCCAACCCACAGAACACGGCGCATTATTTTTGTGTTAACCATGGAATCTCGCACGCATGCCTAACGCTTATCATCAACGGCAGCGTTAGCCGTACGCCGCACTTTCCTTGTTGGGCAATCCTGACTTTTAAGGCTCGCACAGACTTTCTGCAGCAGTACCAACACCTCCTTACCCAGGGCATGCACTTCCGGTTTGTCGACCAACTGCAGCACCGCTGAGGGATCCATAAACGCGACCCTAATGCTGCCATCGGCTTCTTCGCGCACGACCACGTTGCACGGTAAAAGCAGCCCGATGTCGGGGTCGGCCTCGATCGCGCGATGGGCCAGCGGCGGGTTGCAGGCGCCGAGTATGCGGTACGGTCGATGCTCGATGTTGAGTTTTGCTTTCAATGTCGCTTGGAGATCGATATCGGTGAGCACCCCGAAGCCCTCTTTTTTCAGGGCCTCGGTGACTTTCGCGACGGCGGTATCGAACGGTAGATAGACCTGAGTGCTAAATCCGTACATAAATCAACTCCCTTTAGGTAGTGGAGCAATGAAAACTGGGCGTTCATGTGCCATTGCTCATCCTGCTTATTTCCCGTCCGCTGCAAGCGTCGGTTCACTTTCTCTTTTGCGCAATGATCCATCCCACGAGCCCGGCAACGACGGCAATAAGCAGGATCAACACCCAGCCCCCACCGTGTCCGCCCATCCAACCCGTGCCATAGCCGCCCATCATGCCGGAGCCCATGCCATAGCCGCCTTGTTGCGTGTCGGCCAGTGCGCTTGCTGACATGATCGTTGCAGCTATTACAACGGCGGCGTTTACGTGCTTGCGAAGGCTCATGCGGTTCATGGCTGAACTCCTTTCAGGGCTGCATAGTTGCGTGGTTCCGTTTCTGGCTGCCCTGCTCACCGGCTGAGCCAGCACGACCCATTGCTTGTATATCCTTTATACAGGGCCATTTTTTCAGCGTCTGTATGCTACCGAACGGTACTGACAAACTAGCTGGCGTAGTTTGCAAGAATCTGCCGATGAACACCTACAGGCGCCACGGTTCTCGCCGGATATCATCAGCTACGCGGTATGGCTCTACTACCGATTCAGCCTGAGTCGCAGAGATAGCGAAGAGCTGCTGGCTGAGCGCAAAGCGATTGTTTCAGTGCCTCTGAGAAAAATCCCAGGGTGATAAACCAAGGAGGCAGAAAGCCTATTTTTCCACTAGGGTTAATAGCCAACGTGGGCAGATCCGTTTGATTTCAGCACAAGCAATCAGGGATTGAGATGATGAAAACCGCTATCCGTCTGTTTATTGTTCTGGTTGTGCTTGCGGGAGTGCTTGGCGGTATCTTCGGCTGGAAATACCTGCAGATGCAGAAATCCGCAGAGCAGCGAGGGCGAGCGCAACCGCCAATACCCGTTGAAGCGGTCACCATTAAAGCCCGATCCTGGCGTTCTGAAATCCGCTCTGTCGGTTCCCTGCGAGCCATTAATGGCGTCAATGTCGCCAACGAGGTTGCGGGCGTAGTCAGCGAAGTGGTGTTCGAGTCGGGCCAACGGGTCAAGCGCGGTGATGTGCTGATCCGTCTGGAACGTGACGTCGATCAGGCCGCCCTGGCAGCGTTGGCAGCCCAGGCTCAACTGGCCAACGAAACCTTTCAGCGTTTTTCGGAACTGCTGCCCAGCAATTCCGTGTCCCGGTCCCAGTTTGACGAGGCTCAGGCTAATTATCACGCGGCTCGCGCTAATGTAGAGCAGCAGCGGGCGCAGCTGCAGAAGAAAACTATTCGTGCGCCTTTCGGCGGTATGCTTGGGCTGCGTCAGATCGACCAGGGCGAATATATTAGCGCGGGAACAGCGATCGTTGATCTGAATATGCTTCACCCCATATACGCCGATTACAGCGTGCCAGAGAACAAGCTCCAACAGATCACCCCCGGGGGCAGCATTGAAGTTCGGGTTGCCGCCTATCCGGACAGGGTGTTCACCGGAGAGGTACTGGCCATGGCACCCTCGATCAACGAATCCAGCCGTACTCTTGCCGTACGCGCGCAACTGGACAATCCCGAGCGCATACTGCTTCCGGGGATGTTTGCTGATATCAGTACCCTGGCGGCCGAGTCCCGTCATGTGCTGACGCTGCCACGTACGGCGCTTTCCTATAACACCTACGGTGATTTTGTCTTCAAGCTGGTGAAGAACGATCAAGAACAGCTGGTGATCACTCGCCAGCAGGTCACCACCGGCAACAAGCGCGGCGATGAGATCGAAATCGTGCGCGGGCTGCAAGCCGGTGACCAGGTCGTGGCGACGGGTCTGCAGCGCCTGCGTGACGGGCAGCCGGTACGGATCGCCAATAATGCCGCAGACCAGCAAGACGCGGCGGGTGGCCGCAACAGCTCTTCCGGTGACAAACCGTCGACAGGGGCTGAATCCTGATGCAATTCACCGACATCTTCATCCATCGTCCGGTGCTTGCCACCGTTGTTAGTCTGTTGATTCTTTTGATGGGCCTGCGCGCCGTCGTGGATATGGAGGTACGCCAGTATCCAGCGCTACAAAGTACGGTGATCACGGTCAGCACCTCCTACCCCGGTGCCAGTTCCGAACTGGTGCAGGGCTTTGTCACCACACCGTTGCAACAGGCCGTTGCCGAAGCCAATGGCATCGACTTTATCGAATCCACCAGCCTGCAGGGCAGCTCCTCGATCCGCGTCAACATGGCGCTAAACTACGATGCCAACGCCGCGTTAGCAGAAGTGCAAGCGAAGGTGGCCAGTCAGCGCAGCGTTCTGCCCGAAGCGGCAGAGAGTCCGGTGATCGAGTCCTCCACTGGCGACTCCACGGCACTGATGTACCTGGCATTCTACTCCGAACAGATGGACGTGCCGAAGATCAGCGACTACCTGACCCGGGTGGTGCAGCCGAAACTGCAGGCTCTGGCTGGCGTGGCCAAGGCTCGTGTCTTTGGCCAGCAGATGGCCATGCGCATCTGGCTCGACCCCAAACGCATGGCGGCCCTGAAGGTCACGCCGGCACAGGTCATGGCGGTATTGCGCAACAACAACTTCCAGGCCGGAGTCGGCAAAACCCGCAGCGAATTCGTCGCCATCAATCTGACCACCAATACGGATATCACCAGCCCTGAACAGTTTGAGGCGCTGGTGGTACGCAATGACCAAGGTACGCTGGTACGTTTGCGGGATATTGCCCGCACCGAACTCGGCGCCCAGAGTTACGACAGTACGGCCTGGTACAGCGGTATTCCCTCGACCTTTATGGCCATTGAGCAGGCGCCAGGCGCTAACCCGCTGGATGTCGCCAAGGCAGTGCGCCAGGCCCTGCCGGAGATCCGGCGGCAGCTGCCGGCCGGTCTCAGCGTCGTGCTGCCTTATGATGCATCGGAGTTTATCGAAGACTCGATCAGCGAGGTCATCAAGACGTTGATCGAAGCCGTGGTGATCGTACTGGTGGTGATATTCCTGTCCCTGGGTTCGATTCGCGCGGCTCTGGTGCCAGCGGTCGCGGTACCCCTGTCGCTAATTGGCGGCGCCTTTCTGATGCTGGTACTGGGCTTCTCCATCAATCTTCTGACCCTGCTGGCCATGGTGCTGGCTATCGGACTGGTGGTGGATGACGCTATCATCGTGGTGGAAAACGTGCATCGGCATATTGAGCAGGGTGAACCCAATTTTGAAGCCGCCATCAACGGGGCCCGGGAAATGGCGGTGCCCATCATCGCCATGACTACGACGCTGGTCGCAGTCTACGCACCCATTGGTTTCATGGGCGGGCTGGTCGGCTCCCTGTTTACCGAATTTGCCTTTACCCTGGCGGGCGCCGTGGTGATTTCGGGCATCGTTGCCCTGACGCTTTCCCCCATGCTGTCCGGGATGGTGCTCAAACCCAGCGGTACCTCGTCGCGTTTTGAACAGGGTGTAGAGTCCAGTTTTAATGCCATCTCCGAGGGCTATCGAACGCTGCTGTCAGGCACCCTGGAAACCCTCTGGGTAGCGGTCGTGTTTGCCCTTGTCGTGCTGACGTCCATCTATTTCATGTTCACCACCAGCCAGAATGAGCTGGCTCCCACCGAAGACCAGGGCATCATTTTCTTCCAGGGTACGGCCCCACAGACCGCCACGCTCGAATACCTGAAGCGGTACGCTGCAGATATACAGGAGGGCATCGAACAAATTGAGGGGTACCACGAATCCTTCATGATCCTCGGAGGCAACAGCCCGGACACCCTGTTCGGCGGCTTCAAGATGAAACCCTGGAGTCAGCGTGACATCTCGCAGATGAGGGTCATGCCCAACGTCCAGAGTGCCCTGTCCCAGGTCACCGGCCTGCAGACGGCGGCGTTTCCTCGTCCCTCTCTGCCGGGCTCCAGCGGTGGCTTGCCAGTGCAGTTTGTGCTCACCACCGGCAACAGCTACGGCGAGCTGAACGCCGTGGCCGACGAGCTGCTCGGCAAGGCGATGGGCAGCGGCAATTTCGTGTTCCTGCGCAAGTCCATTAATATCGATCGTCCGGTCACCCAGGTACTGGTCGATCGGGAGCGGGTCGCTGATTTGGGTCTGACCATGGCGGACGTCGGCGAGGCATTATCCACCATGCTGGGAGAGGGTTTCGTCAACCGCTTCAGCATGGACGGGCGCAGCTACCGGGTCATTCCCCAGGTGCAGCAGGGTTACCGCCTCGACGCCGCCATGATCGACGACTATTACATTGAGGTCGATTCCGGCGAGCTGGTCACCCTGGGCAGCGTTATTCGCTTCGAGGATCAGGTCGAGCCTTCGCAACGCACCCAGTTTCAACAGCTCAATTCTCTGATTTTAGAAGGCGTGCCCCGGGACAACGTCAGCCTCGGCGATGCCTTGAGCGGGCTAAACCAGACGGCCGCCGAGAGTCTGCCGCCGGCCTATTCGGTGGACTACAAGGGCCAGTCGCGTCAGTTGATGGCACAGGGCAGCGCCCTGGTGCTGACATTTTTCCTGTCGCTGCTGGTGATCTATCTAGTGCTCGCCGCGCAGTTCGAGAGCTGGCGTGACCCGCTGATCATTCTGGTTTCGGTGCCCATGTCCGTGGCCGGAGCAATGGCGTTTATCACCCTTGGCGTAGCCAGTGTCAACATCTATACCCAGATGGGACTGATCACGCTGATCGGCGTGGTCGCCAAGAACGGAATTCTGATCGTGGAGTTTGCCAATCTGCTGCAACACGACAAGGGCATGAGTAAACGCGAAGCGGTCATCGAAGCCTCGGCAATCCGCCTGCGCCCGATCCTGATGACCTCGGTGTCGCTGATCGTTGCCATGGTGCCCCTGCTGATGGCCACCGGTGCCGGTGCCGTGAGCCGCTTCGATATCGGCATGACCATCGCCACGAGGCTGGGCATCGGAACCCTGTTTACCCTGTTCGTGCTACCGGCTTTCTACGTACTGCTGGCGCGGGGGCACAATGCAACCAAAGACGCTGGAGGGCGCTGACAAGTTAACGGGATCACTTTCCCTTTTTTGCGACAAGCCAGCCCACAAGGCCGGTAACGAGGGCGACAACGAGGGCGGCAAGCAGGATCATCCCGGTGCGTGCCCCAAGTGCGGTATGGCGCTGGAGCCAAAATCAGTGGCTGCGAAAGCCGGCGGCAAGGACGAGGGCGAAGACGATAGTGCGGAGCTGCGCGATATGTCGCGGCGCTTCTGGGTCGGCGCAGCCCTCGCGGTGCCGGTGGTCGTGTTGGCGATGCTGCCGATGATTCCGACCCCGAGCCAGCAGTCCTGGTTACCTGGTGATACTTCGCCCTGGATCGATTTCAGATACGGATCAGCTCAGCTTCTCGGACGCCGAACACCAAGGTAAGCGCAAGCGCACTCGCCGGGTGATCTTTCTCGATCAGATGGATCGGGTCATTCCCTGGAAGCGGCTCGTAACGATCATAGAGCATGTGACCGGCTACCTGCACGAGCAGGGACTCATGCCCGCCAAGGGCACCATCCATCGTAGATGCCATCATCATCTCGGCACCCCGCTCGACCAAGAACAAGCAGGGCCAACGAGACCCCGAGACGCCTCAGACCAAGAAAGGGAATCAGTGGTTCTTTGGGATGAAAGCCCATATCGGTGTTGATACCCACTCAGGCCTGCAGCACAGCTGCTGCCAACGTGCACGACCTGAATCAAGCGGGCAACCTGCTCCATGGCAACGAAGAATACGTGTTCGGCGATGCCGGATTCCGAGGTATATAGAGAAGCACGAGGAATTTCAGTATTCCGAGACCGAGTGGTTCATCGCTGAACCACCGGGAAAGATTCGGTCGATGAAGCGCCGAGGCAACAAGGCAGAAAAGATCAAGCAGCAGGTCGAAAAATCCAAAGCCGGTATTCGCGCCAAGGTCGAGCACCCGTTTAGGATCATTAAGTGCCAGTTCGGATTTACCAAAGCGCGTTACCAAGGGCTGATGAAGAACGGCTCGCAACTGAACCTGCTGTTTGCTTTGGCGAACCTGTTTCAGGCGAGAAAACGGTTGCTGGCACAGAATTAATCCGCCCGAAAGGCGGAAAACAGCCCTAAAATAAGGGCCACCGGCGAAGAATCGGACGAGTTTGCGCTAAAAAATGGAGTTTTGGCTGAAGCCTCGGCTGTTTATGGACTGTAGGAAGAATTGGTCGTGTAATTCAGAGCTTCCTTAACAAAAGAGCCCACTATGACCACGCCACAAAGCATTATTATCTTGGTTTTACTGGTGACTATCGGCATGTTTTTATGGGGCCGCTGGCGCCATGACACGATTGCGCTGGCGGCGTTGCTGGCGTGTGTGTTAAGTGGGGTTATTGATCCCGCCATCGCCTTTAATGGCTTTGGTCATCCTGCAGTCGTGACAGTAGCCTGCGTACTGGTGTTAAGTTCTGGATTACAGCGTTCCGGCGCGGTGGATGTGCTTACCCGTTACGCCATGCCTAAAAATTCCGGGCTTAGGGTCAGCATGGCGGCACTGGTAGCTATCGGGGCGTTATTGTCGGGTTTTATGAACAATGTGGGGGCGCTTGCTTTGCTGATGCCCGTCGCATTGCAGGTCGCCAATCGTTTGGAAATACCGCCAGGACGGATACTCATGCCATTGGCGTTCGGTACTATTTTGGGCGGGATGACCACGATGATAGGTACACCGCCTAATCTGATTGTAGCGGGTTTCCGCGCACAGCAAGGAGGGGCAAGTTTTACCATGTTCGACTTTACCCCAGTAGGGCTTGCTGTTGCGCTGACAGGCTGTGTATTTGTGCTGCTGGCCTGGCGCTTAGTACCGGCGCGTAAACAAACCGACACCGAGGGCTTTGAAACGGGGGCTTATCTCACCGAAGCGCGGGTAACAAAAGAAAGTAAAATTGCCGATAAGCGTTTGTGCGACATAGAAAATGAGTTCGATGACAGCGGCTCACAAATCGTTGCTCTTATCAGGAATGAAGTAAAAATTCATGCGCCCCATGGTGGCCGGGTTATTCGGCAAGGTGACATTCTGGTGCTGGAAGCCGAGGTCGATTCTTTAGGTACACTATTATCGGCCTTAGGCCTGGAGCTGGCAGAGTCGGTGACAGTGGATGAGTCTGCCACAACCGAGCAAACGCAGAGTGAACCGGCTACAGCAGAGAAAGTGGCCGCTAGTGATGCTGCTGAGAAAAAAGCGCAAGAGAGTACGCCAAAAAATACTGAAGATATCGTGCTGATGGAATTGGTGGTACGACCGGGATCAATCTTACAAGGCCGTTCGGCTACTCATATTATGTTGCGCTCGCGCTACAGTCTGAACTTGCTGGCCGTTTCTCGCGATGGAACCCGTTCTAAATCACGCCTACGAAATTTGAGAATGCAAGCGGGTGATTTATTGTTACTGCAAGGTACTACTGAGAGCGTCTATGAATTTGCCAGTGATTACGACTGTGTGCCGCTGGCAAAAAGAGCGTTAAAAATACCCGACATGAAGCAAGCATTCTTCGCGGGTACGATCATGTTTGCTGCGGTGGCCGGGGCCGCTTTTGGCTTGTTACCTGCCGCCATATCTTTTGCTCTGGGGGTACTGGCGTCAATGGTGTTTAAAACCGTACCGCCACGGTCAGTGTATTCAGTTATCGATTGGCCTGTCATTGTCTTGCTGGCCGCCTTGATCCCGGTAGCAGGTGCGATGGAGTCTACCGGTACGGCTGATCTGATTGCTAGTTTACTGATGGAATATATTGCTCAGGGTAATGCTGTAGTCGCACTGGCTATGGTACTTATTATTACTATGTTGCTGTCTGATCTGATGAACAATGCGGCAACGGCCGCAGTCATGTGCCCAATTGCCATTGGTGCCGCCATGACACTGGGGGTCAATGTTGATTCGTTTTTAATGGCGGTAGCAGTCGGGGCATCTTGTGCGTTTTTAACGCCTATAGGCCACCAGAACAACACCTTAATTCTTGGCCCGGGTGGCTTTAAATTCAGTGATTACTGGCGCCTGGGCTTGCCGTTGGAAATTTTAGTCGTAGCAGTAGCCTTGCCGTTATTAAGGGTGTTCTGGCCGCTATGACTCTGGATATCGCGCTGGTATTACTACTGCTGGCAGCCTTGGTATTGTTTGTTACCGAATGGCTGCGAATGGACGTGGTAGCCTTGCTGCTGTTATGTGCGCTGGCCTTGCTGCAGCTGGTATCACCGGCTGAAGCAGTGAGCGGTTTTAGCAATCCGGCGGTGATTACCGTTTGGGCCATGTTCATCATGAGTGAGGGCTTAACCCGGGCCGGCATTGCCGATAGCATTGGCCGCAGGGTTATTCGCTTATCCGGTAACAGTGAAACGCAGATGATTATCGTCATTATGCTGGTTGCCGGTTCGTTATCTGCGTTTATGAGCAATATCGGCGTCGTCGCATTATTGTTGCCGGTGACAGTTGATGCCGCGCGGCGTTGCGGGATTGCGCCGGCAAAAGTACTGATGCCCATGGCGTTTGGCGCTATGCTCGGTGGCTTACTGACCTTAATTGGCACTCCGCCCAATTTATTGGTGAGTATGGCGCTGGAAAATAGTAACCAGGCGGGTTTTGATTTATTTGATTTTGCGCTGATAGGCTTGCCGGTACTGCTGGCTGGCACCTTGTTTATGGCCTTTATTGGCCGCCATATACTCCCGGCAACCGATCTGGGCCGTGCTGGCCCTGCGGGCAGTAAAAACCTCAGCGACCAATACGGCTTGCAAGAGCGCATTTTTGAGCTGCGCTTACCCATGTCCTCGTTACTGGCCGGGCGAACGCTGGAAGAGTCGGGCCTTATTAATACCGCAGGCCTGATGATTGTTGCCCTGACCCGGGGCCATGAAACCTTAACGTTGCCGTCGCGCCACACAATACTTAAAGGGGGCGACATTGTGCTGGCTCAGGGTAAATTTAACCGCTTTGAACGGCTGCGCAGCTGGAACTCCCTAACCATTGAGCGTGAAGCACCGCTATTGCATAAAAAGTTGCTGGCGGCCAGTGGGCTGGCAGAGTTGGACGTTGCAGATGACGGCCCACTCAGTGGCGCAGTATTGCAGCACCATCAGTTTCGCGAGCACTATCAGCTAAATGTATTAGCCGTTAAACGACCGGGCCAAACCCAGCGCACCCAGCTGGCCGATTTATCACTGGCCGCGGGCGATAAAATTCTGGTTCAGGGCAGCCAGGACGCACTCGAAGCAACGCAAAAACAAGCAGCATTTAGTGCTGTTCACCCCCTAAGCGCCGATGATGTAAAACAACAGTATAAACTGGAAGAGCGTTTATTCGTGTTGGGCCTGCCCGCCGACAGTCCGCTGGTGGATACCAGCTTTGCCGATAACCGCCTGGGGGATGCCTTTGATTTCCGCTTGCTGGGTTTATTTCGCCATGGCGAAATTATTCAGCAGTTTCACTCAGACGACAAACTGCAAGCGGGCGATTTATTGCTGATCCAGGGACGCGAAGAAGACCTGGATATTTTACGCGGCCTTAACGAGCTGGAGCGACTGGATGATATGTCGCCCTATCTCGACTTATTTTCCAAAGGCAAACTGGAACTGGTAGAGGCTACCTTACACCCGCGCAGCAAATATATTGGTCAGCGTGTTAACGCACTGCAACTGGATAAACGCTACGACGTGGAAGTTTCTGCCATTTGGCGTGAGGGCCGCTCTTATCGCTCTGCGCTTGGCAGTATGTTGCTGCAAGCCGGTGATGCGCTGCTCATCGTCGGCCCGCGAGCGCGCCTGGCCATGCTGACCGACAGCGAACATCTGATAGTCATGAAACCCGTGCAGGTAAAGCCGGTGAATACCCGCAAGGCACCCTTGGCAGCCGGGCTGATGGTACTGATGGTTTCCCTGACCGTAACCGGGTTATTACCTATTTATCTGGCGGCTATTCTGGCGGCGACCCTGATGGTCGCCAGCCGCTGCTTAACGATGGAGCAGGCCTATGCCGCCATTGATTGGCGTTCTATTTTTCTGATCGCGGGTATGCTACCGCTCGGGGCGGCCATGCAACACTCTGGAACCGCAGCCTGGCTGGCCGAAGGGGTACTGGCAGGCCTGGGTCATTACGGCCCGCTGGCGGTACTGGCCGGTTTGTATCTGGTTACCACCCTCGGTACTCTGGTGGTGCCCACCGTGGCGCTGGTACTGATCATGGCACCCCTTGGCTTAATGCTTAGCAGTGCGCTGGGGGTGAATGGGCAAAGCGCGATGATGGTCGTGGCGGTTGCCGCCACCAGCCTGGCCAGCCCGGTATCCCATGCTGCCAATACCCTGGTAATGGGGCCGGGCGGTTATCGCTATGCTGATTATTTAAAAGTCGGCGGGCCATTAAGTTTATTATTATTTGTAATAACCATGGCATTGCTACCGCTGTTCTGGCCGTTAAGCTCAGGTTAGGTAAACCTGCGAATAAGTCCTTGCTAGTTTCTGGCTTTCAGCTTGGTTCGCAATCCAGGCGTAGCTTTGCAGCAATGTCTAGACCTTACAAAAAACTGTAACGCAGAGTGCGGATCAAGCTGAAAGCCCCGCAGGAAAAGGCCTGAAGTACACAACTTCGTTGTTGCAACCTTTGTTAAGGACGACGACCATTCGCTGCAGATTGCGCCTAGAATTTGCGAACTTCAGGCGCTTACAGAAGCCGCAGGGACTTGTTCGCAGGTACCCTAATTGATCGGCTACCTCGACCAGCATTGATTAATCATCCACGCGACCTGACTCTTGTTTAACCGCGCTATTTTTGATATTGACAGCGTCAAGCGTCGCCTGACCCTGATCGTTGAAATAAGGCGTGCCAAATAGATAGAGGCGCATGGACTGCGCAGTGATTTTAGTATCATAACGCACGCTGACCCTACCACTCAGGTAGGGGGTTAGTGCCGCCAATAGGCGCAGGGCAAGTTCACTATCCTCTTCAGCACAGATCAGCAGCAGGCCGTTCTCAGGCAGTACGAGGTCGGCGGGCAGATTGTCTAGTGGTCGATCGTCCCCTGTAATCATCCGCCCAAGATCATACCGCACCAATGCGTCACCGATACGTTGGGATAGTTGCTCCAGTGTCGCCGAGCCCGGCCCTGGCCGGACTTCCAATCGTGTTCGTAACTGTATGTAGTCGGCGGAGTACTGACTGAGTAACTGTAGCACCTGCTGCCGCGTCGCGCCTGACGCCGGCGTCCACTGTGGGTGCCAGCTCACTTCTTGACCCGTCCCAACAAACGGTAACTCAATTAGCATGCCCTGTGCCGAACGTTCGAGAACTCTGGGTTGAGATAGAGCACTATCACCGGGACGGCCAAACAGCACTATCACTGCGATGATAATCAAGGCCAGTGGCACCACCAGCCACGCCTGCCTTTTCATTTTGTTGTTTTCAATGTAAGCGTCATTAACCATATGGCCACCCGTTGTTTGGTGCTTGTTCAGCCGGTTTGCAGCATCGTAGGGCTTGCCATACTGCCCTCACTGCCCTCACTGCCCTCACTGCCCTCACTGCCTTTACTGACACAACCATGCCTTGGTTTCGGGTAGTGACAGAGGTTCATTCAGTCATTCCTTTGTCTGTGTGTCCATCACAGTTAACCGTACAGTAGCACACGCCCATGTAGGGCTCTGTACGTTAGCAGACAGACCGACTGCCGTTCCAGACTGCTAGTTCACCATAAAAAAAGCGTGCCCCTCTCAGGCCACGCTTTCTGGCAAACAACGGTGATCAGGACAGGTCGAAACGATCTGCATTCATCACTTTGTTCCAGGCGGTGACGAAGTCCTTCACAAACTTCTCCTTAGCATCATCCTGCGCGTAGACCTCCGTCAACGCCCGCAGCTGT